>CP031740.1:1358750-1970625 GCA_022701275.1 Microcoleus vaginatus PCC 9802
ATTCTTGATTTGAGATTTTAGATTTTCGGTATTTACGGATAATTCGTAATAAGTAATGGGATGTCAGAGCGATCGCCCTAGTTGAATCTAGTTTAATATTGTTATCAGGCCTATAAAAATTTCGATGAAACTTTTAATTAGCAACGACGACGGCATCTTTGCACAAGGCATCCACAGTCTCGCCAACGCTCTCGCCGCCGCCGGTCACGATGTGAGCGTAGTTTGTCCCGACAGAGAGCGCTCCGCTACCGGTCACGGCCTCACCCTGCACCAACCCATCCGCGCCGAAATTGTCGAATCTATTTTTGATCCCGCAGTCAAAGCTTGGGCCTGTTCGGGCACTCCTGCCGACTGCGTGAAACTCGCTTTGTGGGCTTTACTTGACAAACCGCCCGATTTTGTCCTTTCCGGTATCAACCACGGGCCCAATCTAGGCACGGATATCATCTGTTCGGGCACGGTTTCGGCAGCAATGGAAGGAATTATGGAAGGCATTCCCAGCATTGCTTTCAGCCTCGCCAGCTTTACTTCGCAGGAATTTGGGCCGGCAGTGGATTTCGCTGTCACTTTGCTGTCACAGTTGGAAAAACAGCCAATGCCGAAACCTGTGCTGTTGAATGTCAACATACCAGCAGTCACACAAGCAGAAATTACCGGAGTTGCGATCGCCCGTCAAGGCATTCGCCGCTATTTCGACATATTTCAAAAGCGCACTGATCCGCGCGGCAAAACTTATTATTGGCTAGCTGGGGAATTGTTAGAAGATGTAGAAGAAGCTTATGATCCGGCAGTGCCGCATGATATTCCTACGGACGTACAAGCTATTCGCGACAATAAAATTACCGTTACTCCGCTCCAGTACAATCTCACCTGTACTCCCGACTTGCACTCGTTGCGGGATTGGCAATTTGAAGGTTTTCCCAAGCAGTGAGCTCCGATCGACCCGATCCGAGCGGTAAACTAGGAATTAAGGAAAAGTGCCTCTTCAGGTCTATACCTTAGGCGTTAACACAGGCTCCCAATTAGTTGTTGGTTTTTTTTTACTCAAGAAAAACAGTTATGAACGCTCCCACCTATAACACTCATTCTCTCACTTGCCCGATTTGCAACCGTTCCAGCGTCGTAGGCCCAGTCGGGATGGTTAGCGGACTATTCACTTGTCCCCACTGCCATTCTCATTTAGTAATTAGCTGGAGCGGTCATTTTGTGCGAGATCCTTTTAGTCTCAAACAACTGACGGTGGGAAAGATGCTCAGGCGCGAGAGCAGACCGCTAGCTCGCATTCAGCGTGATTTTGGGCTGGGCAAGCATTTTCCGCTGATTGCAATTTTGGGCAGCATGGTATTTGTGGGATGTGCGATCGCCGCTACGGAACAATCGCTACCCCGACAGAATTCATTTCAAGGATTAATAGAGTGGGTGAGCGGAACTGGTAATTCCGAAGATGTCTCCCGTTAACATTTCTTAACAGAAATTGTGACAGATACTCCGTGCAAATATCTATTCCTTTAGGTATAAATCACCATATTTTAGCAATTGCACCAATCTTGAACTGCGGGTAAGGACTTAGGCGGCGTGCCCAAAGCGTGTCCCCAAAAAAGTCAAAACCCCCTCCGGCAGGGGTTAAAACCCCTGCCTCAAAGCTCAATTCCGGTGGGATTAAGTCTCACAAGGGTGTTTGAGGTTAAGTTGATACAGATTACATCGCTCAATTTTGAAACTCAGCAATTTTTTTAACTGCTGTTTCCAAAATTGCTGGCGACTCGACTAAGGCAAATCGCACGTAGCCTTCTCCTGATTTCCCGAAACCGGCACCCGGGGAAGCTGCGACTCCTGTACTCTGTACTAGCTGAGTGCAAAATTTCACGGAATCTTGGCCCCAAGGTTCCGGCAGTTTCGCCCAGACGTACATGGTGGCGGGGGGTACAGGCACTTGCCAGCCGATGCCCTGTAGCGCGTTTACAAAGGCATCCCGTCGTTTTCTGAAGGTTTCTACGCTGGTTCTGACGGTATCTTGAGAACCTGTTAATGCTGCGATCGCTCCGTTCAAAATCCCTCGGTATTGGTTGAAGTCCACTGCGGCTTTTACCTGTCGCAGCGCTGCAATTAGTTCGGAATTGCCGATCGCATATCCGACTCGAAAACCTCCCATACTGTAGGATTTGGATAGTGTAAAAAACTCGATCGCCACACTCTTATCTCTATCGGCCTGAAAGATTGACGGCGCCATCAATTTTCGATATTCTTCCTCGTTACCAGACTCTGCCTGTATGAGAGAATTGCGATCGTCGAACACCAAGTCCACATAAGGGAAATCGTGAACTAAAACCAGCCGATGTTCTCGACAAAAAGCCACAGCTTTCTCAAAAAAAGCAACCGGGGCGATCGCAGTTGTAGGATTGTGAGGATAGCTCAAAACCATCATCTTCGACTGAGCCAGCACTGCTGGCGGAATATCTTCAAATATCGGCAAAAACGCATTTTCTGCTAATAGCGGCATCGGATAAATTTGACCACCAGCCAAATGCACACCGCCTGCGTGGGAAGGATATCCCGGATCGAGCAACAAAGCAAAATCTCCAGGGTTGAGTACAGCTAAAGGCATATGCGCCGTGCCTTCTTGGGAACCAATTAACGGCAGCACTTCTGTTTCTGGATTGACTGCAATCCCAAATTTTTGCTCGTACCAAATAGCTGCTGCTTCCCGAAAATCTCTTGTGCCGTTAAATAGCAAATAGCCGTGAGTGCTGGTGTCTGACAGAGAATGTGCGATCGCATCTGTAATGTGAGCAGCCGCTGGCAAATCCGAAGAACCCAGAGACAAGTCAATCACATTCTGCCCCGCTGCTCTAGCTTGAGCTTTTGCCCGATCCATATCGGCAAATACATTAAATTGCAGTGGATCTAAACGTTTAGCAAATTGCATATTTTCTGTATCTTTTGGGATTTTTAAGGAATATTTTTATATTAACTAAATTATTTTTTATATTGCATTTTTATTTGGTTTGTGATTTTTTTTACTAACCGCAGAGAGCGCTGAGGGCGCCGAGTCAGAGAGGAATATCGAGGATAAAAGAGAGAGCTTAAAAAAAACTTTGCGATTGCTATATTTGTGAGTTGGGAGTTGGAAACTCCCGAATCATTTCCAAACTTTATAAGTGAGCGTCGAGCAAACCGATTAAAGTTTGTTTACTAATAGCTCCTTCGTGAGAAAGCACTACTTCGGCATTTTTAAACAGCCGGAGAGCTGGGACTCCTTCTACTTTATACTGCTTGACGGTATTAGGATTGGGGTCAATTTCCATTTTAACCACTTTCAGCCGATCGCTGTAGTTGGCAGCCACCCAGTCTACCGAAGGCGCGATCAGTTTGCAAGGCCCGCACCAAGTAGCCCAAAAATAGGCAAGCACTGGTTGCTCAGCTTTCAGGACTTCTGTTTCAAATTTTTCGTCGTTAATGACAATTACACTGTTGCTCATGGTTCTGCGATTATTTTTTCTATTTATTTCTAAAGCACCGGCGGGCGTGAAACTTGCACCAACTGAGAAGACAGGCCCAAAAAACTGTTACTAATTTTAAAACATTCTGCGAATTATTGAGTGCAAACTCAGGACTGGGGACGGATGGCTAATTCTGTATGGCGTTTAATTCCACTGTTGTCGGCGTCTGGTAGCGTGCAGATGGCGATCGACCAATGGCTACTGGAACAGCATCTAGCGGGGAAAAATCCGCCAACTCTGCGATTTTACACTTGGCAACCGGCGGCGATTTCCTTGGGCTACCACCAGCGCAGGTGGCCGGAGTTTTGGCAGCATTTGTCTTGGGGGGGAATGCCTGTGCAGTTGGTGAGGAGGCCCAGCGGCGGGCGCGCGGTACTTCACCAAGGGGATTTAACTTATGCAGTTGTGGCCTCGGGATTTGGAAGCAGTCGTATGAAAGCTTATCAGACTATTTGCGAGTTTTTGATTGAGGGTTGGAGGGCGATGGGTTTGGATTTGCAATACGGGGAAGCTGGAAGGGGTTATATTCACAATCCGAATTGTTTTGGTACTGCGACGGGTGCAGATTTAGTTACCGCTGATGGTTGCAAGTTAATTGGTAGCGCGCAATTGCGACGGGGCGATGCTATTTTGCAGCACGGTTCGATGCGTTTGCAGCCAGATGTTTGTTTGTTTTCTCAAGTTTTTGGGGAGCAATTAATTCCTGTGCAATTACCTCTATCTGAAGGAGGAGATGATTTGATTGCAACTGTAATTGATGTTTTGAGTGCGGCTGCTTGTCGCTGTTTTGAAATTGATTTGAAAGTGCAGCCACTTTCGGATCGGGAATGGCATGACATTTTGAAATTAACAAGTAATAAGCTGTTTGACCTTTAATCTGCATATTTGGCGGGCTTTCCGGCAGCCTTTTAGGAACAGCTATCTTGGCTCTTCTACAATAAAAATTGTTTGTTAGGGAACGACCATATTGGCTGTTACTAATACAAGTTAAAAACTGGTACACTTATTGTATTGAAACTTTTCTGGCCCGTTGCTATAACGCCACCAGAAAAGTTAAATTTAAATGCAGTACAGCTTATGGTTGTGGCTTAGTTTGAACGATCGGCTCTTTGGCAATTTTGCCCAAGGTCACTGAATCCAGCAAGCTTTCCCAATCAGCCTTGAGCGCTGTATCATTAGGCTGATCGCGGCGAGCGGCAGCTAGGGTGCTGAGGGCATCTTGCCAAATCCCATTTTCAGCATAAATAACGGTTTTCTGGCGCGGATCTGCCTGATCTAATTGACGGCGGATATCTGCACTGAGTTCAACTCGCCGTACAGTACCGCTTTCCATCTGATCGGCCGATCGGTCTTGAGCGTCGCAAATCACTGTAAAATTCCAAGTGTAACTTTGGCCTACTTCCAAGGGCGGCACATTTTTGTTAGCGGGGATACTAACGCCGATCACCCCTGATAAATTGCTAATTGTGAGATCCTGTTTATAAATCTGCTTGCCGCTTTGATCTTGTAGGATAAATTCGGCTGATTCTGCCTCTGTTTGAGGCAAGTAGAAAAAGAACGTTGGATAGTCGAAAACAGTCCGTCCGATCTTATTCGTAGGCACTAAGGCTGTGAGACCTAGCTGACTAATACTCGCGCAGCCACCGCGCACAGGGCGTCCCGGTTGAGTGGGCGGCCGCTCATCAATATCTTCAGTAGGCTGAATGAAGCGCGGCCCTCCCGGTATAGGGTTGGGTGGGCGGTCAGGTGTGTTTATTATCGGCTGTCCCACAACTGCAAATTGAGAAATGTTAAGTGTGGCTATCAATACTATTGAGCCAACTGATATCAGATTGATGAGAAACTTAGTAATTGTTTTCATATTAACTCCATGAATTTTTAGGGATAGATTCTCTCTTTTTATTTCTTTTTCCTTCCCAAAATCCGGTAGACATTAACTTTTTGTTCCCTGCCTTTTAAAGGCAAAAGTCCCCAAGATTCTACCTCAAATTTGTCCGCCAGATGCAGAAAGGTTTCTTCTGCAATCAATATCCGGCAAGTGCCCTCTTGCCGATCCTTTTCGCAGCTTTCGAGGCGAGAGGCAATATTTACGCTGTCGCCGATCACTCCATATTCTAAACGGGTTGTGCCTCCCAGACTACCCACCATAACAGGCCCTGTAAAGATGCCTACTCGCATTTTTGCGGCCGGTAAACCGCGTGTGAGCCAATTTTGATTCATTTCTGGCAAGCGGGAACTGATGGCTAAAGCACAAGATACGGCAAGGCGAGCATCTTCGGCAATTTCTTCGGGAGTGGTGCGGGGAATGGGTACGCCAAATACTGCCAGCATTCCATCTCCGGTAAATTTATTAATCACGCCTTGATGTGCTTGGACTTCTTGAGCCATTGCTGATAAATACTCATTTAACCAACTCATTACCACTTCTGGTGGTAGTTTTTCGGAGATTGTACTAAAACCCTGCAAGTCGGTGAGGACGATGGTAGCAGTAACTTTTTGCCCTGGCAATAACCCTGATTCGAGCAGATGGACGCGCTCTTTCCACAGCGCATTTGCGATCGCCGGTGAAGTTTGTTGTCCTAATAATTTCATCACAATCCCTTGCTGTTGCCTCGACTGCTCGTATTTATAGGTAACTGCGACTCCTGCGGTGATTAAAAGTCCCAGGGTAGGGGCCATTAAAGGTATCCACCCCTGTTGCATGAAGAGGAAAAAGGTGAATCCGAATAATGAGCCGCAAGCTGCGATCGCGATTGCGATCAAATTTAGGGATTTTTCTAGCCGCCAAGCTAAACAGCCACCCACTGCACTCCACACAGCGATCCAGAGAATTTCGTGCCATTCGTCCCAATACCAAAATAGCCCTTTGCCGTCTAACACTGCACTGAGAATGTGGCTGGTGGCCGTTGCGTGAATTAATACTCCAGGGGTCGGGATATTACCGTTTTTAGTAGCGCTGTAAGGGGTCGAAAAAATATCTTTTACAGTTGGAGCTGTAACGCCAATTAAGACTATTTTACCTTTTACCAATTTGGGGTCAACTTTGCCTTGCAAAACTTGAGTTATTGTCACGGTTTCTGCTATCTTTTTAGCAGAACGGTAATTGAGCAATATTTGATAGCCTTGGGCAGGAATGTTCTGATAACCTCCTGAGTTTGAGCGCAACTTGGAAAATACTATTTTATTTACCAGGAATTCATTGTTTTTTGTACCTTTAGATTCTATTTTTCGGCTATCAAAATATGCAAAAGCTAGCCGGGAGGGAAATGAATAAAACGTTTTCTTACCATCGCCAATAGAAATTACATTGCGACGCAGTATACCATCTGGATCGAGATACAAATCGTTAAATCCTACCCGCTGGTCGGGTATGTTGGGAGGTGGCTGCACTCGATCGTACTTTGAGGTGCCGATGAAGGTAATGGGAAATACTTTGGGGTTTTTCAGTTGAGTTGCTAATTCTGCATTCCCCGGTTCGTAGGGAATATCACGAATTATATCCAGGCCAATAGCTGTGGGTTCTAAACGCGCTATTTCTGCGATCGCTTTTGCTAAAACGCGATCGGAAAGTGGCCATTTTTCAATAGTATTAATGTCCGGATCTGTGACTTCAACTATCAGTAACCTGGGGTCAGGGCCCGGATCTGGCCGCAACTGCACCATGAGGTCATAAGCATTTAATTCCAGTGGCTGCAACCCGCCTAAATGCCGCACTCCCAATAGAGTTCCGGTCACGACAATCCAGATAATAGCAAGAGGTTGCAAGTCAGGGAAGGGGAAGAAATAAGTTAAGTTTTTCCAACGTCCCTCCCCCAATTTATGATAAATTCTATTAAAGAATTTGGGCATAAAATTTAATGTTTGAACCCTGAGTGACAAAGTTGGCTACATCTTAACTTATCACTAATGCCCCTTACCGATGCCCAACTTTTAGTTTTCCTGTGCAGTTTTGGCGATCGCACTTAACTGCAATCCCTGCGGATAGCTGTTTTCTTCTTTGCTGCGCTTGATGTCGGCCATTGAAACCTGGGGTTTGAGGTATTTTGCCAAAACTTTAACCACGTCACCCCGATCGATCGTCCCTGCTACTGAACCAATCGGCGAGAGGACGATGATTCGCGGGAGTTTACGGGCTTCCATGCTGTTAATTACTTCTGCGATGGATGCTTTTTCCGAGACTGTGGGGGTTTTTCCCAGGGGTTTCAAAATGTTGTGCAAAGTCTGAATTTGCCATTGACTGCGTTCTGTGAAGCGGATATCGTCGATCGACACTAAGCCCAAATCCCGGCCGTTGGTCGCAGCAATGTAAAATGGAAACGGATTGACTTCTAACAAATATCGATCGGCAAATTCTCGCAGAGTCAAATCTGCATCTACAACTCGAAACTCGCGGCTCATCGCATCGCTGGCTTTAATTTTAACCAAGGCTTCTTGCAGTGAGGTCAATCTGCTATAAGCAGTGGCATTGCGAATGCCAAACCCGCCGATCAGCGCAATCCACAAGCCGCCGTACTCGCGCGTTAAAAAGCATAAACTCAGACCCAAAGCAACACCCAGCCAACCTAAAACTTGTCCTGTTTTTGCCGCCCAGCGAACGCCGGCAAATCGAGAGCCGGTGATTTTCCAAATTGCTGCTTTTAAAACTTGTCCTCCATCCAAAGGCAGGCCGGGAATTAAGTTAAATAATCCCAAAACTAGATTGATGAGTGCAACCCTTTCGGTGACAATTGCTAGCAAACTTTTCGGGGGAAGAACTTGAGAACCCAAACCAAGGATTAAAAACACCGCAAAGCTGACGAGAGGGCCGGCAATGGCTACTTGAAAAGCTTGACCCGGAGTTTTTGATTCCGAGTCGATCGAAGCTACTCCACCAAATAAGAATAAGGTAATAGAATTAACTTTAATGCCTTGCGATATCGCCGCCAAGCTGTGTCCGAGTTCGTGCAAGAGCACGGAAGCAAACAGTAGCAGAGCTATTGCTAACCCCGCACTCCAGGAGAGCGCAGGCCCCCACAGGCCGTAACTGCTGGCGTATTCGCGGGTTGCTAAGGCTAAAATTATAAACCACGAATAATCTATAACTAGGGGGATGCCAAATAAAGAGCCGATTCGCCAACCTGTCTGCATGAATTTTCCTGGGAAAGGAGAGCAAGAAAGAGTTTCTATTATATCTTTTCTACCCCTTGGCTTTGCCTTTCCCCTGATTTTTACAGAACTCCGGCGCTACCCAAGCCCAAGATTACTCCGGCTCCCAGCAAGTGGCCGAAGCTGGCTGTTGCCAGCAATTCTGGTACGCCGAAGCCTTTGAACATTCCAGGGAGTGCAAGGGGTAAAGCTGGGCCCTTGCCTCGGTTTTGCTTGGAGATGCCGTAGTAGCCGATCGTGATCGCCAGCAAATTACATAAAATCATTGTCAGTCCTACCATGGGCGACCACTCCGGTGTTGAGGGAGCGGTAGATTGTACGGCTAACAGCAAAGATGAGTTGATCACGTTCTTATCTCCTGATTGCACAGATAAATTGATTTCCACGATTATAAAAAGCGCTTTGCATTAAACTAAGATTTGTTTTAATAGTTAACAATTCGTTGATATTTTGATAAAACTGCAGAACCGAGGAGGAAGAGTGCGGGTTAAAATTTGCGGAATCACTAAATTAGACCAAGGAATTGCGATCGCCCGCTTGGGAGCCCAAGCTTTGGGGTTTATCTGTGTGCCAGCTTCTCCGCGCTATGTCAGCCCAGAAACTATTCGGCTCATTGTCGAACAGTTGCCGGAAAATGTCGCTCGCATCGGCGTTTTCGCCAACACCACAATAGAAAATATCTGTCAAGTAGCGGCAGAGTCAAATTTAAGTGGGGTGCAGTTGCATGGAGATGAAACAGCGGAATATTGCGATCGACTGCGGGAGTTTTTGCCGGGAATTGAAATTATCAAAGCTTTGAGAGTTAAGACTTCTGAAACTCTAGAGACTGCGGCTATTTACGCTGTTCGTGTCGATACTTTACTGCTCGATGCTTACCATCCCAATCAACTCGGCGGTACTGGAAAAACGATCGACTGGATGATGTTATCAGAGTTTAGACCCCAGTGTCCTTGGCTGCTGGCGGGCGGTTTAACACCCGATAATATTTTAAACGCAATTGATAGCGCGATCGGCAATAACTTCAGCGGTGTTGACCTTTCTAGCGGCGTAGAAATAGCGCCGGGAGATAAAGATTTGACCAAAGTTGCTCAGTTGTTTGCTAATTTAAGTCAACTTGCTCATCATTAATAAATTGGCAATACCAAATTCGCGCTTTTTATGCGATTCATTCTTTAGTCTGCCTGAGCGAAGCCTGCCTTATACAAGGCAGACCTCGTTTCTACAGTAGCAATTTCAACCCCAGATTATTCCCTTTATTGTTTTATCGGCGGATCTCAAAAGTGCGTGAAGCGGAGCTATCCGGTTCTCCGCAGGGTTTCCCGTTCTCCGTAGGGGTTCCCGTAGGGTAGGGTAGGGAATCGCCCTCCGCGTCTTCGTATTCCAAAACCAACTCACTAACCGTAGCACCGGTGGGGCCGCGGCGGCACCAACTAATCATTTCTTCCACAGCTTTTTTGGATCCTTCAAAGACAGCCTCGACGCGCCCATCGGGGAGATTTCTTACCCAGCCGCTGAGGCCGAAATACTTTGCTTGATTGCTCGTTGAATATCGGTATCCTACTCCTTGAACTAATCCCGAAACAAAAACGCGGACTCTGACGGGCGGCAATGATTGGTTTTGCATAATAAACGGCTCAACTTACTGCTAACATCTGTTTGAAAATTTTAAGGATCAGTTTGATTATGTTAAATTTTAGTGCGATGGCGCTGCCGGGATTCCTGATACGCCGCATCACCCTAGCTTTTTCAACTATTCCCGATTTCACTGATTGGCTGGTTGCAGCTATGCTCGCGCTGGTTTACACTTCGATCGCTCTTTCGGTGGGTTTTTGGTCGGGATTTCTAAAAGTAGACGTGCAAACCTCTCGGCGTACAATTGTGGGAGTGCTCATGGGCTGTTTGTTAAGTCCGGGCATCACCGAGGAATTATTGTTCCGGGTGTTAATGCTGCCGCACCCGTTCGAGAAGGCTTCTGGGTTAACGCTGTGGTTTTGGGGATGCGCGAGTTTGGCGGCTTTTGTAGTTTACCACCCGCTGAACGCGCTGACTTTTTACCCGGTTGGTCGATCGACCTTTATGAATCCAGTGTTTTTACTACTGGCGGCAATTTTGGGAGTTGCGTGCTCTATCGCATACCTGCAAAGCGGTTCTATCTGGCCTGCGGTGGCGGTTCACTGGCTCGCAGTGACAGCCTGGCTGTTGCTACTGGGCGGTTACAGGAGGCTGTATGGTTAAATGTAAAAAGTCCAGCATAACTATTTTGTCGGGAGGATCTCAGTTGTGGGTATCATAGGAGCGATCGTAGGTTTTTTGGCAGGGGTAGCAGTTGCTTACTGGTTGGTGGAAAAGCGCTTAAAGAAGCAAAAACAAGAATACTTGCAGCAAACTCGCAGAATTACTGAGGAAATAGAATTAGCTCAGATGTCTCGGGTGCAACAAGCTGTCGAATCTCAGCAAGGAGAACGCGAGAATCAGCTTAGAAAAGCTACTATCGAACACGAAAATTTACTCAGACAAGTTACTACCCAATACGAAAACCAGCTCAAACAAGTTGCAGCTCAATATGAAAATCAGCTCCAACAAGTTTTGGCCGAACGCGACAGTCAGGTCCAACCAGTTGCCAGCGTAGACGAGTACGAGCTGCGGCGACAAATCAGCGAGGAATTAGAAGCTGCTAACAATGCTAGGATGCAGCAAAATATCCAATCTTTGCAAGCAGAACACGAACATCATTTACTCAGAGTTGCTGACGAATTGCATATAAATTATCAAGCTCAGATGGAGCAACATTTGCAAAACCTGCAAGATGAACACGAAATTCGCTTGAGGCAAATTGCCGAGGAATATGAGAACCGAGAGGTTGAGATGCAGTTAAATATGGAGGCTTTGCAAGAGCAATACGAGAGTCAGTTGCACGCGGCTCACGAGCAGTTGAGAGAGCACGAAGCTCAGATGCAAGCTACTATCAGGTCTTTGCAAGAGCAGTACGAGAGTAATGTACAACAACAAGAAGTCCCGGAGCAGCAGTTCAGTCAGTTAAATCCCACAGAATTTGGAGAATATTTACCACAAGAAGAAGTTTGGGAGGAACAGTCAAGTGAGTTAAATCAAACAGAAGTTCAAGAAGAGTTAAATTACACAGATTTTTCGGAACCACAACCAATTGATTTACATCAACCAGCAGTCGAACCACAGCTTCCAATTACCAGACAAGCACCAAGCTATTCCCTACCGCAGTTGATGGGATGTGTTCAAAGTCAGGACAAAGAAACCCGCAAGTTTGCAGCGTCTGCTTTAGGTAAAATGGGTGCTGCTAATGCTCTGAGAGCCGAAGGTCAGCGAGCAATAGAAACGTTAGGAAAATTAGCTCAAGATATTCACCCGGATGTGCGCGAAGCTGCTGTGGAAGCACTAGCAATGATTAAGTCTGAAAAAGTGATTCCGCTACTACAAAAAGCTTTGCGAGATATAGATAGCGGTGTGGCTAAATCGGCAAGTGCTGCGCTCAATAAGTTTAAGTTTTATCCGCGCACTCCGGCGGCTAAGCCGAAAACTGTTGATGTAAAGAAACCAAAGCGTTAAGCCTTTACGAGCCTAAATAAATATAGCAATTGTCAATTGCCTACAACACAGTAGGGATACAACATTGTTGTGTCCTTACCGAGGTGCTGTATTTGACTCAATTTCTATTACTACCACAAACTTTGGAGGTTGGGTTGAGCAAAGAAATCCAACTCAATTATTCGATCGACAACTCGCCCAACCCTTAGCAGCAATCACCGGCACCCCGCCAGCCGAGGCCGATAGGTTTGATGATGCCCTGCCAACGGCTTTGGTGGCAATTGAGTCGCACAAAATCTATTTCAGACTGTGGGTTAACTGAGTCTGTTGCACTATTCTTAAAATCGCTGCTTTGTACCGAGTATAAATTTGATGTCACCGGAGTCGCTAACACCCACATCTAAGCGAATTAATCCAAAGGACGATCGCACCCTCACACCCACCCCAACACCCGCCCCAGTCCCCGGTTTGTCCCTGACTACCGCCGGTTTTCCCAGTACACTATCTCCTGTGCCCAAATCCGACGCAAAATCAACAAATATCACGCCGCCGACATCCTGGCCCACAGGAAACCGATATTCGCCGGAAGCTAAAAAATAACTCCTGCCACTGCCAATATCCCCGCTATCGTAACCCCGCACGGAATTGCGGCCGCCGAGACGAAAAGCTTCCGTTGGTGGCAAATCCCCGATTACCGTACCCGCTTGCAAGTTAAAAGCCAGCATTTCGGGCAAGGCTTCGGACTCGCTGATGCCGAACAAAGTTACTGGTACATAATGTATATAATTCGCTAACAGCCTGTTACTCACAATGTTACCTCGCCCTAGAGGTATCGACTGCTCGGTGCTGAGGCTGAGAATCGAGCCTCTGGTTGGGTCGAAGGGATTGTCCCGCCGATCGAGCATCGCCCCAAAAGAAACAGTGTATAACTCGTCAACGCCGCTGCCGCTGAATGTGAGAGGATTGCCGAGTTCGTCGCGGCGGGCGATATTTAAGTTGCGATCGCGCGTGCTGATATTTGTATAATTCAGTCCCAAAGTCCCTCGCCAATCGCCCAAAGGTCTGGTAAACCTGAGATTTCCCCCCATCCGAATTTCCCTAACTCGGTTGCCGTTGGGCAAATCAATATCTTTGTTGAAAATTTCCGATATTCTGCGATCGCCAAAAGCTCTCACACTGTATCCCAAACGGTCTTCGGCGGCAACGTAAGGGCTGACAAACTGGACATCGTACTGGATACCTCGGAGGCTGGGCTGAAGTTCTACCGCTAGCCGCTGCGGGTTTCGGCCGAAAGTTCGATCGGTATAGGAAAGAGGAACAGCAACGCCAATATCATCACTAAGACTGGCACTCACGCTAAAAGAGCGAGCCGATCGCTCTTGAACGTTGTAGATTACATTAACATCCGTGCCAACTTCTTCAATCGAAACCGTCACTTTGTCAAACAATCCCAATTGCTGCAACTGCTGCAAATCCGATCGTACAACTTCCCGGCTGTAGTTATCCCCCGCCTTGAGTTTGACCTCGCCTCGGATAAAATCTTCCGAAATTCTGCCCTCAACCGGATTCCCTTTTTTATCAACTGCTTCGCCTCTGGAATTGACAAAGCGAATTTCCACCTCTGCAACGTAAACGCCCTCAGCATTGCCGGCTTGACTGATTTGTAGAGTACCGCCTAGCTGTCGGGTGTTGCTGTTTACTGCTTCGGGGATTTCGGCGTTGGCCGCGATCGTCGCCGGAGTTTTTAACAGAGATGTAAAATCTTTATTGTGGCTGGACTTGAGAGAGGGAGATTCCCTAGGGGATAGCTGCGCCGCGCGTACTTCTCCAGCAGAAGCTGCGAGCTCATCGGATGCGGGCCAATCCTGCACAGTTGGACTCACCTGAGATGTTGCACCATTCTCAATCAGCTTTTTATCAACAGGCAAGATGCCTGTTCCACAAAACAATTCATCTCTTGTGGAACGGGCATCTTGCCCGTTCTTGAGAATAGTGCCAGATGTGAGACTCACCTCATCCTCCTCCCTCTGTGCCCTTGTGGGACAGGCGTCTCGCGTGTCAATTTCTGCGGTTCCCTCTCTAAACTCCGCCTCAGTCGCTGGGGCACTCGGATCGATCGCCCGCGCTGCCAATTCGCCGCCAGCCAGCGCAGCCAAAGTCAAAAATGCAATAATCGGAATTCGCATAGATATTAAATTTAAAGCACACCCAACGCATATTACCCAAAACCGGGCCCCCTGCATAATTAGCCGAAAAGAAACCCGGTATTTTTGAGGCTACCGGGTTTCTGGGATGCTGAAATGTGGGAAAGTTCGATCGCGGGCGATCGTTAAATTTGTTTAAATAGCTTGTCGAGAAACACGTTTCTCAAAATGAGCCTGAGTCTGCTGCAACAGTTGTTCGCGACTATCCTTAGCGGTGGTAATGGTAGGGAGCAAGTTGCGAGCTTGTAAAGTCATGTGAAGCTGTAGGTGTGCTACGTACTCACTGACATCTTCGCGAAGAGAGCAAGCCGGGTACTGTTTTAAAGTAGAGTTCAAAGTGTTCTCCTGCTTTGAGTTTGTAGTATTTTCTAATAATCATAGACAATATCATGGTCTATTTCTAATTGTGTACTCCGTAATGAAGTTTAACCTTTGGACTGCTGTTTTGTTACAATTGTTTACAAAGATTTCTTACCTATCAGGAGTCGATCGCCATGCAGTCTCAAGCAGTTGTAGAACACAAGCACACCTTAAGTACATTTGTCAATAGCACCACCCAAACAGCCGCCTACCTCGACATCGGGTGCGGCCGACCCTTATTGATGCTGCACGGTTTCTTCGGAGAAAAGACTTGCTGGCTGCCATTAATTGAGTTATTGCAATCTCAGTTTCGGTGCATCAGTTTAGATATGTTAGGTTTTGGAGAATCCAGTAAACCCGAAATCCGCTATGACGTAGCTGTAGAAGTTGATTTTGTCCGGCAAGTTGTAGAACAACTAAATATTGAACATTGCTGTATTATCGGACATTCTTTTGGCGGTTGGGTAGCATCTGCATATTCTCTAAAATATCCTAATTCTGTTAGCAGTTTAGTGTTAGCAGCACCGGCGGGAATTCGGGACGACACTTTTTGTGGTCAATATGATGCTTTGCGGCCACTGTTGTGGGAAACGCCAGCCGTGGATTGGGCCTTGCAGTTGGCAAAACCTTTTGCTAGTTTAGCTGGAAAAAGTGAGAAATTGCAGCAAATTTCCGGGTGGCGCAGGGAGTTAATGTCTCAACCAGTAGCAAAGTCATTTTTAATGAGCCGGATGCGGCCAGAAGATGCAGTTGATACAGTAGAAAAAGAAATTCACCAATTGCAAGTTCCTACGTTAGTCATCGCAGCAGATAGTGACGAAACAATTCCTTTATGGCACTGTCAAACCTACGCTAACGAGATACCGGGGGCCGAGTTAGCAATTATTCCCAATGCTGCTCACCGGTTGCCACAAACTCAAGCTCAAATTATGGCGAAGTTGATTTGTAAATTTTTGAATGATTAAGAAAAACGGTGCAAAAAGCCGACTCATAAAAATTGTGATAAACTACTAATTGAAAATAATTGTATTTTATTATACTACTTTAGTAATAAATACAGAATATATTGCTTAGTGTATTGTACAATTTTTTATTATGGCTCTTAAATCTTGTGTCAGCAGGAGCTACAGACATTTAATTGAGTCGGGGATATTACCAATGGCGGCAATGAGGAACTATTTTAATCTGGAAGAAATTACGACAGCCAGAAAAATTAGTGCTGCGGTAATTAATATCAGTGGCCGTCAGCGAATGCTTTCCCAACGAACGGCTTTTTTTTGCATGAGGTTAGTTGGCTCTCAGAATGGGGTAGAAAGAGCCAAACTGCGGGGGAATTTGTTAGAGGCGATCGAGCTTATGGAAAAATCGCACCGCGACTTAATTAATACTGACAGCAGCATCAATTTAGTGAGTCCCCCTTCAGCCACCGTCAAGGCACTGTATTTTGAGGCGCCACTGTATCTAGACAAACAAGTGCGCCAATATATCGATCGAATAAAAGCATTGCTGCAAGTTCCCGATGCCGAACTCAGGCCGGAAAATCCCCATCTGCTGTATATTGTCGAAGCTGCTGGCGGCGAATTACTAGAAGCTTTTGATGCCGTGGTGAGCCAATACCAGCAAGAAAGCGAAATCGAACAATTTGAAATCGATCTTAAACAGGTAGAACTTTATCAAGAAAGTTGTGCTGCTACCGCGAAAGCAGAAGCTCAAGCTGCCGAGATCGATCGCGCACTTTACGAACTCAAACAAACTCAAGCTCAACTCCTCCACAGCGAAAAAATGTCTTCGCTGGGGGCGCTAATGGCTAGTATCGTCCACGAAATTAATAACCCAGTTAGTTTTATTTATGGCAACTTGAGCCATGCCGCAATTTATACTCAAGATTTGTTGCACCTGCTGTGTCTCTATCAAGAATGCTATCCCCATCCCTGTCCCGAAATCACAGCTAAAATCGAAGAGATAGATCTTGATTTTCTAGTTGAAGACTTGCCTAAAGTTATCTCTTCCATGCAAATGGGTTCCAATCGCATTCGCGAAATTGTCAAATCTATGGGCAACTTTTCGCGAACCGATAACAGTAACATGAGTATGTGCGATTTGCACGACAGCATAGACAGCACCGTGTTAATTTTGCGAAACCGTCTCAATTCTCAAATAGACCGTCGCGACATTCAAGTAGTTAAAAATTATGGAAAATTGCCTCCTGTAGAGTGTTATTCAGGACAGCTCAATCAAGTATTTATGAATCTAATTACCAACGCGATCGATGCTTTGGATGAGGCCTCACAAAATCAGCCCTATGCTGCGCTAAAAATTTTGATCACAACAGAATTAGCGGGGCCCGATCGCGTGAGAGTGCGGATTGCTGACACGGGAACCGGAATGACACCACAGATAAAAGAGCGAATGTTCGAGCAGTTTTTCACCACCAAGGAAATCGGTAAAGGTACCGGTTTAGGATTGTCTATTGTCTACAAAATCTTAGTAGAAAATCACCGAGGAGCGCTCCGGTGCGAGTCGGAACCCTGCAAGGGAACCGAGTTTATCATTGAACTGCCGATCCAGCAAACTTAAGCAATTTACTAATCATCCAAATTTATCTATGTTAACTGTGTGTGGCACGGGAGTCCCCCCTGTGTTAACTGTGTGTGGCACGGGCGTCCCGCCTATATTAACTGTAGTTAAAATTTACACATATCCTAGTCTAATTCTAGCTTCAAAGTTGGCAACAGCTTTTCTAAATTTCTGAGAGATTTCTGTTGCCAAGGAATATCATTTGAACCCAATACCAAAAGTTGAATCGTTTTCTTTTTGCGGACGCTAATGACAAATTTAGACAGCATACTGATACCAGAACTGTTAACAAATTCCAATTGTTTTAGGTTCAAGGTAATAGTAGAAGGTTCGCCATTGGCGACCTCATCTAACAATTCGGCTATTGGTGCATACTCTGCAGGGCCGCTCAGGCTGAGTTCGCCTTGGAAAGTGACTGTGACTGATTCTGCATCGTAGTGAATGCTGTAATCTTCACCTTTAATTTCTTGAATGCCCATTGTGATTTTTTTTCCTGACTAAAATATTGCAATCGCACAAGAGAGTAAATATTGAAATGCTAGAAACTAGACCCTAATTTGAACCACAGTTGTAACAATGATGGTATCACTATCTGGTCTGCGATCGAATTTCCAACCTATCTTAGCTGAATAGTCATTAATCATCGTCAGCAATCCCAATCCCGAGGTATCGCTTTCAGATTCCGCATTCTTCTCAAGCTGCTGCAAATAAAGTTCATTTGGATCGGAAGCCATAATTTCTTGAATAAACTCCTTCAACTTATTTGCGCCTTGTGCATTCACACTATTACTGGCAAAAATTACCGCCGTCACCTCTGTTTCACCAATAAAGTGTATGCCAAATTTGACCTTATAATTAGTATCATCGTTGTTAAATTTTATCGCATTTTCTAACAGTTCGTTGGCTACGTAGCTCACAGCTCCCTTACTTTCTTTTATGCGTTTCTCGCTGCTAGCATCCTCCTCATCCACCGGTAGAAAGCTAGACAAATAATCGGCTACAAAATGAGCTGAAAGCCTGTTATTGCGCCAGCGCTGTTTGATGGGGCGAGAACTGGGGGTAAATGTAAGTTCTAGAGAGTCGTGTTCAGGAGGAAATTCTTCAATGAATTCTCCAAAAATTTGTGTCATTGTTTTTAAGCTTCCAGATGTCATGATTTCTCTCCCTCCAATTGATGTATTAATGTCACTTCTGGGTGAATTTCCACACGCCATTCCAGTTAGCAGGAATACTCTTTTCTAACAGCGATTGGATGCGTTTTAGGTAAAGTTGACTGGGCTTGTCATCTGGATTTAGGGCTACTATCTGTTCAAAACAAACTATGGCTTTAGCAAAATTTCCCTGACAATATTCTTGGAGTCCTTCCTCAAATATAGGCAAAGTGTGAATTTTAAGCGCTCGCACGGGTTCTACTTCAACATCTAACACCTCACAAACTGTAATGGCTTCTTGTCTACCTTTGACAATAGCCCGATCCAAAAAACGGATATGATACTTTTCGGGTTGACTCAAACGTTGTACCGCATCTCCAGAAATTAATAAAGATACGCCATAATACTTAGTCAAACCTTCCAGACGAGCAGTGAGATTGACATGATCTGAGAGCGCATCTGCTTGCATCCGATTCGCGTCTCCAATAATCCCAACCATCGTATCACCCACATGGATACCAATGCCGATCTTCAGCGGTATATCCCCATTTATGTTACGGCTTTGATTGTATTTCTGCAACTGCTCCAATTTCACAATTCCTGCCTGAATAGCATCATCCACGCCATCAGGAAAAACTGCCATAACTCCATCTCCAATATACTTGACAATAAAACCGTTGTGCTTACGAATTTCGGGACTAATTTGCTGTAAATAGTTATTGATGAAGTCAAAGTTTTCTTGAGGAGTCATTTGCTCCGCCATCGTGGTGAACGACCGCATATCGGAAAACATAATTGCCATTTCTTTGCTCACGTGATCTCCAAGCTGGAAATCACCCATGCTCTGCTTGCCGAGAAATTGGAGAAATTCATCGGGAACGAAACGTCCGTAAGCCTGCAAAAGTTTCTCTAATTCTTGTTCCCGCGCTTTCACCGTTTGCACCATATGGGAAAATACCTGTGCCAGTTCTCCCAGTGCATCACTGCGTGCTGCCACATCTGACAATATCTGGGGTTGAAAGCTATTGTTTTTTACAGCAATAGCTGCATCTATAACCTTTTTTACCTGCTCGATATAAGTCTGCATCTCTCGGTTTTTATGACGGATCTGGTTTTCCAGATCCGTGGAGTGTTGGGTAATAATTTCTACTAAGGTTTCATAGCTATTTTTTTCATCCTCGACTTCCTCAAGTTTTTGGCTCAACTCCTGTAGCTGGGTATGGAGTTCTTCGGGAGATTTAGATGGTGCTACATTTATTTGTGGTTTCATAATTTATACTTCCGAATCTGGAAGCGCAAAATTGTTTGACTTCCTCGCTGTAAATTATTATAACTTACAGGTGCGGAACTCGAAATCCTGTTTCTGCTTCGATGCTTGAACACTAAATCCAAGACCCCTCGTAGAAACCGGGTTGACGACGGTCAATCATAAATTATGCACAATATTTCCCTGTTGCTTCAATACTAGCAAAGTAATGTCATCAAAAACCTTTTGTTTTCCAATAAATTTTCGCAAATCATCGATGGTGGCTTCCTTGATTTGTTCGGCGCTCAAATGCCAGTTTTGAGAAACCACTTCACAGAGTCTTTCGATACCGTAGAATTTTTTGTGCATATTTCTAGCTTCGGGGATGCCGTCAGTATAAAGCACCACCCCGTCCCCCGGCTCTAAGTCTACTAAAACATGGCTAATCCAATCGGAAATATCCTCATCTAAGCCGATGGGAAATCCCAAATCTATTGTGTCTATCCGCTGGATTTGACCGCCTTTCCTGACCACAAGAGTTTCCTCATGTTGACCGCTGATACTAATTGTGCTATCGGCGTAGTTGAGCAAAGCTAGGGTCATATTTTTGTCCGAGTTCATGCGCTGGACATTTTTATAAATAGTGCGGTTGAGGGTATCTAAAAAGCGAACCGGGTCTATTTCTTGAACTTCTTTCAAAGCGCGAACAGCAGCTTGAGTCATTACCATCAAAATGCCGCTTTCTAGTCCGTGTCCGGTGACATCACCAATGCAGACCGTAACCACCCCGTCAGTACAAAGTACGTCGTAGTAATCGCCACCAACTTCCTCTGCTGGTTCCATAAAGCCAGCGATATCTAACTCTGCAATTGCAGCTAATTCCGCAGGTTTGGGCAGAATTAACTGCTGCATTTGTTTGAGGATATCGAGTTCGGCACTCATCCGCAGATTTTCGGTTTTGAGACGTTGGTTGAGGGCAGAAATTGCCTGATTCGCTTGGGCTAGTTGGGCTGTACGTTCTTCAACTTTATCTTCTAGAGTTTGATATAGCAGAGCATTCTCCAGCGAAATAGCTGCTTGGGAAGAGAGAATTTTTAAGACTTCCAATCTGTCAGGAGTAAATGCACCTGGGGCGAGACTATTTTCTAAGTACAAAATGCCGATCGCTTTACCTTGGTTAACTATGGGAGTACACAATACAGATTTAGGTTGGTGCTGAATAATGTAGGGGTCGGCCGCAAAGATATTTTCAGTAGCAATATCATTAATTACCAAGGTTTCTCTGGTACGCCAGACGTAGTTAATGGCAGTGATGGGAAGATGTTGACTTTGAGAAAGGGGAATATTCGGCAAATAGCAGCGCTCGTCTAAGCATTTAGCAACAATCGATAATTTGCCAGCTCTTTCTAAGATGATAGAGCCTTTTGAGGCTCCCGCATTTTGGGTCAAAATGCGGATCAAAGTTGATAGCAATTCCTCGACGTTTATTTCTCCAGATATGGCTTGAGAAGCTTTAATAACTGTTGCCAAGTCCAGCCTATTGCCAATATTATTGCCAGTAGAGGTTAGGGGTTCGACTATAGTTTGATCGATTGTATCTCCCGCATACAAACTTGTTTTTTGTTCGAGAATTTGGTAGAGTAATTGGGGATATTTTTGTTCTAAATCATGAATTTTTGCTGGAGCTCCCCAGCGAGCATAAGCGTAGTAAGCGTCCGTTAGATAGACGCGGGCAATTTTATCTTTGCCTAATTCAAGGTAGAATTTAGCTGCCAATTCGCCTGCTAGTGCTTCTTCTTGGAGGTATTGGTTTTTTTTTGCCGTAGCAATGGCGCGATCGTACAAATCCATTGCTTCGAGCCTGTGTCCCAATACTCGTGCTATTTCTGCGGCTACTAAGTCATACTTGTGCTGATAATTCATCGGTGCATGGAAGGCCCAAGTTTGCATTTTTTCCTGCTTGGCTGCAACTTGGTTCAAGTATTGTTCTTGAGCGATCGAATCAGCATGGGGATACAGTGCCACCAGGGCGAGGGAATGGTAAAAATTGTACTGGGGAACCATCATCAACGAGCCGACACCCGCGACATATTGCTCTGCTAGGTGGGCATTTTCCACAGCCCGATCGCGATCGCCAAACAAATAATTCACCACCAATTTAGCAAAATAAACCCCAAAGATGGAAGAGACATTATTTGCTGCCAGCAAAACTGGTAACATTTCATCTTCATTAAAACTCTCGCCCACTAACCGACAATTGTCCTCAGCTAATCCTTGTAAGTTTAATGTAAGTTGTCGCCAGATTTTAGTATAATAAGTCTGATATTCTTGTTTGGAATTCAGCATTAGCTCGAGATACTGTTCGTATTTTGTATCTACAGAGCTTAACTCTTCGCCGCTAAAAAAGCTGTAGATGCAAAGATACATAGCCGAATAGCAAGCATACTCGATATCGCCAGTTTCTAAACCGCTTTGGACTGCTGATACCAAAGACGCTATGCTCGATCGACTCGGTTCTTTCCAATGTCTCACGCAAGCATTGTACACCATCACAACTTTCGAGTGAAATTCTTGGGATGGGAATTTATCTAATACCTGCAAAGATAGTTGGCCGTATTGATAGCCTAATTCAATTTCTCCGATTACTTCACAGATTAAACTGCAACAAGCATAGGCATAACTAGCCGGTGCAGAGTTCCCATATTTGCTACAAATATGTGCCATTGTAAACACAACGGCTGGGTAAAGTTCTGGACTAGCTAGATAAGCGGCAGAAGCGATCGCACATAAAATCCTCAAAGCAGCAATTTTATAAGGATCATTAATTTCGGGCAAATTAGCTAAGGCAGATATCTCTACTGTAGCGGGAAGTTTTGTTTCCAAAGAAACACCCAGCATTCCCAAAGCTTGCAATCCCGTATCTACTGCCGATTTCATCTGATTTTGAGCAATATAAGACTGAATTTTCGCTTCGTAAACTCTGAATTGATCGAGGAGATTGTGCGCTCGACATAGAACTATTTCCGCCAGTTGGTGCGACAAATCGAACTTGGTATTCAAATATTCGGCTTCAACCGCTTCTACATAGAGATCGATCGTTAAGTCGTATAAATTTGTCCAGCTATCATCTGCTACCAGGTTTCTGCCGATAGTTAAATAATCCACAGCAGCAGCATAAGCTGTAGAATTTTTAGCTTTACGTCCCGCAATTAAGTTCAAGGAAGCTAGTTGATTTCTTTCGGTGCGATCGACAATTAATTCCACTCCAATATTCAAGTGGTTGACAATATCAAATATTCGATCTTCTTTTTCATCTTCTGGGGTATTACTCAACAACAATCTGCCAATTTTTAGGTGAGTTGACTGTTTTGCCTCATCGGGAATCAAAGAATAAGAAGCTTGTTGAACGCGATCGTGCAAAAATTTGTAACTGGGCAATTGACAATCGGCAACAGCTAATGGTGTAGACTCTCCATCATCTGCAAAAAATTTGTAAACTTCACTTTGCGGTAAAATTAGACCTTCTTGCAATGCTTTCCATAAATCAGCCGCAGTATCTATTTGAGATTTTTCACAAACAACGGCTAAGGTTTCTAAATCAAATTGACTGCCAATACAAGCAGCTAGTTGTAAAATGTTTTGAGTAGTTAGCGGCAATTTTTGCAATTGAGTCGCCATAAATTCCACGACATCATCGCTGACTGCCAATTCTCTAATTTTAGTAATATCGCACTGCCAACCACCCCTTTGTCCCCCATCCAACGGGGTAAAATCGAAATAGATTAACTTATCTTCATGCAGCTTTTTGAGGAATTGATTGCTAAAAAAAGGATTGCCTTTAGTTTTTTGAAAAATCAATTCTGTTAAAGAAATCGAGCGAGACTGCGGACAACTTAAAGCATCAGCAACTAGACGATTTAAGTCAATTTTTGAAAGTGGCGCGAGAGTAATTTGATTAATTATAGGGGCTGGGCGCTCAATACTGCGATTTGGTAGATTGCGAATCTCTGATAAAGTCAGCATTAAGGGATGAACGCTGGAAACTTCATTATCTCGATAAGCGCCAATTAGCAGCAAATGTTGACCTTCTGATTCGCCGAGCAACAATTGCATTAGTTTCAGAGATGCTGAATCTGCCCATTGTAAATCATCTAAGAATATCACTAAGGGGTGATTTTTGGTAGCAAAGACACGAATGAACTTTTGAAATAACAGATTGAAGCGATTTTGTGCAGGACTGGGTTCTAATTCCTGGACAGGAGGTTGCTGGCCAATCAGCAGTTCTAATTCTGGGATAACATCAATAATTACCTGAGCATTATCGCCTAAAGCCGATAAGATTTGGGCTTGCCACTGCTGAACTTGAGTAACACTTTCTGTCAGTAATTGCTGCAGGAAACTTTGCAAAGCTTGTACCCAAGCTGAGAAGGGAATATCACGCCTGAATTGGTCGAATTTCCCTTTGATAAAGTATCCCCGCTGCTGGACGATTGGTTTGTGAACTTCGTTCACCACAGCGGTTTTGCCAATCCCGGAAAAGCCTGCTACCAACATGATTTCGGTAGTAGCTCTAGGGGGGAGTTTCTGAGGCTCTCGGCTGCTACTAGGGGAAACCTCCAAATCGGCGGCTGCGAAATTTTCTTGGGGACAAGCGACCCGCTGGAAGGCTGCGAATAGGGCCAAAACTTCGCTTTCTCTGCCGTAAAGTTTTTCTGGAATGACAAAGCGTTCGGAAATGTCTCTGCTGCCTAATTCAAACAGTTGAATAGTGCCATGATCTGAGTATTCTTTTAAGCATTTTTCTAAATCGTGTTTGATGCCACCAACTGTTTGATAGCGTGCTTCGGCTGTTTTCGCCATCAGTTTGAGCACTATGTCATTCAATACTTGGGGGATGACAGGATTGAGGGCGATCGGGTGAATTGGCTGGCGAGCAATGTGAGAGTGAACCAATTCCATCGGATCGTTAGATTGGAATGGCAATTGTCCTGTCAACAGTTCGTAAAAAGTTACTCCTAGTGAGTAAAAATCGGTGCGGTAGTCAATCCCACGATTCATTCTTCCAGTTTGTTCGGGAGACATATAAGCTAATGTCCCTTCTAAGATGTTGGGATTTTTAATTTGTGGATTTTCTCGAGGTAAAAGCGAGGAAATACTAAAGTCTATTATTTTAACTTCTTGAGTTTTAGGGTTAATTATAATGTTCTGGGGTTTGATATCTTTGTGAATAACTTGGTGGTTATATATTGATTCTAAACAAAAGCAGATTTTAATGGCTATTTGTAAAAAATTTTCTAGGCTAGTGGTAATTGTGTCCTTGAGGTTCCAAGCATCATTGGTGATGTATTCTGCTAGAGAAATTCCGCCAAAATCCTCCATCACTAAGGCAAAACCGTTACGGTATACTTCCAGACTTAAGTGTTTGACAATACCGGAATTTTCAATATTTTTGGCAATGGTGTACTGATTGCGAAACTGCACCAGTTCGCTGAAAGTGGGATACTCTGATTTGAGCAGTTTGATGACGACTGGTTGATTGTCTGATTCAGAAAAACCTCGGTAAACCAAGGTTCTAGAGCCTGAGTAGAGTTGTTCGATCGCCCGGTAGCCGGGAATTGATATCAGGGTCATAGTTACTATAGTAGATCTTAAAGGAAGAAGGCAAAAATCGATGGAGCGATGCAATTGGGGGCACTGGTTTCAGCGATTCAGAACGTACTTACCACCGCTCAGGTTGCTAAATCCTAGTAAGCTTTTAGTTTAAGGAATATAAAAAAGTTTGCGATCCTTAGTGATTAGTTTACTACAGCCCGCAAGGTTTAGGGAAGATTTGACAAAAAAACAATGATCGATAGCTAACCGATCGCGAATCACATCAATTGTGTTAAAAACCTTTGAAGCGCTTGCTTTGTAGGATCGATCGCCTGGTAAAGTCACATTTGGGATATTCAGGGTCCTGTTGGTTGAATTCCGGACAAATTTCTTGGTATATAGCTATTTTTTTATTGTCGGAAATAGAGTTAGGGAAATTTGCGTTTTGGTTCTTGACTACTGCTGCGAATTCCGGATATAGTTCGTCTTGCTCGACTCGCGGCTGGTCGTAGAAAGCTTTGATGGCTGGTAGCGATCGCCGGGGTGGCGTACCGCTATCTAAATCTTCGCTAAAAGCAATCCAGAGTTTGGTATCAACGCTGCTCATGTAGTCGATAAACTTGACAGCATTAGCCTGACAATCTTGATTGTTACATCGAGAAGAATTCACAGCTAAAGTATCAGCAAAAACCAATGGTTTAAGTTCCTGACCATAGGGAGCTGGTGTTGCAAAAAGAGGTAGCTTTTGGGTATCGGACAAGCGGATATAGAAAGACTTTTCCGAAAAGCCAATAAAGCTGCTGACCCCTGCTAAAAAGTCCTGGTATCCCGCGTTGGGATCTTGATTATAGTAGTTGTTGACACAGCTATTTGTACCATTGACTGCACATTCCGAAGACATTTCTACTAAAGTGTTCATTACCTGCGGAACGAGCGGTTTTTCCAAAGCTTCTGTCACTTGCTCAAACCCCAACAAGTCTGTATAGCCATCCAAATAAAAGCCGATCGCATTCCAGTCACTGTTAAAATTGGCAATTAATCGCGGTTTGACGGGTGGTTTGTGAGATAAATAATTAATTAATCCCGGCACTGATTTAACTTGCAAAATATCCCGGTCTCGCCCGAATAAAAAATATGAGCACAGCCAAGTAGGAAAACCGTAGAGTTAATTGTTGTAAGTTGATGCTTGTAGACCTACTTGCCAAAACTTGGAAGTTGATATTGCTTGGGAAGCTGGAAGAATCAAATGGTTATCCACTGCATCACCTAACATTAAGGTATCAAGTTCAACTAAATCCAATCCATTTTTACCCAGAATATTCGGTAAATTGCTGTAGGTATAGGTGTCATATTCTAAATCTTGAGTCATTACTGCATTGAGCAAAACCTGGGGATTTTTTTGTTGAAACTCATTAACAATCCGCTGTACCATCGGCTGAAAATTTGCTTCTGGTGTTGTCGGTAAATAGGGGTACAACAATACCGATAAAGTCTGCTGGGCTTGATCGGTGAAACATAAATAGCGATCCGGACTATTGGGGGTGACGTTCAGATTGTCAACATTGTATGCCGTACACTCCACGCGATCGACGTTTGCGTCGAGCAATCCTGTGGGTTGAGTGCAAGAGTTTGGCCGGAGGAGAGCAATATCCTCTGCATATTTTGCTTAACTGTGTTGCGAATACCACCAGAAGCATCACAAGTAATTGACTGGTTAGTAGAATTGTGAACGGAAATCTGACCTGCATTAGCAACTCCGGGAAACAGAGTTATTACTGCGATAGTTAATAAGATTGACAGTAGTCGAAAGAGGCTGTTTGTCATTAATTTATAGAGTAGAATAGATCTTTAATTACTAATGCGGTAGAGCCAGCGTTTTATAAAAATTTATTCATATTTTTATCTCAAACACAGCAGATGATACTAAATATCTTTTTTTAGAAGAGCAGCGATGGGTGAATAAAGCAAGAAGGAAAACAAACGAAACTTAATCCTTTTTCTTGAGAACAAGCAATGTAATGTCATCAAATACCTTTTGTTCTCCAATAAATTGTCGCAAATCATCAATGGCAGCTTCCTTAATTTGTTCGGCGCTCAAATGCCAGTTTTGAGAAACCACTTCACAGAGTCTTTCGATACCGTAGAATTTTTTATGTATGTTTCTAGCTTCGGGGATGCCGTCAGTATAAAGCACCACCCCGTCCCCAGGTTCTAATTCTACTAAAATATGGCTAATCCAATCGGAAATATCCTCATCTAACCCGAGCGGAAATCCTAAATTTATGGTGTCTATCCGCTGTATTTGACCACCTTTCCTAACCACAAGAGTTTCCTCATGTTGACCGCTGATACTAATTGTGCGATCCGCATAGTTGAGCAAAGCTAGTGTCATATTTTTGTCGGAATTCATGCGCTGGACATTTTTATAAAGAGTGCGGTTGAGGGTATCCAAAAAACGCACCGGGTTGGATTCTTGCATTTCCTGAAGAGTGCGGACAGCAGCTTGAGTCATCACCATCAAAATGCCGCTTTCTAATCCGTGCCCGGTGACATCACCAATGCAAATCGTGACAACCCCGTTAGTACAAAGTACGTCGTAGTAATCACCGCCTACTTCCGAGGCTGGCTCCATAAATCCGGCAATATCTAAATCTTCAATGGCTGCAAGTTCAGCAGGTTTTGGCAGAATCAACTGCTGCATGTGTTTGAGCATATCGAGCTCGGAGCTCATGCGGAGGTTTTCCGCTTTCAGACGCTGGTTGAGAGCAGCAATTTGTTTAGTGGCTGTGGCGAGTTCAGAGGTACGTTCTTTGACTTTATCTTCTAGCGTTTCAAAGGATTCTTGCAGTTGTCTCGCCATGCTGTTAAAGGAATTTGTTAAGGTTTCAATTTCCAAAATCCGGCTGGAATCAACGTTCTGGTTGAGAGCACCACCTGCTAGATATTCTGAAGCTTGAGCAATTTGATTCAAAGGGCGAGTAATCCAGCTAGCGGTGAAGATACCCACTCCGACAGAGACAATGAGAGCCACAATACACAGCCAAATGGTCTGGCGAGTGTTAGCATAAATTTGCGCCATAAAGTCCACTTCAGGAACTACTACTACACTCAGCCAATTGAGGCCGTACTTGTCAGTTAGCGGAGAAACTTGGATAAATTGCCGCTCACCGTTCAGCTTAAAGTCAAGTTGAACAGTTTGATTGATGTCTTCCAAATGCTTAAAGCGATCGAGCAGATAAACCACACTTTGACGCATCAGCGGGTTGCTGCTTTCCTGTGCTTTTATCCGCTTTGTATCTTTGCCTGTTCCAACCGAAAGAGGCTGTTCTTTAACCGAGGTTGCTATTAATTCACCCTGGGGTTCAATGATAAATACTTGACCGGAATTACCCACCCTTAAGGTTTGCAGGAAGTGGCGAATTTGATCTAGTCCCATCTGGCAAGTCAGGACGCCAATTAGTTTGCCCTTGGCATCGTAATAGGGTATACTCGCATTAATTTGCAGCGTACCGTAGCCAAAATTAATATAAACTTCACTCCAAGCTGCCTGTTTCTTCTCAACAACAACTCTGTAAAAAGGGCGCGTGCGAACGTCATAATTGGGCGTGGTTTTGTCAATTTTTGTCGGGTTTCCATCAGCGTCCAGGTTGTAAAATATCAAGTCGCCACTCCCGGGACTCAGTTGCTGGGCAAGCTGAGGTTGTTCAAGCCCAACCAGCCGATTTACCCAACCCACACGCAGATACTGACCTTTTTCGTTGGCAATTCCCGCGTAACCGATCGAATTAAATTGCAGAACTTGTTTCCAAAAATAGGGTCGAGCTTGCTCCAAATCGTCAAAGTTCAACACCCCCAGACGTAAAGCATCCTGATTGATCTGATTCACGAGTGGCGGATCTTCCAGATAGGTTTGGACACGTTCGTAAACTCTCGCACTCACTTCCTGCCGCAACTGATTAACAATATCGTTGACTATCTGCTCTCCGTTTCTGTAAGAGAGATAGCCAACGCAGCCAACAGCAGCCAAAATTTGGAGTACAAAGGGAACTACCAAGACATTGCGGAGACGGAATTTGCCCGATCTGGAGACGATCGCACTTTTTTCTGAAACCATTGTTAAAAACACTCCCAGCGGGCAGTTTACAGTAGGTTGATTAACTTTTCAAATGCTGCCCTAAATCGGAATAACGACGCCGCGAACATCTTTGGCAGCTTCCAAACCAAAAAAGTAAATTACTTGAGCTAGAGATTCAGGTTTCACCCATTAGTGAGCCTTTTCCGAACCCATTAACGATGGATTTGTCGGAGTATCAATCACACGAGGGAGGACAGTATTAGCAGTGATATTAGTACCTTTTGTTTCATCTGCGATCGCCTTTGTGAGCGCCACCACTCCAGCTTTAGCAGCAAAGTAAGCCACCCCTTGTCCAATCGGCTGTCCGCCGCCACGCGAAGCGACAGTCACAATTCCCCCATTTTACCCGTCAAAAATACTTGTTTGCTTTTCATGATTTATAAGTAAGTAGGTACAAATAAATATAACATGGGGAGACGGCGGGTTTTGCAGTAGTAAACTCGCTGCTGCTATAGATTCTAACTAAACGCGCCCCTACAATTTCCGATTTTCTATTCAGATTTTTTCCGATGACCTATTTACCTTTTTGGATAGATTAAGAGCAACTGACAATGTTATCATATCCACAACTGAACAAACATTAACCAATCTGCGAGCATCAGCCTGCATCAGCGGTTAAAATAAAAAAAAATACCAAACAAAAATGCAAATTACTCAATCCCTGCACAGCGCCATACTCATCTCCAACCTGGAAAAATCCCAACACTTTTACAGCACCGTACTAAGACTGCAAAAAATCGATCGAGACTTAAAATTTCCCGGAATCTGGTATCAAATCGGCGACTTCCAGCTCCACTTAATTTTAGGTGCAACAATTATCCCAGATGCCGTGGACCATGCCAAATGGGGACGCAACCGACATCTAGCATTTTCTGTTGCTAACTTAGAGGCAGCCAAACAGCAGTTAATCGCTCACAATTGCCCGTTCCAAATGAGCGCGTCAGGTCGATCGGCATTATTTACCCAAGATCCCGACGGCAACATCATCGAACTCAGTGAGTAACAGATGAAAATCATCGCTTATTCTTACACCGAACCGCTACTGGAAGCAGCACCCGCACCGGAAATTTGGGGTCAAGAAGTCGATCGCACCTATCAAGACTTAGGGGGGCGGCAACAACTTCAGCAACTCCTCAAAGACTGCCAAAGAGAACCAGTCAAATACTTATTAATTCAGCGGTTTGAAGAACTAGGCGACACATTGCAGCAAGTGTGTTCGCACCTCGCCCAACTCGAAAACCTCGGCGTCGAAATCATCGTACAAGCAGAAACAGAACCGCGAAACCGCAAAAACTTGCTGCAAATACTCGCAGAAATCCAGCGCAGCCAACACAGCCGGAGTATTCGCAAAGGACACGCGCGCAACCGCATCAAATCCCGCATTCCACCGGGTAAGGCTCCTTACGGCTACCGGCGCGGCAAAGATTGTTATACGATCGATAAAACCACCGCCCCCACCGTCAAAGACTTTTTTGAACACTTTTTAATTTACGGTTCCTTGCGAGGTTCCGTGCGGTATTTAGCCAAGAAATACAACAAAAAAATTTCTGTAAGTACCGGCCGCCGCTGGCTGACAAACCCCGCTTACCGAGGCGATTTGGAATATCAAAACGGCAAAGTAATTTCTAACACCCACGTCCCGATTATTTCCCGAGAAGAAGCCGCCCAAATAGACAGATTGCTGCGCCGCAACCGCTGCCTTTCTCCTCGCAGCGCTAGCGCCCCACGTTCCCTCGCAGGTTTAGCAATTTGTGCAGAATGCAAATCGCCCATGACAGTTGCCAAAGTCACCTCCTACCGCAAAGAAAAAGAATACCTTTATTTGCGACCGATTACCTGTCCAAAACAGCCTAAATGTAGCGGCCTTTCCTACGATGAAGTATTGCAATTAACCATCGCCGGTATTTGTCGGGATTTACCCGATGCTGTTGCTGGCTTGCAAATGCCGAATATGAATGGAATTAAAGCAGGAATTGTCAGGGCGATCGCATCAAAACAAGAAATCCTAGAGCAACTTCCCGCCCTAATTGACAGCGGCATTTTAGACACGGAAACGGCAGAGTTTAGAGCCTACAAAATCCGCACCGAAATTGCCGAACTGCAAAGCAAATTAGCGCAACTACCCCCAGTAAATTTGCGAGAAACTGCCCAAACAGTTTCCCTTCCCCAATTTTGGCTCGATTTATCAGAATCAGAACGCAGGTTTTACTTTCGAGAATTTATCGATCGCATTGAAATCGTCCGGGAAAATACAACTTGGAAACTGCAAATTATTTTCATTTTTTAACGATTAGCTCGACCTTCATCCGTAGCTCCTAGGTTAGATCCCCCAATTCTTAAAGAAGTGGAATATTTGGGTACTAGATTAGTTCACTAGGAGTGGAATTAGTTTTACAAGCATCGGTTTAGACCGCTGAATTATCTTTTTTACCTTTTAGCCAATAGGCGCTCATCTCTCCTTTTCCTTTAATCGTGATCGCACCTCTTTCCTCAAATAAATACCGCTCTTTTAACAGTTCGTAAATAGCCGTAGTAACTTGAATATATCCCGGTAATCCTTGACATTCCATCCGAGAAGCAACATTAACAGTATCTCCCCACAAGTCATAGATAAATTTTTTAGTGCCAATTACGCCAGCAACTACGGGTCCTGTATGAATGCCAATCCGAATTTGAAATGGTTCGCCTCTGTCAGTTTGAAAATCAGCGATCGCTTCCTGCATATCCAAAGCCATATTGGCGATCGCTTCTACATGATCTGCCCTCGGCACAGGCAACCCCCCCGCTACCATATAAGCATCTCCAATTGTTTTAATTTTTTCCAAACCGTGTTTTTCAGTTAGTTGGTCAAACCTGGAAAAAATCTCGTTCAGTACATTTACCAATTCTAGAGGTAACATTCTAGCAGCAATAGATGTAAAATCGACAATATCGGCAAAAAGAACTGTTGCTGAATCAAACCTCTGAGCAGGAGAACCCTCGCCCTTTTTCAAATTTTCAACAATCGCTGCTGGTAAAATATTCAGCAATAAATGATCGGACTTGGTTTGAGCAAGCCGTAAAGCTACCTCCACCCCTTGTCGGTCTTTAATTTCGTTTTGCAAACGTTCGACAAGTTCTTTGAATTGCTTCGTTTGCTCTTGAAGTAACTGTTGTTGACTTTGAATGGTTAACTGATTTGCCACTCGTGCCAATACTTCTTTAGCGTGAAAAGGTTTAGTAATATAGTCAACTCCTCCCACATCAAAGGCTTTCACCTTATCTAAAACGTCATCTAAGGCGCTTAAGAAAATCACGGGAATGGAACTGGTTTTTGGTGAAGCTTTCAACTTTTCACATACCTCATATCCATTCATGTCTGGCATCATCACGTCCAGCAAAATTAGAGTCGGCGGAAACTCCAGCACTGTCGCGATCGCCCTTTGCCCGTTCAGCACTTTACGAACCTGATACCCTTGTTCGGTCAAGATTGTAGATAAAAGCCGGACGTTATCGGGCTTATCATCAACTACTAAAATGTTGGCTTGAATGGTAGGATATTGATTGCTGTCCATGCGAGGGCTCACGGTAGTTTTTTAAGCTCAAAGATATTAACACTTAATAATTCGCTCTCCCTCCAAACGAAACAGTATAAATTTTGATTTTCTCTCCTACAAAGAGAGGGCAGGGAGAGGTTGGGGGGGGCAAAAGTTAAGTCTTTTTTAAATAGGAGATGCCCCTAAGTAGAGATTAGTTGGAAACTGGTACTCTAATCATCATAAGTGCTGATTGCGCTAGCTCTATAATATCGTCAAACAGGAAATCGTCCACTAAAGTAGTTAAAACTTGTGCGGCTACAGCAAATTCTCTAGGCAATTCCTCAATCAACTTAAGAATTTTATCGTCGCAACATTCATGAGCAGCATGAGATATCTTCTCCACCCACTCAGGAGGCATTTGACCGAGTTGTAACTCAACAGATTGATTGCTAGTCACGCCGCTAATTTCGCTTTCATTTTCTAGTGGTGCCTCCACAGATTCCTCGTAAAGGTAGCGCACTCCTAAAAGTTCTTCCATCTTCGCAAATAATATCTTTGCCTCGAAGGGTTTACGCATGAAATCATCGCAGCCTGCTCCTAAAATAGTTTGTCGTTCCTCTTCAAAAGCGCTAGCAGTAAGAGCAACTATTACAGTTTGTTTTCCGAGAGGATGAGCTTTAATTTTTCTGGTGGCTTCATAGCCATCCATGACAGGCATCTGCATATCCATCCAGATCAGGTGCGGTTGCCAATCCTCCCATACAGCAATCGCTTCTTGACCATCTCTAGCTTCTCGCACGAGGATGCCTAGTGGTGACAATAATCTGTCTATGACTAGGCAGTTATCGGCGCGATCGTCAACAACCAAAATCCGGTATTCTGGTTGATTCGGCGCTAAACTAATTACTTTTTTCTGCGGTTTAAGGATTTTAATCTCGCTTGGAGCGGCAAGACTGATTTGAATATCAAATGCAAACTTACTTCCCAACTCTGGTGTACTGCTGACAGTAATATCTCCTCCCATCATTTGTACAAATTTGCGGCTAATTGGTAAACCTAATCCAGTCCCCTGTTGAGATTTTTGACCTGTTTTTGTTTGCTCAAAGGGTTCAAATAACTTATTCATTTCTTCTGCGGCAATGCCAAGGCCCGTATCTTCAATTTCAAACTGAAGGCGTAACACTTCCGGGTGAAGGTCATGCGCGTCTACACAATCACAGTGTGCCAAGCTTTCGGACTGATTAAAACCAGTGCACCATCCGGGTTTTCTTTGTATAGCTGCGGTTTCAACGGCTAAGCTTTCGGAATGTTCACAACCCGCGCCGACAAGTTTTGTTTGTGTGTCCGAAAACTCTGCGGTTTCAGCCCCCAAACTTTTTTCTACCTTCTTTTTCACTCGCAAAGTAACGCTACCCATCTCTGTAAACTTGATCGCATTTCCTACAAGATTAATCAAAATTTGCCGCAACTTACCTTCATCTCCACTAACAAAGTCCGGTACACCGTCACCCACTTCAAGATTTAGCTGCAATTTCTTAGATTTAGCTTTTAATCGAAACATTTCTTCTAAGGTTTTTAGCAAGCGCATTAAATTAAAACTGCTTTCATTAAGCTGACTTCGGCCGGCTTCAATTTTGGACATTTCCAAAATGTCATTAATCAGGGCAAGCAAGTGTTCACCGGCGCGATTAATAATTTCTAGGTGCTGTAGGTGTTGATTGTTGAGAGATGAATCGCGCACCATCACCTGACTAAATCCGAGAATGGCATTCAGGGGAGTCCGCAGTTCGTGGCTCATAGAAGAAAGGAATTCGCTCTTGGCGCGGTTAGCTGTATCAGCAGCTACGACAGCTTTTTGTAATGCTGTTTCTGCTAATTTGCGTTCCGCAAGTTCTGTTTTAGCTTGTTCAAAAAGGGTGGATTGCTGAATAGCAATTGTTAGCTGCACGGAAATTTGCTGGAGAGATTCTATCTCAGAAGAGTTCCAATGCCTTTGACTGCGGCAGTGATGAGCAATGAGTAGCCCCCATAGTTTTTCACCTTGTAAAAGGGGAACGACTAGGTTAGCTTTAATTTCCAACTCCCTTAGTAAATTAAGGTGGCACTCTGAAATACCTGCCGTATAAATATTGTCGATCGCGCGGACGTGTCCCTGCTCGTAAACAGAGACGTAGCGTTCTCGAAAACAAGGGTCATTAATGTCAATCCCCAAAATCGGCATCGTACCGACGGCTATCGACTCGACGGCTATAAATCCACTCCAATCTGGATTAAAGCGGTAAATAACTGTTCTATCAGTTGACAAAAACTGGCGGACTTCTTCCACAGCCATTGCCAGCACTTCTTCTAGGTTAAGAGAGGAGCGAATTCGCTCTTGAATGGAATTCACTAGCCGCTCCCTTTTTACTTGTTGCTGCAAGGCTATTTCCGCCTGTTTGCGAGCAGTAACATCTACTCCATAACCAACGCACTCCACAGGTAGGCCAGCAGCATTTTTGACTAACTTTATCTCGTCGTAAATCCAGCGATAACTGCCGTCTTTGTGCCGTTCGCGGTATTCGTAAGAAATCGATTCTTTTTCCAAGAGTTTAGCGAATGAAGTAGCAACAATTTCTCTATCTTCTGGGTGAATCAGGCTATGCCAATCAAGGGAACCATCAAGAAATTCTCGCGCTTCATAACCCATGATTGAAACAATATTATCGCTGACAAATGTTACGTCATAATTTCCCCCTAATTTGCAGCTAAAAATCACCGCCGGAGTAGTCGCCAGCAAATATTGCAAGCGTTCGGTGACAGAGCGCAAGTTTAACTCAGCTTGTTTGCGATCGCGAGCTTCCATTGCTAAAGCTGCAATCTGTGCCACATAGCTAGCGAAGCTTTGTTCGTCGAGCGTCCAATTCCTCAGCGTTCCCTGATGTTCTAAACAAATTACACCCGCAATTTGTCCTTGATGGCTAATAGGAACATCTAGCATCGACGAGATGTTTAAAGGAATCAAATAAGATTCGCTAAATTCTTGGGTGCGCGGATCGGTTTTGGCATCAACCACTGCGATCGGCTGTTCTGTATTCAAAGCTTGGAAATAGCTAGGATAGTCAGCAACTTTCAGTTGTGCATCCTTACTGTGTTGATGGGGCGTCAGTTCGTAGAGGTCGGCACAGCACATTCCGGATTTATCTTCTTGATAAAACCAAATACTTGCCCGCTCAACATTCAGAGTACGGGTTGCCATTTGTGTAATCTCTCTCAAAGCCTCGCTGATATTTCCCTCGTAGATACTAGAATTTTTGGCTAATTCTAGCAATCCATTTTGTTGTTCTGTTAACCTAGTTTCTCGTTCGCGCAAAGCAGATTCAGCAGCTATTTTTTCTCTAATTTCCCCTTCTAAATAACCGTTGATTTGTCTCAACTCTGCGGTGCGCTCTTCCACTTTAACTTCTAAGTCATCATAAGCACAGCGCAAAGCTAATTCTGCATCTTCACGTACGGCGATTTCACACTGCAACTTGCGATTTATTGTCTCTAAGTCTTGCGGGGTTTTTAAAGATAAAAGCTGTGGCAATACTGTTACCATCGAGGCTGCTGTGTAGCAGGAAACCAGTGCAGTAATTCCTTTTTCAATCCCCGACAGCCAATAAGCGGAATGCCACAACGTCCAAATTTCTAGCAAGTGACCCGTGCCGCAGAGAACAATAAATGCACCAAATAAAGCAAATATTCCTAAAAAAGGAACATCGCGCCGCTTGAAGATAAAATAAATTAGCATCGCCGCAATTGAATAGTAGGCGATCGCCATTAAAAAGTCCCCTGTTACGTGCAGCCAAACTAAAGGTGTTTGCCACAGATAGCAATGACCGTGAGGCATATACTGAGTTGGGGAAAAGATATTTTTGAGTGATTCCCACATAATATTTGCTATTTGGAGATAATCTTGATGTGAACGATGCCTAAGCTAGGGAAAAAAGTAAAATAGATGCAAAATTGTAGCTGGATGCGGAATGAGTTATTAACGCCTCAATCCAGCTTTTTCATAACAGTTTGCTTCTGGAGTAGGGGGCGATCGCCAAATTGCGAGCGCAAAGGAATTTCAATGATAAACTCAGTACCTCTGCCAACCTCGGAAATGCAGCGCAAATAACCTTCATGGGCTTGAATAATCTGATAAGCAATTGCCAAACCCAGCCCGGTACCAGCACCGATAGGTTTGGTCGTATAAAATGGATCGTAAATTTTAGCGATCGCATCATAATCTATGCCAGGGCCATTATCAGCAATGTGAATCTGCACCCACTTGCCATCAACTAAAACCGTGCGGATGCGAATTTTTAGCAGTGGGCAATAGGTATTTTGTAAGTTGTCGGAGAAATTATTTTCCCAATAGCCGTTGCTCGAATATCCCTGATGTACAATCTGTTCTAAAGCATCAATAGCATTAGAACAAATATTCATAAATACTTGGTTAATCTGCCCAGCGTAGCATTCTAATTCGGGCAAATCTCCATACTCCTTAATCACTTGAATCGGCGGACGTTTTGGTTCTTCTTTCAAGCGGTGCTGCAAAATCATTAAAGTGCTGTCGATCCCTTCATGGATATTTACTTTCTTCATATCAGCTTCGTCTAAACGGGAGAAAGTGCGTAAAGATTTAACAATGTCCTTAATCCGTTCTGCTCCAATTTTAATCGAAGCAAAAAGTTTTTGCAGGTCTTTTAAAATAAAATCGAGTTCGATAGTGTGAATCTTGTCTGCAATTTCCGGCGCCGGAGTGGGGTAATAAACTTGATAAGCCTTAATCAATGCCAAAATATCTTTAATGTATTCCTCAGCCGGAATCAGATTGCCATAAATGAAGTTAACAGGGTTATTGATTTCGTGAGCAACCCCAGCTACCATTTGCCCCAAAGAAGACATTTTTTCAGTTTGCACGAGTTGAGCTTGGGCGTTTTTGAGCTGTTGCAGAGTTTCCTCTAGCTGCTGAGTTCGTTCCCGTAGTTTCGCTTCCGAGTGCCGCAATGAATTTTCAGCCAAAGAGCGATCGCGATTTTCCTGTTGCAAAAGTTCATTGGTTGATTCTAAAGCGATCGTCCTCTCAATCACCCGTTTTTCCAATTCTAGCATTAATTTCGAGAGTGCTTCTTGAGCTTGTTTGCGATCGCCAATCTCATTTTGTAAAGCTAAATTTGCCACCGCTAATTGAGCGGGACTGGGGATAGCCAAGATTTTTGGGATTAGTTCCACCAGCACTGCTGCTGTAGATAGCGAAATCAGCGCTGTAATCCCTTTAAGAAAACCAGAGAACCAATAATTAGGATGCCACAGCGTCCATATTTCCATAATATGGGTAATACCGCAGCAGATAATAAAAGAGCCAAACAGCATGAAAACCCAGTCAAAAGGCACATCTTTCCGTTTTTTGACAATATAAATGAGGGTCAGGGGTATCAAAAAATAAGCGACGGCAATCAAACCATCGGACAAAACGTGTAGCCCCACTAATCCCGGCTTCCACAAGTAGCAATGACCGTGAGGAATAAAATAATTAGGGAACATTGTATGAACCATTTGCATTAAATCAACTCGGTTATTGGCTAATTTTTTTTAAGAGAGGGTTACAGGAGAATAAAAAAATGTGCTAGCACAAAAAGAAGAATTATGCTTTTGGACTTAACACTTGTGATGAGTATATGCAGCGAGACGAAACTACATTTAATTAAGTTAACATCAATCTACTAAGCTTTAGCAAAGCCAACTGTCACATCTTTAATTGTGACTTCACGGCCAACTGTGACACCTGCATGACATTTTAGCCAACCAGCGAGAAAAACTGAACACTGCTTGCTACCTGAAAGGGAACCCCGCCAGCACCTCTTGAAGGGTTAGGGCGCTCAGTGACCACTGAATCCTTTATTGATATTGGTGCGCTTCGGTGAGATTTAACGCATTTGACCTGTTACCCCATGAGAGAAATGTCGCTATAGGCTCGCGTCCCAATCAAAGAGGCGATCGGCTTTACAGCCAATTATAAGTGATAATATCAACGATACACTCACGGGATAATTGCAAATTATGACGATAGATGAGTTACTACAGCTAACTCGTGTCCGATTGCAAAAAGATTTATATCCCGTACAAGCAATCATACTCCGCCAAGTTTGGGAAGGAAAGACTTATACAAGCATCGCCTCTACCTCTAATTACGGAGAGAATTACCTGAGAAACATCGCCTCGTCCTTGTGGCAATCCCTCTCTAACATCTTGCAGACACCTATTAGCAAATCTAATTTTCGCTCCTCAGTAGAATCGCGTTCCCTGAGCGCAGACGAACGAGAATTAATTGAAGAATTCACCCGCAGCCAATGCCTAGCAACACCTTTAGAATTTCCCGGGCCTCCAGTACCCCTCGGTTCCCCATTTTATATCCATCAGCCGCTAATTGAAGAACTCACCTATCGAGAGATTAGTAAAGCCGGAAGTGTGCTGCGGATTAAAGCTCCCAGGAAGATGGGTAAAAGTTCGCTCCTGCGAAGGATTGTAGCTCGCGCGACTTCTCTTGGCTATCGAACTGTAAGTTTAGATTTTCAGCAAGCCGAGGAAGCTGTTTTAGACAACCTAGATAAATTTTTACGATAGTTTTGTGCCAACATCAGCCGTCACCTAGAATTGCCACCTCTGTTAGATGATTATTGGGATGAAGGCATGGGTAGCAAAGTAAGCTGTGCTATCTATTTACAACAATATATTTTAGACACAATAAATACTCCTCTTGTCTTAGCTTTAAATGAAGTCAATAGGATTTTTGAGTCTCCAAAAATTGCCAGAGAATTTTTGCCGCTCCTGCGAAGCTGGCCTGAAGAAGCAAAGCGGATTGAAACTCTAGGCAAACTGCGGTTAATCGTTCTTCACTCCACAGAAATTTATATTCCTTTAAAGCTCACTGAATCGCCTTTTAATGTCGGTTTACCGCTGCAATTGCCCTATTTTACAGAAGAGCAGATACTTGCTTTAGCGCAGTGTCACGGACTGGATTGGACAGATAGCCCCGATGCCGATCGACTCATGGCAATGGTGGGGGGACATCCTTATCTGGTGTGGCTAGCTCTTTACCACCTCTGTCAAAATAGTTTAACGCTAGATCAGCTACTACAAAAAGCTCCCACAATAGCAGTAATTTATAAATATTATTTGCGGAGTTTTTGAGTGACATTGCAAGAGTATCCCGAACTTGCGGTTGCACTTAAACAAGTGGTATAATCGGAAGACGGAGTGGAATTAGATCCGATAGTAGCTTCTAAGTTAGTTAGTATGGGGCTAATTCATATCGATAATAACCGCTGTACGCTGAGCTGTGAGTTGTATCGCCTATATTTTGCTTCGCACAACTTTATTTAGCTCGAGGTTTGAGAGTTTATTTGCGTAAGTTATATTAGAATGAAGCGATCGCACCACATCCTCACCTCTCAAGAAACTCACTAGATACTTACATTTAAATTAACCCATAAACGGCATGACCAAGGTTACATACCAAATTGGAGGCAGTCTTGCTAGTGATGCACCTACCTATGTGGAACGACAAGCAGATATCGAACTTTATGAAGCCTTAAAAAATGGCGAATTTTGCTACATTCTCAACTCCCGACAAATGGGCAAATCTTCCCTTATCGTTCGCACCCTGCACCGACTGCAAGCAGAAGGATTTCAATGCAGTACCATTGACATGACCCGCATCGGCAGCGAAAACATTACTCCTTTACAGTGGTACAAAGGAATCGTTGGGATTTGTGGCGCAGCTTTAATTTATTAGGAATAATTAATTTAAAAACTTGGTGGAAAGAACAAGAAGAAGTTTCTCTCCTGCAAAGATTGAGTCAGTTTATTGAAGAGATTTTATTGACCCGATTTGCGGAAGAGCGAATTTTTATATTGGTCGATGAGATTGATAGTATTCTCAGTTTAAATTTTCCGGTAGATGATTTTGCCTTGATTCGTTTCTGCTACAATCAACGAGCTATCAATCCAGAATATACCCGCATTACCTTCGCAATTTTCGGAGTAGCTACACCCAGTGATTTAATCGCCGATAAAAATCGGACACCTTTTAATATTGAAGTGGCGATCGATTTGTCAGGATTTAGCTTAGAAGAAGCGCAACCATTAGCGAAAGGGTTAGAAAATGTCATAGCCAATCCGCAGGCAGTTCTCAAAGAAATCTTAGTTTGGACTTCAGGACAGCCATTTTTAACGCAAAAAATATGTGAATTAGTAGTAAAAATAGCGGGTAATCCCACAGGGGTGATTTAAAAATACCACCGGGAACCGAGGGAGTTTTTGTGGAATCGTTGTTGAGAGAAAACATCATCAATAAATGGGAATCGCAAGATGAGCCAGAGCATTTAAAGACAATTCGCGATCGCATAATTGGCAACGAACAACTCACTGCCCGTAGCTTAGGCATCTATCAAAACCTCTTACAATGTGGTGAAAGTGAAGCGGATGATAGTCGAGAGCAGATCGAACTGCTGTTATCAGGTTTGGTAGTAAAACAACAAGGTTTTTTAAAGGTAACTAACCCGATTAATCAAGCAGTTTTTCACCTACAATGGGTAGAAAAACAGTTAGAGCAACTGCGTCCTTATTCCCAAGCTTTCAACGCTTGGATCGCTTCAAAACAAACCGATGAATCGCGATTGTTGCGCGGACAATCGTTAAAAGACGCTTCCTACTGGGCCCAGGGAAAAAGTTTGAGCGATTTGGATTATCACTTTTTAGCCGCTTCTCAAGAATTAGACAGGCTGGAAGTGCAGCAAGCGCTGGAAGCAGCGAGGCTCACAGAAGTTGAAGCCAGACTCACAGAAGAACGCAAGCGGTTAGTTTTAGAGCAAGAGACAGCGAAGCGGCAGCGAAGATTTCTTGGGGCGCTGAGTGGATCACTGATAGTTGCGATCGCATTTGGCATCCTCGCCCTCTGGCAATATCGTCAAGCCGTTACCAGCGAAAGTCAAGCCCTCACCTCCTCCTCCGCAGGACAATTCGCCTGCCAACAGCGATTAGACGCTCTCGTAACTGCCATCAAAGCCAGACGTAGGCTCGACAGTTTCCCTAGTTCCAGCCTTCAATTGCAATCTCAAGTTCAACAAGTGCTGCAACAAGCCATCTACGGAACAGCAGAATTCAATCGCCTGTCGGGTCATCCCAGTGGGGTTTTAGCACTTGATGCCAGTCCAGACGGTCAACTCATCGCTACAGGTAGCAACGACCAAACGGTCAAGCTTTGGCAGCTCGATACAGAAATAACGATGCTAACGGGACATGAGGGGAATGTTTGGGGGGTGGCGTTTAGTCCCGATGGTAAACAAATTGCGTCGGTTGGGGACGATCGCACAATCATTCTGTGGGATGTGGAGCGCATTCTCAAACTCGATGAACTGGCTTATGCGTGCGATCGCGTCCGAGATTATCTGCGAACAAATACCGATGTGAAGGAGGAGGATAGACATTTGTGCGATCGTATTAAAACGGAATAATATCCAGTCCGCTTTATTAGGAATAATAGATTAATATGTGTGGGCTAGAGCATCATAAGATTAGAGGATATTTATCCTGCTGGGCTACTTTTTATTGAAATATGCTATAATACTAAATCCGGCTTAATTACTCCCTTTATCTGTCAGTCTGCGGAGGCGCACTTCGTGTGTTTAGTAGCGGTTTCAACCACCGAATGATACGCAGAATGATAAAGGGAGTAGCTAACCTGGATTTGGTATAATAACTACAGAGTAATGAAATCGGTAGCAGTGAGAATACCGGGGGTAATACCGTTAAGCTTCGCCAACAATTGATTGGTGTCCGTCACAGTAATCAAAGTTTGATTGTTGCTGGAAGTAATACTGAGTTGATTAAAACTCAAACCCGAATTCAAGCCAATTAAATCCTCTCCATTGCGGAAATCATTAATGATGTCGCTACCCAAACTTTGATTTAGGGAAAACACATCATTTCCCGAACCACCAGTCAAAGTATCGTCCCCAACATCTCCGGAAAGGAAATCGTCCCCAGCACCGCCGCTGAGAATATCATTACCTTTGCCGCTGTAGAGGGTATCGTTACCGATGTCGCCACAGAGCACATCGTTGTCATTGCCACCGAAGAGCAAGTCGTTGCCCTCACCGCCATCGAGACTGTCGTTTTCTTTGCCGCCGTAGAGGGTGTCATTTCCCCCCTCGCCAAAAATCAGGTCTGCACCTTCATTGCCAAAGGCAATATCGTTGCCGTTTCCGGCATTAATTGTGTCATTTCCTAAGTTGCCTAAAATGTAGTCATCGCCATCTTCACCCAGCAAGATATCGTCATCTTTACCGCCGAAAATGCTGTCGTTACCAACGCCGCCGGCAACTGTATCATTGCCGAGATCTCCCCTCAACAAGTCGTCGCCCTCGGCATCTACCACAGTGTCAGGATCTTTGCCAGCGTAGATGGTATCGTTGCCAGCGCCGCCAGAGATGAAATCGGTGCCTTCATTGCCAAAGATTGAATCGTTATCTGCCCCGCCGTCAATGTTGTCATTGCCGCCCATACCGTAGAGAGTATCGTTGCCGGTAAGTCCATTAATCGAGTCGTTGATGCCGCCACCCATGATGAAATCGGTACCTTCGCCACCGTTAATAGTTTGTTGGACGGGGTTGGGGGTGATGGTGGCAGGATCTAGTTGCGGGGCGTTGAGGCTATCGAGTAGGCAATCATCTACGGCCGGAGTGGGAGTCGGCGCGGGTGTCGGTGTCGGCGTTGGTGTGGGAGTCGGTGTTGGTGTGGGAGTCGGTGTTGGTGTGGGAGTCGGTGTTGGAGTTGGAGTCTCAGTTGGAGTTGGAGTCTCAGTTGGAGTTGGAGTAGGAGTAGGAGTCGGCGTCGGAGTCTCCGTGGGAGTCTCCGTGGGAGTCGGCGTTGGAGTCGGCGTTGGAGTCGGCGTTGGAGTCTCAGTTGGAGTCGGCGTCGGAGTCTCAGTTGGCGTGACTGTAGCGTTAAATTCGTAAGCGCCAATATCCACGATCGCACTTCCGTTATTATCACCATCTTGAGGGCGACTCACACCGCGCTGATCCGCAGCCGGCGCGCCCGCACCAGTACCGGTATCAATTGCCGGACTTCCTGTTAGCAGCGGCAGCACGAAAGCGCCGTTAATATTTTCCAAAGGGCCAAGTAAGGGGTCTGCGATCGTAATACTTGCCGTAACATTACTATCATTAGGATCTCCCACGGTCAGTTTAGCGGGAAATTGAAGATTGTTTCCCCCATCGATGAGCTCCCGTCCAGTGTGCTGCCTATTTTTAAAAGGATTACTTGCCGTATTCCTATCAAAAATCGAATTCTTGACAGTAATTGGCGATTTCACACGATCGTTAAAAGTAGCAATACCTCCCGAATATTCCCCAGCGATATTTTTAGCAAAAGTCGAATTGACGATATTAGTCGAAAAAGAATCTCTGTTGCCAACAACCATTCCTCCACCCTGCTTAGCAGCGCTGTTGCCGGAAAATGTACTGTTAACTACGCTGATGTTTCCATTTTCACCCAACCACAAGCCGCCGCCGTTATCATCGGCTGTGTTGTTGGCAAAGGTGGAGTTTGTCACTGTCAAATCGACATTGCCGTGGCGGACGCCACCGCCGGAGCCTCCCGACCCCGCTGCATTTTTGACAGCTTTGTTGTTAATAAAAGTGCTATTTTCCAAGACCACTTTATCTTGCAAATAACCAAACAAAAAGGCTGCGCCTCCTTCTCCTGTCCCGATATTGCCATCAAAAACGCTGTTGCGGATACCAATATTTCCGGCAACAGGGCCGGGGGTTGCATTGGGGCCCGAAGCATTAGCCCCATCGACGTAAACTGCCCCGCCAGGGCCTTTATCTGTGCGGTTGCCTGTGAATTTAGAGTTTTCGATCGTCATAGTACCCAACAGGTTATTAACAGCCCCGCCGTAGCTGCCTTTGTTGTTGGTAAATTCGCTATCTTGGATAGTCAGAACACCGCCGCTTTTAGTGGCTATCGCGCCGCCCCCCCGTTCGGTATTGTTAGCTAAAGAACCGTCATTGTCGCTAAACTTGCTGTTAATTACATTGGTCGTGCTGCGAAAACCCGTGTAAATGCCGCCAGCAAAACCCGCAACATTATTATTGACTTGGCAATTTTCTAAAGTTAAAGTGCTGTTACCTCCCGTTTGAATGCCACCACCGGCGCTAGTTGCCTCATTATTCGGATCGGTTCCAGAAACTTTGCCGTTGGCAATAATCAGGTTTTTTAGAGTAACATTTGTTGCACCTTCTGTGCGGATTACCCGCGAAGTATTGTTGCCACTGATGGTTAAATTGGCTGCACCAACGGCATCAATTGTCAAGTTTTTGTTGATGACCAGTTGACCGGAAGTGAGAGTAATTGTTTGGCTGGCAAGAGTGGAGGCAAATTGAATGGTATCGCCGGCCACAGCCGTGGCGATCGCATCTCTCAATGAACCCGGCCCGCTATCATTACTGTTAGTAACGGTAATGGTGGCTAAAGCCCCTTGATAATCCGCCATTGCGTCTGGAGTCAAGGCTAGCGGTGCTTCAATATCACCCTTGGCAAACTCCAAATTCCAGTTACCTCCGCGGCCAGTGCGATCGCTAGATGCCGCAATATCAGCCCCGGTTAACTCGCCCAGGCGATCGACAAAATCGCTTCCCGAACCCGCCGCAACATCACAACCGTAAAGCACAATATCTGCTTTGTCACTCAGCGCATTTCGCCACTCTTGCAACTGGCTTTCATATTGTGACAAATTATCCGAATTCAGCGTTGCAGAACCTAGCTGCAAGCTGCCAGAATTGCCGTGAGAAAAAACGTGAACTTGGTCTACAGTTTCCCCCGCAGCAGAAATTGTTTGCAGTTTCGCAGTAATTTGCTCGACTCCGTTACCATTTTTATCTAAAATGATTATCTCTGTACCGGGAAGCACGCCACCCGCAAGAGTTTGATAGTCATCTAAGCCGGAATCAATGAAGAGAAGAGATTTAGAACCAGCATTGCGGAGAACAGATTGTGAATCCATGTTGGTGGCAAAAGTTGAACTCATTTCGCATACCCATGAGAATGTTTACTATTTGCTGGTAGATTCACCTTGAAAGCAGAAGGCTAAAGATGCAGAAGGCAGTAGGCAGAATTAAAACCTCGGTGATCCGTCGGAGAGATTAAAATTTAGGGGAAAAGTTTAATTTTATCCCTAAGTGAAATCCGAGACTTGTCTCCCTAATCAGCTTAAGCTGTGTGAAAATTGCGATTTTTTGAGCAATTAACTGCAGAGAATGTAATGTAAATAGTCCGGCACGGGGAACCTCTCTATGTAGATTTGCCCTGCACATTCTTAGCCAGATAAGTAGTGCATCAAAGCATTTGAAAGCCTTGGTTAGGGAAAATCCCAAAAAAATTTTATGGGTTCCAAATTTCTGACAATTTCTCTAGCTAGTACCTGATACATTCACCTTCGCGGAAACCAGGAAAATTGCCTAAAAATTTGATTAATTTAACTTTTTTTATACCTGGCAAAAAGTTCCAAAAAATCTGAAATTTAGTTGTTGAGAAAGCTTGTTTTATTCGGGCGCTGCTTATGGCTAGCCAGCTCAGGAGTGCAAGAGACGGATGTGCATCATTCTACGTGTGGGCGATCGGCAATAAACAAGATTTATTACCGATCGCTGTTAAAAAGAATCAGATCGAGCGCTCCTCTTCGTTAGCGCAGCCCGCCCCTACGGGGGCTGCGCTAACGTTTTCCACCAAATTTCAGGAGTTTGAGAGCTTTCTTCACCACTTCTAAGCGGGCTTGCTGCTTATAGCGCACTCTACCCGAGGTAGTTAGATTGTTACCTGAGTGAAATCGGTAGCGGTGAGAATACCGGGGGTAATACCGTTAAGCTTAGCCAACAATTGATTGGTGTCCGTCACAGTAATCAAAGTTTGATTGTTGCTGGAAGTAATACTGAGTTGATTAAAACTCAAACCAGGATTCAACCCAATTAAATCCTCTCCCTTGCGGAAATCATTAATGATGTCGCTACCCAAACTTTGATTTAGGAAAAACACATCATTTCCCGAACCACCAGTCAAAGTATCGTCCCCAACATCTCCGGAAAGGAAATCGTCCCCAGCACCGCCGCTGAGAATATCATTACCTTTGCCGCTGTAGAGGGTATCGTTACCGATGTCGCCACAGAGCACATCGTTGTCATTGCCACCGAAGAGCAAGTCGTTGCCCTCACCGCCATCGAGACTGTCGTTTTCTTTGCCGCCGTAGAGGGTGTCATTTCCCCCCTCGCCAAAAATCAGGTCTGCACCTTCATTGCCAAAGGCAATATCGTTGCCGTTTCCGGCATTAATTGTGTCATTTCCTAAGTTGCCTAAAATGTAGTCATCGCCATCTTCACCCAGCAAGATATCGTCATCTTTACCGCCGAAAATGCTGTCGTTACCAACGCCGCCGGCAACTGTATCATTGCCGAGATCTCCCCTCAACAAGTCGTCGCCCTCGGCATCTACCACAGTGTCAGGATCTTTGCCAGCGTAGATGGTATCGTTGCCAGCGCCGCCAGCGATGAAATCGCTGCCTCCATTGCCGAAGATTGAGTCGTTATCTGCGCCACCGTCAATGTTGTCATTGTCACCCATGCCGTAGAGAGTATCGTTGCCGGCTTGTCCGTTAATTGACTCGTTGATGCCACCGCCCATGATGAAATCGTTACCTTCGCCGCCGTTGACAGTTTGTTGGACGGGGTTGGGGGTGATGGTGGCAGGATCTAGTTGCGGGGCGTTGAGGCTATCGAGTAGGCAATCATCTACGGCCGGAGTGGGAGTCGGTGCGGGAGTAGGAGTCGGCGTCGGCGGAGTCGGCGCAGGTGTGGGAGTAGGAGTGGGTTCGGGTGTAGGTGTCGGAGTGGGTTCGGGTGTGGGAGTAGGAGTGGGTTCGGGCGTCGGAGTTGGCGCCGGAGTCGGTGTGGGAGTAGGAGTCGGCGTCGGCGGAGTTGGTGTGGGAGTCTCAGTTGGAGTTGGCGCCGGAGTCGGTGTGGGGGTAGGAGTCGGCGTCGGCGGAGTTGGTGTGGGAGTCTCAGTTGGAATTGGCGCCGGAGTCGGTGTGGGAGTAGGAGTGGGTTCGGGCGTCGGAGTTGGCGCCGGAGTCGGTGTGGGAGTAGGAGTGGGTTCGGGCGTCGGAGTCGGCGCCGGAGTCGGTGTGGGAGTAGGAGTGGGTTCGGGCGTCGGAATTGGCGCCGGAGTCGGTGTGGGAGTAGGAGTGGGTTCGGGCGTCGGAGTTGGCGCCGGAGTCGGTGTGGGAGTAGGAGTCGGTTCGGGCGTCGGAGTCGGCGCCGGAGTCGGTGTGGGAGTAGGAGTGGGTTCGGGCGTCGGAGTTGGCGCCGGAGTCGGAGTTGGCACTGGGACGACACTACCTCCCAATTCAAAAGAGCCGCTGTCCACGATCGCGCCTGGAATGCTGTCGCCATCTTGAGGGCGAGTCACGCCGCGCTGATCTGTAGCGGGTGCGCCGGTGGCAATCCCTTTATCAATTGCCGGGCTTCCTGTCAGCAGCGGCCTGACTAAAGCGCCGTTGAGGTTTTGCAAAGGGCCAAGTAAGGGGTCTGCGATCGTCACACTTGTCGTCACCTTGGTATCGGTGTCAATCACCGGCCACTGAAAATTCCCTCCTTGATCGCTATATTGGGCGGTGACGTGTTGCTGAATGCCCCAAGGGTTTCCTCCGTTAGCCGCTGTATTGTTGGAAAGAATCGTGTTTTTGAGGGTGACATTATTGGCATCGGCGAAGATACCTCCACCAACCCAGCCTGCTGAATTATCGGCGATCGTCGTGTTGAGAATGGTTGTGGGTGCACCAAGAGTCATTGCACCGCCGAGTTTGTTGAAATCACCAGCAGCAAACGCCGTGGAGTTGCCAGAAAACGTACTGTTAGTAATCGTAGTAGGGGCATTTCGCATCCACAGCCCGCCACCTTGATTGCCGGCTTTGTTGCCCGCAAAGGTGGTGTTGGTAATGGTCAATCCCTGGTTGGTGCTGTCGCTCAAAATCGTTACCCCACCACCGTTTCCAGGATTTCCACCGTTGGGTAGCGCCAGAATTTCGTTATTTTGGAAGGTGCTCTTTTCCAAAATAACCTTGTCTTGGCTGCCGGTGAACAGATAAGCTGCGCCTCCTTCACCTCGACCTTTATTGTCTTGAAATACGCTATTGGTAATCTTAATTGTGCCGGAAGCTTCGCTCGGATTGCTGGCTCTGTCTGTGTAAACTGCGCCGCCAAAACCCCTTAAAAACGGATTATCTTGGCCTGTTGCGTAAACGGCTGCGGTGGTATCGTTGCCGATAAATCGGGAGTTGTCAATTGTCAGCTTACCTTGAAGGCTGTTAATCGCCCCGCCGTTAATTCCTTTGTTGTTGGTGAAGTCGCTGTTGGTGACTGTAAAAGTTTTGAAACTCAAAAAGCCGATCGCACCTGCACCACGTTCATCGTTAGCGGAGGTGGCTACGTTGCCGTTGAATTTACTGTTGGTAACAGTTAGGGTATTGTTGAAATTACCGAAAATTGCGCCACCGCCTTTATCGGCGACGTTGTTGTTGAACTGAACGTTTTCTACTGTGAGGTTTACTTCGTCGGTTGTGCCGATCGCGCCACCTCGATCAGTAGTTTTGCCGTTAGTAATAATCAGGTTTTTGACAACAAAATTGGTAGCAGTCGCAACGTTTGCATTGACAAAAAAGGCGCGGGATGCGTTGTTGCCACTGATAGTTAAACCCGCTGCTGCGGCGCCGTCAATCGTGATGTTTTTGCCAACGGGAATATCGAGTTGACCGCTGGTTAGAGTAATGGTTTGGCTGGCTAAACCTGGAGCGAAGGTAATTATATCGCCGGCAACAGCGGTGGCGATCGCAGCCCTTAATGAACCCGGTCCGCTATCGCTATTGTTGGCTACTACGATCGTAGCTAAATCACCTTGGTAACTTGCCATAGCCTCGGTCTGCAAGGCTAAGGGAGATTCAATTTTGCCCTTAGCAAATTCTAAATTCCAGTCGCCGCCGCGGCCGGTTGTGTTGGTGGATGCCGCAACGTCAGCCCCGGTTAATTGACTGAATCGATCGACGAAATTAGCACCTGTACCGCCTGCTACATCGCAGCCGTACAGCATGATGTCTGCTTGTGGGGCTAGTGAACTTTGCCACTTTTCTAAGTGGCTTTTGTATTGCTCTATGTTATCGGAACCCACAGCGGTATTGCCTAATTGTAGGCTGCCAGAACTGCCATGAGAAATAATGTGAACCGAGTCTAGCGCCCCCTTAGTAGAGGCGTATTTTTCCATCTCGGAGGTGATTTGTTCGATGCCGTTTTTGGTGCGATCGAGTATTACTACCTGCTGTCCCGGCAGCACTCCCGCTGTCATTGACTCGTAATCTTCCACGCCGGAGTCAATGAAGACTAAGGAGCGCATTGGTCGTTTTTCAAAAGAAGATTGTGAGTTAATTTGAGCGAATGTAGAACTCATAGTGGAGACTCCATAAAGGGCATTATTAGTAGATACACCCCGGATTAATCTCATCAGGCTTATTTAATTATATCTTAACACCACATTGAGAAATTGTACATTTTTAGAATTTTTTTGTTTTATTATTTATTTGTATTCCCATATACCTGTTGGCGCATTTCTCGAAGGGAAGTTTTGGCCACTACCGCTGGGAATAGATAGCAAATTTTATGGGAATATTCAAATACATCCCGGTGTTACATACAATTCTTTTCAACTTTATGTGGCTAAGAGTAGCCTTCTCTTAGGTATTAGAAAATGGTGCACTAATTTTCCATTCCCTCAATTTTATTAATTATATTTAGGAGTTTTTAGGGGACTGTGATATTTTACGTGTATGCACAAGGTAGTACGGATTACCTACCTTTATTTCATTCCCTCTAAAACTGAATAATGTACATTTTTAATAATTATATATGCTTTGAAATTGCTAGATATTCGATACACCCAAATACTGATGCTAAGGGGGTTTGGCCGCATTTACTAAGAGTAAAAACTCTGATATTAAATAGAGGTTAATGGCTGGGGAGCAATTTGTTTGTAGGCGGGTGCGGACACTTTGAGGACTGCCCTCGTCCCTAAAAACGGGATTAAAATTATTCAGGGGGATTTGATAGGATTGCAGGTTGAGTCCGAGCAAATCGTTGATTGCGATCGCGCCTGCCTCCCTAATTACAATTGCATTCGAGTCCAGTCGCCCTCGGTACGTTCCACACCCTCCATTAAATCACTCTCCTTAATTAGCAAACAGTCGATCGCGCCCACCGCCGTTGCTGAGTGTATCACTATCTCGATCGGCATAACACGAACCAATGCCGCTGTTTTGAGTCAGAGAACTATGCGATTTTGGCAATTGACTTTTGTATGGTTCTAGGTAATCTGAAGTGAAGATAACAGAGCCTAATTGCAGTTGACCCGAGCTTTCCCTAAAAGTTGTGCGAACTTTGTCAATCTCTCTAAGGATAGAGGCATATTTTTGAAGTGCCGAGGTAATTTTCTCGATGCAGTCAGATTCCCCAGCCAAAATTCCGGAAACACAATATCCACCGTTATTAATGCTGGAGTCCTTGAATACAAAGCTTTTGGATGGGGGATTTGCGTATTCCGAGGCGGGAGTCGTTTCCCTTAAAGAAGTCAACATATTCCGTCCTCCAAAAGTGAGTTGAGCGCTAGATAAACCCCTGGGATCAGACCGCCAGAAGCTGCCAGCTACCTTGTTTATTTCGCTCATTCTTATTTAACCTATCTCTTAGTTTCCCCTATTTCTGCAGCACTGCCATCCGCGATCGCACGGAATTTACATTCTGCGTGTTTTCCCTGACTTCCGGCAAACGCGCAATTACCTATCGATCCGATATCCTATCCGTGATACCACTTTAAAAAAAAAATCCAACTGTAAGCCGGTGCTTCAAACCTCGATAGTCTGCACTCATTCCCCTATCTAAAATCTAAAGGGGTATGACAGTTAGCTGATTGGCCTCGCAACTGCACCGCTCAAGATTCTGTGGAAGATGGCGGTTTTTTCCCTGCATTGCGAATATTAATAATCTTGTTGAGCGCCTCAAACCAAAAAGCAGCCCCCATAGAAATAGCTACGCCGCTCAATATCCAACCAAACAATTTTGCCATCAACGCCGGCCACAATAAATTGCCCTGCTTATCTCTATCTAAGCTGTTCTGTTCGCTCCATCCAAAAGGCAGAGCTACCTGATCCAAAGCTCGATCGACATCCTTTTGAACTTGTGTCAGACTGCTTAAATTATTTGATTTAGTCTTAGCATTGTTTGCCACCAACTGCTGAGCATACAAGTTAACATTCGATCGCAGCATCGAATCCTTCGACAGCCGATCAATAATATTAATGGTATCAGCATTAGCAGCGACAGCAATCGCAGTTCCGAGCAAAATAGCCACCCCTCGGGCATTCCGCTTGTAAACCCCAGAAGCACGCTGCATCGATTGGTCAAACCAAATTTCAATTTCTTGCTGAAACCGCTGCAACTGCTCTTGAGTATCTCCCCCGCCTTTTTCAGCGCGCTGCGCTAAAAGATAAAGGCTGCGTTTCAAAGAGTCTGGCATACTGTCCAAGGTTTGTTGAATTTGTTGGTAAATCGGACTGTCCTCTTTTAGCTCCATAATTTCGCCTACCGTATCTTGACTTTTTTTAACAGTATTTAACAGATTGCTCAAACTCGGTTGCAGTTGCCCTAGCAGCGCCGCCCGCTCAAATTTGCTGTCAAAACGAGCCTTAACAAATGCCATATGCCTCTGAAAATCTCTCCCTGCCAGCTCGGCTTCAGGCAGATAAACCTGAGAGTCCTTAATATAAAATCCCAGCTTTTCCGACATCCTATCCAAGCTGTTGTTCAAACTTACCAACTCGTTTTTATAATCTTCAATAACTCGATTAAACTCCGCAGTCAGCCAGCCAAATTCTTGCTCGATAATCGGTTTAGTAGAGTGCGGCAGATTCAGACTCTCTCCTATCCTTTTAATTTGTGCCAACTGTAAATTCTTAAATCTTTCTAATCTCGTTTTAGAAATAGAGCTGAGCAAACTAGAAATCTTTAAAGTATCCAAAAGGCTAGCAGAAAAACACTCGGCTGGAATATAAGAAGGTCCACTGGATTTATTGCCGAAAACATTTTTAGTACCCGTAACTCCGTGGTAAAAATCTCCCATGCGGTGCGTAACAGAACGGAATCCCTCGGATAAAAGCCCTTTCGCGCCCTGATTCAAATCCTTGATCATGGGATTGGTGTAAATCGAATTTGCCAATTGTCCGACTCGCTTAAATTGCATGGGATCTTTCGCGCCTTCGCTGCCACCAGAAATCAGCACTTCGATCGACTTCTTTAAATGTTCCGCGCGCCACTGCAAAACAGTAGCAATCAGTTCCTGAATTTCCGAAGCTAGCAAGCTTAAAGTCAGGTAGATAAAGACTAAGCCAATGATAATATCTATAATTACAGGCAAGTTCATGGTATTTTCCTAGTCGCAAATAACTGCTGTCTAAGTTTACCTTCAGTTTGGGACGCTCAAAACTCTCTTAACTTATGTCAGAAATCTTTCCATTCCTGGGCCACAAACCGAAAAATCGCTGGAATGACAACTTTACAGACAAAGTGTGGATGCTGGCTTTTCTGTTGGCTGCAGTGCTGATTTTCGGGCTGAATCTGGGCGGCGTGGCTTTGCGGGATTGGGATGAAGGCATTGCAGCGCAGGTAAGCCGCGAAATTTGGCGCGGCAACTTAAATTGGCTGTATCCGACGATCGACTCAATGCCTTATGTCAACAAACCGCCGCTAGTACACTGGCTAATCGGGCTGTGTTTTGCAGCAGGCGGTGTCAGCGAATGGACGGCGAGGTTGGTACCGGCGATGCTGACAGCCACTTCAGTGCCCTTGCTTTACGCCATTGGCAGGGAGTTGTTTCCCAGACGGTCGATCGCCATTTTTTCTGCCTTCGTTTATCTGACGCTGTTACCGGTGGTGCGGCATGGACGTTTGGCGATGTTGGATGGGGCGGTTTTGTGTTTTTTGCTGGGGGCGATGTGGTGTTTGCTACGATCGCGCCGGGATTTGCGCTACGCTTTGGGCGCGGGGATTGGGTTCGGACTCATTTGCCTGACTAAGGGCGTGATGTTGGGGCTGCTGTTGGCTGCTGTTGGCTGTATTTTTTTGGTTTGGGATACCCCGCGACTCCTCACTTCTGGGTATCTTTGGGGCGGATTGGCGATCGGAACTTTGCCAGTAGCTGCTTGGTATTTTGCCCAATGGCTGCACTACGGCCAATATTTCATCCACACTAATTTAGTTAACGAATCTTTCCGGCGCATTTCGGAACCTGTGAGCAGTCACAGAGGCCCGCCTTGGTATTATCTTTTAGAAATTTTAAAATTAGCTTGGCCCTGGCAGTTATTTTGGCTGCAAGGGCTGCGTTTGAGTTGGGAAAATCGCAGTTTTCCCGGGCCAAAATTAGTATTGGTTTGGACGGGAGTATATCTGCTGGCTATTTCTGTGATGAATACTAAATTACCGTGGTATGTTTTGCCAATTTATCCAGCTTTTGCTCTTGCAGTTGGCAGTTATCTCGCTGAAGTTTGGGAGCAACTGTGGCTCCCGCCAGAGCCGGTCAAAGAGGAAGCAGAAGAACGTTTTGATGCTATTTCTTTGTTGCCTCATCCCGCGATTTTGGCAGTGCTGGCTGTAGTTGCTGTCGTCGGTTGCGTGTACTTCAGTGGCTGGGTACCGATCGGGGGACAAATTATGGCTCCCGAGCGTGATTTGCAGTTAATGCTGATGGTTGTAGCTTTGACAATGACAATGGCTGCAGTGTTGCTGCACCGCAAAGACCGGCAGTTTATATTAGTTTTAATTTGGGGAACTTACCTGACGCTATTGGTATTGGTGGCTTCAGATAACTGGGTTTGGGAACTGGCGGAGGATTATCCCGTTAAGCCGATCGCCGAAATTGTCCGCACAGGAACTCCGGCGGGTCAACAAGTGTTTACTTCTCACCGCTTGGGCCGTCCATCGCTGAATTTTTACAGTGAACGCCAAGTTATTGTCGCCGACGCGCCGACGCTCAAACAGAAATGGCAATCTCATCCTCCACCTTATTTTCTGTTAGAAAAACCAGTTTTCAAACATTTAGGTTTGCAGAATGCTGAGATTGTCAAAACAGCGGACGATTGGGTTTTGGTCACTCGAAAATAAGTGATCGTGTGTGCCCCAATTCTCGTAGGGCCGGATTTCACCAACCATCTATGTCAGAAACCAACAATATAATAAACCCGCCCCCACCCAACGACTGAGAATAGTTATATTTTGCCCCGATTATGGGGCTTTTTTTTGTGCTTGTTAATTCTTCGCAACTAGGATTGATTGCAGAAATTTGAGTTGTAAAAGTTTGTCTTTGGAGTTTTCCAGAGCTTAAAAATTTAGAGATTTTGGCACTACAGAAGGCTCTGATTTTTTAATTTCTGTTTGCGGTGTCGGGTGGAGTCGAAGCCTCCTTCGATTCCGCATTAATAGAAGACCTCGACAAAATTTGTCTTAGCTACCTATTTCTAGGCAGTGCCGACTTAAATTTAAGTGCCGTAACCCTTCGGCTGGGGGGATAGGACGATGCCTTAGGGACGGCTTTCTATGCGGTAGAGGCGTCCCCCAAAATTAGACTATTAGAAATCTAGTCTTTTGTCAACAGCTATTTATGGTTTCCCTTAAACTGTCGCATTAATAGAAGAATTCCACTGGGTTTTGGTAACTCGAAAATAAGCGATCGTGTGTGCCCAAATTCTCGTAGGGGCGGGTTTCACCAACCATCTATGTCAGAAACCAACAATATAATAAACCCGCCCCCACCCAACGACTGAGAATAGTTATATTTTGCCCCGATTATGGGGCTTTTTTTTGTGCTTGTTAATTCTTCGCAACTCGGATTGATTGCAGAAATTTGAGTGGTAAAAGTTGGTCTTTGGAGTTTTCCAGAGGTTAAAGATTTAGAGCTTTTGGCACTACAGAAGGCTCTGATTTTTTAATTTCTGTTTGCGGTGTCGGGGGGGGTCGAAGCCTCCTTCGATTCCGCATTAATAGAGACTTCGACTAAATTTGTCTTAGCTACCTATTTCTAGGCAGTGACAATGTAAGTTGCTACACAGTGACAATGTAAGTGGCGTAACCCTTCGACTGGGGGATAGAACGATGCCTTAAAGACGTTATTCTATGCGGTAGAGGCGTCCCCTAAAGGCATCCCCCCAAAACTACACTATTAGAAATCTAGTCTTTTGTCAACAGCTATTTATGGTTGCCCTTAAACTGTCGCATTAATAGAAGACTTCCACTAATTTTGTTTTAGCGTTTCCATTCAATTAGTTTCCCCAACGAGTGGGGAGATATCAAAACCCAGTCCTTAAAAGATTTCAATCGGCTGGTAATGTTTCCATTCAATTAGTTTCCCCAACGAGTGGGGAGGCAAAATCAAACTAAGTTATGTCTTTCTAAGTCTAAAGTTTCCATTCAATTAGTTTCCCCAACGAGTGGGGAGTAGAGAAGTACAACACATAATTCGAGTTTTGAAAGCACATGAACTAGCGTTTCCATTCAATTAGTTTCCCCAACGAGTGGGGAGTTGATTGTGATCGCATCATTTACATCAGCAAAGATCACCGCAAGTTTCCATTCAATTAGTTTCCCCAACGAGTGGGGAGTCTTCGTTCCCCGGTCTTTGTCGGTTGTGCTCGTGGCGTTGATGCTGCTTTGTTTCCATTCAATTAGTTTCCCCAACGAGTGGGGAGTTGAAAATTATCGAAATGCTTGAAGGAGCGGTCAAACTGTTTCCATTCAATTAGTTTCCCCAACGAGTGGGAAGTCCGATCAAGATTTGTGAAAAGTCCCGACGGATTGGCATTAGTTGGGCGGATGCGTTTCCATTCAATTAGTTTCCCCAACGAGTGGGGAGTCTTTCGATCCTCGTGAAAAATGGGCGTACCAGATATTCAAGTTTCCATTCAATTAGTTTCCCCAACGAGTGGGGAGTAAAACAAGCCCTAATCAATAGGGTTCACAGATTGCGACTAGATATGTTTCCATTCAATTAGTTTCCCCAACGAGTGGGGAGTTGCTAGCGGTTTTTCCGCTAGTAGCTTCCGTCTGGGAAATTGCAGATGCGTTTCCATTCAATTAGTTTCCCCAACGAGTGGGGAGTATGGCGCAGATACGCAAGTCAATGATCGAGAATACTACACTACAGTTTCCATTCAATTAGTTTCCCCAACGAGTGGGGAGTGGGGATTACAAGTTTCGTGGTGAGTGGTTGAAAAATGAGTTTCCATTCAATTAGTTTCCCCAACGAGTGGGGAGTACACTTGGATCGTGATGGATGTCGCCGGAGCAAAGTTTCCATTCAATTAGTTTCCCCAACGAGTGGGGAGTCCTCCACATTAAACCTCATACAGCGCAAGATGTCTACAGGCAGTTTGCGAGGGGGTCGAAAATTTTCCTGACTAACGCCGCCCATCTCCGGCTCAAAATAGCTGAAACCCTTGTCCAGCAATATATCGAGGGGGTCAACCGCAGAATCAGTATTTTAGCGATTTGCGTACCCCCTCGCAAGTTTCAGATAATCACAGACTTCGGCAACTCAGTAATTGATGGGCCCACACCCCAAGTTTCCTCCTGACTCAAAGTATGGCGCGACACCGGATAAAAGCGGATGCTGCGATATATCAATTTTAGGTTGGAATGTTGTTAGGGTCGATCGCCTCTACTAATTCCTCATGCACTTTCGCCATCAAACTAGCTTCTTCAAGCGATGTAAATTCTTGTAGCAAATCTGGTTTGGCAATAAAATTCATGCAGCTTAAAATCCGCTGTTTCCACTCATCTTTATTTTGAGTATCCCAAGCAGCAAAAACCTCTGATTCTTGTAAACCTTCTAGACGATGAAAGCAATTATTGCGTTCTTTTTTAGCAACTTCCCAAACAGTTTTAATGTCGGGATGGTTTTGCCAATCAGGTCGAGCTTGTTTTAGCAACTCATAAAGTTGATCGCCATACAGTCCTAAACTGCGCCATTTTTGAAAGTTTTTTTGCAGATTTTCAGAGAGTGCATTTAAGTAGTTAGGTAATTCTTGACAAATGGAAATCTTAATTTGAAGTCCATAGGTTGGATGTTGAACGATGTGAGAACGAAAACGCTTTTCCGCCCATTTAATAATCGAGCCTTCAGCAGCACGGAAGCTATGAAATAACGCATCAACCGTACTGCCTTGTTCCAAGCGAATCCAAGCGAGATAGATTGATTCATATCCTGACTGATACCACGGAAAATTATGGACTGGTAACAATTTGCGATCGGCTAAAATTTTCTTGAATTTTTGAAATTCAGCAAAATTCCACTGTTCACCTGCATCTAGTAAATCTTTGATGCGTTTCTCTTTAGGATTATTTGGAGCTATTTTAGTCAGCCCTAAAATATCGCGAACACCTGCATAGTCATGCCGCTCCAAAAGTGCATTTGCTTCCTGTAGTTGAATAGCTCCGAGATAAGTAGAACGAGGTATCTTACGAGTTTCTAGATTATACTCATTGCTAACTAAAAACTCGACATTGTTTCTAAACCGTGCCAAGGTGACAAACTGTACAGCCGATGAAATTGCTGGAGTTCCTGCTTGATGGCTAACATATACCGTCTTAATTTCTTCATTTTTGATTTCTTCACCATCAAACTTAAAACTGTGTAGCTTTTCACGAACCAAGTCGAGAACGTAGTTCCAATCATCTAGTCCTTTATCCGCAGATGTCGGAGACAAAAAAACTGGTTTGCATTTTGCTTCCGGGAATTTCTCCTGAAAATACCTCTTCAAAATAGGCTCCAACTTGCAGGTATCTTGCCAGTAAGCACATTTCGGTTTCCGTCTCGCTTTGTTATCTTTGAAAATCTCAGATTGATCTGTTAGTATAATAGCGATCGCATCTGGGTGAGATATTTTGAACTCTCCCAGAAAATTATCTAGCAGGGGAAAGGTTAAATACGACCAAATTTCATCTTGTACTTTCAAAGAACTTGACTCATAAACCGTCCCCAAAGCTCTTGCTTCAATCCGGTAAGACTCATCACTCTTATTAGAAGATGTCTTGGGTACAAAAATTAGATCGTGGCACTCTTCCTTAATCGCCTCATCATACCATTCAGACCAAACCTTATCGCTTCTTTGCTTCTCAGTTAGGCCCTTTTCACGATTTATTTGCTCGCTCTCAAGTTGCACATCACTGCTACCGATTGTGACAATCCAAATATTCATCATTGCTCCTCTCCCCACAGTAGGTTAAATCCATCAGGTTGGGTATTCAGAAAATCCAAAAAATCATTTGACTCCCTTGAACCATCTGGAAAGAGCGCGATCAGTTCCAAATAGCGAGGAGTTGGTTTAATAATCGGCTTTCTCGGATTTTCAGGATTGTTTTTAACAACGATCAAAGGGTAAAGCCGATGCCAGATCAGACTAATTTGCTTAAGGCTTCCTGTTACAGATGATGGATAAATTGAGCCTTCTCGCTGAATGCCTGGTATTTTTTGTTGGTATGGTTCGTGAAACCAGCGCACGGCCGCACTTTCATCAGTATTGTCTGCAATTCGACCCCAAACCTGAACATTACTTGGATGCCAAGCTTCTCGCCAATCTTTTGCCCATTCAGTTTGTCGTAGCGGCTTGTTTTGAGATTGTATCCACTCTCTAGCTATTTGTCGGACTCTCTCTAAAAATTCACCTACCTTCTCTAATCGGCTAACCTGCACATTTCGTGATTGTGTATTCTCTCCTAACCATTGCCAGTGACAACCAATCAATGCTTTGTAGTTATTTTCGTAATATTCTTCAAAAAATTTGCGGTGATCCACTCGCCGCCATGATTTACCAAATCCTCCCATAACCATTGCAAACTGCATTAACTTGCTAACCAACTTTTTCAGAAGAGATTCTTGTTCGGGGTCAGATAATGGTTTAGCTAAAAACCAAATCAGTTCTCCCTCAACTTCGCAGGCAGGTTGAGCATACTTCCCAGAACCAAAAGATTTTATCTCTAATTTAGAAGCATGAAATTGGAACCCTAGCAACCCGACAGTTGCTTCTTTTTGCTGGATACCTCCAAACAAGTTCTGTACTAATTCTTCGGCGGTTTTACTATCTGTTAGGCCGCCAAAAATCCTTAAGGCATGACCGCGCAGTGCAGATCGAAAAATGTTAGGACGAAACTCTCCCGTACCATCAATCCGTTTAGCAGCTTGTCCTTGTCCTTTGAGTTTTGCCCGATAAACAATCGGGTGAGAAGTTTTGGTAATTTGTCCGTAACCTGTAGAGACTTTTGAACCTAATCCGGCCGCGATGGCTGCTTCCCAAATTTGCCAAATTTGCTGCCACCGATCCGATGATAGCGGTTTAGAACAGGAGATAGCAAATCTTAGGGTCGGCTGGTAAAGAGAAACTTGAGCATATGCACTCTCCCCTCTTGGTTTCTCATCAGTATCGCGAGTCATAACTTGCCAACCCTGTTGAGGATGAACTAAGTCTAGTAAGCCTTGTGTCCAATCATTAGTAGGATAAGCGCCCTGAAACCGCAAAATACCTGGTGTAATTTCAGACTCATCGCCGCAATAATTATTACAGGTTCCTAGCGGTATATCACCTGCTTTTTCCGCTTGTTCGCAAGCTTGGCGAAACGCTCCTTTCATACTGCTACCAGGATAAAAGGGCATCCCTGAAGCACCGATTACAGGACGAAGCATTCCATCATCTTGCCCGCCATTGGTGAGAAACCGCCAAGAGATTTGATAAGATTTTGCTCCGTATGTCTCAGTCTGTACGTCTTGTGCATCTTCCGCAGAAATAAACTCAGCTTTGTCAGTCCATTCATCTGCCCACCTTTCAACATCTTGTTGTTCGCCTGCCCTTTTCTTGTCAGGGTCAAGATATTGCAGTTGCGATCGCCCCTGCACCTGTGCCCGAAACATCATGGGAATCTTTTTGTGTGCATTAGGAATCAATTTCATTGACGACCCTCCCGAACTTTATAGCGTTGCGTCCACCACACAAGACAATCGCACAATTGAGTCAAAACTGCGATCGCCACTCGCTGATCTTCCACAGGCAATGCCCAGAGACTTTCAGACATCGCCTGAATTTCTCTAGTCGGAATCTTGCCATTACTATCAGGATGTAAAGGCTCGTTGGGAATTGTCACCCCTCCCTTCTCCATGATTGTTTCTAGAGCGTCCCAGGTTTCTTTCCAGAAAATTGATTTGTTTTCTTCTTTACCTTTAAGTCGCAAGTGCTCGCCCCAAAAGCGCTCTAACCCATAAGCTACAGCCATTCGCATATTATGGGACTGGTTGAGGGATTTTGGATCGCGCTCCCGTGCGTTGAGCACTAACTTTTGAGCAGCGCGATCGAGTTCGTAAGATTTCCAACCCATTACTGATAATCTCCTGAAAGCGATACAAGACAACGACCAAAACCAATTGATTCCAAACCGCCGAAATATAACTCTGATGAATTCTCATTTTCACCAAAGGGTTTCCAATCGGTTTGCTTCAACGCGATCGGAAATACTAAAATACTTCCTTCTGGCAAAGCTTCAGTATTGAAAAAAGCACCACCATCAACTTTTTTTTCGTTGGGTTTTTCTTTCGATCCCAATTTGACGCGACTCTGGCGATACAGTGCCATATCGTGCAGCATCGCAATATCGTTATCGTGAACCACGACTAACTTATTAGCATCTAAATCTGTCGTCTCCGCGGGAATCCAAGCTGATAAATCCTCCTCATGCTCAATTTCAAGAAACCCTAGATTGAAAAAGAGAATTTTGCCTCGGTCTTTCATTGGCCGACCCTGTAAACCTTTCTGTGCCGTGTAAGGTTCAGGAATATCTGCTGTCACGCCTGCAATGCGTTTAAACCGTTTCAACAGTAGAGGGCAACTTACCCAAACTACAGGCTGGCCAGGACAGAACACCGGGAACCAAACCAGTGAAGCATATTCAAACTTCACAAGTGCTTCGGTTGTCCCGCCATCCGAACGACCATCAACGGCTTCATGTCCGTACCATATTTGTTCTTCGCCCGGTTCCCTATCTCTCAAATCTGCGCGAAACCGTCCCCGAATAGAACTGCCTGGAATAATCCCTGTTTGCGTAAACTGATCGCGAAAAATCAGGTTGAGATTGCCCGTTTCTTCCCCTGCGGTTGCCCCAACATGGACAGGTGCAAGGGTTTCAATTACTCCGTAAGCTTTGCGGTACATTGCGGTAATCCTTGAATATCAATGGGTAAACACAAACCACACCCCAAATGTTTGAGGTGAAATCCTTCTTTTGGGAACCACTCGTCTGGGAAATCCCACCAAGTAAGTTCGAGGGGATGTTTGAAAACATAAACGCTTCCTGCTGGAACGGCGTAGCGTCCCCGGCTGAGTCGCCCGGTTTTTTTGGCATCGCAGCGCGAGCCCTCACCTTCTGTTTCTTCCTCTTTCCTGGAATGACCGATGCGATAGCGGTAGGGAACTGGTTTATCGGTCAACATTTTGAGTCCTTGCCGAGGAAAACTGGGATGGTGAGGGTAACGGTAGGATAATTTATTCGACCCCCAGACTCCAGGTGCAATCAGAGCAAAGGCTTGTTGAATCTTATTCTTAGAGTTAAGTAATCGATTGATTTTGTGTTTTTCTGAGATCAAGTGACTTTCAATTTCCACCAGATGTCCTTCACCGCCCAATCGATACCACCCATTAGGTATTTCATAGTTAGATAGATATACTAAACAGTAATCTTCAGGAATCTGCACGGCGCTTTCTAAGAAAAGTCCGTTCTTTTCGACAACGTGACGCTCCTGGGCCTTGATTTTGGGATGCAGAAAGGAGACAAATTCCCACGGTGCTTTGGCGATCGCTTTTCTTTCTCGCAGTTCTTCGGCGGGTAAATTCCAGGCATCAATCGACTGCCAACTATATTCTGGTTTCAAATCTTTGTTCTGGCGCTCCCACTGATGCTGACCCAGACACCATTTATCCTCATCTGCTCGAACAATCCCTGGTTCATCAGATTTCTTTTTCACAAAAACCCATTCATCATCCTCTTTTTCAGCAATTACTTGATGCCAGGGAATCGGCACGTAGAATTGTTTAGGTGTATCCTGTTTTGCCCAAAAAGGGCCTGAAATTACGAGGTGATCTCTAAGCTCTTGGTGAGAAGCAAACTTCTGTTCGCGATTGGCATTCAAAAACAGTCCAGCGATCGCGGCGCTATCCGGTGGAAACTTACTACCCGATCGCCCGACTAGATTCTCTGGAGACAGAAAAGCTCCCGCACTGCCATACATGAATCCCAAAGGGGAAACCGTAATTAAATATTGGAATTTTGACATAGCTGCCATCCCACTAGAACAAGGTCATCGATCCAATTCACGATCGCAGAGTCAGAGTTATCCCCTGCCAAATCGATCCATTTCCTTTCTTGCTTAAACTTCTCTCCGGCGTTATCGAAATATAAATTGAATAGAGCAAGAGCTAGTTCCTTGTTGATAGAAAGCTCTTCCATTTCTTGAAGTCTAATTGCATGACGCGCTTTTAGTTGCGCCCAATCGTTGTAGATGTGAGTCCAGTTGGGTTTTTCTCCCCAAGTTTTACCATCTCGATCGCGATAAATCCTCAACACATGAAGATAGTCCCAAGGACAAGTCCACTGCACAAATTGACCGCTGTTAAAAACTACTCGAAGTGTAACCCGATCGCGCCCCAAACTTTTTGCCCGTTTTTCCGCCTCCCGACAGTGTTGCAAAATATCTCGCTGTGGAACCTGATGCCCCGCCCAAACAAAACCTACACTATAGGTAAAATCTAGATTAAATTCCTGCTTAATTGTGTTTTGATGATCTTTCCAGTGGTCTTCTAGGGTTAACAACCAATTCAAAGCCTCTATCGGTTTCACTTTCTCAGGCTTTTCTTGTGTATCAGTTTTCTCACTGTAAAGCACTCCGAGAAAGTCATCGCCACCAGCATAGATGACACGACCTTTACCTTGAGGAAATAAATCTTTTTTATTCTGAAAACCTTTTCCCCAATTCCTCATTAACTCAGTGAAGCTTTTGAGGTCATGTTCTTGCTTGTTTTCATCATTTTCAGGGCGCGTGGCAAGTTCTTTAAGCTTATCTCCAACCTTGTCGCCATCGCCCATAAACCAGCCTGTCCAGTATCCGGCTTCACGATTAATATCTTTGAACTCTGGGTCATCTGGTTTCTTCTTCAGTTTCTCGATACCGATGTCATCAGCGATTTTGTCGTAGGTGACTAAACGCTTCACCAATTCTGGAATACTCAGACGCTCGTTAAATGCAATATATTTCCCAATATCATCAGGCTTAGATTTCTCATATTCTCTCAAGTTTTCCAGCGATAGGCTTGGTTTCCCAACCCTGTAATCTGGGTTGTCCAGCAGCCAAGACAATCGGCGATAAAAAAGTTCTTGATCTTCTTGTTCTTGTCTTGTGAGCGATCGCCCTGGTTCTTTTGACTCTTTACCTAGTTGATGCCATGCGATCGCATCTGTCCCAGTCAGACTCGAACTCTCACCCATCCAGTTGATAGCTGTCCAATCTCGCTTTAGCTTGCGAGTCTCCAAGTCATCCATTGCCTTTTTGATGGCTTCTTTTTCAGATTCACCGTATCCCCAAAAAATTTCCCAGGTATAGCTTCCCCATCGTTCCCACTCTCCTTTTTGTCGGCCTTTTTTATCTTCTGTTTGTGACCAGTAATATTGGCCTTTTGGGATGTCAAGATTGTCTTCTATCCACTCGCGGCAAACCTTTAAGATTTCTTGCCATTCTTTTAAGAGAGTATTTTGGACATCATTGCGCTCAAATTTTCCCTTAATGAGAATTCGGTTTGGCATTCCTTCTTGTATAGTAGGCAATCCAGGGGAAATCACCTTAAGTCCTAAAGACTCTGCTTTTTGTACAAGCTTAAAACTCAAAAAAGATAAAATCAGCGAGGCCCCATACAAATCTCGGAGTTTGCGGGATTTCTCGATAAAGCCTTGAACGGGTGCAAAGGCGATCGCAGTGTATGCAGACATAAATTCAATTTTAAGGCGGGCAATGCCCACCTGAATGCTGCTGGTAGTCTCCCAAGTAGCTAACTGCTTAAGCCCTACTCAACTCAATATATCAGCCGAGCCAGCTTCATGTCTCCAAATTCACAATATTTATAAAACTCTTTTCAAAAGCTAAACTGTTGCAAATAAAGGGTTTCAGTTATTTGTATATTTTTATGTCAATATTGTCTTTTACTTGACTTTTCCGGAAGTTACCCGATACACCCCTCATGGCCAAAAAACCCACCCCTCATCACTACGCCGACAAACTAACGTTCGATCGCATCATGCTTCTAATCGCCACATTAGTAAACCATCCCGGAATCGGACACTCGGACACCGAAACATCGGACAGTAAATATCACGATGCTTTGCTAGAAGTGCAATCTCAATTGCAGAAAATTGCCGCCGAATTCAGCATCGAATTTCCCGAAAACTATCCCGCAACTCCCACAATTCGCAAAGACTTAGAAACTTTGCGCCGCTACGGAATCCTGGACAAACGAATGTATCGCTTCGGCTACTATCTCGGTACTGGCGCAATGACTCGCGAAGAACTACTATTCGCATTTCAAGCAATAGCATCTCAAGCCAAATATCAGGGAAATCCCCAAGCCCGCCAAATTTGTGAAAAACTCACTAAACTGTTGCGCGGACTAGATATCGAACTCAAAGGTCAATTGTTTTATCCGGTTCGCGAACACCTAAATCGCGCGATTATTTACACCGATCCTGTAGAAATGCTCGATCGCCAAGAATATCGGAATACCCTATTTCACAAACTAGACATTGTAGAAACAGCAATTGTTCGGGGTCAGGCGATCGAACTTTACCGTCAAAGCGATTATTACGGTAAAGGCAAAGTCGGTTTCCGGCGCATCTGGCCCCTGCAACTGATCTATCACGATATCGCCTGGTACCTGATTTGCGAATCTTGCGACAGCGGGCATTTGAGCGTAGAACGGGTGAATCGCTTTACTGACTGCTGCGAAATAATCGATGCAGAAGGGCGCGGTATAGCCGTACAGGAACAGCGTTTGAAAATAGCTCAAAAGTTGTTAAAAAACGGCTGGGGGCTGTTCTTGGGCAATCCAGAGCAACAGCAGGCTGAATTGGGCGGTACGCTGAAGTTGGAAAAAGTGAAGGTACGGTTTTTTGAGAAAGTGGTGGGATTTATTTTAGAGGGCGATCGGCGGCATCCGCGACAAAAGATTAAAGAAGGCCCGAGGGATAGTTTTGGCAAAGTGGCTTATGTGGATTATCAGATCGATTTGCCCGATCGCTCCCTCAACGAATTCAGTCTGTGGGTGAACAGATATATGGATAGCGCCCAAGTGCTTTCCCCGCCGAGTTTGGTAGAAAAACACCGACAAGCAGCGAGAGATTTAGTCGATCGATACAGCTTGTAATCGTGGGGGCGGGTTTTATCCACCATCACTGTCTAAAACAAACCATTTCAAAAACCCGCCCCCACGCACGAAGAATAGTTAATTAGGACTTGTTAACGATCACTTGTTAATTATTCTGTCATTGTTTCGCTGTACTGCCTTTCTATTTTCAACGCCGTTTCGACTCTTTGATACTCGGCCTCAACCTGTTCTAAAAGCGCGCAGGCCGGATCGGGTAAAGGCTGGTTAGCATTCGTTCCCATGCGGCCCATGATTTCGAGTTCCTCGCACAGCTCAAACAAGCGAAAAGCACCGAGAGTACCGCTAATCGACTTTAAAGAGTGAGCCGATCGCCGCAAAGCCAGCGGATCGGCGTTGCTCAGGGCCATAGAGATGCCTTGCAGCAGTTCGGGAGCTGTTTCGAGGTAAATCTCGATCGCCTCGTCCAAAGCTTCCACTTCTCGCAGTCCCTCTATAATCTTGGCACTCAGGGAATCGTGGCTCTGTGACAAAGCCCGATCGAGATTTGATGCACCCCAATCGACGACTGTCGGCGAATTGGGAATTGTCAGTTGTGGATTTCCTGCAACAGCCACATTCGATCGCACTTGTAATTCACTCGTTCCTCCGATCTGTTCCGCCGGGGCATCCAAACAAACGATCGGCTGCAGGCGATCGAATGCGGAGTTGGATCGAGATTTACACCCGATCAAAGCTCGCACCAACTGCTCAATGGCGATCGGCTTGCTCAAATAGTCGTCCATCCCCGCAGCCATACACTCTTCGCGATCGCCCTGCATCGCATTTGCTGTCATCGCCACAATCCAAGGTCTCGTCGATTTTCGATTTTCGATTTTCGATTTTCGATTGTTAGATTCCTCCTCAGTCAATTTTGGATTTTGGATTCGGGATTTTCGATTATTAGATTGCTCATCTGTTGCGGAAACTTTTGATCCTCCCGTGGGATTTTTGGTCGAGTCTAGATTATTAGATGGCTCATTTGTTACGGAAATTTCTGATTCTCCCGTGTGATTTTCTAAGGTTAAATCTGCTGAAAATTGCTCGCGGATGCGGCGGGTAGTTTCCAATCCGTCCATTTCCGGCATTTGCACATCCATCAGCACCACATCGTAAGGCTGGCGGCGCAAAGCTTCAAGCACTTCGATACCGTTTCCCGCCACATCCGCCCGATACCCCATCCGCTGTAAAATTTGCAAAGCCACCTTCTGGTTCACCAAATGATCGTCAGCCAACAGAATCCGCAGGGGTAAGTCCTCAGCCAGCACGGGTATGCTTTGCAAGAAAGGCCCGCTAGTGCGCTGCCCTTTAAATTCAGTTGTCTGTTCTCCAAAAATATTGATTAAAACATTGTAAAGCTGAGATTGTTTGATGGGTTTATTCAAAAAAGCAGCAAAATCCATCTCCATAGCAGGAGAGTTAATTTCTTGCCTGCCGATCGAAGTTAGCATCACTAACGGCAACTTTTCGCAATCAGGATACCGGCGAATTTGCGCAGCTAAAGCTAACCCGTCCATTTCCGGCATTTGCATATCCAAAACTGCCAAGTCAAACATCTCTTTAGCAGCCAGCCAATCTAAAGCCAAATGAGCCGAAGCTGAAGCCCTAGCCACCATTCCCCAAGACTGAGCTTGGAGAGTCAAAATTCTGCGGTTGGTAGCATTGTCATCGACAATTAAGACTCGCTTGCCAGCTAATTCAGGTTGAGAATTGCTCAAGCTAACTGGTAAGCAACTGTTGCAGGCAGAAACGATCGTACTGAAATAAAAAGTAGAGCCAACGGATTTCGTATTTTGGCCGATCGGCTTGTTGCTGAGTACAGATTTGCCATAGCCATATTTTTCGGCAATTTCGCAAGATTCTCCCCATCCTAAATCAAAAACTGCGGATCTAAAATCGGCAGGAGGATTGCCCGCGACACTACCCATACTTTCCACCCACATCCGGCCGCCCATCATTTCGGCCAAACGCTTGCTAATTGCCAAACCCAATCCGGTACCGCCGTACTGCCGGCTCGTTGAAGAATCAACCTGGCTGAAAGATTTAAATAGCCGATCCATGCGATCGCTCGGAATGCCGATACCGGTATCTTTGACCGCAAAATGTATTTCGTATGCTGGGTTAATTACTACCGGTTCGCCATTAATTGCTGGCGGTTCTTTAGCGTTAGCCGCTGACACTGAAATCTTTTTGGCAGTCACCGCAACCACCACTTCTCCAGCTTCGGTAAATTTAACCGCATTACTGAGCAAGTTGATTAAAATTTGCCTCAAGCGGGTGCTATCGCCGATCGCCGTTGCGGGTACTGCACGATCGATCAAGTAACCCACTTCCAGTTTTTTTTCTGCCGCCTTGGCAGCTACCAAGTCTAGAGATTCCTCAATGCAAGTGCGGATGTCAAACGGATGTTCCTCCAAGTCCAATTTGCCCGACTCAATTTTCGAGAAATCTAGAATATCGTTGATCAGCGTCAGCAAGGCATCGCCGCTGCTGCGGATAGTTTCTACAAAATCGCGCTGTTCGCGAGTTAAGGGGGTATCCAGCAGCAAACCGGTCATGCCGATGACTCCATTCATCGGAGTGCGAATTTCGTGGCTCATGGTGGCTAAAAATTCGCTTTTGGCTCTAGTAGCCGCCAGTGCTTGATCGCGAGCTTTTGCCAAATCTACGTCTGTTTGCTGGCGTTCGAGTTCGCTTCCCACCCACTGAGCCATCAGTTTCACCAACTCTCTGTCTACAACTCGGAACGGTTCTGTCACAGGAGTCGGAGAAAAGAAGCACAGAGTGCCGTAAACTTCACCTGCCACCGTGACAGGAATGCCCATGTAAGCTTCGATTGGGAAAGCTCGATCGTCCCTGTTGAAGGAAAAACCCGAAAATCTTACCGACTCAAAGTAAATCGGTTCTTTTGCCATTGCCGTAGCGACGCAGAAGGTTTTTTCCAGATCGTAGATTTGTTCTTTGACGATCGACCCGTCGGGACACTCAACAGCCATTATTTGATAGTTGTCGCCTTGAATGCGGGACAAAATTCCCACGGACAGGCCTAAATGTCGGCATCCCATTGCCAGCAGTTCTTGGAGGCGCAAATCAAAGGTAGAGAGGTGGTTGAGCGGGTCTGTACGAGGAGCCGAAGTCACTTGGTACAACGCTTTTATTGCAGCTTCGCTTTCTCGCAGTTCTTGTTCTGTTTGCTTCCGCACGCTGATGTCGCGGGAAATGCCGATAATTTCTTGAACTTCGCCGGTTTGGGGATCGCTGATCGTGCGACCGGTGGTTTCAAACCAAATGTATTTGCCGTCTTTGCGGCGGATGCGGTAGCTGACGGTGTAAGTAACTGGGAGCGCCAGGACTTTCCAGTGAGCTTTGGCGATGGTTTCTAAATCGTCGGGGTGAAAATAATCGTTGGGGACGCGGCCGATGAGTTCCGAAGGTTCGTATCCCAGCAAAGCCCGGCTGGCTGGGGAGACGTAAACAAACACGCCTTTGGGATCGTGTCTGGTGATCATGTCGGTTGAGTTTTCGGCCATCAACCGATAGCGGTCTTCGCTTTCATTACGTTCGAGTTGAGAATTGCCCAATGCTTCTAGCATTCGGTTAATGGCGTCGGCCAAGCTTGAGAGTTCATCTGCTCCGGCCATATGAACTCTCAAGCTTGGGTCGCCGTTGGCTGCGATGTTGCTGACGCTGGTGCTCAAGGAAGCCAATCTCGCCAAGACTAATTTTTCTAGCAACAGCAGGGTGATCGCGCTAAATATTAAACCTACTGCCAGTATTGATAAGGTAAACAGCTCCAAGGTAGCCTGACCTTGGCGGGAGATGATGCGATCTGTCTCTACCCGCAGCAGCAACGCTAGGTTGCCGTGGATGTCGCGAATCAGGGCGTATCCTGCGACGAAGGTGTCGCTGAGTGGCTCGACTAAAATTTCTACTGATTTGAGGTGGGAAATTTTGAGTTTGAGATTTTCCAAATCCTGCCTCGATGGAGCCATCGCCTTGGCGCCGTGCGCGGAGTAGTTCGTGGCTCCCACTTTAAAATCCAAACTCGGCAATCTAAAATCTACTGACAGGTGAGTTAGTTTTGAAAGCAAACCGATTTCGCTGCTGTCGAGATAGCGTCCCACGATCAGCATCCCGCGCGGCGGGCCTTGGGCGTTGCTGTTGAAAATCGGCTTTGAAGCAATCAGCAGCGTGGCTTCTGGCAGGGTGAGGACGCCTGTTTTGGCGGCGGGGCGATCGCCAGAACCTGTCGAGGAGTCCAGCAGCCCCTCGGTCAAGTGCTGTTTTAAGCTTTCGGGAATTGGGATTTCGGTTTTGGATTTCAGGTCGAAACCTTTGCTGAAGATCGTCTTACCGTTGGAGTCCAGCAGCACCAATAAGTTTAGTCTCAAGTAAATAAATGTCGAATCGACGAAATTTGACTTGACAAAATTTTCGTTCCGTGTTTCGACGAAAGAGTAAGTATCGTCCCACTCGGCGTAATCTTGGGCGCTGGTGTCTAAATTCGACAAGTCATCATCTAATGCGTCCAAAGCCCGTGCGACATCCTGGCGGACGTACTGTGCCTCCAGGTTGTGAAAATCATGCAGCAAAATAGTTGATGCAGTGGCATAGAGAACCACAATCAGGCTGATCAGCGCTGCACCGATGATTAATAGTGTTTTTTTTCGGAGTTGCATGGCGTCGCCCTCCTCACGGTGCTAATAGGCAACTAGCCAGGAGAGGTTTGAGACGTAGGTTGTTTAGCATTGGCGATCGCAGGGCCTGCGTGTTTGGACTGTTCTGGGGTGACTTGGCAAAGCCCTTGGTATTTCCAAGGTATCCGGTATGTTGCCCCCCACAGTCAGTGTAGTATTTTCACAGCTTTAGTTCCCTATTATGCACAACCTATGACCTACAAGTTATAACTTGACGATCGGCATCTTCAAAGGAAACGGGCGATCAAACTCAAAACAGTTCGCGTTTGATACTGACGCAGCCAGGGAGGCGGGCGGGGGAGCATCTCACTTTTTCACAGCCAAGCTAGAAGAAATTGGAGTTTTGAGGCAGGAGGCAGGAGGCAGAAGGAAAGAGGAAGAAGCAAGCAGCCAGAAGAAGTGTTTTTACAAATATTTTTACAAATATCAGATGCTCCCGGCGGGCGGTTGGTAGAACATGCGTGCTGGGTTGAGAACCCTCACTATTATTGTACCTAAAAATATTCAGGAGAGAGCGGACTGGCGCGCCGAGTTGGGCCTGCCAAAAGGTTCTCATTCCCATAGCTGTTTTAATTTTTGTCGTTCTATAGCAATCCTTGCAGGAGTAGGGGAATAAGCTCAAAAGCCTATCCAGCCTAGAAGCTTGAACCGCGTTCAAAAATTGTCATAGCAGAGGCAATGAATATCCGGCGACTTTTCATTTATTACATCCGCAAATAAAATATACAACAATCAAAAAAATTAGTTTTTTACTTTTCTATTTTGAATTAATCAAAACTGCTAATTAAGATTTATAAAGTCACAGTTTGCACTCCTCAACAAACGGGTAGGAACGGGTTTACCCATAACATTATTCAACAGTACCAACAAATTAATACAAACCCGTTCTCACTTGCCGATCAAATCCTTTACTAACATTAGTGCCTGATATCAGTTTCTACTGATATCAGGCACTATCTGCAATCCGATCGCAACTTGAGTCTTTTTTACCGGATGACGGCTAAAGCACCGGCGCCGGCAGCTGCGGCGGCCGAGGAAAGAGCCGTGAAAAACAGCCACCAAGAGGCAACTTCTGCTGCTTTCCGGGTTTCTTCGGCTTGTTTTTCGGCTTGCAGTTTGATGCTTTCGAGGCGAAGCTGCGCCTCTTGCTGCAAGCGTTCTGCTCTTTGCAAGACGCTGTTGCGGCTTCTTTCAATTTGGTCGATCAAGCGGTTGGCATCTGCTTCGGAAATGTCCTCGCGGGAACTCATTAATGCTACTAAAGTATCGCGGTTGAAATGACCCAGCCGATCGCGCAAAGCGTCAAATCCGGCTTGCGGATCGTCAAATAACTTCCGCACGTCCCGCGTAATGCCTTCGTAGTTGAGTTCAGGGCGATCGAGCGAATTGAGGTAATCCCGAATTTTTCCGAGAATCCCGTCAATTACCGACTGAATACCCTCCTGTATTTTCTGAATTTGCATTGCGAACTCGTCACGCACCGACAAAATTCCATCGACAATGCGATTTGCTTCTGCTTCAGAAATATCCGGCCGCTGAGACAGCAGAGAAACAACTGTAGCTCGATCGATGTGTGACAAGCGCTCGCCCAAACTGTAAGCGCCGACTTTCGGGTCATGCAGCAGCAGTTGCAAGTCGCGCTTGATGGCGTCGGGATTTAATTCATCCTTGCCTGTATTACGCAAATAATCTTGTAAAACACTCTGAAAATCCTGCACTTGGCTTTGCATCCGCTTTGCCAAACGGCGCGGCGCTTTCACAATCGAGCCCAGGGTTTCCTGCACTTGGTCGATAATTTGATTGACTTGTTCCTCGCTCAAATCTTGTCTCTGAGAAAGCAGTTTCACCAAAGTATCGCGATCGACTTGAGACAGGCGGCCCCGCAGTGCTAAAGCTCCTTCTTTGGGATTTTCCAGCAGTTTTGTCAAATCCCGCTTAATCCCTTCTGGATTGAGTTCTGATTTGCCTGTATTGCGGAGGTAATCTGCAAGGGCGGTTGTTGTATTGTCGTACTGATCCTTAGCTTTTTCCGCCAACTTTTGCGGCGTATGCACCGCGCTGTGCCAATTTTCTTCAGTGCTGTCGAGAAGCTGATTTACTTGGTCTTCGCTGAGGTCTTTCCGCTGAGATAGCAATTTTACCAAAGTTTGGCGATCGAACTTAGAAGCTCTAGCTCTCAGCGCCCACATTCCCGCTTCCGGGTTGTCCAGCAGCGTTTTCAAATCGCGCTTGATGCCTTCGGGATTGAGTTCTTCTTTGCCCGTAGACTTCAAGTATTCTTGCACTCTTTGCCACTGGTTGTCTAGTCGGGCTTGCGCTGCTTCTTGCAGACCTTTAGCATCTGCTAAAACTACATCTCGCGTCCTTTCCAACTCTTGAACAATCTGTTCTACTTCCTGGAATCCGAAGTTTTCGCGACCTCGGAGAATTTGCACGAAACTGTCGCGCGTGTAAGGAGAAAGCCGATCGCGCAACTGTTCGTAACTAGCGTCGGAATCCTCTAAGATTTTTTTGAAAGCGCTCCCGATACCTGCTGCTGTCAGTTCTTCTTTCGGCGTCAGCTTCAAATAAGTTTCTACCCGCCACTGCAAATCGCGAGATTTTTCTTGCTCCTCGGCAAAGATCACGGTTTGTAAAACGCGCTGTCTAATTGCTTCTAATTCCTGGGAAATTTGTTTAATTTTGTCTTGGGTAAAAACACCTCTACTAGCCAGGATTTCGGCAAAATTAGACTGTTTTAGTTTTTCTAATTCGCGGCGCACAGTTCCTGGATCGGCCGTAGGATCGTAGAGAACGTCCCGAAATTCGCGCTCGATGGCTTGGGGGTTCATCTGCCACGAATAAGTGTTGAGTAGGTAGTTTTCTACGTCGGCACGAATTGGGCTGTAAGTTACGGGTTCGCCTTTGACTTGAGCGGTAATTTTATCAGTTTGCTGGGTAACTTTGTCTTTAGCTTCTTTAAGCTGACCGACTACTTTTTCAACATCGAAGTCGGACATATCCGTGCGACCCAATACTATTCCCATTAAAGCATTGACTGCCATTGTCGTTGCTTGGTTCATCATGGTCGGGCTTTGTCCAGAATTTTGACCACCGCCCAGATTGCTGAGGGCTTTTTCTACCCTACTTGCTAATGTATCTGAGACCAAATCTCCCGATTTTGCAGATTTGAGATAGTCTACTAATTGGGCAATGCCGTCTGATTGCTGCCCTTGTTTTCCTACTTGTTTCCAAGCATCTTGAAGTTGGTCTACAATCCGGTTTACGTCGCGTTTTGATAAGTCAGATCGCGAACTTACTAAATCTACGAGAGTTTGCCGATCGAGATTCGGCAAATTTTCGCTGGCAATGGTTTTTAGTTGCGGATCATTAAGCAATTTTTCAAACTCGCTACGCATCCCTTTGATGTCTAATTCCGGCGGTTTGAGGCTTTGGATGTAGTCTTCGACGTTTTCGCGCAAGCTTGTGGGGTCGATCGCGCTACCCAGTTCATGACCCACTGCTGCTGCTGCTGCTTTGGCCGTGGCGACGACTTGGTTGCTGGCTGCTTTTGCGCCGATGGCCGAGGCTGCGGTGCCGACAATGGCTTGAAAGCCTGATGTGGCGGTGTTGACGACGGAACCGATCAAGGAACCGACGGTGGTGGAACTCACCCAAACAAGCATTGAGAAATAGGTTGCCCACACGACTAAACCGACGATCGCACCTAAACCGGGACTGCTAATCAAGCTGAGCTTAACTGCTAGCAAGCAAGCGAAAAATAAAGCGATGGTGACGGTGATTAGCGTCCAAGTACCTACCTTTCGGCCGATGTGGCGGACTGGGGAGCTGCCACTATCCGAGTGGTGACCGTCGTCGTCGTGGGATTGTCCCATGTACGAAAGGCCCGCGGCTACTGATAAATTTGTTAGCAATAGTTGGAAAGCGCAGGCGAGTACCACTCCAGCTATCAAGGCGATAAAAAATTGCGGCCCGGAATAGAGGAGTGCTGCGTCTTCTGCTGTGTTTGTAGTAGTCTGCTCTACTGGCACTTGGGCCAGCCAGAACCCGATGTTATACAGTTGTGGATTTATTGGCAAATTTTGATACATAGTATATTCCTCGTTAAGCAGTGGGTGCGCGCGCTCATTGGCGCAAGTTAACCAATGTATAGTTTTAGACTCATGCCCCCACTGGCAAGCATCGCCTTATTGACGAGCTAAAGCATCCCCCTACAGTTGGAAGTGTAGAAATATGTCTGCGGCCGGCTGTCACTTTAGGAATATTTGTGCTATGTAAATTGGCAGTTGTGAAGTTGTTAGTTCTCAGGTATGAGTAAGGTGCGCTGCGGCGCATCCGAGATAGATGGTAGTAATGGTAAGTCGGATTAAAATAATCGCAGAGGAAAATCTTTGGTTGATCGATATTAAGAGTCGGCACAGAAGCCCAGACAAATTGTTCAGAATTCATCAACCAATGCCATAGCAAATTAGCTTTCAAGGAATTCGATAGTGCAGCGAGAAAGTCATGCAATTATTATTGGCGGCAGTTTAGCAGGACTGTTGGCCTGTAAAGTATTAGCAAAACACTTCGACCGAGTAAGTATTGTTGAACGAGATTTTTTTTCTGAACAACCGGCACCTCGCCCCGGGATTCCTCAATCCCGTCACCTTCACATCCTTTTAAATCGGGGGAAAATCATCCTAGAAGAGTTGTTTCCCGGCTTGGAAAACGAACTGGTAGCTGCTGGTGCTCCTAGGTTAAATCCGAAGTCGATCGGGTGGTTTAGTCCGGCGGGTTGGGCCCCGCAATTTAGCCCGGATCTAAATGATTTAATTATGTTCAGTCGGGATTTACTGGATTTGCAAATTCGCCGTCGGTTGGCTGAAAATACGAACGTGCATTTCCTCGAAGGAGGCACAGTAACGGGGTTGCTGACGAATGCCTCGCGTGCGGAGGTTGCTGGCGTGTCGGTGCGTTTTCGCGATCGCCACAACCCGGCTAACATCCATGCAGAGAATTTGTATGCAGATTTAGTAGTCGATGCTAGTGGCAAAGTTTCCAAAACACCTCAATGGTTGAAAAGTTTGGGCTATGAACCTCCGCAAGAAACCGCTATCAATGCTTTTGTCGGCTATGCCAGCCGCATCTATGAAGGCAGCGGTAAATTGTCAGACACTGCGCCAGTATTTGTGTCAACCGCACCGCCATTTCGCACCCGTGGCGGTGCAATTTTTCCGATCGAAGGCCATCGCTGGCTGGTGGGTTTCGCCGGGGGCGATCGCGATTATCCCCCTGCAGACGAAGCAGGTTTTCTAGAATTTGCCCGCAGTCTGCCAACCCCGACAATTTATGATGCGATTAAAGAGGCAGAAGCCATCACTCCAGTTTATAGCTATCGAGGTACAGAAAACCGTTGGCGCCACTACGAAAGCCTCGCCCGCTACCCTGAAAACTTAATAATTATCGGTCATGCAGTTTGCGCTTTCAACCCAGTTTATGGCCAGGGAATGACGGTTGCTGCGCTGGATGCTCAGATGCTAGATAAATGTTTGCAAAAGCAAAGAAAGCGGTATCCAGAAGGCGAGTTAACAGGCTTGGCGCGACAATTTCAACAAAAACTAGCAAAATTACACACTATTCCTTGGACGTTTGCCATCAGTCAGGATTCCCGCTATCGAGGAAGTACAGGTGCTAAACCAAATTTGGGAACGCGGCTGATTATTGAGTACATGGAGTTGGTGCTAAAAGCGCTTGTAGATGATGCTAAAGTTTGTCAAGCTTTTTTGGAAGTTCTGCACATGATTGAGTCGCCGGCTGTACTTTTTCATCCCAGTATTGCGGTTAAGGCGATCGGGCAATTAGTCACCGGAAGTCAGAAGGCCGAATTAAGATAAAGAGTTTATACAGAATCCGGTTAGTTTTGCCAATTCTATTTTTTCCCCGCCGGGGAAGGAAGATAAACCCAGATGAAATCCTATTCATCTGCGTTTATTTAACCTGATATGATGTCCGCTAGAACCTGCCTGATAAAAGTGGTTTGTAGTGAGGGCTGAAGTCCTCATACTTTTATGAGGAAGCACGTGGTTACTACAAACTTATAACGGTTATTTTAGCGGACATGATATCAAAATGTTCGGAAATCGTTGACAGCAATTAGGCTGGCGGTGACTCCCGTTAACGAAGCAATTACTTCTCCACTTCCCTTTAATTTAATCAGCGCGCTATTATTGTTCTGACTTATTTCTAACTGGTTAAAACTCAGCCCCCCCGACAATCCTATGAAATCCTGACCTTTGACAAAATCAGAGATAATATCGAATCCGCGATCGACACCTAAGACAAAAGTATCGTTGCCCAAACCTCCGATCAGGCTGTCATCCCCTAAATCTCCCGACAAGAAATCATCGCCAACGCAGCCGAGTAAGGTGTCATTATCTTCACCGCCGTAAATTGTATCGTTTCCTTCGCAGCCGTCGATTAAGTCCTTATTCTCGTTGCCGCTGAGGAAGTCATCTCCTGCACCGCCGCACAAAGTATCGTCTCCGAGTTGTCCGAAGAGAGTATCATTGCCTTCGCTGCCTAGAATTAAATCCTGAGCTTTTCCGCCCAATAGGATATCGTTTCCTTTGCCACCGTCGATAAAATCATTACCTCGATTGCCAAAGATTAAGTCATTATCTTCTTTGCCGTTAATTGCATCGTTGCCCTCATTCCCAAAGATAATATCTTCACCAAAACCACCAAGAAGGATGTCGTTTCCTTTGCCACCAAATAAGAGGTCGTCTCCTTTGTTGCCGTCAATGAAGTCATTGTCTTCATTGCCGTTGAAAATATCCTTAAATTCGCCACCAAATAGGTTGTCGTTGCCAGTTAAAGCATCAAAGATATTGGGACTGTTGCTGCCAAAATATGCGTCGTTTCTGGGAGTACCAATTAGAAGACCGGGACGACTATTGATAATAGTATCAATTTGTTCGTTGGGTTTGTTGAGATTGGGATACTCAATTTGATCGCAAATGCACTCTGTATCCGGAATGTTAACAGGCGTAGGCGTGGGTACGGGTGCTGGAGTCGGCGTGGGTACTGGTGTTGGAGTCGGTACGGGTGCTGGAGTCGGCGTGGGTACGGGTGCTGGAGTCGGCGTGGGTACGGGTGCTGGAGTCGGCGTGAATACGGGTGCAGGTGTTGGCGTGGTTACAGGTGCAGGAGTTGGCGTGGTTACGGGTGCAGGTGTCGGCGTTGGAGTTGGTGTGGCTGTGACGGAGGCCGCTATGGGGAAATCAAAAGGATTTTCGTCACTATCATCATTGACAAGTTGCAGCGTACCTGTTTTATTTCCTGCTGCTGTCGTATCTACTTGAATTTGGAAATTAGCACTCGCGCCGGCGGCAACAGTTGCAGGTAAGGTTCCGACACTGCTAAATCCGGTTGGTAAGGTAAGGTTGCTGAGGTTTAAAACTGCTGTACCGAGATTTTTGACGGTAAAGGTTTTGTTGAGAGTCGTGCCAACTATCACGCTACCAAAGTCGATCGCACTTGTACTACCATCAACAATATCCGTAGTTCCGTCTAAGACTTGGATTTCTGGTAAGGGCGTGGCTGTGACTGTGGCTGAAATCGCGAAATCAAAGGGATTTTCATCGCTGTCATTATTGACAAATTGCAGCGTACCTGTTTTATTTCCTGCTGTGGCTGTATCTACTTGAACTTGCACATTTGCACTACCGGAGGCGGCGACAGTTGCAGGGAAATTTCCAACTAAGCTAAATCCCGTTGGTAAAGTCAGGTTGCTGAGGTTTAAAGCTGCTGTACCGAGATTTTTCACGGTAAAGGTTTTGTTGAGAGTCGCACCGACTGTGACACTACCAAAGTCGATCGCACCTATCGTACCATCAGCAATATCCGTTGTACCGTCTAATACTGGAATTTCTGGTAAGGGAGTAAAGTTGATCGCACCTATCGTACCATCAGCAATATCCGTTGTACCGTCTAATACTTGAATTTCTGGTAAGGGAGTTACGTCGTTATCGGTGTTAGTCACCGCGACATTTGCTGGATTAACTCCGTTGTAATTAGTGTCGGTACTGGTAGCAGCGGCGGTGACAATGTTATAGGCTTTATTCCCATCTACTAGATTGTCATCAACTCCCGTGGCGGTGACTGTTTGGGCGACATTCCAATTAGCTGAGGTGAAGGTTACTGAAGTTGGGGAAACTGTACCTTCGGCGGTGTTATCGCTGGTTAAAGCTACAGTCACATCTGCCGTAGGTTGTGTGTTGAGTTGGATGGTAAAAGTTGCTGTTCCTCCGGCTTCTGTGGTGTTTCCACTAATTGCTGAAACTTTAAAGCCTGCGATGTCGTTATCTGTGTTAGTCACCGCGACATCTGCTGGATTAACTCCGTTGTAATTAGTGTCGGTACTGGTAGCAGCGGCGGTGACAATGTTATAGGCTTTATTCCCATCTACTAGATTGTCATCAACTCCCGTGGCGGTGACTGTTTGGGCGACATTCCAATTAGCTGAGGTGAAGGTTACTGAAGTTGGGGAAACTGTGCCTTCGGTGGGGTTATCGCTGGTTAAAGCTACAGTCACATCTGCCGTAGGTTGTGTGTTGAGTTGGATGGTAAAAGTTGCTGTACCACCGACTTCTGTGGTGTTTCCACTAATTGTGGAGATGGTGAATCCTGGGGAGTCGTTATCGGTGTTAGTCACCGCGACATCTGCTGGATTAACTCCGCTGTAATTAGTGTCGGTACTGGTAGCGGCAGCCGTGACGATGTTGTAGGCAATATTCCCGTCTGCTACTAAGTCATCTACTCCCGTAACGGTGACTGTTTGGGGAGTATTCCAGTTAGCCTTCGTGAAAGTTAAACTGGATTTATCTACAGTACCTTCAGCGATGTTACTGCTAGTTAATCCCAGAGTGACATCTGCTATGGGTTGGCTATTTAAAACTACTGTAAAATTAGCTGTTCCCCCTGCTTCCGTAGTTGTTAATCCTGCCGTCGGATTGATGGAAATTCCCGCAGTATCATCGTTTTGAATCGTGGTGGTGACAGGAGAACCGATAACATTAGCAGTCCCTGGCGCTGTGGCGTTGCTTAAAGTAAGTGCTAGGGTTTCGTCTGGTTCTACAATTTGGTCGCCGACAATATCCACTGCAATTGTGGCTGTCGTAGCATTAGCCGCAAAACTAATCGTACTGCCACTAACAGTAACTCCTGTTCCCGTAACATTGGCGTTATTGTAATCGACGTTATTAGTTGCGGTTCCTCCAAAACCAAAATCGATGCTACTACTTTGGTTGATTTCTCCGGTGCGGGTAATGGTGAAACTTACTAATTGAGTGCCACTATTTTGCTCATTGAGATTAGTGGTACTACCGACAACGCTGTAAGTAATATCGTTATCGGTAATCTGTGCATTCACAGGGCCGATTGCCAGTGTTGTGGGATGATTGGGATCGGTACTGTTGGTAATTGCGTGGGTTAATGCACTGGTATGGGTGCTTTCCGGCAGCGTGTCATCAACGGCGCGGACTGTGACAGTTTGGGGAGTTTGACCGTTAACACTGGTGAAGGTTAAGGTTTGCGTGGCGGCCAAATTCGTTCCATCTAAGCTAACTTGTGCTTGAGTATCTGCCGTCACGGTAACGTTAACATTACTGGTGGGGAGGGTGTTCAATTGGAGGGTATAAGTATCTGTAATTCCCCCCTCTGTTACTTCCGTGCTGCCACCAGATTGAGTGACGGTAACGCCGGGAGTGTCGTTATCTGTGTTGGTGACACTGACATCGGCCGGATTGAGATTGTTATAGTTGGTGTCGGCGGTGGTGGTGTCGGCTGCCGTGATAATTTGGTAGTTAATATTACCGTCAGCCACGGCATCGTCTACACCGGTGATGGTGGCGGTTTGGTAAGTGTTCCAATTGGTGGAATTAAATGTGAGGTTAGGGGGTAAAACCGTACCTTCTGCCGTGTTGCTGCTAGTTAAACCAATGATGACATTGGCAGTGGGTTGGCTGGTTAAGCGGATGTCAAAGGTGGCTTGGCCGCCGAATTCGCTGATATTGCCGCTGATGGGGAGGATGTCAAAGCCTGCGGTGTCGTTGTCGGTGATGGTGAAACTACCTGTGGTGGTGGTTCCTAATTGAATGCCTGCGGAGGGGTTGCTAATTGTGAGGTTGGCGGTTTCGTCAATTTCGTCGATTTGGTCGTCGTTGATAGTGAAGGTGACAGAACCGCTACTGGCCCCATTGGCGATGGGAATTTGGGTGGGAATTGCGCCGGTGAAGTCGGCGGCGGTGGCAGTTCCGGTTAAGCCGAGGTCAACGGTTTGGTTTCCTGATACTGGGCCGGCGGCGGTAGCTGTGACGGTGATGCTGGTGGTTTCGGCTTCGGTGCCCGTAGCAGGAGAAACGGAGAGGTTAACTGTGGGGAAATCGTTATCGGTAATCGCAACGTCACCCGATAAAGTAGTTCCCAGTGTAACACCACTAGAAGGAGTAGAAATAGTGAAAGTCCCTGTTTCACTTCCTTCGATTAGTGCATCATCATTAACATTAACCGTAAAGGCACCTGTGGTTTGACCGTTAAGAATGGTAATGTTAGTGGGAATTGTGCCGTTAAAGTCAGCAGCAGTGGCAGTTCCAGACAGAGCCACATTTACAGTTTGATCTCCGACAACTGCGCTGGATGCTGTGGCGGTGACGGTGATAACTGGACTTCCGGTTTCTGTACTTGTGACTGGGGAAACTGAGAGGTTGACTGTGGGGAAGTCGTTGTCGGTAATTGCAACGTTACCTGTTGTCGTATTTCCCAGTGTGATACCGCTAGAAGGAGTCGAGATTGTGAAAGTACCTGTTTCACTCCCTTCTACCAAGGTATCATCATTAACATTAACGGTAAAGGAACCTGTAGTTTGACCAGCAGGAATGGTAATAAGAGTGGGAATTGTACCAGTGAAGTCGGCAGCAGTGGCAGTTCCAGACAGAGCCACATTTACAGTTTGATCTCCGACAACTGCTTGAGATGCTGTGGCGGTGACAGTAATAACTGGACTTCCGGTTTCTGTACTTGTGACTGGGGAAACTGAGAGGTTGACTGTGGGGAAGTCGTTGTCGGTAATTGTTAGTGTAGCAGTAGTATTGGCGGCAACTGGATCGAGAAAGTAGTTAAAATTGTTGGTATCAGCAGTGACGTTGACTTTGACTGTTTCCCCTGGGTTGATAATAGCATCATCAATGGGGACGGCATTGAGGACAGCGGTAGTTGCACCAGCGGCAATGGTGAAAGTATTAGCAGTAACAGCCGTGATATTCGTACCCGCCGTTAAGGAGTAGTGACCAGGAGTAGCGGCGGTACTGTCGGTGGTGTTGAAGTTGACGACTATGCCACCAGCGGGCGCGGCAGTATCAAGGGTGATATTAAATGTGCCAGTGGTGGGGCCGGTTTCGCTGGGAGTAGTACCTGCGGCGATGCTGACTTTGGGGGTGTTGTTCAGGAAGATGGAGGTGCTGTTGCTGTTGCTCAAAACGTTCGCCACAGCTAAGTCTGGTTTGCCGTCGCCGTTGAAGTCGCCGATGCTGACTGATCCGGGTAGATCCCCAGTAGTTAAGTCAACTTTGGTGGCGAAGGTGGGGGTGGTGGCTCCTGTGGTGGTGGTGTTCAGCAGGATGGAGGTGCTGTCGCTAAAAGGGTTCGCCGTTGCTAAGTCAGGGAGGCCGTCACCGTTGAAGTCGCCGATGCTGACTGAAATGGGGCCAGCCCCAATGGTGAAGTCAACGTTGGTGGCGAAGGTGGGGGTAGTGGCTCCTGTGGTGGTGTTCAGCAGGATGGAGATGGTGGTGCTCGAAAAGTTCGCCACAGCTAAGTCAGGGAGGCCGTCACCGTTGATGTCGCCGATGCTGACTGATCTGGGTTGATCCCCAGTAGTGAAGTCAACGTTGGTGGCGAAGGTGGGGGTGGTGGCGAAGGTGGGGGTGGTGTTCAGCAGGATGGAGGTGCTGTCGCTGTCCGCGTTCGCCACAGCTAAGTCAGGGAGGCGGTCGCCGTTGAAGTCGCCGATGCTGACTGAAATGGGTTGATCCCCAGTAGTGAAGTCAACTTTGGGGGCGAAGGTGGGGGTAGTGGCCCCTGTGGGGGTGGTGTTCAGCAGGATGGAGGTGCTGTCGCTGCCCGCGTTCGCCACAGCTAAGTCAGGGAGGCGGTCGCCGTTGAAGTCGCCGATGCTGACTGATGCGGGTGTATCCCCAGTAGTGAAGTCAACTTTGGGGGCGAAGGTGGGGGTGGTGGCACCTGTGGTGGTGGTGTTCAGCAGGATGGAGGTGCTGTTGCTGTCCGCGTTCGCCACAGCTAAGTCAGGGAGGCCGTCGCCGTTGAAGTCGCCGATGCTGACTGAATAGGGCCTAGCCCCAGTAGTGAAGTTAACGTTGGTGGCGAAGGTGGGGGTGGTGGCCCCTGTGGGGGTGGTGTTCAGCAGGATGGAGGTGCTGTTGCTGTTGCTGCCCCTGTTCGCCACAGCTAAGTCAGGGAGGCCGTCGCCGTTGAAGTCGCCGATGCTGACTGATCTGGGTTCAAACCCAGTGGTGAAGTCAACTTTGGGGGCGAAACCCAGGATACCACTGTAGGTTTTGAGGGCACTTTCCGTGAAGGGGAGTTTGGGTGGTGTGGGGGATGGGGGGATGAGTTGAGAGATTTCCCAGTTGCCTCCGTTGGCCCAGTTGCCTGTCGGGTGGGCGTTGGCGGCGATTTTTGCTCCCGTGAGTTGGTGGAGGCGAGTGAGGAATTGGTTGGCTTGTTTGTGTTCGTCTCGAAGTCCACCGGGGGTGTGGCAACTCTCAGGGGTCTGGCCCTTCGCCACATTTACCTCTTGTGTATTTGTCGCGGCGACGTTACACCCGTAAATAATGATTTCTGCGTTTTCTGTGAGGCTTGATCGCCACTGTTGTAGCTGCTGAGTATATTGGGGGAGAGTTTCAATATTTAATGCTGTATTCCCTAACTGGAGATGGCCGGGTGCACCGTGTGAAATAATGTGGATGGCTGAGTATTGCTTACCTTTGAGGACTGGGGTAATTTGTGCCACAGCGTCGCGGTTGGGGTCCAGGATGGCGGTGTCGATGCCTTTGAGGATGCCGTCGATCAGGGTTTGGCTGTCTGGGATATCGGAAGAAATGAAGGCGATCGCTCTGGTAATTATATGTGGCATTAAACATTAGTTTAGTTAAATTTGTAATAACTATACCATTGGGAATATTATTCCTATCCGATCCCGATCACAACTTAATATATAAAATATATGATTTCTGATACAACCCATGACCCATCAGTTTTGAACACTATCCACGAACATGATATTTTTGGCGATCGCGAGTTTCCAACTTGGCTAACTCAACAACAAATCAGCCTTGCTTGCACTACCTATCAAACCAGCCGGTTAATATTAATCGGTGCTGCGCCAGAAACTAAAAAAATTTCAGCATTTTGGCGCATATTCGACCGGGCAATGGGGCTTTACTGCACACGCGATCGCATTTACTTAAGTTCTAAATATCAACTCTGGCAATTAGACAATGTGCTAACTGCGGGAGGGCAACATCAAGGTTACGATCGCTTATACATACCCCGCATCGCCTACACCACAGGCGATATCGACATCCATGATGTAGCTGTAGATAGCAGTGGACAAGTAATTTTTATCAGCACATTACTCAATTGTATAGCCACATTGAGCGATCGCCACAGTTGCAAACCTTTATGGAAACCACCCTTTATCTCACAATATATCAACGAAGATCGCTGTCACCTCAACGGTTTAGCAATGGTAGCGGGGGAGGCGAAATATGTCACGGCGTCGAGTCAGTCGGATGTTGTGGATGGGTGGCGCGATCGCCGACAAAACGGTGGCATAGTAATAGATATAGAATCAGATAATATCATCGTTACAGGATTATCAATGCCGCACTCACCTCGATGGTATCAAGACAAATTGTGGGTGCTGAATTCTGGTAGGGGAGAATTAGGATATGTGGATTTAGATACAGGGAACTTTCATGCGATCGCATTTTGTCCCGGCTATTTGCGAGGCTTAGCCTTTTGGCAAAACAGGGCAATAGTTGGACTTTCCAAGCCCAGAGGCGGTGACAAGACATTTAGCGGCTTAGAATTAGATGAATTGTTAATAAAAAAAGATGCCGAACCGCGCTGTGGTATCATGGTAATAGATATTAACACTGGAACAATAGTTCACTGGGTGCGATTTGAAGGAGTAGTTACAGAACTCTATGATGTGCAAATAATCCCCGAAGTGCAAAGAGCGATGGCTTTAGGTTTTCAGAGTGAAGAAATTGCTCAATTAATCACTTTGGAAGTTTAACATATAAGAGCCTAAAGAGAAGGTCGATCGTCCTTATTTTCGATCGAACCTATGATAATTTGATAGTCCTGCAATTCTCAATTGCCAACCAAACAATCTAATTGTTCTTGCATTTGATTTGTAACTAAATCGAAACAAGCATCAACATAATCGCGATCGCGCGCCGCCTCCGAACCGTACTTCTCAAATACAATCGGTTCGCAGACGCGAGTCCGAATTTGCACGGGTAAAGGCAGGTTCGGCAAAGGCCCAATACCCAGTCCCCAAGGCAATCCCAAATACACCGGAAATACCACTGGATCGATGCCCAACAACCACGGCATCCCCCATTCATGCAATTGCTTAATTTGTTCGTACAAATCTCCCAAAACTATCAAAGTATCGTGGGCGCCGTGGGATATTATTGGTATAATTGGCACTTCTTCTCGCAATGCTAATTTGATAAATCCCTTGCGTCCGGCAAAGTAGATTTGATCGCGCAAATGGTGGGGGCGAAAAACATCTTGGGCGCCGCCCGGATAGACGAGAACAGGGGCATTTTGGCGCAAAGCTGCGATCGCCATTTTCGGATGCGCCTTGAGGGCACCACACTGAACCGCCATGCTAGCAATATCAGGAGAAACTTGCCAAACCGTCGGGTGCATCAATCCGTAGGCCAAGCGTTCCGTGCCGTACCTGCGGAACCATTCGTAGAGGAACATAAACATATCTGGAACGGCGATTCCCCCATTGTGAGAACCGACAACGAGCATTTTTCCGCTCGCTGGTACGTGGTGCCAGCCGTCGCTTTGTACGCGAAAATAGTAGCGGTACAGCCATTCCCAGACTGGCAACAAAAGCTGAATGAAGTCGGGATTGCGATCGTCTAAAGATAGACCGTCCAAGGGATACTTAGAGGATTTGCCGTCTTTTTTGTTAGTAGTTTTTGTCACTGCAAAAATATTTAACGCTTTGGTCATTGTATAGCAGGAGGAAGAAAGCTTGAGCTATCTAGGAGAGAAGGAAGAAGAGAGAAGATCAGTTGTGCTTTTACTCTTCTTGTGCGTGCGAGCTTCCCGCTCGCCCTCAAAAAAAATGATTTTTACTCTCATTAATATGCTCCCATTCAGAAGGAACCTACCTCATTAGTTTCAGCAAGAAAAAATGTCCTAACCGTCGAGTGCGGTTGCTATATCAATATAATTAAATCAGAAATTGCACCAATATTTGGTTCCTAATTTGAGCGGGCTGGTTTTGTTCGGAGGTTTTGTGCTGATTGTCTATTTTGTTGGCTCAACCTGCCCCTTGTATCTTTAAACAGACAGGCGAGATAGAATCGCAGCAGGCCAAGTAAAGCGTCAGCGAGTAAATATAAAGAAACCATCCAAGTTCCTTACTTAAGAGCCAGAACTAAGGGTACCTGAAGTCTAGGAACTACAAGCCGGCGTTGCGGCGACTAGAATCGTTAATGGAAATATCTCCACAGGAACAAAACTGTTTGGAAACAGCGACCGCCACTGTCGTTGACCGATCGCGCGGCGGCTTTAGCCACAAAAACACAACCCTGTCTAAAGCCGATGGGTTTCCGTTTTGGAAGATTTTATCAAATTGAGGCCACCCATCGGGTCAATGCTAGGGATTTGCGCTGTTTGCCCCAACTTTAAGTAAGGTGCGATCGACATTTGAGTTATGTGAGCGAGATCGAAGAAGTGTATGTGGCTTGCGGCACCCGACTAGGACGATCGGGTCGATCGCACCAATCGCCTGTCACTCAGAATCTTGGAGCACCTCAAGCACCATCTCGCTCTCGAAGCTGCCAAGAATTCACCTGAAATGCAGCAAAATATTACTCAAGTGCAACAACTGGCAGCTAAATGGTTTAACGAACACCTGACAAGATCTTGACGGACAACAAATGACTTGCATTCCTATTGACACTCCTCGGTCTGAAGACGCGAGGATTCTTGGATCAATCAGTCGATTTGCTCGTTGATGCTGCCACGAACGAGTAGAGATCGGTCTGTCCCCAAGCGTTAATTTCGGCGTGCCCCGCCGTATTTAAAGTGATTCCTGCTTGCTTCAACCCTTTAGCCAAAATATTGCGACCAGCGTTGTGATCCCGATCCAATGTCGTACCGCAACCGCAAATATGGGTGCGAGTTGAAAGTGTTTTCAAGACAGTATTGCCACAGCTTGAACAGTCTTGAGAAGTGTACACAGGTGCAACAGCAATTACTGTTCTGTCGTACACTTTTCCAAAGTATTCTAACCATTGTGCAAATTGTGACCACGCTGCATCACTAATTGATTTGGCAAGCTTATGGTTTTTCACCATATTCCGCACCTGAAGATCTTCGTAGGCTACAAAATCGCTAGATTTTACCACGCACAACGCCGTCTTAATGGCGAAGTCTTTGCGCTGCCTGCTGACTTTCAGATGCTTTCTTCCTAACTTGTTGATCGCTTTTCTTCGATTGCTCGAACCTTTCTTCTTTCGAGAAATCCGCTTCTGCAATCTTTTCAAAGCTTTTTCACTTTTACGAAGATAGCGAGGGTTGGCAAACGTCTCACCATCGCTATCAGTATAAAAGTGGTTCTATCCCACATCTATCCCAATAGCTTTCCCAGTGAAAATAGGCTCCTCTTTTCGCTCCACGTTAATACAGAATTGGGCATAGTAGCCGTCGGCACGACGCACAACTCTGATTCGTTTGATCTCGTCAGGCGCATAGAAATGCAAATCCCGATTACCGATCAACTTAAACTTACCAGCAGCAAAACCGTCTTTAAATGTCAGACATCTTTTGTCGGTAGAAAGTAGCCATCCTGACGTTTTGTATTCGACCGAACGAGTGTGTTTCTTGAACTGCGGGTATCCCTTTTTTCCTGGTTTCTTGGCTTTACAATTAGCAAAAAAACGTTGGATAGCAAAAATGGCACGTTCGGCCGAAGCCTGACGTGCCATCGAATTAAGCTTACCTGCCCATTCAAACTCTTTTGCCATAATGGCGCATTGTTTGTACAGGTCAACTAACTTAACCCCTTGATTCTCTGTCCAATACCTAAGAGTTTTATTTCGGACAAATTGAGCCGTCCTAATCATCTCGTCAATGACTCGGTATTGCTTCGCTTTGCCTTTCAACTTAAACTCTAATGTTATCATTCAAATATCTTACCGTATTACGAAACACTATGTTTACAAAATGCGTATGTTTAATCATTCTTTACACTTTATAGAAACTAAAGCCGTCCTCTAAGGACGGGGCTTTAAACCCAATTTTTCTGGTAAACTGTCGCGCATTTAAACAGTTAACAGTTAACTATTGACTCCTCCACTCTCCCACTCCCCCACTCTCCCCGCTCTGCCCCTCTCGTCTTCTCCCCCTCCGTCGCTCTGCCATAACGAGCAATTTATAGGCGCACCAGCTTAATTTGTCTTGGCTTAACTCTCAGCAAAAATTAAATTATATAGATAAAACTTGACTTACAGCCATAAAAAATGTTATTAGAGCTTTTTCCTGGAAGACAAATCGATTTTTTTGCTATATTGACCTGCAATAAAGATAATGGTTTTGATTAGATGAGGAGTTGAACGGAATGAAAAACTTGAGTTACTGGAACAAACCCGCTGCATTGCTGGGCGCGATCGCCATCGCAGCCGGAAGTTTGCAAGCGAATGCGGCAAATGTTGCCACCCCATCAACATCCACTGCCAGTCAGGATGCTGAAAATAGTTCATTTGAAGATAGCGCCACCTTTCAAATAGCCCAAGCTGGCAACATTTGCCGCACAGTCACTCCCAAAGAAGGTTTGACCGTTCGCCAAAACCCAGATCCCAAATCCCCTAGAGTTGGCGGTGTAGCAATTAACACTCAGGTAACGGTGCCCCAAAGCGCTACTTCTGTTAAAGCCTCCGACGGCCGCCTGTGGATTCAAATTACCGCTCCTGTAAAAGGGTATGTAGCTACCGGATACCCCAACAACGAGGCTAATTTAGGTTCGTGCACGACAGCAAGCACAATTAGTCAAACTCCTTCCCCTAGTCCGGCACCCGCACCCGCACCGGCAGCGACACCAGCACCGGCACCTGCTGCGACACCAGCACCGAGTCCAAGTCCTGCACCGGCAGCGACACCTGCACCGGCACGGACTCCAAGTCCAGCACCGGCAGCGACACCAGCACCGGCACCGGCAGCGACACCAGCACCGGCACCGGCACCCGCACCAGCACCAGCGCCAGCACCAGCACCAGCACCAGCACCAGCACCAGCACCAGCGCCAGCACCAGCACCAGCACCAGCACCAGCACCAGCACCAGCACCAGCACCAGCACCAGCACCAGCACCAGCACCAGCAACGGGCCCCGTAAGTCTGTGCCGCCAAGTAGAACCTCGCGTAGCGCCGAGGGGTCTAGCTATCCGCACGGAGCCTTCAAAGACTGCTGCGGTTAAAGGTGGCGTAGCTGCTAACGGTCAAGTAACGCTTGTACCGAATTTCCAGTTAGTGAGAGATAAGAATGGAGAAGACCGCAATTGGGTTGAGATTTCAGCCCCTGTGGCCGGATTCATCTCGGCTGGAAATTTGATCATGTGCAAGTAAACTTCTGAGTTCGATCGCTCTTTTAGTCAAAAAGAGCGATCGACACCGAAAATAGTTTTAAGATTATCGCGCAGCCAGGGAACAACGCGGAGTCCAGACTGCTTCTGGGGCTTACGAATGAATAACTTATTTCTATCGGGAAGCAGCGGTAGCGAATCTTTCTGGGCCTCTGTTTTTCGTCGGTTGGGTTAAGTCCTAGCTTCGTGCCTGGCAACGCACGCAGAGTGAATGAATTTAAGCAAAAAGCCGATCGACCTTTCTACTGACAGCGGCCGCTTGCCCAATCTTGGTGTCCGCGATTTGGTTGACACTTCGATTGTCGGCCAATCCAGACAATTTCCCACTTATTTTGCCTGAGTCTGAGTTCGATGCGGTGTCGCATTGCAGCAACAGAATCGTCAGCTAAACCGACCACGGTTTGGACAATTACGGCTGTTTCTCGCGTGGGATATTCAACTGAAATTTGGTCGCTTTTTCTGCCTTCAGATTCTTGGTCACTGCTAAAGAGTTTTGCTGCGATCTCTTTGGGCTTGGAGACGGTAATTTTGCGCTCGGCAAGGAACTGTTTAGCGTTAATTGCTTCGTAGTTCGATCGGGCGGCAGCCTGCCCCATTGCTGCGATGGGAATTTGGATGCAGGTAAACACAGCTAGGAAAAAGAGCGATCGCTTGACAATTGATTGGTTCATGAGGCTTCAGATTGTGCGAGAAATTTTTGTCTCCGAGATGCGAAAGCCGCCACATCTGCCTCGGTGAATTGAGTTTGCTGCCATGAGGGACGCGACATTAGTCGATCGCACCAAGCTTGAATTTTTGGATAACCATCTATGGATACACCAACCTGCGACGACAGCAAAGGCACGACGGTACCGGCAGTGCACTCGGCAAACGTCACATTGTTGCTACCGAAAAAAGGGCGATCGTCCAACAAACCTTCAAAAAATGCCAGCACAGTATTGACTTTTTCCTTCGCCTTTTTTATTGCTTGAGGTTCAGGATTTCCCCAGCCCATTTTTTCGCTGATGAGGGGGGAAAGGGCCGGCCCAAGTTCGTTAATCGTGACCAATTCTACCATTTTCACAACTGCCAAATCTTGCGGTTCTTTCGGGAGCATTGCCGGTTCGGGATACTTCGTTTCTAGATAGTCAAGAATTGCCAGAGACTCGAAGACGGTGAAGCCATCATCGACCAAAACAGGGATGCGGTGAAAAGGATTGATTGCCACAAATTCAGACTGCAAGTGATCGCCGTCCAAGTGGATTTCTATTAATTCAAAATCGAGGTTTTTTTCTAAAAGGGCGACCCACACGCGGCGGGAGTTGGTGGAAATGGGAGTGTGATAAAGTTTCATAAATGGTGTGCCTGGTTATTGAGAGGTAATAAAAGCCACATTTTGATTATGCACCTTAACTGTCATTTGATTTATTTTCTCCAACTTTGTCCTCTCCAGTTTCACCGTCTCCACTGTCGGCTAAGTTGTTACTTTTATCGGAAACTTCATAATTCTCCATAATTTCGAGCAATAAACGCTTTAGATTCTGATCCGGTGGTCGTTTCTCAAATTCTGCGTGCGTGTAAATCCACACCAACACAACTTCTTTTTTTGTAATATCTAACAAATATATAAGTCGCCCCTGTTCAGCGGCTCCACGAAGCTGAGGCATTTTAAACTCCAGCTTCCACAATTCTAATCCATCACGGCTAGAGCCTTTAGGCCAAGGCTCTAAATGTCCCAACGGTGGACGGGGACGGGGGTCAATACTCAGAAATTTGATAAATTTTTGGATTAATTCGACAAATTTTACTAATCCTGCCTGATTTTTACGATAGCGATCGCGGATTAGTTTTTGCTGAGTTTTATCAAAGTTCTTCGAGAGCTTGATATGAAATTGCTCTGATCCGTTCACAGGCCTCCTCCGCTGTCATCGCCTCGATAGTTTCTAACTCTGCAAAAGTCTGTTCCAGGGCTTCAGATAGTGTTTTTTGATAAGCAATATCTTCCCGTTCTACTCCACTCAAAATCGCATTAATAAGTCTATTAAAGGCGTTAATATAAGCTACAAAACTATCGAGTTCACCTTTAAGTACAATCCAAGGTAAAGCCATAGCCAAAGAAAAAAGCCCCACAAATTTAAGCAACCTCTCTTTAATTCCTTGAGGCGGTTCCATGAAAGCATAGGCAAAAACTTTGAGTAATTCTTGCGTTTCAGCAGGAATTTTTTCCCAACGGTCTTCAATTATTACAGCTAAATTGTTTGCTTTTTGAGCCAATTCCCAAAACCTTGAAGCGCTGGACGTGCGGGGCTGAAATATCTGCCGAATTTCGCTAGGGCTAATTGTGATGGTGGCTGACATTGGCCTGACCTCTTGCAATTTAATTGCTTGACTGGTAATCACTGTTTTCATTATACCAGTAGAGCAGTATTATTATACTGTTAGAGCAGTATTATTACACTGCTCTAACAGTATTATTATACTGTTAGAGCAGTATTATTACACTGGTAGAGCAGTTTAGTCAGCCCCAAAAAAACATTGCTGTCACCATCAGGAAACAGCAATTTTGTCTCTTAAAAAGGCGGGCCCTAAAGCCCGCCCCATCAAACGATCGACTTAGTAATCGAAGTCGCCGCCGCCCATGCCGCCGCCAGCGCCAGCAGCAGCGCCATCCTTCGGTTCGGGCTTGTCAACGACGATGCACTCGGTTGTCAGCACCATGCCAGCAATAGATGCTGCATTTTGCAGAGCAGAACGAGTCACCTTCGCAGGGTCAACGATACCAGCTTCAAACATATCGACAAACTCATTTGTCGCTGCGTTGAAACCAACGTTAAATGGCTTTTCTTTGACGCGCTCAGCGATGACAGCGCCATTCAAACCAGCATTTTCAGCAATCCGCTTCAGAGGAGCAGCCAGAGCCCGTGCAACAATCAAAGCACCAGTCAACTCTTCGCCCTTCAGAGTGCTATTCGCCCACTCTTCCAATTGAGGAGTCAGGTGAGCCAAAGTTGTACCGCCGCCAGGAACAATTCCTTCTTCTACAGCAGCTTTGGTAGCGTTGATCGCATCTTCAAGACGCAGTTTGCGATCCTTCATTTCTGTTTCGGTAGCTGCGCCGACTTTGATGACTGCGACGCCGCCAGCCAATTTTGCCAAACGTTCTTGCAGCTTCTCTTTGTCGTAGGAAGACTCGGTTTCCTCCATTTGACGGCGAATTTGTTCGCAGCGGGACTTGACGGCAGCTTCGTTACCTTCGGCAACAATTGTGGTGCTGTCTTTGGTGATGGTGATGCGGCGAGCTTTGCCGATCATGTCGAGCTTGGTGTTTTCCAGTTTCAAACCGGCATCTTCGGTGATTAGTTGACCGCCGGTCAATACGGCGATATCTTCTAACATGGCTTTGCGTCGATCGCCAAAACCGGGTGCTTTAACAGCAGTCACGTTCAACACACCGCGCAGTTTGTTGACAACGAGGGTAGCTAGAGCTTCTTTCTCAATGTCTTCTGCAATGATCAACAGCGGGCGGCCGGAACGAGCTACTTGTTCGAGCACGGGTACTAAATCTTGTACCAAAGCGATTTTCTTGTCTGTCAGCAAGATGAAGGGTTCTTCGAGAATCGCTTCCATCCGTTCGGTGTCGGTGACGAAGTAGGGAGAAATGTAGCCTTTGTCGAAGCGCATCCCTTCGGTGATTTCCAATTCGGTGGTCATAGACTTCCCTTCTTCCAGGGAAATCACGCCTTCCTTGCCCACCTTGTCCATTGCGTTGGCAATCATTTGGCCGACTTCATCGTCGTTACCAGCAGAGATGGAGCCGACTTGAGCGATGGCTTTGGAATCTTCTACTTGTTTGGCGTGTTCGGCAATTTTTTCTACCAAAAACGTGGTTGCTTTGTCAACACCGCGCTTGAGGGCGATCGCATTTGCACCCGCAGCTACGTTCCGCAGGCCTTCTTTGACCATTGCGTGAGCCAAAACGGTAGCAGTTGTGGTGCCGTCGCCTGCTGCGTCGTTGGTTTTGGAAGCTGCTTGACGAATTAGAGCAACGCCTGTATTTTCTACATGGTCTTCTAGTTCGATTTCTTTGGCGATGGTAACGCCGTCATTGACGATTTGAGGAGCTCCGAATTTCTTTTCGAGAACCACGTTGCGGCCTTTGGGGCCGAGAGTTACAGCCACTGCTTCGGCCAAAATGTCCATACCGCGTTCGAGGGCGCGACGTGCATTTTCGTTGTAGATAATACGCTTAGCCATAGTTTTTGGGGATGAGAGGGTTTGAGATTTTGGATTGGGGATGATGGATTTTAGTCATTTGTCCCGTGTCATTAGTTGTTTGGCGGCGTTCGCTTTAAACTAATGACTGATGACTGATGACTAATGACTGATGACTAATGATTAATTAGTTAACGATCGCCAGAATGTCTTTTTCTGCAAGCAAGACGTATTCGTCTGTGCCGAGTTTGATGTCGGTGCCGGCGTACTTCGAGTAGAGAACTTTGTCGCCGACTTTGACTTCCATTTCAGTGCGGCTGCCGTCGTCATTGCGCTTGCCAGGGCCCACGGCCGCGACTTCGCCTACTTGGGGCTTTTCTTTCGCTGTGTCAGGCAGAAGGATGCCGCCGGCGGTTTTTTCTTCGCTAGCGCTTACTTTTACGAACACGCGCTCGCCTAACGGTTTAACGGTAGAAACACTCAGTGATACTGCTGCCATAAATAAATCTCCAGATTACAGATTGTCGTGAGTCAGTCGTCAGGGGTCACGATGAAAGCAACAGCGGACTACTTACAACTGACATATTAGCACTCTCGACTCCTGAGTGCTAATTTAGCTTTAGTCAGGGGCGATCGCAACTTAGTTGTCAGTACGGGTTCCCGAACCGAGCATGAGTTGGAGGGAAGCAGAGGGGGGAGTGGGGGCTGTGGTGATGACTTTCGACCGCTAAGCAATTACTTTTGATTGATGAATACAATGACAGAAAATAACGAGGAATCTTGCAGCCAAGGCTTGAGCGCTTGCGTCCAAAGCCTGGGAATCGCTCAAATCGAGCGGCATATTTTTATCTGTGCCGACCAAACCGTGCCCAAGTGCTGCGATCGGCAAACGAGTCTGGAGGCGTGGAATTACTTAAAAAAACGCTTGCAAGAATTGGGGTTGGACAAGCCAAATGCCACTCGACCAACCTGCGTTTTTCGCACCAAAGCCAATTGCCTGCGAGTGTGCGCGTCTGGCCCGATTATGGTAGTCTATCCAGACGGAGTGTGGTATCGCGACGTTACTCCACCCGTCATTGAGAGAATTATTCAGGAACATCTCCTAAACTCAAAGGTAGTTCAAGAATACGCTTTCTTGACTCATCCTTTGCCTGTGCCTCCTGAGGCGGAGCCAAACATTTAAGTGTAGCGCTGTTTAAAGTACAGGGTTATAGGTAAAGTGTTAAATTTAAGGTTAAGGGTGAGAATTTGAGACACTTTGGCGTCCGGGCGATCGCACCTGCTACAGTTCAATAAAACTGTAGGTAGGTGATTGTCTTCGTGCGGCTTCCCGTGTTCCTTGTGTTTCTCAAAAGGTACAGTAAAAAAAATCGATCAGAGGAACTGTGAAATTTTGTGCAAAAATTTCTCAGTGGCAGACACTAAGCAGGTTGCCAAACTACACTAGAAGCAGTTAAATACGTAAGTAGGGAGTCTGCTTAAATTTCTCTATATCAGAAGTATCATTTAAAACCGGGGCATTAACCTGAAATTGAACCGATCAGGATTAAATATTTAACTTGGGCTCTGTTAGGGAGTCTCCAATCAATCAAGGCTGATCTTGATAGGGCGATCGTCCATTACAGGTTTGGGCTGCATTCCAGGTCATAAGACACTGACAAACAGCCGTCAATTATTAGGTTGGAAAGCGGTAATACCCGCCCCGCTTTCCCTCACCGCCATCCCTTCAGCCGACCGTCGTCCTCCACCCCCAGCCTGGTGGCGGGGGACTGACGGAAAAAACAGAAGTGAAAACAAGGAAGCGTGCGGGATACTTTAGCGGGAATAAACATGACAAAGGACAATAATTCAGGAGAGCAAAAACGGCTGATGCTGGTTGACGACGACCCCAACTTGATCTTGCTCGTCAAGGACTACTTGGAGTTTCGGGGTTACAACGTCATTACAGCAGAAAACGGCAGAGACGCTCTGGAAAAACTCGAACAAGAAGTTCCCGACTTGATTATCTGCGATGTGATGATGCCGGAAATGGACGGCTACACTTTAGTCAAACACATCAGAGAAGACCCTCGCACTAACTGGATTCCGGTTCTTTTCTTGTCCGCAAAAGGTCAAAGTTCAGACCGAGTAAAAGGCTTGAGCACTGGGGCTGACGTTTATATAGTCAAGCCTTTTGAACCAGAAGAACTGGTAGCCCAAGTGGAATCTTCTCTGAAAGCAGCATCCCGCTTAATTCGCCACTCCAATCCCGGTATGGAGAGTGGCCCAAAAATTAAGGCGCGCCGCAATGTCGAATTGACTCCCACGGAGTTAAAGGTGGTACAGTTGCTAGCGCAGGGTATGGCAAACCGCCAGATCGCAGACGTGATGAATGTCAGCCAGCGGACTATCGAAAGCCACGTCAGCAATATGCTGGGCAAAACAGGTCTGCACAACCGGACAGAGTTAGCTCGCTGGGCTCTTGAAAGCAAAAAGGCTTAAGCGGAGGTAGTCTGCGCTATGAAATCAGGGGAGCAAAATCTACTGCTATGCGCTTCGGTATGCCTGCTTGGCGGTAGGGCGACGGCGGTAGTTTGAAGGCGCCATTAACCTTGACACGGCAGCCGGTATTGAGTTAGTAGGCGTATAGTTTGTGAGGGTCCCTCGCTCAAATGCAAGCAGGCTTAAAATAACCCTCTGGCGGTAGAGCCGAAAATATGAAATACTGGGGAGATGGAGTTTTCTGAAGTTTAATCTATTGCCTCAGTTAGCTCCATGTTGCTAAAATGTGATATTTAGATTAACTTCTTTCTACAATTATTAGGTCTAAGTTTCTATGACAAACTTAATGAACCGCCTTTCTATTTTTGTGGACGGGAACAATATGTTCTACGCTCAACAAAAGAACGGCTGGTTTTTTGATCCTCGCAGGGTGCTCGAATATTTCAAAACTTCGCAGCCGAATGTCATCTTGATCAATGCTTTCTGGTATACGGGTCTGAAAGACCCCCAAGATCAAAGGGGATTTCGAGATGCTTTGATCAGTCTAGGTTACACGGTTCGCACTAAAATTCTTAAGGAATATTACGACGATGCTTCGGGCAGATATTCTCAAAAGGCTAATTTAGACATAGAAATTGTGGTTGATATGTTTAATACCGTGGATCAATACGACCAAGTTGTGCTGTTTAGCGGGGATGGCGATTTTGAGCGGGCGATCGAGCTGCTCCGCTCGAAAAATACTCATATTACTGTGGTATCAACCGAAGGAATGATTGCTAGAGAGTTAAGAAATGCTACAGATAGGTATATAGACCTAAATGAAATTAGGGAACATATCGAAAAGATGGATTATTAGTCAGTAGTTATTAGTCATTAGTCATTAGTCATTAGTTATTAGTCATTAGTCATTAGTCAGCAGTCATTAGTCAGTAGTTATGGGTTAGGGGTTATTAATTATTCGTTATTGGCGCGAGACAGGGGACTGGTGACTGGAGGCTAAAAATCCAGAAAAACGGACAAGTAAAAATCAGGAAAACACTTTTTTAGAGCTATGAAAACTCAACCAAGTCAAGACCGGATTATTATTTTCGATACGACTTTGCGGGACGGAGAACAATCTCCGGGTGCATCTCTGAATGTTGATGAAAAACTGACGATCGCTCGCCAGTTAGCGAGATTGGGCGTGGATGTGATAGAAGCGGGTTTCCCTTTCACCAGCACCGGAGATTTCGAGGCAGTCCAAAAAATAGCCCGATCGGTTGGCACGGAAGATGGCCCGACAATTTGCGGTTTAGCACGGGCGAGAAAGGAGGATATTAAAACAGCAGCAGAGGCTCTGAAACCAGCAGTAAATTCGCGAATTCATACGTTTCTGGCTACGTCTGATATTCACTTGGAGTATAAGCTGAAAAAGACGCGGGCTGAGGTTCTGGAAATTGTGCCGGAAATGGTGGCTTACGCTAAGTCTTTTGTGGATGATGTGGAGTTTTCGCCGGAAGATGCTTGTCGATCGGAACCGGAGTTTTTGTATCAGGTTCTAGAACGGGCGATCGCAGCGGGTGCGACTACTGTTAATATTCCCGATACTGTCGGCTACACTACTCCGAGCGAATTTGGGGCTTTGATTCGCGGAATTAAGGAAAATGTGCCGAATATCGATCGCGCAATTATTTCGGTGCACGGTCACAATGACTTAGGATTGGCTGTTGCTAACTTTTTGGAAGCCGTAAAAAATGGTGCCAGACAGTTAGAATGCACGATTAACGGGATTGGCGAACGGGCGGGAAATGCGGCTCTGGAAGAGTTGGTAATGGCGCTTTATGTACGGCGTCAATATTATAATCCGTTCTTGGGCCGGCCTGCGGACTCTGAGGAACCGCTGACAAATATTGACTCACGCCAAATTTACAAAACATCGCGCTTGGTTTCCAATTTGACGGGGATGTTGGTGCAGCCAAATAAGGCGATTGTCGGGGCAAATGCTTTCGCTCACGAGTCGGGAATTCACCAAGACGGGGTGCTGAAAAATAAGCGGACATACGAGATTATGGACGCTGAGTCGATCGGCTTGACGGAAAATCAAATCGTCTTGGGTAAATTATCCGGCCGCCACGCATTTCACACTCGCTTGAAAGAGTTGGGTTTTGAAATGGCCGACGATGAGCTAAATAAGGCTTTTGTCAAGTTTAAAGATTTGGCAGACAAGAAAAAAGAGATTACGGATTGGGATTTAGAGGCGATCGCCAATAACGAAGTGCACCAAGCACCGGAACTATTCCGATTAGAATTGGTGCAAGTTTCCTGCGGCGACAAATCTCGCCCAACAGCAACTGTCACTGTGCGGAACCCCGCGGGCGAAGAATTGACCGATGCTGCGATCGGCACTGGGCCTGTGGATGCGATTTACAGGGCGATTAACCGGGTGGTAAACGTACCGAACGAGTTGATCGAGTTTTCTGTACAGTCGGTGACCGCGGGAATAGATGCGATCGGCGAAGTAACAATTCGCTTGCGCCACGAAGGCAAAGTATTTTCCGGTCACTCGGCAAATACCGACATTATCGTAGCGTCTGCAGAAGCATACATCAGCGCTTTAAATCGCCTGTATCAGGCATTGCAGCATAGTGCGGAAAAAGCCTCGGAACAGCCAACCCAGATCAGAAATGAAGTTGTTGCAGAAGCACAGCGCTGATAAATTTCTTGTCAGCCATTTTTCTTGAAACAAGCCGCAGACGAACCCAGATCGAAGCAGATAAATCTCAATTAATCTGCCTTGAGCCGGGTTTATCTGCGGTTTAAAAATACTTTTTTTTACCAATAACAAACTCTTGAAAAATGCAAGACGAAACTTTAAAAAAAGAGCGACAATTCCACGATGCTTGGGCATCTACGATCGATATTGACGGCATTCGAGTCAATGATTACTTTGAAGCTTGTACCGCCCCAGAAAATAGATTTATCGTCCAGCAAATGGGCGATATTACAGGTAAACGCCTCTTAGATTTAGGCTGCGGCGCGGGAGAAAATAGCGTTTATTTTGCTAAAAAAGGTGCCAATTGTGTGGCGGCCGACTATTCTCAGGGCATGGTAGAAGTTGCTCTGAAATTGGCTGAGAAAAACGGCGTCCAAATAGACGGCTGCACGGTGAATGCAATGGCGCTGGATTTCCCGGACAATAGTTTTGATATTGTTTACGCTTCTAATTTGCTGCACCATTTGCCGGAACCTGAAAAGGCAATTCGCGAAATGCACCGCGTGCTGAAGCCTGGGGGTAAAGCTTGCTTTTGGGACCCGATGAAGCACAATCCGGTGATTAATGTTTACCGCAGGATGGCGACTGAGGTGCGGACGGAGGATGAAACTCCTTTGGATATTAATATTGTAAATTTTGTCAATTCTTTGTTTTCGGAGACTGCTTATGATACGTTTTGGCTGACATCGCTTTGGATTTTTTTGCGCTTTTATTTGATCGAAAAAGTGCATCCGAATGAGGAGCGTTATTGGAAAAAGATTATCATTGAACAAGAGAGATTGAAAGCAGAATACTCTCGGTTGGAAGGGTTGGATGGGTTTGTGAAGAAGTTGCCTTTGATGAAGCGCTTGGCTTGGAATTTGGCTGTGGTGGCAACGAAGTAGTTACAAGAAGTACAATAAGTCAAAGCATTTAATTAAGAGGGTAATTATGCCAGAAACTATTACTGCTATCTACGAAAACGGGGTTTTTCGTCCCTTGAGTCCTTTGTCATTGAATGATGGGGAAACTGTGCAAATCACAATTGTACCGGAAGTTTCGCCGGAAGAAGTCCAGGGCGATAGCGAAAAGGCGATTAAGTTGATGGATGTACGAGGATTGGTGCGTTTGCCAAAGAAACAGGGTAAGCTCGATCGAGCCGAATTAATCAAGCGCGCGCAGCAGTGGCGCGAATTGATGGAAAAAATGGAACCGCTACCAGGTAAGCCTCTCTCAGAAATCGTTATCGAGGATCGTGGCCCGTGGTAAATGCTTATTTTCTGGATACTAGCGCTTTAGTCAAACGATACGTGCCTGAAATAGGCAGTGAGTGGATTTTATCGATTACCGATCCTGCTAGAGATAACGATTTAGCGATTAGCCAGATTACTTGGGTGGAGGTACACAGCGCTTTTGCACGCCGTCTGCGGGATAGAAGTTTGTCTGCGGAGCGCTTTGATTTAATTGGGCAAAAAGTTAGGGAGGATTTTGAAAATGAATACCGAGTCATAGATGTCGATCAAACTTTGATAGAAACAGCCACCGCATTGGTGATGCAACATCCGCTGCGCGCTTATGATTCTGTACAGTTAGCCTCGGCTTTGCGCTTTCAATCTACTACTCTCCTTTCGCAGCCAGAAACTCGACTGGTTTTTGTTTCGGCGGACAACCCATTGCTGGATATTGCTCAGTCGGAAGGATTGGCGATTGATAATCCTAATAATTATCCGTAATCAAGCTGTTGGTAGTGAGGAATGCAAGTCTTCATACCAATCAGAGGACTAAACTCATCACTATAAAGTAATTTTAGTGCGATCGTTATTTATAGGATTTCTTTCAAAGTTTTAACTAATATGTGATTTTGTTCCTCCGTACCTACACTAATCCGCAATTTGTCTTCTAATCGCGGCTGATTGAAGTATCGAATCAATATTCCCTGTACTTTCAGTGTTTGATAAATTCTTTCTGCATCGCCGTTTGGTGGCCTAACTAACAAAAAGTTGGTTTGGGAGGGCCAAACATCAAAGCCTAATTCCTTGAAGCTAACGGCTAGTTTTACTCTGGAAGCCTTAATCTTTTCGGCGTTGGCTATTTTGTGGTCTTGCTCTGCGATCGCAGCCGCCCCCACTGCATAGGCTAAAGCATCCACATTATAGCTGTCTTTGATTTTATTTAATTCTGCCAGCAGCGCCGGATTTGCTATGCCAAAACCCAGCCTCAATCCTGCTAGGGAATAACCTTTTGAAAGCGTCCTCAAAACTATAACATTACTGTACTTTTTTGTCAAGTTCAAAGCATTGTCTTCGGCGAAATCTACATAAGCTTCGTCGATAACAAGAATGCCCGATAACTCTTTAGCCAGTTTCTCCAAATCTGCAACAGATATGGCTGTTCCCGATGGACTGTTTGGCGAAGCTACAAATGTCACTGCACCCTGGGCTGCTATTAGCAAATCGACGGGTAACTTGTAGTCGTCGGGATAAGGAACTTCAACAAACTCTGCATCTTGAATTTCTGCCAAAGTGCGGTACAAGACGTAGGTAGGCGCGGGACAAACAATCTGTTTCCCTGATTCGCCCACAGCGCGAACTATCAAGTTTAATAAATCGTCGCTGCCGTTACCTACAACAATCCACTCGTCACCAACTCCAAAAACGTTACTAGCAGCAATGCGGAAAACTTTGCCAGTTGGATCGGGATAGCGCCGCAGCATTTCTCCGTCTATTTCCTGAAGCACTTTTAAGGCTTTTGGAGAAGGTGGATAGGGATTTTCATTAGAATTTAGTTTAATAATTTTTGTGCCTAGCGGTGGCTGTTCCCCCGGCACATAGCCAGACATTTCGTGGATGCTTGTGCGAAAGTAATTCATCTATTAATTGAGTTTTGTGGAACGGGCATCTTGCCCGTTCTTGATAATGGTGCAAGATATCAAGTTAAACAAATTATATCAAACAATTAGTGACTATCCGCGTTATACCCAAATCAAGTAACTTTTGCATATCCGCTCGATCGTCCACCGTCCAGGCCACAATGTCAACTCCCTGACTCCGGCTTTCTTGAATTAGTGCGGGGTTTTCCAGCAACACGCGATACAGACTGCTAATCAAATTATCCCGATGCGCCACAGCGTGAGCAAATTGAGTTTTGTACGCTTCTAGATTAGCAACAATGTGTCCGATCGCCAAATCGCCAGATAGCCGCCGCACTTGTTCCAGAAATCCATCGTTAAAGGAAGTAATAACGCATTTATGTTGGATCTCTGCGCTCTTCAAAGTATTGACAAAATCCGTGACATCTGCGTCAGACCACTCGCAGTGAGGTTTGACATCAAAGTAAAGAAATTTGTCAACCTTTTTGAGTATGGTTAATGCGGCTTTTAAAGTAGGAATTTTTTCTTGTGAAAATTCATCGCTAAACCATTTTCCCGCATTAAATGTCTGTAATTGAGACAGGGTTGTTTCCCTAACTTTGCCAGAAACTCCCGTGATTCTCTCCAGTGTTGCGTCGTGAAAAATCACTGGTACGTTGTCGGCGGATAGCTGGATGTCAAATTCGATCGAATGAGATCCACGGGCGATCGCCAGTTCAAAAGCTGCTAAAGTATTCTCGGGGGCAATCGCCGAAAATCCCCGATGTGCGATAATTTCTACATTCACTGTCTTGCACCCTCTAAAAAATCTGCCACAGTTTGATTAAAAGTTTCTGGTTGAGTCAAAAAAGACCAGTGATTCCCGGGTACTTTTGCAACAGTAAGATTTTTCAAGTATCTCTTGTATGGCTGCATTTGCCAATCCATGCGATTTACGCCTTTTTCCGGCTGTAAAAACAAAGTCGGGATCTCAATATTTTCAGTTAAACCGGCAACTTTCATCACTTCTGCAAATATCTGATTTCTCGCTGGAATCGCAAATTTACTGCCCCAAGTTCCGTCTGATTTTTGTTCTATTTGCTGTTGGAATACCATTTGCTGCACGTCACTCCAATCTGCGTATTCTCCCGATTGTTTTGCTGCTGCTTCTGCTTGGGCTAAAGTCGCAAACGGGCCCATACATTTGAGACAGTCTAATTTTCGGTAAACAATTGGCAGGGTGAGTTTCATCGCGGCGGGCAGTTTGGTGATGAAGATGGGGTCTACTAAAATCATACTGCAAAAGCGATCGGGATTTTGCCTTGCCCAAATCGCTGCTAGTTTGCCCGTCCAAGAATGTCCTAAAATGTGGGCGTCTGACCAGTTGAGATGTGCCATCAAAGCTTCTAAATCTGCGATCGCACTTTCAAAAGTATAGCCTGTTTTCGGTTTGCTACTTTCTCCGTGACCGCGCATATCTGGCGCTACAATATGATAGCGGTTCGACAAATAATCGCCCAAGCTACTCCAGACACACGCACTATCTGCTAAACCGTGCAGCAGCAGCAAACGCGGAACTTTTTTTTTACCTGGTTCTGGCTTCCATTCTAGGTATGAAAGTTCGATTTTTGGCAGGTGCAAAGTGTTACGACTTGGCATGATTAGGGGGTTTTATAGTTGGAGAAATTTGATTTAACTTTTTTATGAACAGGCAAGATGCCTGTTCCACAAAGAGTGAATTTTATGGTACGGTTTTCCTCAATAGGCTTTCCTGCCTGTTTCACAAACAATAAATATTCTTGTGGGGTGGGGTGGGCTTCTAGCCCGCCCTTATGACCTAACCTTGGCCCTTCAAGCTAAATAAAAGAAACTGAGTTTTCTGCGCTTCATCAAAATTGTCGTCACTGACCAAAACTACACTCTGGCTGCCGTCTGGCAAGCGCGGACCGAGGGTCATTCCCTCTAAATTATATAGCGGGATTCCGAGTTGGCTTAAGTCGAGCAGCAACTTTTTCTTAACAGGTTCGACCGCCAATCGCCCTTTGAAACTCTGGATTCTCGAAGTATCTGTAGCCGCCCCAACTGCTACTTGATAAATCCTAGCGCTGTATCCCGACAGCCCAAAAGAACGTTCTAAACTCAGAATCTGACCGCCACCGACAGTTACTAATTCTGTTAAACCGTTCAAAATAGTCATGGGAACTTGGTCTAGTGTGTAAAGATTTTCTGAGACTAATTGCGGCGTTTTATCGACGATGACATAATGTAAAAGACGGAGTTTGCTTGCCTGTTCGGGGTCTAAATCTTGCATTAACGGCGCTTCCGTAGCTGCGAACAAACGAAATGGATCTAGACCGCCGGGACTAAAGGTTTCTGGGTCGATGGTTAAAGATTCAAAACCTAAATTGTCCACCACTCCTTGCTGCTGTTTTTCATCGCTGGCATCGGGAATATAGCGCTTTGGTATCGGCAATTTTCCCCGCATTTGCCCTGTTTTGAGGTCGAATTCTCCGAGAAAAGGAGGGATGCCAACATGAGTAACGCCTTCGCTGGCGACAAATACTGAGTTGCGGGGAGAAAGGGCGATGCCTTCGGGATTGATGGAACCCCAAGAGAAGGTTTCACCCTCTGCTTTTTTGAGGGAGGTAACGCCTTCAACGGCAACTTTTTTCAGGCGAATATTTGCTGGATCGCTTGATGTGAGGTCGAGTCTGAGACTGTAAAATCTCGCTTCTCCGTTTTCGCTGGGGTCGTCGGAAAGAGCGTAAAAGCGATAAGCTTTGGAATTGACTGCGCTAATACCTTTGGGGTCGTAGGTAATTCCTGACAAACCGCCGACTGGTGCTCCTTCAAAATTCATTTTTGGCAATTGGTACTCGCCCAAAAATTCTAGGGACATTTCTGGAAAAGAGCGGTCTCTAGCAACTGCGGGAGGGGGGGCGCAAGCTGTGCAAACAGTTAAAAGTATTAGGGCTAGACTGAATAAGCGTAAAATGCAATCGCCCAGCGTCTTTAAATCGCCATAATTGCTCAGTGCGGTAATTTTTATTTTGTTGCTCTTGTTGAACAGTTTGCTTTTGTGCCATCTTTGTGACATAATTTATACCGTTTTGTAGATATGCAAAACTTGATGTTTCCAGAAGAGATGCCGAATCGCGGCAACCAAATTTTGAGAATGAGAAGTTCTGTGCCAATTGGGTGCTTGCTTTTCTTGTGGCTGTGTGCTGGTTCTATTGCTAGCGCCCAAACTAATCCACCAGGCCTCGATCAATTTTCCCCTAATCCTCTCGAAATTACCACACCCGATCCCCTAACTCCCGCCAGTGAATCTTTGAGCAGCACTCAGCGGGACGAACTGACAGCGGCTTTGGAGCAGTTAAACTTAGAAGCAGCGACTAAACTGCAAGCTGGAGACGGCGCGGGTGCTTTTGAAATTTGGTTCCGAGAATTGCGGCTGCGGAGGTATCTGGGGCCGGCGGCGGAAATTGCTGCTTTGAGTCGGGTGGGAAGTGTTGCTTGGAGTAACGGTAAAAACCTCGAACTACAGCTTATTACCAAACGGTTGCAAGCAATTCAAAAAGAAGTCAAATCCCAAGTACCACTTAATACTGAGTTGCTCCCGGCCTTCGCTGCGGCTTTTCAGCAGGTGCGCGCTAAAGGCGCGACTGTAGAAGTTTACCAAGAAATTCTCGAAAATGCGCGCCAAAACCAAGATATATTGGCTCAAGGTCAGATTTTGAAGGCGATCGGGCTAATTCACATCAATTGGTTGAGTTACGATAAAGCGGCTCCGGTGTATGAGGAATTGGCAACTTTAATTCAGGAAAACCGCGCTTTATTTGCTGCTAATTCTGCTGTGAATTCTGCTGTAGTTGCGGGAAACGGTGCGCCGCCGCAACCTGTAACTCCTCCAACTGAGGTAGATGCTCTGAGACAGTTGGCTTACGTTTACCAGCAGTCGAAACAACCCCTAAAGGCGATCGCAGCCCGGGAAAAACTAGCATCGGTGTATTTGAACCTGCAAAACCCGAGTGCTATACCACCGATTAAAATGGCGATCGCCAGCGATTATCAAACCATAGGTCAAATCAATTTAGCAGCTCAATACTATCAGGAAGCATACAATTTAGCCGTCCCCATTCAACAGTATGCCCAAGCTAGCGAAGCTTTGGATAAATTAGCATTGCTTTATCGAGCGCAAAAGCAGTGGGAGCAGACTTTGCGGATTTATCAAATGCAGTTGCTGTTAGAAGAGCGGGCTTACAATTTCTACGGAGTGATGAACACTTATGACAATATCGGTCAAGTTTATCAGGAGATGAAGGCTTACGATAAAGCTTTGGAATCCTATCAAAAAGGGTTGGACGTGGCTAAAAGATTGGGACACAGACAAGAGTATTTTGCTAAGAAAATTCAAAAAGTTAACAAGCAATTGCAAAGGACTTCGTAGTGGTAAACAGACAATAATGCCAATTTGCGAGGCGAGTAATTTAAATGTAGTAAGGTGCGCTAGGCGCACCCTACAAAACTACTTTTGAGTGGTAAGTTTCTCGCGATAGAGAATAATATACTACATCAGTTTCGTAAAAATGAGCATTTTTTTCATATTTCATGCCAACTTTCTGTATCACCCGCTGGGAGGCGATATTTTCTGGGCGGGCGATCGCAACTATTCTATCAAGCTGTAATATTTCAAATCCATAGTTGAGACTAGCAAAAGATGCTTCTGTCGCCAATCCTTGATTCCAATAAACTTTGTCGAGTGCATAGCCTAGCTCAACTTCCGATGTCCTGTCCAGAAAACCAAGTCCGCAGCGACCAATCATTTTACGGTCTATTTTATGTACTACAGCCCACATTCCGAAGTTGTTTTCTTCCCAACGTTTGAGCATGGTATAAATGGCGATTTCTGTTGCTTCTCTAGTTTTAACTCCTGTGATGTATTTCATTATTTCCGGATCGCTGTAGATGCGGTACAGATCATCTAAGTCGTCGGGCGTAAATTGTCTCAGGTACAATCGGGGTGTCTCTATTTCTTGCATGATGAATAGAATTTATACCACTAGATTATGATACCAGTTTTGATAAGTATTGCTACAAAAATAGTGGTTGGATTTCCTTCCTCTACTCAACTACTTTTGAATGGTAGATTTTTCGCGATATTGAATAATATACTCGATCGGAATGGTCGAGGTTATGTTGGTATCTCATCCCCACTTTTTCCATTATCCGCCGCGAGGATCTGTTTTCGGTATCTGCAACAGATCCAATTTTTTCTAGTTTCAATACTTCAAATCCATACTTGAGGCTAGCCGCTGCAACTTCCGATGCTAAACCTTTGCCCCAATACGCTTTGGCTAACACGTAACCAACTTCTACTTCAGGTGTTTCGCCTAAGAAGCGAAGCCCCCCGTCGCCGATCAATTGGTTATTTTCTTTATTGACAACAGCCCACAAACCGAAAGCGTGTTTTTCTCAATGTGCGATTATCTTAAATAAATCTGCTGCTGTTTCTTCTCTATTTCTGACGCCTTCGCTCAGATACTTCATCACTTCTGAATCGCTGTAGATGCGGTACAGCTCATCTAAGTCGTCTGGCGTAAATTGTCTCAGATACAATCGGGCTGTCTCTATCTCTTGCATGATAAATATAACTTCTATCAGTAGATTATAATACCAGTTTTGTCTGCCTACAAACATTTTGGTTGGGTTTCGTTCCTCAGCCCAACCTGCTGTTACAATAAAACACTCTTTGTGAAACAGGCAAGATGCCTGTTACTGATATTAGTGCCAAATATTCATTCTATTTGTTACAATTATTAACTAGATATATTGTACAGTTTTTGCCATCAATGACTATTTCCTCACCAGTAGCAGACACCAAAAACCAACCCCGTCGCGAAACAGACTGGCGGTTATTCATGAGGTTGGCATCTTACGCAACCCGCAGCAAACGCTTGTTGATTATTTCGATCGCACTATTAGTACCGCTAGCAGTCTCAGGAGCAATTCAACCCATTCTCATCGGACAGGCAATTTCGGTAATTCGCTCGGAACCTACCTACGAATTCTTGCGGGGATTGTCGCTATCTGCTGCATTGAATATTTTGGCTATTTTGCTGATGCTAACTATAACACTTAGATTAGCACTGCAATCACTTCAAGGCTATTTAGTCACGAAAGTAGGGCAAATAATTACTACAGATATTAGAAATGATTTGTTCGCCCACGTCACATCGCTAGCAGTGAGATTTTTCGATCGCACTCCTGTCGGTAAATTGATGACTCGCCTCACCAGCGATGTAGAAGCTTTGGGAGAGGTTTTCTCTTCAGGGGCGATCGGGATTGTCAGCGATTTATTTTCAATTTTAGTAATTGCCATTTTCATGTTTACCATGCAGTGGCAACTAGCTTTAATGTTGGTGCTGATGATGATACCAATTACCGCAGTTATAATTTATTTCCAGTACCAATATCGCATAGCAAATTACAATACGCGAGAAGAACTGTCCGATCTCAACGCACAACTGCAAGAAAACCTGACTGGTATTGGCGTAGTGCAGCTATTCCGCCGCGAAAGATTCAACTCAGAATTGTTTCGCGTCACAAATAAACGCTACATTAAAGCAGTTGACAAAACTATATTTTACGACTCAGCCGTATCTGCTACATTGGAATGGATTGCGTTAGTGGCGATTGGAGCCGTTTTGTGGATGGGTGGTCAAAGGGTTTTAGCCGGTAATCTTAACTTCGGTACTCTGTCTGCATTCATTTTATTTGCTCAGCGTCTCTTCGATCCGCTGCGGCAATTTGCAGAGAAATTCACTGCAATTCAAGCAGGATTTACCGCCGTCGAACGGATTAGCGATATTCTCAACGAACCGATCGAAATTAAAGATCCAACCAGCGGGAAGAAGGAAGAAGGAAGAGGGAAGAAGGAAGAAGGAAGAGGGAAGAGGGAAGAAGGAAGAAGGGCAGGTTATTCACCGTTGTTGATAACTGGACATCCAGAGGCAACTGCTTACAACTTGTCTCAGTTCGATCGAGAATTGGCAGATAATCATCAAAATGGAGCAAGTTCAGAATATCGTTTATTGCCTAACAATCCCAAATCCCCCCCCGCCAGCCCCACGTTGCTAAGGGGGGGAGAAAATGCCAAATCGCAGAATTCTGAATCGGGAGAAATCCAATTTGACAACGTTTGGTTTGCTTACAAAAAAGACGAATATGTCCTGCAAAACCTCAATTTCACCATCAAATCCGGCGAAAAAGTAGCATTAGTCGGCCCCACCGGTGCGGGCAAAAGTTCGATTATTCGTCTCCTGTGCCGCCTTTACGAACCTAGCCGAGGACGGATTCTGGTTAATCATGTCGATATTCGGGATTTGCCTCAAGCAGAGTTACGCAGGCATATAGGCGTGATTATCCAAGATGGCTTTCTATTTGCTGGTGACGTGAAGAGCAATATCAGCCTGGGAGAAAGTTACTCGATTGAGGAAATTCAAGCAGCAGCAGAAAAGACAAATGTTGCCCGTTTAATCGAACAGTTGCCTCAAGGCTATGATACGCAATTGCGGGAACGGGGGACGAATCTTTCGGGGGGACAAAAGCAATTATTAGCGTTTGCTCGCGCCGCTATTCGCAATCCCAGTATATTAGTTCTAGACGAGGCAACTGCTAGTTTGGATGTGGGGACGGAAGCTTTAATTCAAGAAGCTCTAGAGCGTTTGATGGCGGACAGAACGGCGATAATTATTGCCCACAGGCTCTCGACTATCCGAAATGTCGATCGCATTTTAGTGCTCAAACGCGGCCAATTAGTAGAGTCTGGCAGCCACGAAGAGTTGTTGCAGCAAGAAGGGTTGTATGCCAGTTTGTACAAGTTGCAAATGCTGGGAAGTTAATATCTGAAGGAAGAAAGAAAAGGGAAGAAGGAAGAAGGAAAATTCTCGGAATCCCCAGATACCCGGCTTCTGGAAGAAGTCGGGTATTTAAAAGAATCAACAATCAAAAATTGGCTCACTTGCCCGAAATCATTTTCCCCAGGGTTTCCGGCAAGTGAATTATATGTTGGAAAAGCTGATTTGGGCCGATGCCAAACAATAACTGCATCGTCAGCACAATTGCTGCTAAACCAATCGCTGTCCCGATGCTGGCTTTCAACACTTTAAAAGCCCAATTAAACACTAGCCAAGATACAAGTAACGAAGCAATTAAGATAATTAGTTCTATTGGCATATAACATTTTTAACTCTATTTTAACTCTACATAAATTACGTATCAATACCCTAGAAACCGGGTTTTTTATCTGTGTTAAAGGTGTCAAATACAGTATTTCGGTAAAAACCCGGTTTCTACGTCAAGGACTACTCTACTTATTACTTTAAGCAATACTGCCGCGCTTCCGTGTTTCCTTATAAGAAATTCCGACATTTTTTAAGCCGGCTTTAATCATTTGCTGCTCTAACAAAGCAAAAAAGCGACTTCGATCGCCCCCCGTGACTACCGCTTGATTATGAGCTTCTGCTAGCGTCACCGGATACCCGCCACCTTTGTGTACTTGAGCCAGCATCATTCCTAATGCTAAATCTAGCTGTGCTGTATCTTGGGCTACCCATTCCGGCACTTCTATTCTAGCAATTTCTGTGCCAACGTGAACGTAACAGAAATAGACGGAATTAACACCGTACAAATCTAAAATTCGAGCTTGGGATTTCCACAAAGGGCTTCTTTGTCCCGGTGACAGGATTGTTGCCCACAATATGGCATCCCGCAAAGGTTCAAATTCTTGACAAGGTGCTTTTTCGGCGAAAGAAATTGTCGCGGCAAATCCGACGTTCGGGCAATTTGTCATGCAGTCTGGTACTTCGTGAGTGCAAGCTTCAAACCGCAAAAAAGATAAGCTTTCGCTGCTGCGAGAAGCGCTTAAGTATCCTAACAGCGGAATTCCTGCTAAACGCAACTTGTCCCAAGCTTCTAAAATTGGCAGCAAAATTTGATCGCGCGCTTCGCTGGGTAACTGTTCCAAAAACCAATAAATCAGGGAACCGTCTACCATTGCTAAAGCTGGTGCAGGCAATTTATTGTCGTTAACTTTTGCCCAATTGCAGCCCATTTCTGCTAAGGCAATTGCTTCGGAAACTGCTCGCCGATATCCCATCCATTCTTCGGTTCTAATTCCCCACTGTCGCGAACCGTACAAGTCTTCGGGTTTGTAGAAAACCTCGGGTACGCTGTCTAAAACTGGGTGGCGGCTTTGTCCGTAGTGCAGCATGACTGTGCCGACGTTTAGCAGGTAGCAGTAGGCTATTTCGTGATGGTTGGGGGAAATTTGCGAGCCGTCTGTGGCAAAGACTGTGTGAGCGGCGGGGGGTGCGGTGATGTACCTGCGATCGTCTAAGGGCTCGATCGGCGTGGCAGCATTGAATAAAGTGCGATCGCGCCAATTCTCTTGCAATTCCACCAATTTTTCCTGTTCCGCTGCAGCCTTTACCAGCAAATTCTGAGCTACTTCCAAACGCTGGCGAGCGGCCTGAGCTTCCACATTCAAATGTTGGCTCATTCCCTGCATTGCCTTGGCTGCTTTAGTTAAATCGAGCATGGGTTTTAAGTCTCAATATTAGAAAGCTTTCAAGCTGAGAAATTATCAAAAGGCTTTTCAATTTTTTGGTTTCGCAGCTTGGTTTTTTGTCAGACACGCGGTTTGATAAACTAAAACACTTCGTGCGCTACCGCAGAAATAGTAAAATAACCTGCTTTTTGAGGTCAAGATTACCTGCAATAGTCTCTAAAAAAACCTTTTTTTGTCGATAGCCTTGCTTTTTTTAGGGATTTCTTTTATATTTATCTTATAATCGGATGGTGAAAAAAATATTATTTTTTTTACCATCCGATTATATTAAAATACCATGTCTACGCCGCAAAAGTCAACAAAAAAGATGTAAAACTTTGTTTTTTTTGACTCTGAAAAGTGAAAAAACATCACAAGTCTAAACAAATCTAATATCAACCTTCGAGCGGCAGCCAATCGGCAAAATCTCCGGCAAACTGCGACAGAGAAAGCAATTGAACTGGTGGATTTTGAGCCACAGATTCCCGTTCTGGCAAAGTATTGTAACCCCAATCAGCCAAAAATAACCTCACCTGAGATAAATCCGGCTGCTGCTTCACCGACAGCAAAGTTTTTAACCGATCTTCCACAAACCAAATAGCCGAATCTTTGCCAGACGCGGCCATAAATTCCCGCAAAATTTGGTGTTTAGGCTTGTTGTATTCCTTACCAAAAATTAACTCGGACGGCATTGGTACGCCTGCTAACTGCAAAAGTTCCCGCACAAAACGGCCTTCCTTTGTAGTGACGATCGCCACTTTCACCGAACTCTTCTGCAAAGAGTGCAGGCGATCGGCAACCCCTGGATAAAAGCGGTGCAAAGACAGCCACCCAGCTAAATCCTCAGCAATCCAATTATCGCGCAATCCGTCTAACATAGCACCGACCGACTGCGCTTTTAAATTATTTTCGGTCAACAAATACGGTACTATATTGGGCCACTCTAGCAAAATTTGCTCTGGGGAAATTCCTGTCAGTAGTGCGCGGATCAGCAGCGGCATTTCCCAACCGGTTTCGATGGCGGGCCGCACTCGGTAAAAACTCAAAGCTAAATCTGGATCTGGCACTGTTTCGACTGGTTTCCAGATTTGACAGTAGGTACGCCAAGCGGTTTGGAAATATTCAATTAGTCCGTCACAAATCACACCGTCAAAATCAAGAGCTAGAATTGTCGGAAAATTATTAGCCATCAGTGAATCGATTTTAGATTTTAGATTTTGGATTTTGAATTTTGGATTGAAGAAAGCGACCTCACCGAGCAATCCTGGGACTGGTTATTGGATACTATTTTTTGGTTGTGCCAGGATAAAGACGGGGGCTTGTATCCTGGCTGCTTTCGGTCACTGGATTGAAGAATTGAAGAATTGACTATGCAAACACTCAGCCATGATTGGTGAACAGTCGTTATTAAAAAGACTGAACTAGCGGTTGAGCGGCAATCGATTCTAGTCCTTGGGACTGCAACAATTGCGTCCACTCGGTCGTCAGCCGCGAATCATCGGGTGCGAGGCGCCGCATTTCGGCTAGAGTAGCAATAGTCTCGTACCAAATCCCATTTTTAGCATAAGCAATCACCTTAGCCATAGGGTCGGGATTTGCCAAATCGCTCTTGAGAGTTGCCTGCGGTTCAATTCGCTGCATCCATCCTTTAACAATATAATCTCCAGAACGCTCCAGAGGATCGCAAGCTAGTGCAAACGACCACACATATCGCTTACCAACCTCAATATTTTTTGTCTGGTCTTTCTCAGAAAGGCTAACTCCAACAATTCCGGCTTTATCATTTTTTAAAGTAGTTTCGTAAACTACTTCGGATTCATCTTCGTTTAGCAAAATAAACTCTACTTGAGCCGCCGGTTGAGAAACATATACAAAAAATGTTGGCGACTCGGTTAGGGTTAAGCCAATATTGCTTTCAGGTATTAAGGGAGTAATGGATAAACCATCCCGTAACTTACAGCCTCGATGCGTCCCCCCTTGCCGGTTGTCGGGGGCTGTTACATCGGGAGGTTTGAAATTAACATTCTGACTCAGCAGAATGGGTGCAGGCACAGCCTGCATCGGTGTAAGCAAACTCGGGAGAGTAACGGCGATCGCCAATACAGTCATCGCCAGTGCAGTAAAATGTATAAAACGTTTCATTTTTCCACCAACTTGTATAAATATTTATAGACCGCATCTCTAATGTTAACCCGGAGTTTTAGCCCCGGGCGCGATCGAGTAAATCGGTCAATTTTCACATCGCCATGGGAAGAGCGACCAAACTTCAAGAAATATCGAGATTTAAAGAGGCGCAACCAGTGGTTGAGCTGCAACTGATTCCAGTCCTTGGGACTGCAACAATTGCGTCCACTTGGCTGTCAGCCTCGCATCCCCTGGTGTCTGGCGCCGCATTTGGGCTAAAGTAGCGAGAGTTTCGTACCAAATCCCATTTTTAGCGTAAACGTTGAGCCTAGTCATCGGGTCGGGATTTGCCAAATCACTCTTGAGAGTTGCCTCGGGTTCAATTCGCTGCACGAACCCTTTAACAACTGAATCGGCAGAACGGTCTTCGGGGTCGCAAACCATCGAAAACGACCACACGTATCGCTTGCCAACTTCCAGGGATTTGTTGTTGCCTGCGGTAGCAGGAATACTAACTCCAACAATCCCGGATTTGTCAACTTTAAAAGTTTTTTCGTAGACCACTTTCTCCTCGTTGTCGCTGAGTAAAGTAAACTCTATTTCCGCCGAAGTTTGAGGAACATAGACAAAAATTGTGGGAGAATCTGTTAGAGTTAAACCGATATTAGTTGGAGGCACTAAAGGAGTAATAGATAAACCCGCTGGACAAAGCTTGCTGCCGCGATGTGTCCCTCCTTGTCGGTTGGCGGGGGCTGTTACGTTGGGAGGCTTGAAATTAACATTTTGACTCAGCAGAAGTGGCTGGGATTGTGCGCGCATCGGTGCAAGTGAACTGGGCACAGTAGCTGCGAGCGCAGATACAGCGACCGCAAGTGTAGCCCGATGTAGAAAACGTTTCATTTTGTTGTACCTTTCACTATAATTGCAAACACAGGCATTCGCTGAGGGCGACAAATATTTTTGAGCTGCTAGTCGAGGGCGCAGATACACAATTTAAACCTTGACATATCATCAATAACATTAATTAATTCGATCGGCAACTGGATTGCGTCCGAAAAATCAGGTTGCTTAGGTTGCGAGTATCAATGGATAGAGTTGCTCGCGGCGAAGTGTAAAAATTTGTTACAAAGCGGTCGGAGTTTCCGGGTCTTCTAAGATGGAGGAAATCTCCAGCAGGTGGCAAAGGTGAAACAACTGCGGTTCCAGAAACAAGTCAAATTTATATGCTGGGATAATGAGTAAAATATCTAAAAAAATTCGATCGGCAGCGGCTCAATTGAGTCAAATGTATAAACCATCACTAGCATTGGCTAAGTCTGTATTAATTGCCAGCGCGGCAGTAACATTATCCTTGATAGGGGCCAAACAGCTAGGACTACTCGAACCCATAGAATTAAGCGCTTACGACCAAATGGTGAGGTGGCGTCCCGACGAAAAGCCAGACTCGCGCTTGCTAGTTGTGGGGATTACCGAAGCAGACATTCAGAAACTGAAACAGTGGCCGATATCCGATCGCAAAATAGCTGAAATCTTACAAAAACTAGAAAAAATGCAGCCGGCAGTCATCGGTTTAGATGTACTGCGAGACGTACCTTTAGGAGATGGGCGCGAGGAATTAACTAAAATTTTACAAAAAAGCGATCGCATTATCGGGGTATGTTTAGTCACCGACGGAAGCCCGGACAATCCCGGTTCTCCGCCTGCGCCGGGACTGCCACAAAACCGGGTGGGATTTGCAGATTTCGGAGTCGATCCGGGTGGCATACTCCGCAGGGCTTTATTATTTATGAAACCGCCGACAATGGAGGGCAACTCCTCGGCCCAAAAACATCTTTGTAATGACGACTCTCAAGTTTTATATTCCTTCAACCTCCAGCTAGCACTCCACTACCTGCAAGGGCAAAAAATCTCTCCTAAACTTGCACCAGATCAATCTTTATGGCTGGGAAAAACCCAATTAAAACAACTAGCAAGCAATGACGGAGGATACACAAATGCCGATGTCAGGGGATATCAAATATTAATTAACTATCGTTCCAAGCGGCAAGTCGCCAACCAAGTCAGAATTACGGATGTTTTAGAAGGGAAAGTTGACCCGAATTTAGTTAAAGATAAAATAGTGCTCATCGGTTACACCACAGAAACCGTTAAAGATTTCTTTTATACTCCTTACAGTGGGCGAAAGCAAAGCAACCAATTCATGCCTGGTATCGTGGCACACGCACAAGTAGTCAGCCAAATTTTGAGTGCAGTTTTAGACAACAGACCGATGTTATGGTTTTGGGCGGAATGGGCAGAAATCTTGTGGATTTCGGCATGGTCAATTGTGGGAGGAACCGTGGCCTCGCGGATGGCTCACCCAGTGCAGTTGGCGCTGACATTCGCAGCCATGCTGTGCGGGTGCTGCGCGATCAGCTTTGGGATTTTTCTGTTGGGAGGGTGGGTGCCTGTGGCAGCGCCAGCCTTAGCATTAATCTTAACTGGCGGTAGCATTGTATCAGCAGAGAGATTTAATAAAGCCGGATATGGGAAAGCAATTAGCGATCGAGTAAAACAAGTATTCAAAATCGAAATAGACCAAGCCAAAAAGGAACAGCAAGTCGCAGAGATCACAGAATCTGATTTCTTTAAAGAATTGCAGCAAAAGAAAGATAAACTGAGAATTAGCAAACAAGAAACCTCTCAAAAAGTACCTTCCGAACCCCAAGAAATAACTGCAACTACCCCAGAGCTTCCCAAGGCCGAAAGTCAGACAGACGACTACTTAGCTCAGTTGCAGGAAAAAGCCAAACAGCAGAAGCAGCGCGCCCCCGTGACTGAATCGGAAAGCAGCTCACCAACGGGTGCGATCGAGGCGGGCGGCGGTGCTAGTTCAGCCGAAACTAAACCTGATGACGAGTTCAGCGATTTGCAAACCAAAGCCAAACAGATGCGGCAGCGCAGGGGCGCCCAAAAGAGGATAAAAGATGAAAAAATTGATAGTTTAACAGATAAGGAGGATTTGGGGGGCAAGGAAGAATGACAGACAACTCGACTGCATCATCGAGAATTGCATCATAATGGGTTCTCGCCGTTTCTTACCCTAATACGCAGATCATGTCCAAAATCATCTCTGTCCACTCTTACCGGGGCGGAACTGGCAAATCGAACACGACAGCAAACCTGGCATCTATTATCGCTCGCGACGGAAATCGGGTCGCCATTGTGGACACAGACATTCAATCACCGGGGATTCACGTGCTGTTCGGTTTCAGCGAGAGCAACATGGATCACTGCCTGAACGATTACCTGTGGGGCCGGTGTCCGATCGCGGATACGGCCTACAATGTGAGTTCGCTGCTGCCCAAATTAGCCAGTAACGGCAACCTCTACCTGATTCCTTCGAGCATTAAAGCAGGGGAGATAGCGCGAGTTTTGCGGGAAGGCTACGATGTGGGACTGCTTACCGACGGCTTTCAAGAACTGATCGAGGTTTTGAACTTAGACTACCTATTTATAGACACGCACCCGGGGCTCAACGAAGAAACCCTCCTCAGCATCACCATTTCCGACATCCTCCTGCTGATTCTGCGTCCGGATCAGCAAGATTTTCAGGGAACGGCTGTCACAGTAGATGTGGCCCGCAAATTAGAAGTTCCCAAGATTTTGATGACGATCAATAAAGCCCCAGAATCCCTGGATTTCGAGGATTTGAAGCAGCAAGTAGAGAGTATTTACAACATCCCAGTGGCAGGGGTACTGCCCCACAGCGACCAGATGATGCTGCTCGCCAGCAAGGGAGTGTTTGTGCTGCACTTCCCTAACGACCCTCTAACTAAGGTTGTGGAAAGGATTGCGAAACAGATTGTGGGATAATTTGTGCAGCGAATGCCGATCGCCCGCCCAGAAGTTTCACTTTCGCTCTGAATTCTTGCGGAGCGATGTCCTCCTGCGTATCCGGCTGCTAGCGGCGGAGGAACTTTTAAAGCCGACAATATTTGGTTAAAGAGTCAGGAGAATGGCGACAAAATGAGATACAAATAGATTATGAGAATTTGTTAAAAAACTTTAGGAGGAGAACTCATGGATTTTGACTTCCGCATACTAATAGTATTGATGCCCGTATTGTTGGCGGGCGGCTGGGCTGCCTACAACATCGGCAGTATAGCTCTCAAACAAGTGCAGAAATTTTTGAACAAGCAAGCTTAAACTCAGCCTCTTTTCAGGTAATTCCTCAGCCGACTGTTTTTTGAGATACAAAAACAGCCGGCTGATTTGTGCATTGGCTCTGCTTAAGTAATGGCTGATTTTTGGTGGGCAATTTACGACTGCAGAGAGATGGGGCGAAAAGAAAAGAGAAGTTAGATTTAAAAATTAAGCAGAAACCGGGTGCGCTCAAGCCAAATACTTTGTTCCAGCAAACGATCCTGGGTAAAAAAACCTAGCTGTGAAAGCAGGGCGATCGCGTAACTCCAGATTGTGATGTTTTGAACTCTAGTCATAACTCCTGAGTAGAGTCCCATAAAAATATTTGGTAAGCACGTTATCGCAGAAAATATGAGACAATCACAAAAGTATTTGCCCTGACAATCGCCCTAAAAACTGCGAAGTTTAACGGGTAGGGAAGATAGGTCAAATTGTCAATGTTAAATTCCTATATCTTTAGATAGATTATGCTTTTTCCCCGATCGAGCGGCATACTACTCCACCCCACATCCTTTCCCAGTCGATTTGGCATTGGGGACATGGGAATAGAAGCATATCGCTTTATTGACTTTTTAGTTGAGAGCGACCAGCAATACTGGCAGCTATTGCCGCTGGGCCCCACAGGATACGGCAATTCTCCTTATTCGTGCTATTCAGCAATGGCGGGAAATCCCCTGCTAATTAACCCAGAACTGCTGCGGGACGATCAATTGCTCGCAGATGAAGACTTCGCTAATTTGCCAGAATTTCCGCTGGATTATGTAGACTTCGAGCGAGCGATCGCCCTGAAAGTGCCTTTGCTTAAAAAAGCTTGCGAAAACTTCAAAACCAAAGCATCCCCGATCCAGCAAAAAGAATTCTCAGGTTTTTGCGAAAGCAAAGAGAATTGGCTGGAAGATTACGCCTTATTTATGGCACTAAAAGATCACTTTGGCGGTGTTAGCTGGAACAATTGGGAACCAGAAATTGCCCGTCGAGAACCAAAGTCCCTAGAGAAGTGGCGCCAGCAGCTAAATGCTGAGATTTATTACTACAAATACGTCCAGTTTGAGTTTTTTCGCCAATGGACGGAGTTGAAACGCTATGCTAATATGCGGGACATTAAAATTATTGGGGATATTCCGATTTATGTAGCTCACGACAGCGCGGATGTATGGTCTCATCCAGAAATATTTTGCTTGGATGAAGCCACCGGAGAACCAGCTTTAATGGCGGGAGTTCCCCCGGATTACTTCAGCAGTACAGGTCAATTGTGGGGCAACCCCGTCTACAATTGGGAGAAGTTGCAAGCAAATAATTTTGAGTGGTGGGTGGAGCGTTTTGAAGCGATTTTCTCTTATGTAGACGTGACTCGGATCGACCACTTTCGAGGATTTGAGGCTTACTGGGCGGTGAAGCGGGGACAAGAAACTGCTATGTACGGAGAGTGGATTAAAGCGCCGGGAACAGCTTTGTTGGATGTAATTAATGAGAAGTTTGGCAACTTGCCGATTATCGCTGAGGATTTAGGGGTAATTACTCCTGAAGTGGAAGCTTTGCGCGATCGGTTCGAGTTTCCGGGAATGAAGATTTTGCAGTTTGCTTTCGGCGCTGGACCCGACGATCCTTTTTGGCCTTTTAATTACGATCCCAACTGCGTAGTCTACACCGGCACTCACGACAACGACACTACTGTCGGATGGTTCAATCAACTCCAAGACTACCAAAGAGATGAGGTCTATCGTTATTTGGGCTGCATCGATCCCCAGGGAATTCACTGGTCTTTAATCCGCATGGGTTGGATGTCGGTAGCTAATATCGCAATTGTGCCGTATCAAGACTTGTTGGGTTTGGATACAGACGCGCGGATGAATTTTCCTGGGAAAGCAGAGGGAAATTGGGGCTGGCGGTATCGGCCTGAAGCTTTGAATTGGGAAGTGCGCGATCGGCTCAAAACCATGACTTACATCTCCGGGCGCGCTCCTAATAAACAGTGATAGTGGAGAAGGGGTACTTGGTAAGGGGTAAGGGGTAATAGCTAAGAAGTCCATCAAGACGGACATTCTAATTAAAAGCTGTGGACTGCCAGCTATTACCTATTCCCCATTACCCATTAACAATTACCAATTAACACTTACCCTTCATTGTTGGGCGGTGCTGAAGGCTTGAGTTCGTTTGCTTTAAAAACAACTTCTTTGGCGACTCCAGGATCTCCGAGTGGTTCGGCTTGTCCGTTATTAAGAGCAACCATTACCCCGCCGGCGTTACCTGCTACCACTACCAATTGCTTTTGAGCCCCCCAGGTGCGAACAGTCCCTGAAGGCAAAGTTCCTTCAAACTCTGTTTTACCATCGACTTCAACCTGCATCCACGATTCGTCTTTAAAAGTGACGCTTACCATCACTGGTTTATTGCCAGATTTATTTAAATTTTGACCGGTTCTTACTGCTTCGACAGCCTCGTAACTATCCGGTTTCTGATTTTGTGAGGATCTCGATGCCTCAGCAGCTAAACGGGCTTGTTCTTGCTGCCCAAGCGCTAGTTCTTCGGCTCCCGCACCGTTTTTTGCGGTAACAGAACCGCTGATCAACTGAGATAAAACATTGACCGAACAGATAATTAGAAATGTGTAAAAGAGGTAGAGGTGCATCGGCCGCAACTGAGGCCCATCTTGCCAGGATAGCTTCTTTCTCGATCGGGGGGGCGGTTCGATCGGAAAAAATTCGGCAAACTGAGTTCCGTCCAAACCCATTGCTTCAGCGTAGCGCCTGATCAAACCCTGAGTGTAGACGGGTTCGGGAAGTTGGTCTAGTTGACCGTCCTCAATTGCTTGTAGCAGATTCCGCCGAATCATTGTTACCACGGCTACTTTGTCCAAACAAATCGAGTGCTGTTCGCGGTACTGACGGAGTTGAGTTCCAATTTCCGCTAGCTTCTTCTTCTGAGCTGTTTCTGGCTCTTGGGAGTGCAGTTTCTGCTTAGTGGTTTTGAAGAATAAAAACAATAAATTCTTTGTCATATGCTGTGCTCCTGGGAATTTACTGGCACGCTTATTGATGTTAGGTTGACTAGATTCCATAAATAAATAATTTCCGCATCTTCTAGGGGTCGGCAGCAGCCTGGTGGCAATATTGGCGAACCGGGCCGCTGCAATTGAATCGGGCCAATGGCTGTGCGGTGCAGGCGCACCACGGGATATCCCAACAGCTCGGCTGTTCGCCGAATCTGTCGGTTTCTGCCTTCTGAGAGAATGACTTCTAACAGAGTTTCGTCAAGCGCGCGATCGATAACTTTAACTTTCGCGGGCAAAGTTTCTCTGCCGGACAAGATGATGCCCTGACGCCACGTTTGTAGTATGCGTTCCGGGGGATCGCCCCGTACCCAAACCTGATAAGTTTTGGCGATCGAGTGACGCGGATGGGTCAAACAAAATGTCAGCTTACCATCATTGGTAAGCAAGAGGGCGCCGGTGGAATCTGCATCTAAGCGTCCTACGGGGTGGATGCCTTGACCGGAGCGCAGTTGGGGTGGCAGCAAGTCGAGAACTTTCGATCGGGCCCTTGGATCGCTGCACGTAGAAACTACGCCTGCCGGTTTGTTGAGCAACAGATAGACTTTTGCGGGTCGATCCGTTGGTTTCACCGGGACTCCATCGACTTGGATGAGATCGCGATCGGGATTCGCTTTTTCTCCTAAGCGAACAATATTGCCATTAACTCGGACTCGTCCAGCTACAATCATCTGTTCTGCAAGACGGCGAGAGGCAATGCCCCACTGGGCGAGGATTTTTTGCAGCCTTTCATCAGACATGACGGGAGTGTGGAAATCCCCAACGAGCCAACGGTGGGGAGGAAACACGACACGGTTAATTGATTAACCGTACTAGCAATGCTCAATTCCTGTTTGGGAATAAATTATAATGCTGACCAATTATTACAGGACGCCCGGCAAGAGTGCAGATTGTCCTTGTGCCCGGTGCAGATTGTCCTGATGGCATTACCCTGAATGCTGTGCAAAAACTACGAGGAAAAGACTCGCGGCAGGCACAGGTTTGCACCGTTGGTTTGCGGCTGGTTTGAAAGGTTTGGGTCTGACCCGACCATAAACCAACACTACCATAAATCCCGTACTCCTGGTTAAATTTATACGCTCGATCGCGAATTTTTCAGCGGGATCGCACAACTCGTGAATTACGCCAATATCCCAAGGGGGGAAAGGTGAGAATTTTTCTGCTTCTGGCGTTGCTGATCCCAGATTTCTGCTTGGTTTTGGAGTTAATCGGACTTGTGTTCATGAACCCGGTTTCTAAGGAAAATCAGAGGTTGACAGCGGTCTATCTGTGCAGAAACCGGGTTTTTGAGGCCGGATGTGCAAGTTCTAGTTAAATTTCTGTGCTTGAATATTAAGGTTTATATTCTGAAATTGTTTATGACTCTCGATCGAAACTCTCTTCAATTTGACAATAGAGATGGGGCTGGTGGCTCTGGTGGGACTGTTAATCTCGGCGAGGAGCCGGGGAGACCTTCGCCGAGTCAAGGCAGCCGGATCGCGAGCGCCGTGCTGTCTCCGGCGGTGCAGTTGTGGCTGCGATCGCAAGTTCAGCAGGTGGACGAGTTGAAGGTGAAAATTGAGGGGAGCGATCGACAAATCTTCAGCGGTGCGATCCCCAAAGTAACGGCTGCAGCTCGCGGTGCTGTGTATAAAGGACTACACCTAACTGAAGTTGCCATAGAGGGCTGTGGCATTCGCATCAACCTCGGTCAAGCTCTCAAAGGCCAACCGCTGCGCCTCCTAGAATCCGTTCCCGTGACAGGCGTTTTGAGGCTTCGTCAAGCGGATTTGAATGCGTCCCTGAAAGCCCCTTTGCTTGCTGATGCTTTGAGCGAATTTTTGCTGCCCCTGCTGCCACTGACAGATAGGGAACAGTCGCTGAAGTTGCAAAATTCGCAGATTGCTATTGAGGCGGGTTTGTTGACGCTTTCGGCGGCAATTTTGCGCGCTGGCGGTAGGCAAATTTCTTTTGTACTGCGGACTGGTTTGCGGATAGCCAGCGGTCGCGAATTAATGTTTGAAGCACCAGAAATCGAAATGGATGGAGAATTAAAGAGCAGTGATTTCAATGGTTTTAAAATTGATTTTGGGCCGGAAGTTGAGATAGAAGAGTTGATTTTGAGTCCGGGGGAGATTGTTTGTCGGGGAGGAATTAGAGTTTTGCCTTAGTTAATTAACAGTTAACAGTTAACAGTTGACTTTAACCTGGTTCTTCGGTAGAGCCTGGGAATACATACCCCACGCCCAATGCCCAATTCCCCATGCCCAATTCCCCATGCCCAATTCCCAATTACCGATTAATTAAAAAAGAGTCGATCGCCGGCAACAGTAAAGTGACAAAATAGTAGACTAACGGTGCGGTAAAAACATAACTGTCGGTGCGATCGAGAATGCCACCGTGACCGGGGATCAACTGTCCCGAATCCTTAACACCGGCGTCTCGCTTCATCATCGACTCAGTTAAATCTCCCAACAGACTAGCAACGCCAATCAACAGACCAAAAGCAGGCCCAGTATACGGCCACCCCGGCCAGTTTAAATACCAAGACCCAGCGACTGCCACGGCGATGCTGCCGCAAACTCCAAATACGGCACCTTCAACGGTCTTTTTGGGGCTAATGTGGGACAGGCTAGTGCGGCCGAAGAATTTGCCGACAAAATAAGCCCCAATGTCAGCGGCCCAGATGCAGAGGAAAGCCAGCAGCAGCGAAGTCAATCCTAAAGATATGCTGCTGGAATTTGTCCAAGACGGTGGCGAGTAAATGTTAATCGGCAAATTGCTTGCTACTGCTTGCCCCAGTTCAGTTGTAGCAAGATTGGCTGGGTCGAGTCCGACTCGCAGCCGTATCCAATAGCTGGGCAAATAACCGCCGTAGAACAATCCTAAAATTGAGGAGGCAATATCGGCGATCGTCGATAATTTAGGTTGGAATAACAGGTAGAAACAGATTAAGGTTCCCGCTAAGGGGAACATGGCATCTACGAGTTCCGGTGCTAGGGCGGCAGTAATTAAGAGGCCTTGACTGACGGCTAAGGTAGTTTTGGCAGCGGGTGCAATGCCTTTAGCCCTGGCTAATTGAAAATATTCCAATTGACCTAGGTAGACGATGACTCCAAAGCCGACGGTGAAGTACCATCCCCCCATAATAATCATTCCCAAAGCAAGGGCGATCGCAACTATTCCACTCAGGATACGAGACCAAGGCATAAAATGAATTTCTCTTGCAGACGGCGGGGGGTGATTCGATTTTGGATGTTAAATATTGGATGTTGGATGTTGGATTTTTCTAGAGCCCGAGTTGATCCCTTGCACAGCTAACCCCCATCCCCCATCGGTCATCCAAAATCTCAAGTCAGGCGGTCAATCCAGCTATGGTCGCCCTTATTCTAAGTATGAAGGTTAAGTGAACTTAAAAAAGATTAAGAATTACATAATTAATCCGTGTGTCCGTGTCAAAATTCGTGTCGTGCCTTCTTCTTGCTTCTAATCGAGCTTTTCGCCGCTGAGAATAAATATGGGATTGACGGCGGCAAAGGTTTGACTGAGGCCGCGAGTCTCCAAGCGGTTAACGGCGGACTGGACTACTTCGATGTTGCGGACTTGTAACTCGGCAAACCCTTCGGAAAGGGCGTAAAGATTCTCTAAATTCGATGCTGTGGCGACAACTCTACCGTGGGGTGGCAAGTACCGCCAGACTTCTTGGAGAATGGCTTTAATGGGGCGACCTCCTTCGATGCAGACTCGGTGGGGGGGTTGGGGCAGGTTTGCAAGGCATTCCGGCGCACTGCCTTCTATGACTTCTACGTTGTTGAGCTCGAATCGATCGCAATTTCTGCGAATCAAGCTTGCTACTTCTTCGTCCCTTTCGACGGCAATAATCCGACCTTTGGGACACAGCAAACCTGTTTCTACGGCGATCGTACCAGTACCTGCACCGATGTCCCACACCACTGAATCTGCTTGCAGCCGTAGGTGGGAGATTAACAGCAGTCGGACTTCTCGCTTACTCATGGGAATTCCCGGTAAACGTTCAAATAAGTCATCCGGGATGCCTGGAGTGACGTAGGGCCAAAGCATAGTTATATTTTTGATTTTTGATTTTTGATTGAAGCAAGACGGCAGTTGGAACTCGCGGAAGAAGTAGAAATTCTCCCCATTTCCCCCAAGTCTTAATATTTACTGTCGCACAACCTTGAGAGTTTGGAGGCCGGGATCGCTGCAACCTGTGATTTTTCCGCCGGCGGCCAGGATTTGTTGCAGGTAGTCAACGGCTGCTGGGGTAATGATTTCACCGGGCATCAGGACTGGTATTCCTGGGGGATAGGGACAGATGAGTTCGGCGCTGAGTCGATCGACTGCTTTGTCTGCGGGTACTGTTTCCGCTGGGAAAAAGAAAGCCTCACGGGGGGAAAGGGGGAATAATTCCTCGTAATCAGTTTTGAGTTTTGAATGGGGCGACAGAGGGGGATGGGGAAATGGGGGGATGGGGAGAATCTCGTATTGTTTCTTCCTTCTTCCTTCTTCCTTCTTCCTTCTTCCTTCTAAAAGAGTACAAGCTTTAACTAAATTGTCAATATCTGATTCTGTATTTCCCAAGCTGATAATAAATGTTAGATGTTGCGGCATTGGTAATTCTGCCGTGACGCCGAGTTGAGAGTGCAGAATATCATCGGCGGTAAATCCTGTGATTCCTAAACCTGATACTTTTACGGTTAGCCGGGTTCGATCTAATGCTGCAAAACCCGGTGTATTTAACGGTTCTAAAACTGATAAGCCGGGAATTTGACTGATGCGCGATCGCGCTTTTTCTGCTATCTGTAAAGTTTGCGCCATTAATTCTTTGCCGTGGAGTGCGATTTGTTGGCGGGCGGCGTCTAGGGATGCTAATAATAAGTAGCTGGGACTGGTAGATTGTACTAGCTGCAATGCTCTATTTAATTTTTGGATATCTATGCGATCGCCCTTGATGTGCAGCATCGATGCTTGTGTCATTGCACCGAGGGTTTTGTGGATTGATTGTACTGTTAAATCGGCACCGGCTGATAGTGCTGGTTCTGGCAAGTTTGGATGAAAGTTAAAGTGCGCGCCGTGGGCTTCGTCTACTAATAACGGTATGTTGTATTGATGGGTAATTTGGGCGATCGCCCGCAAATCCCCGCAGACGCCGTGATAGGTTGGGTAAACTATCATTACTGCTTTGGCGTCGGGATGTTGTTCTAATGCGGAGGCTGTGGCTTCTGGGGTGATGCTGTTGGCAATATCCCAATCCGGATTGTACTCGGGACTGACAAAAATTGGAATTGCACCGGATAAAATCAAACCTGAAATCGCCGATGAGTGGATATTTCGAGGCAAGATAATTTTATCGCCGGGGCCGCAAGTTGCTAAGATGGCGGCGATAATTCCGCAAGTCGAACCGTTAGCCAAAAACCGAGTTGATTGGGCTCCAAATGCTGCGGCGGCTAAGTCTTGAGCTTCGGCAATTGCACCTTCTGGATTAAAGAGATTATCTAATTCCGGCAATTCCGGCAAATCCGATCGAAATACTGTCGCACCGAATAAGTCAATTAGGGGTTGAGAGATTCCTTGTCCGCGTTTATGTCCGGGGGCATAAAATGGGGCGTGTGGCTGATTTGTGCGATCGCGCAAAGCATCTAATAGGGGAGTTTTTGTTTGAGAGTTTGCTGGTGACACGATTAATCTTGATTGCTGTATTTGATATCTAAGTAGAGCGGTAGGAAAAAACCATAATATCTTGTAGGGACTGGTTGAGCCAGTACCTATATTCTCAGGCAGTTTCTTGCTGTACTCACGCGCCCTCCCCATATAATGTTTATTTGTAACCACTTACTTTTATGCCAAAGGCATAATTTTAGGCCCACTTAATAGTTAATAATAGGTATTTAGATAGATGTCTTAGTCACAATTTTAGTTTATTATTATAAATAAAACAATACCACAACTCAGTTATTTTTTTTATAAAAACTAGCTAGGAGTGGCGACCAAATGTTTTTGAAATATCTCTATTAGCGAGCAAAACACTAACATGATTTTTCCCAACCCTAGTCCGTTTCCAGGGCCGCAGATTCCCAGTACCGAACCGGGGCTGCCGACTATACCCGCATCGCCACCGGTGCCTGGCCCGGTACCCGAACCGATTCCCGGGATAGTACCCGAACCGGTACCTGCGCCAATTCCGCAGCCAATTCCCGAACCGGTGCCGGAAACTGTACCCTCTCCGATTCCTCAGACAGTGCCGGAGCCTATTCCTCAGACAATCCCTGAACCTGTTTAAATTATGTTTTAGTCGATCGCGAAATTTAAGATGGTTTGTGAGGTCGATCCCAAAAACCGGTTTCTCCCAAGTCCCCAATCATTTTGTTGAATATCAGACTTGAAAAAACTCGGTTTTTGCCTAAATTATCGATTAATTGAAGTTGAGCGCAGTCTCTTTACAAAGGTCAACAGAAGGCAAGTCAGTGGATTTGCCGTCCGAGTATTCGGCCCTGACATCAAAAACACAGCCCGCATCCGAGCCGCCGTAGTCAGCTTGATTCCACTCAAAATCTGCCTTTTCCCGATCGGCAATGGGGACCTCTAGCTCGTTTTCTCCCCAAGTATCCTTATCGGGAGGAGACATATAGAACCCATTTGAGATCTTTCTAACTTACAGCTAGTCGTATGAGCATCAAGCGGACAAAACAAAGCTGGAGCTTGGCATTTGCCCGTTCAAGTGTCCGGTCAAAGTTTTTGACTAAGCTTTTGCATCGCTCTACCCAAGCATTAGATCTCTCAATCACCCACCTAGCCTTAACTGGCACAAATCCTGATTTGCTTTTGGCTTCCTTTTCTGCTTTCGACGGTTTAGGTGAGAGTTGAAATTGGATCTTGGTCATGATTTCAGGGTAAATCAATTCCAATGCTTGGGTCAGCTTGTCAGGATGATAACCATTATCTAGCAAGATGGTAATTTTTGGAAGTTCCAGCGGTTTAGATTTGAAGTAATCAATATTTTGGGAGAGCATCTCAATCAATCCCTGGTCATCAGATACATTGGCAGGAGTGCAGTGAGTGAAGAAAGGAAAGCCTAATATATCTACCGCTAGATGTCTTTTAATCCCATTTGTCGCTTTGTAAAAACAAAAACCTTTAGATTCAAAACTAGCATTACAAGTGTTCTTCACTGCTTGCGAATCGATCATGATCAAGGTCGTCCACTGTGGTTTTTTTTGACTTGTTCGCGCATTCTTCCGTGTAACTCCGTCATGATATTTTTCCAGATGCCATCTTCACACCACTGCTTATAATGCCAGAATACTGTAGAATAGGGTGGCAGGTTTCTAGGTAAATCCCCCCAATTGCAACCATTTTTGAGTTGATAAAATATCCCGTTCAGAATTTGTCGCTTTGTCCACACTGGTGGTCTGGTTTTCTTTTTTTGTGGTAACAACGGCTCGATAATTTCCCACTCTCGATCTGTCACATCGCTTGAATACCCCATTTTAGCCCTGACTTAGTTTCATTCCATTACTTCTGGCTATCATACTCGATCACCCTAAAGATCTCAAATGGGTTCTATAGACGGCTGTCATCGTCTTGCCACTGTTGTTAACCACCGAAATTTTGACAATCTGAGCGAAAACGCTAGCTGCTGTCAGCGCTAACAGGGGCAGCGACAGCCCCACAGCGATCGTTACTTTGGTTAACCACTTGTTAATCATTTAGCCATCTACCTCAAGTTCGATATTTATTCAAGCTTAGCTTTAGAAGTTAGAAGGGACAAGTCAGATACAGCATATTCCAGGTCGATCCAGTAGGGACACCGAACCGTGCCCAATGCGTGTCCACTTAAGCTGTCATCCGCCCACCCAGTCCTCCCGCCCACCCGGTAGTCCGCGAGGGAATAAATTCCCTGTCTAATAGCGAAAGTGCTGTTGCATAGGACGAATGAGTTTAAAAATTTTTCTTTTCAGTCCTCATAGCGAGGACTTTCGGTTTAAGGCAGGGGTTTAAACCCTGCTTTCCCTGCGGGTTTGACGTTAAGTTGACACGCTTTGGGCGAAAGCCTTTGTCCCTACAGGGATTAATCTGTATATTGCTGATACTTATGATATTTTGAAACAGTGATATGTTTCTAAATAGCTATGCTTACTGCCGGAATTGTCGGACTGCCTAATGTTGGCAAATCTACTTTGTTTAATGCTCTGGTTGCTAATGCCAAGGCGACTGCTGCTAATTTTCCTTTCTGTACGATCGAGCCAAATACGGGTATCGTGGCAGTGCCAGACGAACGGTTGAAGGTGCTGAGCAATATTTCCAATTCGGTGCAAACTGTGCCGACGCGGATGGAGTTTGTGGATATTGCGGGTTTGGTGAAGGGGGCGAGTCAGGGTGAAGGACTGGGAAATCAATTTTTGTCTCACATCCGGGCCGTAGATGCGATCGTCCACGTTGTCCGCTGTTTTGAGAATGATGATATCATTCACGTTGCGGGTTCTGTCGATCCGATCCGAGATATTGACATTATCAATCTCGAATTAATTCTAGCAGATTTAGCTCAAATTGAACGCAGGCTCGATCGCACTCGCAAGCTCGCCCGCAACAACAAGGAAGCTCAGGCCGAAGTGGATGTGCTCGAAAAATTAGTCGTGGTTTTGAATGCGGGGAAACCAGCGCGGCAGTACAGTTTCACAGATGAAGAAGCTGAATTAGTTAAAGGTTTGGAATTACTGACCAACAAACCAATTATCTATGCTGCTAACGTATCTGATGACGATTTAGCCACAGGAAATAGCTATGTGGAACAAGTGCGGGAAGTAGCAGCTAAAGAAAATGCTAAGGTTGTCATAGTTTCGGCGCAAGTTGAGTCAGAATTGGTGGAGTTATCCGAGGAAGAACGAACGGATTTCCTAGAATCTCTGGGGGTAAAAGAAGGGGGCTTGAAATCTCTGATTCGAGCTACTTACGAATTATTGGGCTTGCGGACTTATTTTACTAGCGGGCCAAAGGAAACTCGCGCTTGGACAATTATCGCGGGAATGTTAGCACCGCAAGCTGCGGGGGTTATTCACTCGGATTTTGAACGGGGTTTCATCCGGGCCGAAACAGTAGCCTATGAAGATTTGGTTGCTACGGGCGCGATGAATGCGGCTAAGGAAAAAGGCTTAGTTCGCAGTGAAGGAAAAGAGTATGTTGTACAAGAGGGGGATGTGCTGTTGTTCCGATTTAATGTTTAGCTTTTTTAAGGAGATTGGCACATGGATATCATTTCGCTGGTAATTGCTTGGCTGGTTACTTCTGTGAGCTTTTTTATCATTTCCAAGTTGCCCATCGGGGTAGATATTGACACTTTTGGAAAAGCGATGATTTCGGCGGCGGTTTTTGGATTGCTGAATGCTTTGGTGCGGCCGCTTTTTGTGGTTTTGGGTTTTCCATTTGTGTTGGTAACTTTTGGCTTGTTTATGATTGTGATCAATGCTGCTATCTTTGGATTGGCGGCTTGGCTAGTGGATGGATTCCGCTTGCGGTGGGGAATTTGGAGTGCTTTGCTGGGGGCTATCGCCCTCGGTTTTATTAACTCTCTTCTCTATCAGGTGTTGAGTACGCTGCCTAGTGTAAGGTAGAGAAAGGTAACGCGCTGGGCGGAAGGAAGGGGCGGGTTTATTCATCCTGTTAGGTATCGCAAATATTTCAGGTGAAACCCGCCCCTACGGCAAATATTTTAGGTTTAATTCCCCCATATCAGGTATTTGTTTTTTGGTATTGGTTGAGTTATTAGCCTTCGCAGTAGTCGATAAATTGCTCTGGAACTAGGCGCAATTCCCCCGATCGAAAGCGCTCGATCGGCATCCAAAGTGCGGTAAATACCGACTCTCCGTCTGCAAAGGCTAGACTCTCCAATTGATAAAATTTGGGATCGACAAATTCGCACTGATAGAGTTGTATTAGTTCGTGTCCGGCTTGGTCATTAAAAATAAAAAAATTTTCCCAACAAGCCAAATATTTGATATTTGTTAACTCGGCTTGAATTTCTTCTTGAAACTCTCTTTGCAAAGCGTCGATGCTGTGTTCTCCGAATTCTATGCCACCGCCCAGAGCTCGGTAAAATGTGTCTTGTTTGACCGGATCTTCGCATTCTGACACGAAGATGCGATCGCCCGATCGAATTAGTCCTAAAACAATTACGCGAATTGTACCTTTTTGCATAAATTAGTTATCAGTCATCAGTCATGACGCATCAACACCAAAACAAAAGAAACCGGGTTCCGACTTCGCGCAACCAGGAGGTTTTTTGCCGTTGATGCGGGCTGTAACGAAGTATGATGCAAAAAACCCGGTTCATTACTACCCGTGCGTAAGTTCTATATTACTCAGCAATCATCACTCATTATCGGTGTATCCGTGTCATCCGTGTGGGGCCAACGTTTAATTATCATCGGTGGCAAAACCCTCTCTCCTGCTTCTATTTTCAATGGGCCAGTCTGTATTTTCCCCGCCAATAATGAGTTTTTCAATGGTTACGAATTCTTTGCTTAGTTGCTGGAAAACATTAATCAAAACATCGAGGCCAATTGCATCGCTAGTGCCCAAATCAAACCAGCAGCGAGCCCAAGAACCTTGATACTCCATTTCTCCCATATTGTGCATCAAAGCCATCATGCTTTGGTCTGCTAGATTAACATCGTAATTCATATCACTGATGTCTAATCCTTCATCTTGAACTTGCAAATTTTCCGCATTAAATCCTCCGAGTTTTCCCAAGAAAAACCAAGAGTCAAACACTTCTTCAACATACTGTTTTTCACCGTTTGAAGGCACGTTGCTGAACTTCAGCCAAATCCAGAGGTCAAAGGGGTTAAACTCGCGAAACTCTACTTGCATCAATTTTATCAAAGAAAGGGAATGGAATTGCAGGAATGGGATTGCGGGAGAGAGGAAAAGTGGGAGATAGGGAGAGGGAGAATTTTTCTCCTAACTCCTGACTTCTGACTTCCCCTCTGACTGTTTTTAAAGTGGTGGTAAGGCTGCCGGCCCCCAGACTCCATCTGCATCTCTAATTTTATCGCGCAGGGGGTCGCAGGCGCGAGATTTGCTGTCGAGACGGTTACGGGTTCTGCACTGCTGAAAGAAGATTTCGGCTACTAAACTGCGGGGCAGTTGGTCTGGTTTTGCTAAGGCGGCGTCGAAGTTTTTTCTGGCTTCCTCAAGTAAGGTTTTGTTGCCGTCTTTCCCCTGGGATTGGGAAAACAAGATTTGTCCTTTTAGATAGAGAACTTCGGGATTGTTGGGCGTTTCTGCTAAGGATTTGTTGGCAAATTCTAAAGCGCGATCGTACTTTTTCAAGTCTCGATAGCCGACGGCCACGCCACGATAAGCTAAGTAGCGGGGAGAGGCTTTTTGTTCGAGTCTTTGAATTGCTTCGTTGGGGTTGGAAAAGGGTAGGTTTTTGGCTAGCATTAAGTCCATGTAGCCTTTGATCAGGTTGAGTTCGGGGTCATTGGGAGCTATTTTGTCGGCGGCCTCTAGGTATTGAAATACTACTCGCAATTTACTCACAGCTTGGGGCGCGCCTTTTGCTGTTCCTTCTTTGGCTATAATGTTCGCCCCTTCTAGAAAGTGGCCTGCTGCTGTGTAAATGTTGCCGCGCAATGGATTAGTTTTCGTCAAATTTTCGCCGAGTTCGCGGGTTTTTTGGGCGTAGGAATTCATCGAGTTGAAGTCTTTTTCGATGTATGATAGCGAGGCTGCCATCGCATAGACTAGCGGTTCGTTTGGTTCGGCTGATAGGGCTTGTTGAACTTGAGTTTTTGCTTGTTTGTAGTTTCCTTGCTGAAACATTGTTTTGAAAGCGGTTTCGGTATTGGGTCCGATCGCCTGCGGGTTGCTGGTGCGAAAGGGATCGCCCGCTAATGCCGAGTTAATGCAGATGCTGAGGGCGATCGCGAGTGCAGGAGCGATCGCCCGCACTGTCTGTTTAGAACTTAACATTTGCTTGCCAAGCGATGCTAAAGGGGTTTTCGTCATTGTCAATTCTCTGAGTGGAATATACTGTAAACTAGAAACAAGAGAGTTAAATTCTCAAACTCTCGGGCCGCGACCCAAAAAAGAGTGAAATTTGCTTGATTTTTTGTGGTTGTTGAGGTATATTTTAATAATGGAAGTGTGACTTGGATAATATTTTAAACAACAAATTTCCATTATATTAAAATATACCAGGAAAAAACAGAAAAATCAAACACCAATCCTGAAAAAAAAGGAAATTTTTGTAAAGATTTATGTAAAATAATTGTGTGCGATCGGCCAAAGCTAGAAACAAATCGCTGAGGCTGGATAATTAATCCGTGTATCCTTGTCAAAATTCCTGTAGTGCCTTCCTTCTCCCCAATTACCAATTGCGTTAATGCTTTATCTAAAAAACTTAGTATATCATCCTACCGCCTGTCCGAATCCTATTCTGAAAAATATTAACTTAGAACTGCCCTCGCAGCAAATGGGGCTGATTGTGGGCCGCAGCGGTTCAGGCAAAAGTACGCTATTAGAAATATTAGCAGGCTTAGCAGAAAAAACTAGCGGCGACATCCGCTGGCGCGAACAGGAATTAACACCGGAACACTTGCAACAGTTAGGAGGTTTAGTGTTCCAGTTTCCAGAAAGGCATTTTTGCGGAGGCACAATTTTAGAAGAATTGCGGTTGGGACATCCTGAATTGGGACAAGAACAAATTAACTCAGCAATGGCAGAAGTGGGACTCGGACATTTGCCGCTGCGCGCTTCCCCCCACGCTTTGAGCGGCGGACAACAGCGCAGGGTTGCCCTGGCGGTGCAGTTAATTCGGCAGCCGCATTTGCTACTTTTGGACGAACCGACGGCGGGTTTGGATTGGTCGATGCGACGGCAGTTGGTAAGCTTGTTGAGTAAGTTGAAAAGTCACTGGACTTTGTTGATTGTTACTCACGATGCTAGCGATTTGTTGAGTGTAGCCGATAAATTTTGGACTTTAGACCACGGGGATTTGCTGGAGGTCGATCGGGCTAAATTAGAAGCTAAGGAAACGAGTTGCGTTTGATTATTCTGGCGTTTCCAATGGTTTGCCGGCGAATAGAATTCGCGTCTATACAAACGAAGTCCGCCTACGCGGAGAGCAAGAAAAAAGTGAGAATCGAACTAGATGATAAATGAGATTAAAATGTCTGCGTTGCCCCAGATGAACGAGTTGTGGCAAAAAACGCTGAATTGGCAGCCGGATGAGTCCCAGCAACAACTATTTCAGCGACTTTATGAGTTAATTGTCGAGGGAAATCGCTCCTTGAATTTAACTCGAATTACTGAGCCGATGGAGTTTTGGGAAAAACATTTGTGGGATTCTCTGCGGGGAATTGCAAGACTGCTGCTAGCTAATCACAATTCGGCGGAAAATCCAGAATTGGCCGCCGAGTCGGTGCAGAAAGTTATTGATATTGGGACAGGAGGGGGTTTTCCGGGTCTGCCGATCGCGATCGCCCTGCCGCAACTATCAGTTACTTTGCTCGATTCTACTCGCAAGAAAATTGATTTCTTGGAAACAGTTTTGCCGTCTTTAGGCATAGAAAATGCGGCGACTTTGTTGGGCAGAGCCGATGAAATTGCCCGAGCGCCACAGCACAAACAAGCTTACGATTTAGCAGTTCTCCGCGCAGTGGGAGCCGCTCCTCTCTGCGCTAAATGCGCGCTGCCTCTGCTGAAAAATGGCGGTTTGGCTGTACTTTACCGTGGAAATTGGACGGTGGAGGAAGAAACGGAGTTGCAAAGGGCGATCGAGCATTTGGGCGGTAAAATTGAGTCAGTCGAAGCATTCACAACGCCGACGAGTCAGGGGGCGCGGCACTGCGTTTACTTGCGGAAAGTTGTACAGCAGTTCGATCGTCCCGTGCGCTAGCTATAGCCGTTTTCCCATACTAACTATGCTTGCCAATAAGATTGCACTTGTCACAGGTAGCTCGAAAGGAATTGGTGCTGGCATCGCCCTTGAATTAGCCAAATCTGGTGCCGATGTTTGTGTCAACTATTGCGATTCTCCAACCTCTGCACTCGAAGTAGTCAACCAGATTCACTCTGTCGGGCGTCGCGCTATCGCGATTCAAGCAGATGTCTCACAGCGTGACCAAGTGGAAAGGATGGTGGATACGTGCGAACAAGAACTGGGTCACATCGATATTCTAGTGACAAATGCGATCGCTAGCGTCCGAAACACTTTGCTAGAAACTAAATTTGAGGATTTACAGCGGACACTAGAAATAGGGGTGTACGGTGTGTTTCACATCTGTCAAATAGTCGCCCGCCGTATGGTGGAAAGAAAGGCACTCGGCTCGATTATTCATATCTCATCCCCACACGCTCATTTTCCGTATAAGGGTGCGATTGACTACAACACCACCAAAGCAGCCTGTCATCACCTCGTTCTTTCTATGGCGAATGAACTGATGTGGCACAAAATTCGGGTCAACATCCTAGAGCCTGGGTGGACTGACACTCCGGGCGAGCGACGCTGGTACAGCAACGAATTGCTTGAGTCGTTCAGCAACCAAATGCCTCTGGGCCGGATGGGATTCCCGGAAGACTTAGGCAAAGCAGCAGTTTTCCTGGCATCTGATGCGGCTGGCTACATCGCGGGCAGCGTGTTAAAGGTAGATGGTGGATTGTACATTGAGGGCAGCCCGAGTTTGACAGCAGAACCTCAAGATAAGTAGGTAGGCGGCATTAAACGAACCATCTAACAGTATGTAAACAGGGCTAAGTCAGCCACGCTTAAAGCTAGAGATATTTTACAATCGTTTACTCCATTGCGTTTTACAGCGCCTACCTACTTAAAACCGAGTTTGTTGTTGGGCTGTTTGCGATCGATCGCAACAACAAACTTTGTGGAACTAGGCGCTCGCCTTTTCGTAGCGCTTGTTAATTGCCGCCCAATTAACAACATTCCACCAAGCTTTTAAGTAGTCTGCGCGCAAATTTTGGTATTTGAGATAATAAGCGTGTTCCCAAACATCGTTACCCATTATTGGATAGTTGCCATCCATCAAAGGTGTGTCTTGATTTGCCGTAGTTGTAATCTCAAGTTTGCCAGCTTTATTGCGGACTAGCCAAACCCAACCGCTGCCAAAACGCTTGGTGCCGGCATCGTTAAATTTTGCTTTAAAATCGTCAACACTGCCGAAAGTTTGCTTAATTGCTGTTGCAATTGCCCCTGTGGGTTCGCCGCCGCCGTTGGGACCCATGATTTCCCAAAACATAGTGTGATTTAGGTGTCCGCCGCCATTGTTACGCACGGTTGTGCGAATATCTTCCGGCACTTTGCTCAAATCTCGCAGCATATTTTCAGCACTCATATTTTTGAGCTGCGGGTATTTGCTGACAGCATCGTTGAGGTTTTTAACGTAAGCGGCGTGGTGTTTGTCGTGGTGAAATTGCATTGTCCGCGCATCGATGTGCGGTTCTAAAGCATTGTATTCGTAAGGCAAAGGTGGCAGTGTAAAAGGCCCGGGGGTTTGGGCTATTTTTTGGCTTTCTGCAATGGGACTTGCTTGTGATACATTATTTCCTGACGCTTGGCAAGCACCTGCGGTAATAGCTCCGACGGTGGCAGTCACTAAATACAAGAAATCTCGGCGTTTAAGAGTCATAAAAAGTACCTAAGTGAATTATTAACTGTTTTATCTCAGATTAAATCAAAATGAGAGCGAGTGGAGAAAAAAAGTTGTATCGCCCGAATGGATGAGACGGATGGGCGATGGTTGTGAGAGTTTCTCAAGTATAGGCTAATTGTGTGCGCGTAACTAACTCACGTGCTCCGGTTCACTAATCCGGTTTCTGTCTCGAAACCGGGTTTTTTTTTGATTATTCTTGGGACAAGCGCTGGATGGCTTCGCCTCCAAAAAGCCGATCGGCTGCTTGAAGAATACCGGGAATTTTAGCAGCGTGGGGACTGTGGGCTAGACAGCGGCGCAAGTCTAATTCATCGAGGCGATCGGCTTTTTGGCCGGGGAACCAGTGGCCCGCATTACCTAAAAGGTTGTAGCGCATCTTGCAATAGTCGATCGTATCGTAAGCCTGCGCCAAATTCCACAGCCACAAAATCACATAAATATTAATACCTCCGGGAGTATTTTCTATAGTTGGTAAACCGACGTGCCAAGTTTTAAACCAATCTTCTCCTAATTTATTAATTGCTGCATCTTCCAACCTGGCTAATATCGGTGGCAAAATTTCATCAGCTTTATCTAACAATTCTACAGCTTTCAGATGCTCGTTAAAATCTTCAGGTTTGGCTGCGCCTAAACTTAAAGTGTGTACTTGCGGATGCGACAAACAAAACAAATCATTAAACACCATCGGACTCAGCGGATAGCACAAGTCTACCAATTTTTGCGATGGGCTGTAAAGTTGACCGCCTTTGTCGGAAGGACTGATAATAAAAACGCCCATATCGTGACGTTTAGCAGCTTCAATTGCCGGCCAATTACTTTGATTAATGTAGTACCAGTGCAAGTTAAGATAATCAAATTGATTAGTTTCAATTGTTTTGACAATCACATCCGTCGGGCCGTGGGTTGAGAAACCAATAAACCGAACTTTGCCTTCTGCTTGCAACTTTTTCGCCACATCCATGCAGCCGCCTGGACGCATAGACTCCTCTAGCAATTCCCACGTATTAATGCCGTGTAGTGACAGTAAATCGACGTATTCTAGTTGCAAATAAGCTAAGGATTTCTCAAATTCTTCGCGAAACTCTTGGGAGTTCGGTTTGGGACTAACTTTCGTTTGCACTATCAACTTTTCGCGGGGAAAATTCGGCAAAATTCGCCCCAGTTGCATCTCAGAAGTGCCGTAACCGCGAGCAGTTTCTATGTGATTGATGCCGCATTCAACCGAGTAGCGAATCGTCGCTTCTAGATTTTGTTGATTGTCTGGGGGAATTTCATTGGCTGGCACGTCTTGCCATTTGTACTGATATCTCATGCCACCGCAGGAAAAGACGGGCATGGATAATTCTGTGCGACCGAATCTGCGATATTGCATCATCATAATTAAAGGCAAAGCTATAGCATAAGGAAGAAGGAAGTTCGGCAACGGATTCTGTAACGGATGTAACGGATGTCAGGAAAAAGGAAGAAGGAAGAAGGAAGAAGGAAGAAGGAAGATGTAACAATCGCAAGGGTTTCACTGATTAAGAAATTCTTAATAGTCTTGGCGGTTGCTATAGGTAAGAAACCTTGTTTTGGGTATTTTTGCGGGTTGTAACTCCCATATTGCCGCATTCTTTGGAACAGGCAAGATGCCTGTTTTACAAATAGTTTTTGCAGCATTCTCCTGAACAGGCAAGATGCCTGTTCCACAAAGAGTTTTTGAGCACCAGTGGCCAGTTTGGACTATTTAGAAATCTCCCGTACTACTGGTTTTCCATCTTTGATTTCCCCGACTAAAACCAAATCTGTACAGTCTACAAACAAACCATTTTCTAACACACCTGGAATGTTGTTCAAGCTTTTTTCCATTTCGCCGGGGTTGGCAATGTCATCAAATTTGACATCAATTACCATATTACCTTGATCGGTAATTACTGGCCCTGCTTTTTTCACACCCATGCGGAGTTCGGGTTGGCCGCCCAATTTTTCAATGGCGCGCATCACTGGTGTTAATGCCATCGGTATAACTTCGATGGGTACGCGAAAAGTCGAACCCAATTTATCTACGATTTTGGAACTGTCAACTACTACAATAAACTGAGTTGCGAGGTAATCGACTACTTTTTCGCGGGTGTGGGCTGCGCCACCACCTTTAATTAAGTTGAGGTGGGGATCTACTTCATCAGCGCCGTCAATAGCCACATCAATTCTGTCAATTTCATCTAGTGTTGTCAGCGGTACTCCGTACTGTTTGGCTAACACTTCTGATTGAAAAGATGTCGGCACTCCCTTGATATCTTTGAGTTCACCTGATTTTATGCGATCGCCCAATGCTTGAATAGTATAAGCTGTAGTTGACCCGGTGCCGAGTCCGACAATCATACCAGATTGTACGCGATCGGCAGCAGCAAAGCCGACTTGCTGTTTCATCAATTTTACGGGATCTTGTTCTGTGGTCATTTTCGGTACTCCTCAATAGTTTTAAAATTATACCATTTAATGAAAATCGGATTTCTTGATACTTATACTTGGGATTACAACATTGAAACTCCTTACCGCGAACCTTTGGGCGGCACTCAGTCGGCTATTTGTTACTTAGCCGAGGCGTTGGCTGCACAGGGAAACGAGGTATTTTTGCTCAACAATACTTCCGAGCCGGGGATGTCGCGCGGCGTTGATTGCAGGCGGCGGGTGGGGGACAAATCTAATTTAGAATTGCTGCGAGCGCTCGATTTTTTAGTTATAGTCAATATACTCGGCAAAGCGCTGGAAGTTAAGCCGCTTTTGGGGGAACAAACTCAATTAATTTTGTGGATTCATAACGAACCGGGCTTTGTATTCCTCGAAAATTTTAAAAATGAGCGAGAAATCAATGCTTGCGATGCCTTTGTATTTGTCAGCGACTGGCAGCGCGAGCAATTTCATCGGCGCTTTGGGATTGACTCCAATCGCAGTTGTGTTTTAAGAAATGCGATCGCACCTTGTTTTGCTAACATTTTCGCCGATAATATTTCTATCCTCTCTCATAAATCTCGACCGCCCATTCTAGCTTACACCAGCACTCCATTTCGCGGACTCGATATTTTGTTAAAAGTCTTTCCCGAAATTCGTCTAGCTGTCCCGGGAACCCGATTAAAAGTATTTTCAAGCATGAAAGTACACCAAATAGACGACAATGATAACAAGCTTTTTTTCGGTCAACTTTACCGCGAGTGTCAGGAAACAGAAGGCGTCGAGTACATCGGTTCCGTACCGCAACCCGAACTCGTCCGGCAACTGCGTTCAGTCGCGGTTTTAGCTTACCCGAATACCTATTTAGAAACCTCATCTATTGCCGTGATGGAGGCAATGGCCAGCGGTTGCCGGATTGTGACGAGTGAATTGGCAGCTTTGCCGGAAACAACTGCTGGATTTGCCCGTCTAGTTTCAATGTCAGGGGTGGAAAATTTTGCATCGATAACTAATTGGAAGCGGGCGGGTAAGCCAGATTGGGAGGGATATACAAGGCGGTTTTTAGAGGCGATAGTCGGAGTTTTAAATGAGGGCACGGGTGCGGGCGAGGCAACTGCTGAAAATCATCTGAGGCAGCAGGTAGAATATATAAATCGAGGGTGTACTTGGTCTGTGCGGGCCCGAGAGTGGGTAGAATGGTTGAATATTATTAGTGTAAAAACTGTAAGAGTGGCAGAGCAAATGATAACGGAGTCGTTGGTGGATTCAGAAGCAGCTCAAGCATATTTTGTAAAGGGAAATCGGCTGAAAGATGCAGGTGATCTCGGTGGCGCTATCGAGAATTATCAGAAAGCTTTAGAGTTGAATCCAGGAGATGCGGAAGTTCATAAAAAGTTGGCGGAAGTTTATGTTTTGCAAGGAGAATTTGAAAAGGCGATCGCCTCTTGCAATCTCGCGATTAAATTCAAACCGGATTTTGCTGCAGCTTACTTGACAATGGGCAATGCCCAGCACGCTCAAGGCCAACTGGAAATGGCAATTCAAGCTTACTTGCAAGCTTTAGAAATTCAGCCAAAATTTGCCGAAGCTAGCGCGAATCTCGGCAGTATGTATTACAAATTAGGGCAATTGGAACAGGCGGCAAATTATTATCAAAAAGCTCTCGCCATTAATCCTCAATTAAGCTCAGTTAATTTGATGCTGGGCAGCGTTTTGCAGCAGCAAGAAAAGTTAGATGCAGCCATTGCTTGCTATCAAAAAGTGCTGCAACAGCAACCGGGAGATGCCAGCGCTGCTGAGAAACTATCGAGTTTGCTCGCACAAAAACAGCGGGAAACTACCGACAGCAACTTTATCGAATTAGAAACAGAATCAGGCGAAGCGCAACCAGTATCTGTGAACAAAGATGAAGGCTACGGCTTGCAGCCTTCTAGCATCAATTTGCCGCCAGCGCCCACCACTGAAACTTTAAATACACCCTTTACAAACCCCGCCGAACTTTCCGAACAAGTTACGTCGCTCAATGTTCCAGATAGCGGACAAGTTGCCAATTTTAAAGAAGTAGAACCCTACAAAAAACTCGCCGAAAACTTTTTAGTTCAAGGTAAAATTAAAGACGCGATCGCAGCGTGTCAGCAAGCGATAAAAATTCGACCGGATTTCATCCACGCTTACGTCACTTTAGGCAATGCTTTGCAAGCAGAAGGCAAAAATGAAGCTGCGATTCGATCGTATTCTCAAGCCCTAGAATTGCGGCCAAACTTTGCGGAAGTGCGCGCCAATATCGGCAGTATGTATTTCAAAATGGGGCGTTTGGAAGAAGCGATCGCCCATTACCAGCAAGCGATTGCCCTCAATCCAGATTTAGCGGGCGCTCACTGGAATTTAGGGAAAGTATATCAGAAACACGGCAACATCCAAGCAGCGATCGCCTGTTTTAAAAGAACATCCGAACTCAACCCGCAGCTAGTCGGTGCAGACTTCCACTTTAACTTAGGTAATCGACTTTTCAGCCAAGGAAAGCGCGACGAAGCCATCGAATGCTACGAAAAAGCGATCGCCATTAAACCGGATTGGGCTGAAGCTTACGGTAACATCGGTAGCGTGCGATCGCAACAAGGCAATCTCGACGCCGCCATCGCTTACTATCAGAAAGCTGTAGCTTTAAAGCCGCAATTAGAAGTTTTGCACTTCAATATAGCCAATTCTTTTTTACAGCAAAACAAGTACGACGAAGCAATTACTAATTACCGAAATACTCTGAAAATCAAGCCGGATTGGCCGGAAGTTCACGCTAACCTCGGCAGTTGTTTTTCCATGCTGGGGCGGCTGGAAGAAGCTTTAGCCAGCTATCAGCAAGCCCTGGCATTAAAACCGGATTGGGCAGAGGTTTACTGCCGCATGGGACACATTCAGAAACAAGATAAGCCGTTGGAGGCGATCGCCAATTTTGAAAAAGCGATTCAATGCAACCCCAAATATAGCGAAGCCTACCAACAATTGTGCGACTTGCTAAGCCATTCCACCAACCTCGCCGGAGCCCGCAGCGTAGCCGACAAATATTGTGAAAACTGTGGCGAAAATGCCCTAGTCATGTCAGCTACAGCCTATGTCTTTTCGTACCTGCAATCAGGTGTCAGCAAACAGGCAATTCAGAAACTCGAAGAAATCGAAAGCCTCTGCTACGAAAAGATCGAAACTTTTAGCGTAATCGAACTAAAACTGCTCTACGAAATCTTCTTGTTTGCAGTTTCTCACCTGCGAGACAACCGCGAAAAAAATGCCAGTTTCTACAGACTCATTGCCAAAGAATACTACCAAAAAGCCGTTCCGCAGCGCCAGCAAGTTAACAGAAACAACCTAGCCAATTACCAAACAAAAGAACAGCGTCCTTTAAAAATCGGCTTTCTTTCCAAACACTTCCGCCGCCACTCGGTAGGCTGGTGTAGCGAAGCTTTAATTCGCGAATTAAGCCACATCACCCCTCACGTCCACCTTTACGTCACCGGGAAACTCAACCGAGATGAAGTTACGCAGCGGTTTGAAGATATGGCGGGCAAGTTTTACTGGCCTAAAAAATATCCAAACGGCTTTGCTGATGGCGGTGAAATCTTCGCCGAAGTAGCGCAAGACAACTTGGATGTTTTGATAGACTTAGACTCGATGACAGTCCCAACAAATGTCGAAGTGCTGTATCAATATCCTGCGGGGATTTGCGTATCTTGGCTGGGATTCGACGCCCCCTACATTTCAGATAATCACTACTTTCTCTGCGACGAACACACTCATCCCCCTGGTGTGGAAAAAAATTACTTAGAACAGTTAGTAAGATTGCCTGTTTGTTCGGTAGCAATTGGCGCACTGCAAAGCATTCCTGTGAATCGAGAGGCGATTAGAAATGCTCTCGGAATTGGTTTAGAGCAAATGACTTATCTGTGCGTTGCCCCCGGGAGAAAAACCAATCCCGAAATGGTACGAGCTCAAGTTACAATTCTTAAGGAAGTACCAGAGAGTGTGTTAATCCGCAAAGGTCAAGGCGACCCCGATGTTATTCACAGCACTTACCGCCAAGAATGCGAAATTCAGGGAGTAGATTTTGGTCGGATTAAGTTTATAGGGCAAACCAGAAGTGAAGAAGAACACCGGGCTATTTATTATGTAGCCGACGTGCTTTTAGATTCCTATCCTTACAACGGCGGGACTCACAATTTAGAGGCTTTGTGGGCGAATTTGCCAGTGGTAACTCGTTCCGGCGACCAATATCTTTCGCGCATGGGTTACGCTTTTCTCAAAAGTGCAAATCTTGATGTTGGTGCGGCGTGGACTTGGGAGGAATATACGCAGTGGGGAGTTAAGTTTGGCCGCGATGCTGGTTTCAGAAATGCGGTGAAAGAGCATTTAGTAAAATCTAAACAGCCAGAACATCTCGCACCTTTGTGGAATCCTAAAAAGTTGGCTGAGGATATGTATGAGGTGTTTCAAAAACTGTTAGCTAAATAGGTGGGGAATTGGGCATTGGGCATTGGGAATTGGGAATTGGGAATTGGGCATTGGCATAGCAATCCCTCATCATTTTTGAACTCCTTTCTTACTCTCTTCTCTTCCTCTGTGCCCTCTGCGCCCTCTGCGGTGCAATAAAAAAAGAGATATCAGGTAGAGAAAAGCGATTTCTGGATATTTTTACCCAACGCCCAGTAAAGTTTTGTAACAATATCCATGAAAATGCGTCAAAATTCCGCGCCCAGTCTGATAGATAAATAGCTGATTCATAGTACGGCGATCGCACTAACTTTATGCCAGTTAGGGCGATCGCTTTTTTTGTGGTGCCCGTTTGAAAAAAGAATGCAACTGTAGACAAGCTCCAAACGACCAGCTTCATCAGTCATTCCCAATTCTAAAATCTAAAATCTAAAATTTAAAATAACATGACTACTGACTAATCACTAATCGCCACTCGATCGCGCCCGCCAGACTTAGCTCCATAAAGCGCCTTATCAGCAGCTTCAATCAGCATTTTCGGCGAGTTTTGACCTTCAGAAATCGTCGCCACCCCCATGCTGAGAGTCACGCAATCGCTGACAACAGACTTAATGTGGGGAATTGCTAAGGCTTTGACGCGGCTGCGGATTCCCTCAGCCACAGCCTGTGCAGCCACGATATCCGTATTTGGCAAAATTACCGCAAATTCCTCGCCGCCGTACCTAGCAGCCAAATAGAGGCGTTCTGGGGGTGCGTTTGTGCAAGCATCTCCGATCGCCCGCGCCACTTGCTGCAAACAAGCATCCCCGGCTTGATGGCCGTAATTGTCGTTGTAAAGTTTAAAACAGTCAATGTCGCACATAATCAAAGATAGCGGTTCCAAAGAGCTCGACTGCTCCCATTCTCGGTTGATCACCTCGTCAAAACGGCGGCGGTTAGCTAGTTGAGTCAGACTGTCCAAATTCGCCAACCCGTCAAGTCGCTGGTTGGCAGCAGCTAGCTGCTGGTAAAGTAAAGATTGTTCGATCGCGATCGCCACTTGAGTACCCAACTGACTCAGCAAATCCACGTCAAACTGCTGCCACTGGCGGGGTGCCGAACAGTGGTGGGCAATCAGCAAACCCCACAACTTCGGCACTTGACAAGAACCGTTACCTTCCCTAGGTTCTATTCCCTGCTGGACAATCGGCACCACCAAATTTGCCTTCACCTGACAAGCCTCCAAAAAATTAAGGTGACACTCGCTCAAATTAGAAGTATGAACATCCTCTATGGCGCGAATGCGGCCCTTTAAATACTGTCCGATGTAAGTAGTGGCAAAACAGCAATCGTCAATTCCCATCCCTTTGAGTGGAATCCATCCTTCTGCAACCGACTCCACCACCACATCTCCGTTCCAGTCGGGTCGAAAGCGGAAAATCAGCACGCGATCGGTTGCCAAAAACTCCCGCACTTCCGCTACTGTAGTGTTAAGAATATCTTGGAGATCGAGAGAAGAACGGATGCGTGATTGAATCTGTGCGATCAGGCGTTCCCTTTCTATTTGTTGCCGCAGCGCGACTTGGGCTTGCTTACTTTTAGTAATGTCCCGACCTTCCGGCAGCAGCAATACTATTTTGCCCGTTTCATCCGCGACCGGTTTTAGAGAAAAATCAACAGTTGCCGTCCGATTTATACCTTGAACTTCCACTTCATAGCGGACAAATTCACCTTTTGCCGATCGAGAAATCGCCTCTTGCAACTGTTGCTGAACTTCCTCCGAATCTCCCCACCAAGGCAATAGCCAAAACGGTTTATTAGCCACATCCCGTAGCTTAATTCCCGCAAAATCGAGAGAAGTTTGGTTAGCTTCCAGCAGAGTGCCGTCCGGTTTCAACAAACTCACAAATTGGAAAGAAGAATCAAAAATTGCCCGAAAGCGCCTTTGAGAATCTCCCAACATAGCCGTCACCTTTTCGCGAGAGGTAATATCGCGGAAGCGCCACACCCTGCCAATAATATTTTGTCCCACTCGAATCGGCTGCGTGTAGCGCTCAAAAGTGCGCCCGTCTTTAAATTCTAGAATATCGCAACCTTCCGACTCCGCATCGCTATAAAATTCTTTAACTCTCTGCAAAAAAGCTTTCGGATCTTTAACTTGCTTAGTGAGAAATGCCAGTCGCACCGTTCTATCCATTGAGTTTCTAACTTCTTCATAAATTCCCCACATTTGAACTAACTTTTCGTTATAACTAATCATTTCTCCGGCGGTAGTAACGGCGAGAATGCCGTCGGCCGTTGCTTCTAAGGTAGCGTGCAGCAGAGAGCGCGATCGCTCTAATTCTGCTGCGGTCAATTTGCGTTCCGTGAGGTCTCGGACTGCTTTCACCTGTACTAAACGACCTTCCCACAATACGAATTTGCTGCGAACGTCAGCAGGAAAAGCAGTTCCATCTCGCTTGAGAAAAATAGTTTCACAGACTGTATTGCTGGCTGCAGAAATCATTTGTGGCGCCTGTTTGTATGATTTCGGCGACAGTAGTTCCAGCAAGCTCATTCCCGCCATTTCCGCAGGTTCGTAACCGAAAAGTTCGGCAAAATTATTGCTGACACTCAAAATTGTGTCGCGGTCAGCCACGGCAACTGCTTCAAAATAAGCTTCGCATTCGAGCAACCGCGCTGCTGAGTGGCTGCTGCCATTTTCCCCCGAGGAGGAGCTGTTGTTAATTAACTGTTGCAGTTGCGTATTTGCCGAGTACAAAGCGGTCATGGCTTGCCTGTACATAGCAGTACGTTTCTCGACTTTTTCTGCGAGGCGATCGCGATATTCTCGAAGTTCTTTTTCGACTCTAATTAAATCAGTAATATCTACTGCAAAGACGATTACACCCGCGACTTTACCTGTTTCATCCCGGTAAGGTATTTTATCTGTCCGCACCCAGCATTTTTGACCGGAGGCTGTGGGTAGCAATTCGACTTGGCCCTGTTTGGGAACACCAGAATGGATTACTTCCAAATCTTCTAAATAATATTGCTCTGCTTCGTCTGGATAGATTTCATAAAAAGATTTACCTTCTAATTGAGCTGCGGGCACACCTCTCGATGCAGCGGCGGCTTGATTAATTCGCAGCAGACGACTTTCGGTATCTTTGAGCCAAATCATCGCCGGCACGGAATCAAAAATAATTTGCTGTTCTTGTTGCTGCAGGCGTAGTTCTGCTTCTGCTTGTTTTCTTTTAATTATTTCTTGTTGCAGTTTTTGGTTAGCTTTTTTGAGTTCAGCGGTGCGTCTTTCTACTCTTTCCTCTAGTTGATCGTAGTATTTTGTCAGCAAATTTTGCTGCTGTTCGTGCCGCAGTGCTTCTAACTTTAACTTTTCGCTAGCTGACAAACTTGAGGATACAAAATCTGCTAATATTTGGGTAAATTCGTGTTCTTCTTCCGTCCAATCACCGTCGGAACCCTGGCGTTCGGCGCTGACTATTCCCGCCATTTGACCTGCTAGCACAATCGGTACGTTTAACAGGGAAGTCGTGCCCTGATCGAGCAAATAAAGACCGACAAGTTCTCGCGTTCTGGGGTCATTTTCTGCTGCCACAGTAGCGATCACACTTGCCGATTTTAAAGCTTGAAAATATGCCGGACAGTCGGATGCTGTGATGATTATTTGTACGGAATGGAGTTTAGTATTTTGTTCGTAAAGGTCGATGCAGTGAAGCTGCGTTTTGTCTTCGCCATACAGCCAAATACTAGCTCGCTCGCAGTTGACAATACTGACAGCGGTTTCTGTTACTTCGCGGATGAAGTCTTCTATATTGTTGCGTTCTTTAAGTTGACTTTTGGCTAATTTTGCGATCGCTAAAGTTGGACTGCGCCAATTTGCTCTCTGGTTGGGCGACGTGGGTGACTGCGAAGCAGCCTTAATTTCTTCGCAAACTAACAGTACAGCCGGCCGTTGAAAATTGGCAATTGAGCGACCATTGGTATTTTCCTCTATTTTCCAATCTACCGCCGGCATTGGGCGCGCGGTTGCTTTTACCCTAATAATCCTGCCGTCTTTGCAAGTCAAGCAGCCTTCCCAACAGGCAATTTTTGGAGTTGGTGTACCGTTTTCCGGCTGGGCCAATCCGGCAAATTCTGCCTGCATTTTGCCTTGCTCTTGGCAGTAAAATATGTTAAAAATTGAATGACAAATTAATTCCTGGGATTTGTACGCAAGGCGAGACGCGCCGAATTGATTGAGCGAAAAAACTCTTCCCAAAGCGTCTAGGACGAAGTAAATGCCCGGAAAATTCTCGTAGAGAGTCCCATACCAATCTTGTTCGACTTGTTGGCTGCACGAAAGTTTTGCTGCCGCGAACTCGCCGTCGGTGTCGATCAACTGAGAATAGTTGGTTTCTGGGTTGCTTGAATGACTTTTTTTAGCAAACACTTTTAGCTTAACTCGACTGTAATTAATTTTACTTTCTGGAATTTAACTTTTTTGTGAAACTAAATTAAACCTGTTGTTTGAAAAAAGTTACAAGTTGTAATAAAAATACCACTTGTCTAGCCTGCTGGTTTTTGTTTCCCAATGCAACCACTGTGTTTGTTTCTAGTTGGTACACGGTCTGCCGACGATATTTCCCGCTAGTTGCAAGGCCAGCAGGTTTAGCTGCAATTACCCAGGCTGTACTTTTAGCATCCTAGACAATAAAAAAAACCGACAATCAATAGTTTTAAGTATATATGATAACACTCAAATACCTAGTATTGGGACTGACCTACTTCGGATTCGGTTTGGGATATTTGCCGGGGCGGCGGATGAACCGGGCGGCGGTTGCAATTATCGGGTCAGCTTTGGCGGTGGCTTTGGGGATACTCGACCTGAAAACTGCTTGGGAGGCGATCGACCCCAATACGATGTTTTGTGTTGGGAATGACGATCGTGAATACAGTTAATTTGACAGCTTAATAAATATTTGCAATAATTAAGTTAAGTAAATCTTATAATGCCCAATCGCTCACGGGCTTTAGTCCTAGAGTTTATACTTAATCTTGTCCAGCAAACGCTAAGGAGGTAAGGAAGAGTGAGTACCCAACCCGCTGCGAAACCCAGACTTAATTCTGCGTTCAAACAACTGATGTCTCTACACTGGGCTATGTCAGCTTGCTATTTAGTGGTGTTTATTACTGGTACTTCTATGGCTCGATTGCCAGGAGAATTGTTTATTCGAGGCCCCCTTTACGATTTTCACAAATCCGTAGGAGTGCTGACAATGGCTTTACTGACTTGGCGGATTTTAACTCTGCTGCGGGTATGGTGGAAAAAATATACGAAACGCCTGCCAAAGTTTACAAAGGAATGGTACAAAAATTTTGCTCTGCACGCAACTTTGTACGTTTTTATGTGGCTAGTTCCGGTTGCTGGTTTCTTGCTTTCTAACTCTTACAAAAGTAACAATGTGAAATTTTTCGGAATTGTTTTGCCGGATATGTTTCCGCAGAATTCCGCAATGGTTGATCTGGGAAGGAGTTTGCATTTTTGGCTGGCGTACACATTTTTAGCGTTCGCGATTTTGCATATTATAGATCAGAAGAAAGTTGTGAGGGCTAATTGGCGCCGGTTGACAAATTTTGTTCGCACTAAGTTCGCAAAGTCTCAAAAGGTTGGATAAATTTGCGATGAGGTACTATATCTCAATTGGTATTGATAAATTTACTGCAAAACTCGCTATTTTACAGGGTGATATTCTGAAACTTCTCCCATCGTCTGACTTCTGGGGCAACTTTATGGGTTGTTCTAATAAATCGACAGGCTGACTAATCGCCAAACCCAAATCGCTCTTTAATTCCAACTTCGCCTCTTCACCGTGACACTCGTAACACCGCAAAATCCACACATTAGAATCGTCTTCCGATTGTTTGAAAGCCATCAGCACTAAATTTTCGGCGGACAAATCCAAAAACTTGCCAACTGCGGGCAGAGTCTTGTGGCCATTTTCCTCTAACTTGGGTAACACCTTTACTAGCAGTGGTAAATTCAACTCGTACCCCTGTCGAACAGTACCTGCATCCTGCCAATTTCCGCTGTGGGGATAGACGGCACAAGTAAATTCGGAAACTCCTACATCTGCTTGTTCATCCGGCCAAGTCGAACCCCGAAGCAAAGTTAGCCGAATTTGATTTGGTTGAAGGTCGCAACCGTATTTGCAATCATTGAGCAAACTGACTCCAAAACCGTCATTGCTGATATCAGTCCAGCGCAAAATCGGCACTTCCCATTTTGCTTTTTCGGCGGGTGTTTGTGGCTTAGTTGTGCGAGCGATCGCACCACCGGGAATTTCGCAAGTTGCAAAATCTGCTTCTACATTTAACCCAAAAGCTGCTTTTACTAAAACGTGCTTTTCTTGCCAATCTGCCACTGTCTTGATTTTCAGCAGCGGCGAACCTATTTCTACTATATAATCTTGGCAAAACTCCGATTTGCCAATTTGTCGGACTACGCGCAAACTCTGCCGTATTTCTCCCTGTGCTATCCAGGAAATATCTTTGAGTGTCGGGGCGGGTAGTTGATGTTTTTCATAGTTTGGGTCTATGTTCCAAGCATCCCAATATTGACCACTGTCTTGAAATGCTTGCAGTTGATTCCCGCCTGCTGCATTCAAGACTTCTCGGTTATTTACTTTATCCCAAATGCTGGATAAATCCCCGGTTTTTCCGTCTACTGTTGCCCGAATAAATTCATTTTCTAATACCATTTCTGGGGCTACAAAAGGCGTTTCTTGACTAACTGTGTTTTTTTGTGCTATACCGTCTGTAAGTTTTGATAACTCTGTCTTTTTTTCAGTTTCTGGACTCGCGGACGCATTATCCACAGTTTGAGCGTCTTCGCGACACAGCCAAAACACCTGGTAGCCAACGGCGGGGAGATTATTTGCCCAAAATAACAGTGTAGATTGCGATTCGAGTCGATCGCCCCTGACAATCTGCGAAGCCAATCGCCGTCGGGAAAAATCGTAAATTTGCCAAGCTGAGTCAGCGGAATCGGGAAGCGGTACGGCGACAACCTCAGAGCGCGGCCAATTGAGGGTATTGAAAATCAAAATCGGTTGAGCGTCGGGCTGCGGGGGATTCGGCAGAGAAATTTGAGCCGAGATTGCATCCAAAGATTTTACCAGGATTTCGCGACAAGTGCGATCGACCTCGGCAAAGGCTATATTAGCATCCGCGTAAACTTGGGCGATCGCAGAACCGGGCAAAATATCGTGAAACTGGTTAAACAAAATTTGTTTCCAAGCTGATTCTAATTCTGATTTCGGATAAACCGCACCAGTACAAATCGTTGCCAGCGAAGACAGCAACTCCGCTTGGTAGAGCAATTCTTCGCAGCGGCGGTTTTGGCGTTTTTGGTCGGCGCGAGTCGTGTAGCAACCCCGGTGGAATTCTAAATAAAGTTCGTCTTTCCAAACGGGGAGAGTGCGAGGAATAGTTTTGAGTTGTGAGATGGGAGGATTTGCATCCGAAATCGCCGACAAGTTTGAAAATTCTAGCGCCCCCAAATTCCCGACAGTTTCGGCAACGAGCAAATTCTCCTGATTGTCCGATTCTGGAACATCACTTTCGGGCCTAGTTGCCGAAATTGCCGACAAGTTTGAAAATTCTAGCGCCCCCAAATTCCCGACGCTTTCGGCAACTTGTAAATTCTCCTGATTTTCCGATTCTGAAACATCACTTCCATCGGAACTTTCCGCAACTTCAGGTAAAAACTGACTCTCAATCCAAGACAAATAATCAACCGCTTTCGCAAACTCCAACCTTGGGAAAAAAGGCGACATTTTCCAGCGTTTCGCCACCTCCAACATATCACGAGTCGGGCCACCGCCGTGGTCGCCAACCCCAGGCAACCAAAGAGCATCTTGCAAACCAGTCTTAACTTGCCAGTCAAAAGCATGACTTGCCATTTTCACAGATTCTATGGCTTCACCAATTGGAGCAGACATCATGCTAAATATTTTAGTACCGTCCAACCCTTCCCACCAAAACACACCGTGGGGAAATTCCGTTGTATCATTCCAACGCAACTTTTGCGTCACAAAATAATCAACTCCACCTTGCCGCAAAATCTGAGGTAATTGCCACCCAAAACCGAAAGTATCCGGTAGCCAAGCTACCCGCATCAATTGCCCAAATTTTTCTTTTGCGTAACGCTGTCCGTAAAAAACTTGTCGCACCATTGATTCAGCGGAAATCAAGTTTAAATCCGGTTCTACCCACATCCCGCCGACAACTTCCCAGCAACCCGCCGCCACCTGTTTTTTAATCGCAGCAAATAAGTCCGGCCGATGTTCTTCCATCCAAGCATAAAGCGCCGGAGTTGAATGGCAGAAAATTAAATCGGGAAATTCTGATTGCAGTTTCAATACCGACTCAAAAGTTCGTTCTGCCGCTTCCCAAGTTTCCGGGACAGGCCACAGCCAAGCTAAGTCTAAATGAGCGTGACCCACCAAATAGATTTTACCTGTATATATAGATGTCAGCTCGCCGCTTTCTCCTATATATATAGATGTAGTGTTGCCGTTTTCTCCAACCTCAAAAACCTCCTCTCTTCTTCTTTCCTCTGTGTCCCGAGCTTCCTGTGCGGTTTCATCCTTGAAACCAGGTTGAAAAGTCCGCAGATATTCCAGTAAATGTTGCCGCAAAACAGACAGCGAGCGATCGAACTTTTCGCGATCGCACACCGCCGACCAATCAATCAAACCCATCGCCAAATCAATCTCAGATTTCAGCGTTTCCCCCTTGACAAACATGGGGCGATTTGCTATTGTTTCGGTGGAGAGGTATTGGGAATTTAAATTTTCTAAATTTTGAGTTAGCGAATTTTGCAAAATATCTAATTCGGCAGCCACAAAACCCGGATCAAAACAAGAAGAGTCAGCAGCTTCGTACAAACAAATCGATCGCACTAAAGCACCGTTATCGTGACCCGGACTTACCAACCGCAAAATAACTAAAAATTCATCTCCGGGATTTGCCGACGAACTCAACAAAACTCGATCGGCAAAATCAAATAAATCTCCCTGTCCGACTAACTCGCCGTTCACAAAAATTTGAGCATCTTCTGCCCACCAAGTCAAGCCCAGTAGCAACCGCAAACCAACGACAGGATAGCCGTGCAAATTGTCAGGAATTACAAATTGCTGGCCCAAATACAAAACTTGCTTCCCAGACGGCCAAGCAATATGTCCTTTGCTGTTAAGTTCAGCAACAGGGCTGTTACAAATATTTACCGAAGAGACAGCCGAGTCAGAATCGCAGTACCTCCAACCAGACTGAACCTCCACTTGACTGAGGCGGCGCAACTTTTCGACAGTGGCAGAAATATTGTTGCTAGCAGGTGACACAGAAGCGCTCATATTTCGCTAAAATAGGAATTGTGTATTAATCAAAGATCGGATTGAACCGCGAAGACGCAAAGGACGCGAAGAAATAAAGGTTTCAGAGGGTTTGAAGCTGCGATTAAGATCTCGCTTTGATTTTACAGCAATATTTCGCAATGCCGACGCGAATCAAAAATCTGAATTCAATAATAAAACTTATGTCTAACGGTTACTACGGCCCCTACCAAAGCCGACTATTAAATTTTATATCCAAACAGTCCCGCCAAGTCGCTGACAATTGCGATCGAACTTGGCGTCACATTAAAGAAGCAACTCTCACCGCCACCCAAATTCTGCTTTATCCAGCTTATTTGCTGGTGCAAAGTTCCCGCCTGCTAGGCCGACAGTTGCGGGAATCCAGCCAAAAAGTAGATTTACCTGAACTACAAGAATTTGTTGGGGACGAAAATCCCGATGGGCAACAAAATTGGTATCAGGGGGAAATTTCCGAGGAAAGTTCGATCGCCGAAATTTTGCACCTCGCCGAAAATTTACTAAACTCGTCGCAAACCGCGAAAACTTTAGCCACCTTCCCGCTGTTAATTAATCAGGGAAATACTGCTAACAATTTACATCCGGCAATCAATTTTAGCGGACAAATTACAAAGCATCAAACCACTTCCGTCTTAGAACTCCCGCTTGCTAAAACTGGATTAAAACCGCAACCGAAAGTTGAGGGAATTGCCAGTTTTATCCCAGCCCGCACTTTAGTATTAGTGGGAAGAGAAAATCAGATTTTAGATATTTTGACACCCCAACAGCAGGAACTGCTGGAAGGTCGCATAACTTGGGAAGTAGCAAACTGCGGGCCCGAACGGCGGGAAATTACCCAAAAAGAATTAAAATTTAATCTCGGTTTGGAGTCGGCTGCCAAAAAAGCGCAGTTGCCACCGGTGCGTCGTTTTTGGGAATTGATGGCATGGCTTCAGACGAGTCCGGTTGCTCTGAAAAGAAATCAGTTTGGAGAATCAATCCTCGCAGTTAAAAAATCGATCGACCGCAATTCAATCTTAGTTCAAAAAGCCCGCGCCCAGATCGAAGCAAAAACCGCACAGCAGTCAATTGCGGCATCGAATTTGATCGACCACAATACCCCAAAATTAGAAACTAATTTTAACAGCAAGTTCGATCGACCCCCTACTCCTCTCTCCTTTGTTACATTACTCGATCGCGCCGCCGTCAACCTGGAAGAATTTACCCTACCGCCATCGGTAAAAACAATCGCCGCACCCCCAGAAAACTCAGGAGTAAAAATTGACACATCCGGCACCGAAACCAATTTAGATTTTTCCGCCCGCGACATCCTCGAAAAATATGCTCGAAACATCGAACAAGTCATTTGGTCGTCAGTAGACCACCTTTTGGGCAAAGAAACGGCTGCCAGTAATAATACGGAGAAATCAGTCGCAATTCAGTATTATTTGAAACAGCGACAAGAACAAGAAAACCCACAAAATAGCCCAGAGGTCGATCGACCGTGGCTGAACTGGCAAGACTTATTCGGGGAAGCAGCACCGCAGCATTTAATCGACGAAAGTTCCGAACCCCAGGCAGCAGCTCAAAGCAGCGCCAAAGTCAAGGAGAAAATAGCAGAATTAGGAGAATTGGCAGAAGGTCGATCGACCGCAGTCTCAATATCCCCTTACCCGGAAGCACTTCACAGCCTGCTGGGGCAGCTAAAACAAAGCTTGCTGACAAAAAGCTCAAAAAGTCAACCCCAAACAGCATCTGATTTATCTGATTTAGCAGTTACTCAAAAAAATAGCTCTGCACTCGCAGCAGAATCAACCCCAGGGCGCGCGCCGGAAACCCAAGTGCCAAAAAACACAAACCCGAACACCGCACAAAACAACCAATCCCCAGCAGCAATCACCGCGCAAACTAGCAGATACACCGCCGCAACCCCCCCCACAGCCGAACCCAAAAATCCCAGCGCAGGCGTCTTACCGGAGGGCGAATACTTAGAAACAAAAGCAGAATCGATGGGATACATTAAGCACCCGCTAGAACAAGTGCTCGAATGGCTCGATCGAGTTATGCTGCGGCTAGAAAACATCGCCGAGCAACTCTGGAATTGGGCAAAAATCAACTTGCCAAAAATCCTCAAAAGCAAAGATAAAATTGACTAATCTTTAGCTTATGATAAAAAAGTTGCTGCAACAGCAGCAAATCAGCTCAGTATTATGCCATCTTTGGAGACTCCCACAGTGCTAACCCTCAAAATCGTAGTTAATGTAGTTGTTTTATTTTTTGTTTCCCTGTTCATATTTGGATTTTTGTCCAATGACCCAGCCCGGAACCCCAACCGCAGAGACATGGAATAAACAAGTTATCCCGCCCGGTGGCTGGGGAGTACGCCACCGCAGCCCCCCAGCCAGCCTGCAAACTCGCAAAAATTAGTCAAAAAAAACTTGACCTCGCACCAGCAGCGAGGTTATCTTGTGGCGGAAGCAAGTTCTGAAAGCAGCCATATTCCGGCGCGCCAAAGCCACTGCAAATTTTAGATGTCAGATTAATGTCTAAACAGTTGCCTTTTAGATGCAAAAATTTTCAATAATTTGCACCCTATAAAATCTAAAATCTAAAATCTAAAATCGGATGACTTACCTGTTGTAACTATGCCCTATCCGGTACCGCCGCCAGAACCCCCTGGCATCATCTACATCGCAAAGCCAAAAAAAGTCGCCCTCACTGTCGCGGCCGGCGATGGAGACACCCGCAGCAACCCCGCAGAAATACCGGAACCAAGCCCAGATATTGTTGAGCCAGAACCCACACCAGCCCCAGCAGAACCAGCAGCCACACTCCTCGGCACTACCCCAGCCACCGACCAGCCTCCAGAAATCGCCGACCCCCTAGCTGCCGTGGAAAGCGGCGAGGCAGTGGTGGGATTTCAGCGTCGGCCTCCTGTGGGAGAACCCGAAACTGCGGAAACTCCGAAAGATTCCTCGTTTACTGCTTACCAATTGGGTTCGGTAGAAAATGCCGTTGCCATTCGCAATCGAAAACGAACCGCAGAGGCGCAGAAACAACAGGAGAGGAATGTTGTCGGAAAGCCGGAAAGTTGGTATCAGGCCCAAGGTCGGCAGTTAGAAGATAACTCTCCCGTACCTGCGGAGATTCCCGTTCCCGAACCCGCGCCGGAACCAGCACCCAGCGGGCAACAGCAGTTCGACATTCCCACACCAGGAACTGCCCCCGCACCCAGAACACCCGCTGCGCCGACACCGAAGCCTAAACCAGCCACCCCGCCGGGAGTCCGCACCGCCCCTTCTCAGCGTACGGTTCCTTTTCCGGTGACTCCGGCCGATACTATTGAAGTTAAGGCGGACAGCCAAGAATTCGACGACAAGCAGCAAATTGTCACGGCGGTTGGTAATGTCGTTGTGCGGTTCCGGCAAACTGTGATTGATGCCGATCGAGCGATCGTCAACTTAGTAACCCGCCAAGTGGTAGCATCCGGCAATGTCGCCTATACCCGCGGCCAACAAGTAGTGCGCGGCCAGCGGATGGAGTTCAATCTCGGCCTCAACGCCGGCGCAGTCGAACAAGCAAGCGGCGAAATATTCCTGCCCGCCGCAGGTAGCGAATTGACCCCCACACTGCCGACAGATATCAGTGCCGGGACGATTCTTGAACAGCCGCTGAGCGATCGAATTACCAGCCAGCAGCCCCTGCGCGGAGTCAAATCCCCCGGCGCTGCTACAGTGACTATCGGCGGCGGCGGACAGCTAGCAGCCCCCCAAGTGACCGGTGCCGTCAACCGCGTCCGCTTTGAAGCAGAACGCATCGAACTGCTGCCAGACGGCGCGAGGGTAGCAACCAACATTCGGCTTACTAACGACCCGTTTTCCCCGCCGGAATTTGAATACAGGGCCCGGAGGGCGACGATTAGAAGGATTTCGCCCACGGCAGAGGAATTAGTCACCACTAAACCTCGCTTGGTGTTCGACAACCGGGTGAAAATACCCGTGTATCCCCGCCGGCAAGTGTTTGACAGCCGGCAGCAGAGCGGCCCGTGTTTGACTTTTGGTTACGACGCGGGCGATCGCGGCGGTTTGTTCGCCGAGTGCGGTTTTGAGGTGTTGCAAAACGGGCCGGTGCGGCTAACTCTGACGCCCCAAATTTACCTGCAGCGGATTGTGGCAAAGCACGGCGGTAATCCGTTTTTTCCCGATAGCTACGGGCTCAGAGCGAGGTTGGGCGCTAGTCTGGGCCCGCGCACCAGGCTCGACGGCTCGGCAATATTTCTGAGTTTTGAAAATTTCCCGAATTTGCCCGAAGAAAGCTTTCGGGGCAATTTGCGCCTGCGGCAGTTGATCGGAACTCACACTCTGGCAGCAGAATACAGTTATCGCGATCGGCTGTTTAACGGTTCTCTGGGCTATCAAACTGTGCAGAGCAGTCTCGGGGCAGTCCTCACTTCCCCAGTTATCCAACTCGGAGGCACTGGCATCAATCTCAGCTACCAAGCTGGGTATCAATTTATCAATGCTGACACCGATCGAGCAGACTTGCTCGAACCAGTGCGGGAAAACAACCGCGTCGATCTGGGTCGTTCCCAAGTTAGCTTCGCCTTGAGCCGCGGCTTCAACCTGTGGGAGGGCGAACCGCTGCCCCGCACTCCCACCCAAGGTTTGAGGTATACGCGGACGCCGGTGGTTCCTTTCTTGCAACTGGCCTTGGGGCTGCGGGGAGTTGGCACTTATTACAGCAGCGGCGATCGACAAAATTCGCTCGCTGGCAGCGTCGGCATTCAAGGGCAGTTCGGTCATTTCTCCCGCCCTTTCCTCGATTACACTGGGTTTAACGTGACTTATACCCAGGTGGGGCGCGACGGTATCTCGCCGTTTTTATTCGATCGCTTAGTAGATTTGAGAGTCCTGTCTTTTGGACTTGTCCAGCAAGTTTACGGAGGCTTTCGAGTTGGATTTCAAAGTGCTATTAATTTAGAAAGCGGGGAAACAATCAGTACGAATTACACTTTAGAATACAGTCGCCGCAGCTACGCAATCATTTTGCGTTTTAATCCTGAGCGTCAAGTTGGCAGCCTGACTTTTAGAATTAGCGACTTCAACTGGAATGGGACTCCCCAACCTTTTTCGGGGGACGCGCGAACTGTAGAAGGAGGCGTGCGTTTATCCGATTAATTCAATTGGAAATTGAAAATTGGGAATTGGAAATTGGGAATTCCAAATTGGATAATGGATAATGGATAATGGGTAATCGGTAGTTGGTAATTGGTAATTCTTCCTTCTATCCCTTACATCCATTAAATCCCGTACACTGCTTCGTTGCCGAACTTCTTCCCTCTTCCCTCTTCCCTCTTCCCTCTTCCTTCTTCCTTCTTCCTTCAACATCCCAATTCCCAAGTTCCCATGACAGAAGTGACGGCAATATCTGCACAAGCAGCGGCTCTGCTGGTTCACTACGGTTTTGACCTAGGTGGCAAAAAAGCCGAGAAATTGGCGGGTGAATGGCTGACCAAGTATCCCGGCTATTGGCTGCGTTTAGCAGTGGTTGAAGCGCTTTATCAAGGGCGCTACAAGGCTGTTTCTGTGGGACAGCTATTGAGTATGTGGCATCGGATAGGTCAACCTCTCTATCATTTCAATCGCGAGTTTGAACGCTTGGTCTGCAATAATTTTCCTCAAAACTTAAACTGGGAAAGTGCTGCTCAACTACCACCGGAAGATATAGTTTTATCGAACCCGGAATCGGAAGTAACTGTCGCAGAGTTAGATTTGCGTGGGCCGTCAGAGGCGCAACTTGATGTGGCGCTTCATGCAGAAGTCCCAAACACAGAGGCAGAGGAAACAGGAAAATTACCTGCAGGCGACGATCGCACAAAAGAAAATACAGAATTTGTAGTATATGAAGATGTGGCTGTTACCGCCCTCGCCGATCGAGCCGAAGCTGAGCACAAATTAGCGGACAAACCTGTTGCCAAATCATTTCCAGTTGTCAAACACACTGATTTTCATACCAAGTTAAAAGCGATTGCCCGAGAAGGCAGAAGAAAGAAGGGAGAAAGCAGAAATAGGGTGTAATACCCTTTTCGATTGTCGATTAAAGAATTAGGAATGACTGATGAAGATCGTGATTTGGATCTGCCTACAGTTGCCTTTTTTTTGTGAATTGGTGTAATGGTTGGGAATTACATAGTTGTTTGTGAGAGTTAAGTTTTCGGACTTCCTCCCATCCGAATTTCCGAACAAAAAGAAGCTTGTTCAGTACCGTTAGCTTGCTTAACAACGCTAGTCCGCAACCGCAGGTTCGGCATGAGATACCACAGCCTTTCTTCGGCATGGAGGGTGTCTGATTCTGTAATCAATGTCAGCACGTCGTCGCCCATCACGTAGCGGCTGTTACCCTTGTCTTGCAACACTTTGCCTTCGCTGGGATTGTCGGGATTTGGTACGATCGCTAATATTGTAGAACCGATTTGTTTAGCTTGGTCGCGATCGGGAATACCGTCCCAACTAATCCGAACGCTGGTTAGCCCAGTTGAAGCCGGGTTAATCGAGTGTTGTTGGCAAAGTTTGACGACATCTGCATCGCTAGCTGTCAGTATTTCTATTTTGAGGTCGGATTTACCTGCCTGCAATTCCCCAGAATTGAGATTGTGTACGGTACGCTGAGAAAACCATTTACCTGCACTTAACTCGAAAAACTCGATAACATCCATGAAATTTGTCTCTAAAGTCAATACTGCTTTATTTGCGATCGTGACTTGCGCGCTATGGAGTCAGAAACCCGGTTTCTTCCTACGTACCTAGCGGTCAAACCCATGATTTTGTCTAGAAACCCGGTTTAAGAGTGCAAGTCCTTTTCTATATTTTAGAGGAAGGGGGCGCACCTGCAAAGCTTTCTGAGAGCTTTGGGTGAAACAGATTGTAGATGCCGTTGAGGTACCAAACCCAACCAGGGGGACATCGGCCTCGCGGATGCGACCGACTTGAGAGAAAATTAGAGCATCCGCCATCATATTTTGTTATAAAAAGTCTTTTTTGCACTTTAAATAGGATTGCGATACCTGAAATTTTTTAGCTTTGAGAGTGTTGATCGATCGACCATCATCACCCAAATACCAGCTATGTTAAGAAAAACGACGATATATGTGAGCTTTTGTCGATTGCTCGGTAAATGGGGCGTTGCTGAGTTGAATTATATTGGCGGCGATTTATTGTGCTCGCAGTGCTTGAAAATTCTCAAAGCAGACTTCGACTAAAAAACAAGCAATTCATCCAACCATCACCAAACCGAGGACAGCAAGCCCGTAGCACATAGCATTCAAATATGTCATGCTAAGTCAAGAGAAAAGATTCTCGATCGGCTTTTCGGTAGGGTGCAGCTAGCGATCGCATACATTTAAAAAACACATCCGTAAATTTATGACCGAGTTTACACAAGGGCTGGATAAAATGCAGCCCGCAGAACAGACGCACTACCTGGGAATCCTGCCAAGCCAGCTAGCAGCGACTTCAGACTACGAAAAATTATACAGCTTACTAACAGATTACAATTTTATTAAAGCCAAGCTGTCAGCATCGGGAGTACAGGCGCTAATAGAAGATTACGATTTAGCAACAAGTCCCAATATTATTACCTCAGACCAAAAAGCCGACCAACTCAAATTAATCCAAGAAGCAATTCGGCTCTCTGCCCACATTCTAGCCACAGATAAAAGCCAACTAGCCACCCAACTCATGGCCCGCTTGATGCGCTTTGAAAGTCCAGAAATTCAAGCACTGCTAGCACAGGCCAAACACCAAACAACCCCCTGGCTGCGACCGCTAACGCCCAGCTTTACTCCTCCCGGCGGGAGATTATTGCGTACCCTCACCGGACATACAGACTGGGTACAAGCTGTAGCAATCACCCCCGACGGCAAGCGGGCAATTTCTGCGTCCTCCGACCACACTCTCAAAATTTGGCACTTAGAAACCGGAGAAGAACTTTCCACCCTCAAAGGTCATCTTACCTACGTCAATGCTGTAGCTGTCACCCCCGACGGCACTAAAGTAATTTCCGGTTCTTGGGACAATACGATTAAAATTTGGGATTTAGAGACTGGACAAGAAATATTTACTTTTGCCGGCGATACTTTTGCCGTAGAAGCAGTAGCAGTAAGTCCCGACGGCAAGCGAGTAATTTCAGGTTCTTGGGATGGCAGTATTAAAGTTTGGGATTTGACAAGCAGGGACGTAATTTTTAACTTCAAAGGTCACAGCAGTTTTGTCCAGTCCGTAGCAGTAACTCCTGATAGCAAACGGTTGATTTCCGGGTCGGGAGATAATAGCATGAAAGTCTGGAACCTAGAAACCGGAAAAGAACTTTTTACTCTCACGGGTCATGAAGACTGGGTAAAAAGTGTAGCAGTTACTCCCGACGGCGAACTCATAATTTCCGGCAGTTACGACGGAACTGTTCAAGTCTGGAGTTTGTCAGAAAGAAAGCAACTTTTCACTTTAGGAAAACACGGCAGTTTCGTTCAAGCTGTGGCAGTCAGTCCCGACGGCAAACGGGTAATTTCGGCTTCCGGCGACAAAACGCTGAAAGTTTGGAATCTGGAAACAAAAGAAGAACTTTTCACTTTTACCAATCACATCGCCCCAGTGAATGCTGTGGCTGTTACCCCCGACGGCCAGCGGATAGTTTCTGGTTCCTCTGACAAAACTCTCAAAGTTTGGCACTTAGAAGTAGGCAAAGAAAATTTATCATTTGCAGGTCACGATGACTGGGTAAATGCTGTAGCAGTGACGGCGGACGGTACCAAAGCGATTTCCGGTGCTGGAGACAACCGCATTAAAGTCTGGAATCTCAAAAACGGACAGGAAATTTTTACTATTCCCGGTCATAAAGATTGGGTAAAAGCGATCGCAATAACACCGGATAGCAAGCGAGTAGTTTCGGGTTCCGGCGACAAAACTGTGAAAGTTTGGGATCTAGAAACCGGAAAAGAAATCTTTACTTTCACTGGTCATACAGACTGGGTAAATTCTGTGGCAGTGACTGCGGACGGAACGATGGCGATTTCCGGTTCGGGAGACAAAACGATTAAAGTTTGGAATCTAGAAACAGGAGAGGAACTTTTTACTTTTTCAGGTCATGAGGACGGGATAAAAGCTGTGGCAGTTACTCCCGACAGCAAGCGGATTATTTCGGCTTCCGGCGACAAAACTCTGAAAATTTGGAGTTTGGGAAAAGAAAAGAATATTTTGGCATATTTATGGAATTTAGCCGTCAAAAATCTACTTTTCACTCTCAAAGGTCATGAGAGTTTTGTGAATGCTGTGGCAGTTACGGCGGATGGCAAATGGGCGATTTCGGGGGGGCGGGAACAAAATTTGAAAGTTTGGGATTTGTCGAGTAGAAAAGAAGTTTTTACTTTGGCAGGTCATGCTGATGCGGTAACATCTGTGGCGACTATGGGAACAAAGGCAATTTCTGTTTCGGACGATAATACTCTCAAAGTTTGGGATTTGTTAAGTCGAGAAGTAATTGCTAGTTTCAGGGGAGATAGTGCTTTGAAAGCTTGCGCTATTGCACCTGATGGGGTGACAATCGTAGCGGCGGAAGCTTCGGGACAGGTGCATTTTTTGAGGTTAGAAGAGGGGAAATAGTCATTAGTGATCAGTCATTGTGGCGATCGCATTTTTGCTTTCTCAAAAGCCCGATCGCCCGTTAGCGAAGGCCTCGAAGAGGATCGCTCTTTTCCCCCATCTAGTTTACAATTGTTGCGGGTCAATTCCCATGGCTCGCAGCCTTTCTGCCAGTAAAGCAGCCCGCTGTTCGGCGTGTTCGGCCCGCAGTCGTTCTTGTTCTGCCCGCTGTTCGGCTTGTTCCAAGCTGCGAGAAACCTCCTCATAACTTGTAAACGGTTCGCCGTCAGGGCGATAGATTTGCAACTCTTCACCCGACAAATCAAAGCGAATTCCGAGTCGGGGACTGACCCAATTTTCGATCGCATCAATTACGTCCAAACGCCCCTGTGAACGCATCCAACCGCTGAAATCGTTGCGTTCCGCGTCGTACAGGTAATATTCCTCTACCCCGTGGCGATCGTAAAATACCTGTTTTTTATTCATTTCTGTTAGCCTGTTACCGGGAGAAAGAATTTCAAACACTACTTGCGGCGCGATATTTTCTTCTTCCCACTGCTTGTAAGAACCCCTATCTCCTTTCGGTCTGCCGAAGACTACCATCACATCCGGGCCGACGCGAATCTTGTTATCTCCTTCGACGGGATACCACAGCAAATCGCCCGCGACAAATACATTCGGGTCATCGGCAAAAAGCCACGCTAAATTTTGTTGGATGATGAGTATCCAGCGAAATTGTTTGGTATGGTCAGACATTGGTTGGCCGTCGCTGTCGGGGTAAATTACATCAGGTTTTTGAGGAGACTTGAGTTGAGTTACCATAACTGTTGTCCGGGGTTAGGGACTGTTTAATTTAATTTTAGCTTGGGGGAAGAATGAGAAGTGCGATCAACCTTTCTCAATACAATAACCTATTCCTCTTTCTCTTTTGTCTCTCTCTCTTCTCTTCCTCTGCGCCCTCTGCGGTTCATTGAAAAAAAATCTCACTCAGCATCGAAAATAGGGCGGACACCACCCGCCCGAGAAAACTACTTCCTCAGCAACTTCACCCCGCGAATCGAATAATCCAAAAGCTCAATTGGGTGCATTAAAGTAACTTCCTTTCCCTGCAACTCCAAATGCTTCTTAATTTGCAAAGAACAACCCGGATTAGAAGAAGCAATCAACTCCGCCCCAGTATTCAGCAAATTCTCCACCTTTTGCACTCCTAATTCATCAGCAATCTCCGGCTGAAGCATATTGTAAACCCCCGCACTCCCGCAGCACAAAGCCGCATCCACAGGTTCTTTTAACTTCACCCCCGGAATTTGTTGCAGCAACTGACGCGGCTGCAAACTAATCTTTTGCCCGTGCAACAAATGACAAGCATCCTGATAAACAATTGTCAAATCTCCTTCAATTAGAGGATTAAGTTTTGCCGTAATTCCCGCACTTGCCAAAAACTCTTGCACGTCCTTAACATTAGCAGCAAATTTCTCAGCTTTCTCCCGATAATCAGGGTCATCTCCTAAAATATGACCGTATTCTTTCAAAGTGTGGCCGCACCCAGCAGCGTTGATAATCACACAATCAACGCCAGTATTTTCAAAGCTATCAATCATTTGTCTCGCCAAAGCTTTCGCCTGTTCCGCTTGGCCTTGGTGTTCCGGCAAAGCAGCACAGCATCCCTGACTTTTAGGAACCACCACCTCGCAGCCGTTAGCCGTCAGAACTCGCACCGTAGCTTCATTAACTGGCGAAAATAACAGCCGCTGCACACAGCCTAAAATCACGCCGACTCGATAGCGTTTCTCCCCTTGTGCCGGAATTACCTCGGGCAAATTATCCCGGAAAGAATCGACAGTAACTTTCGGCAAAATTGATTCCATCGCCGCCAAGCGGGGAAATACTTTTTTCAGCAAACCTGTTTTGCGGACAAGTTTTGGCAGTCCTAATTTTTGATAAATAAACAGCGGTAGCAGCAAAGGCCGCAATCTGTGAGGATAAGGGAAGAGATTAAAAATCAGAGTGCGAATTACATTGTCGGAAAAAGTCCGTGGCTGATTTCTGGCAACTTGGTGGCGAGTTGCGGAAATTAATTTGTCGTATTGAACTCCAGAAGGGCAAGTTGTAACGCAGGCCAAACAGCCCAAACAAGTATCGAAATGCTGTGAAGTTGCTTCGTTTAAAGGTGCCTCGCCTTCGTTAATTGCATCCATTAAATAAATGCGGCCTCTGGGGGAATCCATTTCTTTGCCGAGTACGCGATAACTCGGACAAGTTGACAAGCAAAATCCGCAGTGTACGCAAGTATCGATTAATTTCGGGTCGGGCGGATTGTTGGGGTCGAAACCTGGGACTTCGAGGGTTTGTAAGTGGGGGTTTTGTGCTAAAAAATTGCTTTCTTTGGCTGGTTTTAAATCGTCGCTGGGAACTGGAGATTTTTCTGAAGTTTGCATATATGGCAGAAGGAAGAGGGAAGAAGGAAGAAGGAAGAAGGAAGAAGGAAGAAGAAAAAAGGATTTAGTTATCTAGGAGAGAAGTCAGAAGCAATCGACCGCTTATATTTCAGCAATTAAGAAAAGAACTTCCTAACAGTCAGGCGCAGTTGCTATGCTTAGCAAGCCTAAATCCATCAAGCAAACAAAAACTTCTCTTCTTTTCTCTTTCTTCGCGGTCTTTGCGCCTTCGCGCTTCATTAAAAAACAAATCTGGTTCACAAATGAAATAGACCGGGATTAAAGAAAGACCGAACTCCTGACTACAAACTTTAAACTAAATACCGCTTATAAAACGATGGGGGCTCAAAAGATTTTCCGGGTCAAACTGCTGTTTAATCCGGCGCATTAAATCGATCGCACTTCCAGTATAGCCCCAAACATCTAACTGTTGCTTGATGTCGGTCGGCGCTGCTAAAACAGTCAGAAAACCGCCTTTCGCTTCGCACCCCCTGCGTACCTGCAACAGCGTTTGGGCCGTCGCATTATCAAACCGCAAAACCCCCAAACCGCTGCCTGCATGAATCCAAGCGTCCTGTACCGGCAGCTCGTTAATTGCCGTTACAGCTTCCGAGGGTCTGATTCCTATTTTGCAAATAATTGCCGACTTTGTGCCAGAATCCCACATTGTTTCTGGCAATCTTTGCCATAACTGATGCTCATCATTTTCGCAACAGCTAGTGCCTTGCAAACCCAACTTTTCGCCAACTTCCAGCAAGCGGGCTGATTGTTGTTTAACACTTTCTGCTATACTTTGAAATCTGACGATTAATCCCGTGCCCTTTCCTAAGCCTAATTGTGCTACTAAATCAGGTGACACCAAATCAACGGCTGTCGGAGTCAAAGCAGAGGATAATAAGATTTGAGCCGTTTGGGACAAAGCATTAATTTCCCCTGTCAGCACTACGGTTCCCGATGATTCAGGCAGGGGATAAACTCGGAAAGTTACTTGAGAAATGACGCCCAAGGTACCGTAAGCACCAGTAAACAGTTTCATCAAGTCGTAGCCGGCGACATTTTTAACAACTCGACCTCCGGCTACCGCAATTTTACCGTCCGATCGCACAAAGCTCATTCCCAACAGCAAATCGCGAACCCCGCGATACCGATGCCGTAAGGAACCCGCATCAGCAGTAGCGACAATGCCGCCCAAGGTTGCCTGTTGCGGATATGCTGGGTCGATCGGCAAAAATTGACCTGCTGCTGCTAAAATTTGCTGCAAATCAGCAAACTTCATCCCCGCTTCTGCAGTCACGGTTAAATCGCCCACAGCGTGCTGTACAAGTCGATTGAGGCGCGAAGTGCTGACAGCCACAAGCCCCGCTGCATTAGGAGATACCCCTAAATCCCCCTTCAAAAGACCCACTTTCAGTGAATTCTCCCTAGGGGAGTCAAATTTAACTAAACCGCCCCAATCAAGTTTGCTGCCACTGCCACAAGGCAAGACTGCACAGCGAGTTTGGTGTGCCCAAGCAATGACAGCCGCCAGTTCTTCCTGAGTATTCGGGTAAACGGTACAATCTATTTTCGTGTCGGGGGCAACTGCTTTTTCTACCCGTTCTTGCCAACATGGCTCTGTATCTTGCCAGCGACAGATGCCAGCGGTCCCGACAATACTTTCTAATTCTTGTGTGCTAACGTAATTTTCGGTAGAAAAAGATTTCATGAAGGTTATCAGACGCCCGGTAAAAAAAATTATCAAAACACTGCCTAAAACCATTAAATATTAATACGGGGCCGATATTCAAAACATGAAAAAACAAATGTCTCAAAACCGACTTTCTGTGGGAATTACCGGTCTCAACGAAGTGATTTGTGGCGGTCTGATACCTCAACGCTCTTATCTGGTACGCGGCGGCCCGGGTACTGGCAAGACTACACTCGGCTTTCACTTTTTGGCCGCAGGTGTGGCTTTGGGAGAAAAACCACTGTTCATTACTTTAGGAGAACCGGAAGCGCAACTGCGCGCCAATGCTCAATGGCTAGGTTTTGACATCGAAGCGATGCCGTTCCTCGATTTGAGCCCCTCCTCAGAATTTTTTACTGAAGTTCAGACTTATGACATTTTCTCCCCCTCCGAGGTAGAACGAGAACCGACTACCCAAAAGATTATCGAACAGGTACGGGCGGTCAAACCCGATCGGGTGTTTTTGGACGCCATAACTCAATTTCGCTACTTAGCTGCGGATGAGTTCCAATTCCGCAAGCAAGTTCTATCTTTTCTGCGCTTTTTAGTCGAAGGGGGGGCGACGGTAGTCTTCACCTCCGAAGGCACTTCAAGTGCTCCCGACGACGATTTGCAATTCATCAGCGACGGAGTAATTTATTTAGAACTGCGCCCTGAAGGACGCACCCTGTCTGTCACCAAGCTGCGAGGCTCTAACTTCCGCAGCGGCCGCCATTCGCTCCGCCTGAGTCAGACTGGTATGGAGGTATTTCCGCGATTGCTGCCGGACAATTATCAGCAGGAGTTTGTCGCCGAACCCATTTCTTCGGGCATTCCAGAAATGGACGAACTGCTGCACGGTGGATTGGAACGGGGTACTGTGTCGGTGATTAACGGGCCTAGCGGCGTTGGTAAAACGACGGTGGGCATTCAGTTTATGAAGGAAGCTGCAGGAAGGGGGGAGCGATCGGTAGTTTACATTTTTGAGGAGTCAACTTCTACTCTGCTGCGCCGCTGCGAATCAGTTAACATCCCCGTTGGGGCGATGATTGGGCAAGGAAGTCTTTCGGTGATACCCGTGGAACCTTTGCTGTACTCGCCGGATCAGTTTGCCTGTATGGTACGCCAGGAGGTGGAGCAGGAAAAGACGCGGATTGTGATGATTGACAGTATTTCTGGCTATCAGCTTTCGATGCAGGGGCAAGATTTGGTGCACAATTTGCACGCTTTGTGTAAGTATCTGAAGAATATGGGAGTCACCGTTATCTTAATTAATGAGGTAGAAGCCATTAGCGGAGATTTTCGGCTGACCGAGATCGGGATTAGCTATTTGGCGGATAATCTTCTGTTTATACGCTATCTGGAACGTCACTTGCACGATCGAACAGAAATCCGCAAGGCGATCGGAGTAATTAAAAAACGAGTCAGCAATTTCGAGAGAAGTCTGCGAGAACTCGATATTACTCGCTACGGCATCAAAGTGAGCAAACCGATACGGGGGCTGCGCGGCATTTTGAGTGCGGCGCCGGTGTGGAGTGAGGAGGGAGCGGATGAAGATTGAATCGGTGTTTGTCGTGTTGTTTTTGGGCAATTGCAGCTAATTTTGCAGTCGTGAATCTACTAATTAGTAGGGGCGCACCTCACCACTAGCTTTAGTGCGCGCACCGCGCACCTCACCACTCGTCTAAGTTCTGGAAAACTTAAATATATTGGTAAATTTGTGTATTTTTCGACTTTTAGAGCAGTTTTCGCTTCTATCAAATACAGTATGGCCACAGGGCGCGGGGCCGTGTCCCGTGTCAGATAATCTGTACTTCACTCAACTGAAAACCAATGTAATCCCTCGCCGAAAAGTAAGCTAATACCAGAGCAAAAAAGAATCCAACTTTAGACCACCTCCCAACCCATATATAATCAGTCACTCCCCATTCTAAAATCTAAAATCTAAAATCTAAAATGGTTATAACCCCTATTCACAGGAAGCTGATAAATGACTGGCACTTCAATAATTTTAGCCGTAGACCGCAATCAGCGCAACTTGGAACTATTAGCACAATTTCTCAATAAAGAAGGATACCAGATGATCGCGGCTTATAACTTTGAAGATGTTGCACAAGCTATCAGTCAGCCTGCTAGGATCGGGATGGCTTTAGTAGATATTTCTGGTTTCGATCGCCGGATTTGGGAGTGCTGCGAACACCTGCGAAATCACCAAATCCCTTTTCTGATACTCTCGCCCAAACAAAGCGCGGCTATTCAGCACGAAAGCCTCTGCCACGGTGCTCGGAATATGTTGGTAAAACCTTTGATCGTTAGAGATTTGCTGGGAATTGTTCACAGCTTGCTAGGAGAACCTGCGTGAGTCAAATTTTATTGCTTGTCGAACAGAAAGAAAATCGTCGCTTGTTATTAGAATGGCTAGCAGTTTACTATGAGGTATTGCTGCCAAACTCAACCGAAAATAGTGAGGATTTTTTACCATTTAATCAATCTTTTGACCTGGCGATAATTGACGGTCTTGCCCTGAAACGCCACTGGCAATGGGTGGCCGCCCAAAAAGAGGCCGAACACCCGGTATGCTTGCCTTTTCTTTTGATTACCTCCCGATCGGATGTAGGGATGGCAACGCAATTTATTTGGCAAAGCATTGACGATTTGATTATCGCTCCGATCGAGAAGATCGAATTGCAAGCGCGGGTGGAGATTTTGCTGCGATCGCGCCAGTTGTCTTTAACTCTCAAATTGTCTCACGACCAACTCGATCGCACTCTGCAAACAGCCCAGGAACTCAACGAGATGAAAACATCTTTGCTGTACATGATTGCCCACGACGTTCGCAATCCTTTGAATTTCATCATCGGCACTACACAACTTCTTAGCAAGTACAAGTTGACATTAACAGATGAGAAACAACAAGAACTTCTAGACAAAACTCAAGCCGCCGCAAAAGGCATAGATTTGTTATTAGATGATGTGCTGCTGCTGGGGCGTGTTGAGTCAGGCAAAACCGGGTTTTCCTTGCTACCGATAGACTTAGCAAAGTTTTGTAATGAGTTGGTAGGGGAATTTCAGAACAGCCTGAAGTTGAAACCTGAAAATGACCGGGTGACGCTGATTTTTGTAAATCACAATCCATCCGCGATGGCGTGTTTGGAGGTAAGCTTGATGCGGCGCATTCTGGGAAATTTGCTGTCAAATGCTATTAAGTATTCTCCCCCAAATACCGAAGTAATCTTTGAATTAAAACTTACTGAAACCGACGCAATTTTTTCTGTACAGGATGCAGGAATTGGCATACCTGCCGCCGACCAAGAACGGCTGTTTAATTCATTTTACCGGGCTAAAAATGTCGGTCGAATTCCCGGTACTGGACTGGGGCTGAGCATTGTTAAAAAATGCGTGGACTTGCACGGTGGCGAAATTACTTTGATCAGTGAAGAAGGCGTCGGCAGTACATTTACCGTAACGCTGCCGATCGCAAAACCTGCAAAAAAGCAAATCTCGCCTGCAAGGTCTTAAACTAGATGCAGGCATTATCTTGGGATATTCATCGATGAATTTGACGCCCGGGTGAGGCTATACGTGGTAGTGTGACCATGAGATTTCTCCTCAAAAAACTGAAGAAAACTCTCGCTCTTTTACAACGCCAGAATGTGAAGAACCCTTAACAGCCGCTCGTCAACTGCTGAAATTGAGCATCGCCGTTCCAGAAGCGATTGACGAGCGGGAGAATTGGCGATCTTTTCTCAAAGCTCGATCGGCCTCGTAAAAAATGTTGAACGCACCAAAAAATAATTAGATATAATACAAAACTTATCCCGATTTGCCAGACTTTATATTTCTGAAAAAAAGCGACCCAACAACCGTCACATCTTAGAGGATATGATGAGCATTTTAACACTTTGAGAAGGGTTTATAGACTCTTTTATGAATTATTTTGGGACTGTTTTTAATGATCGAGTAGTTATTACAGATGTGGTGCCGGCGTCTTATACTCTCCCCGAAGTGACAAAAAATGGCTCATGAGAGCAAACGCGACATCCCTTTGTCGGCACACTACATATAGTGTGCCGACGTAATTCCTAACTTTGATCTAAAAGAGGGCAAAATTTAACTTCAGTACAACGGGACGGAAATTGATTTTGCAGAAGAATTGGTGCAGTTATGCGTAGCCAAAAACGACATCGTACTGGGGTTGGACTCGCCTTTTATGCGAAAATTTACAGACTCTGCATTTGTCTGAGCTAAGTTAGCCTTTTGTGCCGTACAATCAATCAACTGTTGAAGACCGATCGCCTGAGCTTTCAGGCGCAGAGCCCAACTGTTCAACTATTAATGGTTGAAACCTGATATCTCCAGGTTCAATAGCCACTCTTCTCCACCAAGCGGGCAACAAGAGCAGCCAAAACTTACCCAAAGACACAGAACGCTGCTCGCGAACAACAACCAAGGGCAGGAGAGCCGCCAGTCGTAAGACGGCTGAGAGGGCAAACACTCCTGGCAAGCCACCGAGATTGGTCAAAGTGGCGATAAAGCCACCAAGGGTGATTCCCATTGCCCCAGTGACACCAGGAACCGCCGCCGCGATCGCAAAGTAAAGGGACTGATTGCGTAGTGGTGTCACCGACATCATCAGATTACCACTGCACAGGTCGATCGCCGCCCACGTTGCACCGCCGATGATGTGCAACAGCGGGAACCAGACCCATATAAAAATTGGAGCCGTTCCAGCTTCTAGCCAGAGCACAGGGGTCAGAGCCACCAAGATTCCCACTACTATCATGATCGGGCGGTTCCCAACCCGGTCAGCCAGTTTGCCCCAAAAAACCAGCATCAGTAAGTTAGCACCCGCTCCTAAGCTGTTGTAGAGCGTTACCACACTGACATCTATACTTAGGTTATCCAGCAGATAGAGGTTAAAGAAGGGAGCGCTGACGTTAACGGCAAAGCTCCATAGGCCAGAGTAAAGCAAAAACTTTAAAAAATTGGCTTCCTTGAGAAAGCTAAAAATTGCCCCTATGGATGATTTTTCGCCTATATCTGAATGCGTGACGTGTACAAGCTTTGGGTTCACATCGGTCATAAAGAACTGACAACCTAGACTGATGATGCCAAGCACAATTCCTAAAACCAAGATGGCACTGTAACCTTGGAGCCTTCCACCGGGCCAGCTCGATACCACTAGAGCCAGCAACGGCACACCAATGAGATTCGTCAAGCTGACAGCACTATTGCGAAAGCCAAAATACCGCCCGCGCAACCGCTGAGGTACTAAAACCGCCAACCAGCTCAAGAAGGAAGCACGACCTAAAGATTCTAAGACTTGAGTTACCCAGATGATTGCCAATGTCAACTGCACTACCTGATGTCCAGCGAGCTGAAATGAGCCTCCCAACCACATTGCTGGCACGAGAATCAGCCACAGCACTCGCGACAGTCCGAAAATCCAGAGGGAATACCAGTGGCGGCTCTGCAGTCGGTCTCCTATATAAGCTCCGAACGGTTGGAGCAGATTTACCAGTTGAGGAATGGAGGCGAGCATACCAATTTCGACTGGGCCAGCCCCCAAATCCAGCAAGAAATTACTGAGCAACGCGCCGCCGATGATGCTGTAAAAAAGCGTAGCGAAGACACTCTCCAAAGTTAGTGCTCTGAGGCTTGACCGAGTTTCCGGTTTGGAAAGTTTTAGAGGCGGAGTGGTCAGAAGTACCGTCTCTGGTAAGGCTATATCCTCTTGGATTTCCTGAAGAGGGAGAGGATTCGTTCTATAATCTTCTTCTTGTGTTTCGAGCATACTGAATAGCCAATAGATGAGCTGCTACGCAGGTTAATTGTATAATATAAGATTAAGTATTTTAAGGAACCCAGCCAGAGATGCCAGCTAAAAATTACCTCTCTAAAAAGCCAAAAGAAAGATTACTTAAATAAATTAGGGAAAATAAGAATGCCCAAATTAGAGAAAAATTATTAATTGCATTATTAATAGTTAATCAATAAATAGCTAAGTTTTTATAAATTTTATATGCGACAGTAGGTTACTGGATTTTTCATGGTGAACCCGATAAAATAGAGAGTTTTTCAGATGGAAGAAGTCAAGGGAAATTTCGGAAACCCACCTCTTGGTATGAATAAAGGTTGCTAAAAATGGGAACAAACTCAAAGTTCTAAAGGAGCAAGAGCGTTCAATAATTCTTCTAGGATAAATCGCAGCACAGATTGAGTTGCTAATATTAAACCCAAGCGGGATTGGGCGAGTTTGGGCTGTTCTATTTTAACTTTACCCCAAATTCGGCACTGGCTGTAAAAAATCTGAAATGCTTCGCTCAAACTATTGGCTAATTTGAAATAATTGACAGGTTTTTCGCGGTTCTTTACCTCAAAAGTAGGATATAAATTGTCTAGCACTGTTAACAGTTGCGATATTAAACTGCGTTCTGCTGGATGCACTAACCGCAATCGATCGCCCTCGTCAATCCAAGGGATAGGATTTGGACTCGCTAGGGACCAAATTTGCGGCGCTGTAGTCACATCGGGCTGGGCGATCGAAATTATGCGATCGCGGTGGGCCATTCGCAGCAGGGAACAGCAGCGCGCGTGGCTGTACTGAATGGGAAACAGTCGATCGGCTGACACAACAGGAGATAATATTCGAGATTCTGGAAGTGGGAGGTTCGTTTGAGCTAAACGCTGCAACCAGACGGCTAAACCTGCATCAGTCAACTCCATCTCGATAATTCCCGCCGGCGCTACTTTAACGGCGAAATCAGGGTAGCACAGCGGTTCGAGTGTTTCGGCCAACTGTGCCGCGATTGTCTGCGGTGTCTGCTGCCAAGTTTTAGTCAATTTCAGAGCGATCGCAGACACGTACAGCACCCGCGCGCTATCTTTACTCCGATTTAACGGAATTTCTCCGAGTGTTCCCTGCTGGGCGATCGCGCTTTGGAACTTGGAAAGCAAGAAACACTTCAGTGTAACTTCCGGGTACTGCGAGATATTTGCTGTATCCATATCGGCTGATCCTACGGTAACAGCGACGATCAACTGTTACCACTTGCACTGTTCTTGTACGTTAAACTGCTGATGTCCGAGATAGTCGCTCGGCTCCCCGGGGCGGGGCTACATCGAATTAATGTGCTTTCTAGCGATTTGTTTGCTAGCTATACAATAATTTACGACAAATTTTTTGCTGAACTCTACCATTTTGATGTATTTTTTGCTACATTGAATTTTTCGGTAAAACACAGAAAAGTCAGCATAGTTAAGAAGCGTGCAAGCTTGATCGGGGGTTGGTTGTCTCACTTTGTATCGCACTGCTGGCAGAAGCTGTTTTTCTCACTATTAAATATATCCCAGAGCCTCACTTATGCAATCAACTTCCACACCTCTAGAGACTATCGATCGACCTTTTATCACTTGGCAGCGAATTATCGACTGGGCGCAGGAACACTACCGCTGCCGGACTTTTAGCAAAGATGAGCGGATTCCCGCAAGACCCGGACTGCTCTATTTAGTGCAGAAAGGTTCTGTGCGGCTCGTAGGCAACGCTCAAGTTAGCGCAGCAGCGGCGAAGTCAAAATCCGCTGATAAAACTACAGAAGAAGCTTTTTTGGGCTTCGTCGGCGCCGGTCAGCCATTTGAACTGGTTGCTCAGTCTCCGTTTACTCTCCAAGCTTACGCTCATGCCGATCAAACTCACGTAGTGTGGATGTACTGGCACGACTTGGATAATTGGCCTCACTTTCGTAGGGAAATTTTGGATGCGTTTCGCTACCAGCACCAGCGGAAACTTCTCTGGCTTAGCACTTTGGGACAGCGCCGGACGATCGACCGACTGTTGGGATTTCTCACTTTGTTGATCGAGGAGTTCGGCGAACCTTACGTAGGTGACGGCGAACCGGATGTGGTTCGGGGCTACCGGCTGCCTTGGGCCTTGACTCACGCTCAAATTGGCAGCGCGATCGGCTCAACGCGGGTGACGGTGACGCGCCTGATGGGTAAGTTGCGATCGAAAGGTTTGATTAATACTGAGGATGATAATTTAATCTGTTTGCCGGCTAAGTCTAACCCCCAAAAGACAAAAAACCAACAGCAGGACGTAGAAGATTCCTTGGAAGATTCCCTGGAAGATTCCCTGGAAGATTCCCTGGAAGATGAAGATTCCCTGGAAGATGAAGATTCTCTCGAAGAATCTGCATAAAATCCTGCGGGAAATTGCTAACAAACAGCGCGTCACTATTAGTTTTGGGCAGTCGCGCTCGATCGCTCGACAGTGTACGATGAATTGTGTAAACTTTTCCCGTTCTCGAAAGGTGCGACTGACAATGACCGATGACAAGCAAAAATCTTCAATCCCGAACAATCAGCAACGGGTGGTATTCTGCGACTTTGACGGCACGATAACCGTTGAAGAAACTTTTGTGGCAATGCTCAAGCATTTCGCACCGGAATTGTCGTCTCAACTAATGCCTGAAATATACGCTAGAAGGCTGAGTTTGCGCTCGGGAGTGCGGCAGTTATTAGAGTCTATTCCTTCGGAATGTTACGGGGAAATTGTGGAATTTTCTAGGGGAAGGCTGATGCGGCCGGGATTGTTGGAATTGCTGGATTTTTTGGACGAGAAAAAGGTAGATTTTGCGATCGTTTCCGGCGGTCTTCGGATTATGGTAGAGACGGTAATGGGCGATTTGGTAAACCGGGCGAGCGTTATTTACGCTGTGGATGTGGACGCTAGCGGCCCTCGGTTGCAAGTCAATTCTGAGTTGGAAGGAGATGAGGAATTGGTGTCTAAGGTGCGGGTGATGGCGCAGCACCCCGCCGAGGAACAGGTGGCGATTGGAGATTCGCTGACGGATTTTAATATGGCTTTGCACGCTTCGTCGGTGTTTGCGCGCGATCGGCTTGCCGAGTATCTAGACGAACAGCAAAAGCCTTATACTAAATGGGATAATTTTTTTGATATCTTGGAAAGTTTGTCCCAGAAATGGAATTGAAACTCTAGTAGGAATTGCGACCAAAAAATCGCACTATGCGGTATGGGTATTTAGTAAAATGCTGATGGCTCACCCTACGTTGAGAGCTATATGTATTGGTAAACTTTGCAGGGATTACCCTACCTTTAGATAGACCAGCGCAATTCCTATTAATGTAAAAAGTAGATAAAAAACTGAGGAATTATAAAGAATGAGTGGCGATTTGAGATCGGATTTAATTGCAGCAGCAAAACATTTTTACGATCGCGGTTGGATGGTTGGGACTGCTGGCAATCTTTCAGCCCGCTTGCCAGATGGCAGTTTTTGGATTACTGCTAGCGGCCGCGCCAAAGGGCAGTTAACTGAACAAGATTTTATCAGAATGAACTCAGACGGCGCAATTGTCGAGCAACCTGTTGCCGACAGCCGCCCTTCGGCCGAAACCAGCATTCATTTAGCCGTTTACAATTGTTTTCCAAACGCTAAAGCTTGCTATCACGTTCACTCTATCGAGGCAAATTTAGTTTCTCGGCTAACAGTAGGGGATGCCGTGCCTTTACCCGCGATCGAAATGCTGAAAGGTTTGGGGGTGTGGGAGGAAAAGCCCCAGGTGGCGATACCCCTATTTGCAAATTATTTGGAAGTGCCTAAAATAGCCAAGGAAATTCGCGAATTCTTTGCCGTTTCAGCGGCGTCTGTACCCGCTTTATTAATTCGCGATCACGGCATCACAGTCTGGGCAGACTCGCCAGCGGCCGCCTACAATTACGTAGAAATTGTAGAATACATTTTTCGCTATACGATCGCAGCTCGCCAATTAAATTTAGATTTGAGATGGGAGAGCTGAGATTGAGCGGTGCATGAATTCGGAGGCTTGGGAATTTGAGATTAGGAAACGAGCAAACATCTAGAATAGGCAACAATAATGGCTAAATATACCAGAATTTTATCCATAGATGGAGGGGGAATTAGAGGGATTATTCCGGCGCAAGTTGTAGTTAGCATTGAGTCAATGCTGCAACAAAAAAGTGGCAACCCGGAGGCGAGAATAGCTGACTATTTTGATTTAATCGCGGGTACAAGTGCGGGAGGAATTTTAACTTGCATCTATTTGTATCCTGACGCCAAAAATCCCACCAGACCTCGGTGGTCGGCCGAAGATGCTGTTAATTTTTCGATTGAGAGCGGCCGCGACGTTTTTAAGAGTTCATTGTGGCAAAAACTCAGATCTATAGACGGTTGGATAGATGAGAAATATCCCGGCGAGCGCTTAGAACAATTCTTATTGGAAAACTTTGGAGATTGCCAACTCAGCCAACTGCTGAAACCTTGTTTAATCTCCAGTTACGACATCGAAAGGAGAAAAGCTCACTTTTTTGATCAAATAGATGCTAAACAATATCCAGCCGAAGACTATTTGATTAGAGATATCGCCAGAGCCACATCTGCAGCTCCCACTTTCTTTGAACCTACCAAAATCCGCTCTTTGACCAACGAACCCTACGCTTTAATTGACGGGGGAGTTTTCGCAAACAATCCCGCACTTTGTGCCTATGCAGAAGTTAGAAATAAATTCAGAATTCCCGACGATCGCCATGATAAAGGCCCGACAGCAAAAGATATGGTAATTTTATCGCTGGGGACAGGAGAAGCTCAGAAAAAATTTCCCTACGAAGAAGCGAAAAATTGGGGTCAAGTTGAGTGGGTTCAGCCTTTGATTAATATCATGATGACGGGAGTTGCTGAAACTGTAAATTATCAACTAATCCAAATTTATGATGCGGTTGAAAGACCCAATCAATATTTGAGAATTACTCCAGATTTGAGCCACGAAGAAGAGCCGCTGCCGATTGATGATGCCTCGGAAGAGAAGATATCCGCACTGGTGAAAATTGGCAAGGCTCAAGCCGAAAAGTATAAGGAAAAGTTGGATAAGTTTATCGACTTATTACTTGCGGAGTAGTCCTAGGGTTTTAGATTTTAGATTTTAGATTGGGAAATGAGTGAGGATTACCACAGAATCAATCACTGCCAATCTAAAGTCTAAAAAGGTAGAGTACACCAACCGCAGGGCAAGCCGACTGAAAATATATGTTGACAAATCGTGCAATAATTGCTGTAGGATTGCCGAAAATCTCTATGTGGCAGTGCTTCGCCCTGTTTGCAATTAATTGCGAGCCCTCAGTCATTGGTTAAAAAATACCAAGAAAAGCGCGATCGACATTTAGATGAAACCTTCAATAACAGGTGGTTTCAAAGGTTTTTTGTGACGTTGTTCCTGGGCGACAAAGTGCTGCTACGCATACTAATCGGCAAAATTGACCGCCGCAAAATCATGGAACATTTAGTAACAGTAGGCCTGGATTCTTTCCGATCCCTGCAGCTAATAGCCTTGTTTGGCGGCATGATTTTTACATTTCAATCAGCCAGAGAATTGGTGCGCTTTGGGGCGGTTGGGGTGATGGGAGGTGCTTTTGCGGTGGCATTTTGCGACGACGCTGGGCGGAGGCAAAGGAGTAGGCAAAGCTGCCACGGCGGCGGTGGTAACTTCTTGGGTGTTGATTTATGTGGCGGGTTTATGTTTATCGCTGTTGATGTTTCACGAGTTGGGAATTTCTAGAAGTTGATAATCTTGGCGATTATAGCCGGAGTCAGGAGTCAAGATGCTTAAATATTAAGGGTTTGAACAATCATCAACGCCCTACGCCGCCAAGGCGACTGCTATAAAATCAACATGAAGATTTTTTAAACCGCAGATGAAGGCAAATAAACGCTGATGCAATTTGATCAGCGTTTATTTGCCTTCATTCGCTGAGCTCTGCGGTTTAAGACTCTCAACTTTAGATGGTAGATTGGAGAAAGGAGGGCGATACACTCGAATTGCCTGAATAGGCACTTTCCCATCTGTTTCGGGGACGATTTCGAGGATGTGTTTGGAGTTGCTCAAATTCTGAGCCAATGTTGTAGAATACTCGCGGCTTGCATCTGCAATTTGTGGAGGAACGTATGAATCAACAAACATTGGTCGCACCTGCCAGGAAATCTCAAAGCCTTTAGGCGTCGGTTTTTTAGAGTATTCATAAGAATTTTTCAGCCACCAGTTTCTCGGTTCAATCACGACGCGGCCAGAGTTTGAGACAAACATTTCGTCGTTTGTACCGCTGCCGTCGTAACCTGTTTTAGAACCTACAACGTCAAATTTAAACTTGCTGGCGTCGCTGTTAATCTCAGTAATTACGGCTTTCCAATCTTCGACGATTAGCGGTTTTTGGCTGGATACTTGGAGAATAGCGGGCCAAGGAACGCCAAGGCTAGCGCTAGGTCTGGTGATGCTGTAAAGTTCAGGAAATTCTGAGGGTTTTTTGCCGTCGATCGCAATTCTAGCAGACACTGCCTTGCCGTTGAAGGTTTTATCGGCGATCGCATCTATTCTATTTCCTTCAAATTCTAAAACCAACTTGCCATCTTGCCACTTAACATCCCTGCCAACTGTATAGGTTTTCACTAAATCCTGCGGCGGTTGAAAAGAATTTGGCTTGTATCGCAGGTGCGGTTTTATAAGAGCAGCTAGGAGAAAATTTCCCCAATCATTGAGGTGAATTTCATCGTTCAATAGCTGTTTGGGCTGCAAGCGATGATCTTTCAAATACCGCATCCAAGGTTCACGAATTTCGGCGATTTCGCAGCCGTATTTATCGGCTAACTCCGGCAGCCATTTAGTAGAATGAGTGTTGTGCCATTCGTATCGGCTGACTGAATTTGGATCGTCGCTGTTGCCTGTCGGCATCCAGTCGATGTGGTCTGAATGCAAGAGTATTTCGCTAGCAGTGCGGCTGCGGACATTGGCAATTATGGCTTCGTAATCTTCACCGCCTCCGTAGACGTGAAAAATTAGCAAGTCTGGATAAAAAGGATACAAATCGTGTTCGCTGGGACGAATTAAAATCGGGGCGGCAAATCCTCCGATTGCCCGATTTTCCACAATCAAATCTGCATTGGGAAATCGCTGTCTCAAATCCTTCACTACATCTTTCCACCAATCTTGTTCTGTGATGGATTGACCGTAGAATAGGATACGCACTTGGCGGCGGTCTGTTGGAGTGCTAGCTGCAAGTAGCCCCATCGTCCTTTGAATCCTCGCTCCAAAAGTAGCATTATTTTCAATAGGAGCGGGTGGGGGGAATGGCGTATCAGCCGCTATTTTTTTGATGAGCGGAACTAACAGAAAGCTCAGACACAAAAAAAGCAGCCACAAGTAGCGATAAATCTTGAATTTTCTGCTATTTCCTTGGTGTTTTGCCATTGTTTTATTTTTCCCTGTCCGTTTCACTTCGCTCAAGGCGACTGTGGGATGAATGCTACGCCTCTAATCAGTAGCTGTAGCGTGCTTATGGGCGCACCTCACGAGTAGCTGTAGTGTAGGCTGTATGGAAATATATTACCAAATTGAGCGCGACAAAAAGTGATATAATGCCAGCTAATTAATTGCAGAAGATCGATCGCACGTCAAATGGATTACAAAACAGCCCGCAGTTTTCTGATCGACCAAGGAACCGCCCTGGAAACCAAGAAAAATCCCGACGCCTTCCTGATGCGTCTCAAACAAGGTCAGCCCCCCGTGCCCGGACAGGTGACATCGATTTTATTAGCTTTAAAAATATTGTTTGAAGGGCTGCAAGAATCTCCAATGCTCGATCGACAATTGATCTCGGCACTGCATTTACTGTCCGTAGAAGGTTTGCAGCAATTTGAAGCTGGACTCGGCAGAGGAGTTTCTTGGCCACCGCTGCTGAAGGAAGACTTAAATCGAATTGCGATCGCAGTCAAGAATATCTTTTCCGGCGTCTGGCAATAATTAGCTCGGCAACCACCGCTCCCGATACCCACCGCCAGCATACTCAACTATTTATCCATTTTTTGTAAAATTTTCTGTTAATTTTGCTACCTTTACCCTCGAAGTGTGGCATCTTAATATAACAATCGGTTCTAACAAGCAATTGGAGAAACTACTCATGAACGCAGAAGAAAAAGCTAGACAACTAATTGCACGAGAAAGGCAGCATAGCGAACACTTGCAAGACTCTATGCTCAACCGTTCTTCCCACGAGCTAGAAACACCTAGCGAAGGAATTGCTGAAGAAAAAGCCAGAGAATTAATGGCTCAAGAAAGGCAGCACAACGAACACCTGCACGACTCTATGTTAAGCCGTTCCTCCCAAGAGGTAGAGGCATCGAACGCACCCGACGACACTCACAAATAAATTTTGTTAACACAAGACTTACGCACACACACCAAGAAACCGGGTTTTTATACCATTTTTCATACCCTAACAAAGGGCTGTAAAAATGTTCTTGTGTAAACAGCCAGGTTTCTGCGTCCCGGAAGAGTTCAGTAGAGCAAAACTCAACTCAAATCGAGGAGAATTTTAGGTGCAATCAAAACAGCCCCTGCTCGGTTTGCAGGCGCTATCACAAATCTCCATGCGCCATATATAGCAATAGAAAATGCCAAGTTCTACTGCTCGCCCAAGCTTTCGAGGGATGCCAAAAGAGCTGGCAGTCCGGCCAAGGTAGCAGACACCAAAGCCTCATCTTTGTAAACTCGCGATCGGAGAATACTGGTACTTTTAGAGGCAGAGGTGAAAGAGTCTCGGCGTTGGGAATTTCCGGTTTCAACCCGCTCTAAATTTTTTGTTTCTCGGGTCACGCAAAACATAGCAGTATCCTCGCAGTATCGTCAATTAATCCCTAATATGCGCCCGTAAAATTTTTAAGGCTTTGCTGGATATTTTTATTATTACTCAGATAGGTAACAGAGATGAAATCATGAAATAATTATTCAGGATAGGCAGGGATAAACTTAAACCGTATAACAACTTTTATTAATTTCTTACACGGCGCTTTTGTTTAAGCCGATCGCCCACAGCGACTCAGCCACCAGGCAGCAAAATCACCGATTTTACAAGAGGAACGCGGATCAATGATGCTAACTCTTAGTCCACCAACAGTTATAAGTCAAATCAAGCCGACTGTCGAAATCTTGCGCGACGGAGACTACCGCTACCGAGACTCCTTTGCGATAGATCGACCTTTCAGAGAAGTCCAATTTCGCAAACAAGACAGATACATCACCGGCAGCGATTCAGACAAACGCACTGGCAAAAGTTACTGCTTCCGGGGCATCCCCCAGCACAACAACATTATTAACATCACGGTAGCGATCGAAATTTCCCCAAAAACAGCCCAGAAAACCGAGTGGAAATTAGCACCGGGAAACCCCATTAATTTCGACAAGCTTTATCCGCTGCAAGCTGGATCGGGATTAGAATTGTACAAATGTTTGACAGCATTTTTACCCAAATTGAAGGATTAGTTACTCGTTACTTCTTAGGGGTTATTTTTTAATCGCTTTGGCTTGTTAATAACCAATAACAGTCGTTAACAGTTAACCGTCAACCATCAACAGCCAACATTTAACTCCCTAAGAACCAGCATTTTCCAATTCTTCCCGCAGCATTTCCCGGTAGACTTTCGGCAAACGAGAACTCATAGAATTGTTCTCAATTCCATATCCCAAACTCGTCCAAGTTCCTGAAAGCATCCGCAATACCTCAGTTAATCTTTCCTGCCGCAACATCTCAGGAATATCAGCTTTCCAAAACTTGCGATCGCTCAACCAAGCATAAACCACAGCATCCTGATCTTCTGGTTCAAAACTGTAATCTTCCCAGAATAAAAAATTAGCACGACGCGCCTGATAGCGCTTAGCCTTCTCCTTCCAAGTCGTAGTCAGAAATTGATACCTGCCCGCAGCGGTAGTACACTTGCCTCGATTCGGGCCATTAACAATCTTCACGCACCAGTCAGGATGGCGGCTCAAATCTAATATATATTTGCCACCGTAAACAACGTGATAAGGGCGAGAAACATTCGACTCGCTAGCAGAAATAGTACGCATCAGCGCCCGAATGTAAGGATCGCCCGTTTTCATAGCCAGCGGCGGAAATTTTCCCACCCCGCTTACCGACTCCGACAACTGCTGATTTCCCCGCAAACTGTCAACCAAAAAAACACCGCCGCCAATCACAGCGCCGATTAAAAGTATAAATCCCAGGATTTGAATCTCTGATCGCCTCAGCAAACCTCTTTTTCGACGGCCCAATTTCTCAGATTCCAGCAAAGTCATTTCCATTTCCGAAATTTCGGCTAATTTGCGAGCCACCCGCATCCGGCGCACCCGAAAATCGTATTGATATAGGGGGGCCGCTAACAGCGTTAAACTCGATAAAACCCCCGCCAATTTGAGCAGCCAGAAATCTAATTCACCCGCTATGGCAACATTTGTTAGAGTAGATATTCCTGCTAGTAACTGAGCCGGAGCGATCGATCGCGCGGGCCAATAAAAAATCGCAAGTTGCACCAACAGCGACAGATTAAAGGCAAAAAAAATCACTACAACAGCATTCAAGCCTTCTCGCAAGTGCGATCGAATACCTGTGTGCCTGCGCTTGAACTTGCGCGCAACGCGCCAGCGCCCCGGCAGCATAATTAGTAAGGGATTTAAGATTTTGACGGCGAACAAGTGAAACACAAAAAACAAAGGCAACTGAATCAGCCAAGCCGCCAGCAGTAGAGTCAGAAAGCCGATATCGTCGCTGACAAAAGGAATGCCCCTGCGAAGGACAAAACTAAAACTCTGAGCGAGAGCAAATGCCCTTAACCACGAAATCGGATAGGGGAACCAAGCTGGCCACTTGAGAGTTTTCATGCTGGGAGAACGAAATTTTAAGGGCGAATCGTAAAACTATTAAGATTTTGCCAGATTTGGCGATCGGAAAATTCTTGTAGGGTGCGTCAGCCCAAATCTTTGACCCAAATCACATCTTGCACCATTCTCGATAAGCCTTTTTTGGGCGGGCAGGATGCCCACCCCACAAGAAAATGCACTTTTTGTGGAACAGGCATCTTGCCTGTTCTTGACAATGGTGCAACATCTCAGATCCAAATCAAAGTGTTTTTGGTCTAACGCACCGAACCCAAGCGAGGCTAATTCAATCAAATCACACTGGCAAACAACTCCTCAAAACTCTTTTGCGGAGCCTCTGACTTCGCCACAATTTCCACAACCTTGTTGCGAGAAGTCGGCTGAAACAGCGCCTCCACGCACACTTGGGCTACCTTGGTGCGGGGAATGCTGCTCTCAAACATTTTGTCGGCACCAGTCATGACGATCGCATCTGAATTATCCTCATTTTTGAGACCGCCCGGACGGACGATCGTATAAGTTAAGCCGCTTTTTTGCAAATATTCCTCGGCTTGCTTCTTCCAAACCAGAATCAGCCAGAACAAATTCAGCGGGTGAAAAAACTGAGAGACGCACAGAGAAGTCACAAGCACAAAATGCTCAATGCCCTTAGCCTTAGCTGCATCCACCAAATTTTTAGTACCTTCCAAATCCACCTTGTAAGGCGCTGTCGGGTCAAAACCAGGGGCCGCCCCTGTCGCGCACAGCAATACCGTACTATCGCCGATGGCATCGCCCAGGGAAGTTGCATTTAATACATCCCCAGTCACTAACTCAGCCTCCGGTGGTAAAATTTGTCTAGCTGTGTCTAGATTTCGGACTAAGGCGCGCACGGGAATACCTCGCTTGACCAATTCTGCGACGATGCGGCGGCCAGTCTGACCTGTGGCTCCTGCTACAAATGCTTTCATAAGTCGAGTTATGCTGAATTAGGGTAAGTTTTGTTACTATCAATTTCTCAATTGTAGGGAGGAAACTCCCTTAACACATCCCCAACCCGATCGATTGGCGTGTATAACAGGAGAGCATACAATGAGGCAGGATTCCGCTGAATATCAAACTGTTGAAGCTTCTGACGAAAATTACTACCCAGATGCGAGTTTCCGAGAGCCCGAAAGTGGAAGCGCGGATGCAGGAGAGGAAGTTGAGCCGATTTGGTTTCACACGCATTTTGAAGACAGCATGGAGATGTACGCCGATGCGGAGACGGTGGCCAACCATTTGAACAACCACAAGACTTGGTTTTGCCAGTGCGCTTCGCCGATGAAGGCCCAGCCGCTCGGAGAAAACGGCTATGATTTATTAATCGGGCGTTTTGGGGCTTTCGGCTACCGTGTTGAAGCGAGAATTGGTTTAGAGTTGCTGCCGCCTGACGCTGAAGGCTGCTATTTGATTAAGACTATTCCGGTTCCGGATTATACCTCGCCTGGGTATGAAGTGGATTTTCGATCGGCAATGAAGCTAGTGGAGATACCCTCTCAGGAGTTTGCCGCCGATTGGCCGAGCTCGGAACGTGCTAAGCTGCCGCCTGCGATTACCATTACTACCTGGAAGCTGGATTTGGCTGTGGGGGTTTGCTTTCCCAAGTTTATTCGATCGATGTCTCAACCTTTAATAGAAAAAACCGGCGATGCGCTTTTGGAAAAAATCATCAAACAAGTTAACCGGCGCTTGACTTATAAAACTCAGGTTGTTTTTCACGAAAGTTTGGGCATTCCTTTTCCGAAAAATCCTAAGAAACATTAACCATACTTACGCTCTAACCTGTACTGCATTTAAATTGTATGTTAAGTGCGGGCTTTCCAGCCCACCCCACAAGAGTAAAGATTTATTTTACTCTGCAATTTAAATGCGGATTAGCTTAACTCACATTTGTAGGGTGTGCACTGCACACCTTACTCATAAGTGCGATCGTAATAACTCATACCATTGTAGATTTTAGACTTCGGCGTGAGCGCTCAGTCGCACAATTTTAGATTAAATTATTGGGAATAACTGATTGTGTATGGGTTGGGAACACGACCCTACAGTTGCTTTTTTGAAACTGATATCACTGTCTCCGGGTGCTTATGGCGCGCCTTATGCCTATGTTTTTGAATCCAACACTTGCTTGAGGAGTTAATCCAAATAACCAAGTTATTGCTAATAAAATTTAAGGGTAAGCTCATGATTGCATTTGACATATAGCAATCCTTGCAGGAGTCGTAAATTTTTTACCCCACCCCAACCCTCCCCGAACCCGCTCGCTGGGAAGTAAGAAATTCACAAATGATGCGAGGATTGCTATATGCTGATTTCTTATCGCCGGAATTAGTTTTGATTATGGGTCAATTTAGCACAGGGTTGGACACAAGAGTTTCAAGTTAGATGCCATCAAGTTCGACAGCATTGTTATTAAAAAATTCTGCTTCTGTCATAAGAATTTCCCTCCTTATTACCTGATGATTAAGCAATGTAGCCAACGCAGATCAAAGGTGGCTCCGATCGCCCACGGAAACCAGCAAGTGTCTCAGATCACAAGGCCGATCGATCGCCCTCACTGCCAAAAAACCTAAAATTATGTCAAATTAAGTAAAGGGTGATCGAAGAAGTCTTGCCATATCCGTAGAAAGTTATGACAACAAAACTAAGAGCTACAGAAAAAAAAATGGAGATAGACTCGCAGCAATGGAGGGCCGACCAAGAACTAATTCTCAATCAAGTAGACAATGCGATTGCTCTGTTCGACTCGTCTGACTGCTTAGTTTTGTTTAACAACAAATTGGCCCGAATCTGGGAACTGTCCCCAGAATGGCTGGCAACAAAGCCGAAGTGCCACTTGCTGTTTGCGGAAATTGTCGATCGGGGTTACTTGTCTGTTCAACAGTGGCAAGAGTTTCAGCAAGCCCTCGAAAAATCTCAGCGTGAAAGTTTATCATTTTATTTCGAGCAATCCAATGCGGTTTGTTTGGAGGTGTGCGCCACGATTACCAACAGCGGCGGACGGCTGTTTACTTTTAGAGATGTGACGGTATACCAAAACTCCCAAGCTAGCTTGAACGCAGAAGTCAGGCGGCTGAGCTTTCTTTTAGGTTTAACCGAACGCCTGCAAAAATCTGACAGTTTGCAAGAAATAGGTCAGTTTGCCCTCACCTATCTAGTAGAGGCAATGAATGCTGCTTTCGGAGATGTCAAGGTGATTAGCGGCAAGGGAAACGATCGCCAAGCGACGGGGATTTGCAACCAAATTTCTACTCAATTTCTGGCTAGTTACGGGGAACCCGTAGTTGCAGGAATGCAAGAATTGCTCGACAAAGGCATTCCCTACGGCATCGGTTTGCTGTGGGAAGTGGTCAAAACTGGTAAACCTTTGCTTGTCGAGGATTATGCCCAGCATCCCAATGCCGTGCCGGAATTTCGGCATGTGGCAATCGGACAACTGGGCATCTTTCCGATCGCAGCTACCAACGGCACGATCATCGGAGTGCTGACGCTGGAGTCCCGCAACATCAAAAAACTGCAAGCCGCCGTCCACCAAGAAGTGCTGGAGGCTGCTTGCCGGACTCTGGGGGCAGCGATTGAGCGGGCTCAGACACAAGAGAACCTGCGCCAAGTTAATGAAGAATTAGAGTATTCTTCTCAGTTGAAATCTGAGTTTTTAGCCTCAATGTCTCACGAATTGCGGACGCCTCTCAACAGCATTCTCGGCTTTTCTGACTTGCTGCTGCGCCAAACAGCCGGACTGTTGAGCGATCGACAAATCAACTATGTAGAACTGATCGAAAAAAGCGGCCAGCACTTGTTGCAGCTAATCAACGATATTCTCGACCTGTCTAAAATTGAAGCGGGGAAAGTAGAACTCAATTTACAGCCGGTTCGCGTTCACGAACTCGCGACAGACTGTCTCAAAATGATGCAGCCACGGGCAGACAAAAAGCGAATCGGTTTGTCTTTAGAACTCGACTACCGCATTACTAAAGTTTTGCTCGACGAACGGCGAGTGCGACAAATTGTAATTAATTTACTTTCCAATGCCATCAAATTTACCCCTGAACAGGGACAAGTTAAACTCACCGGGCGTCTCGTCTACGGCAGTGAAATAAACAGCGACTACCGGCCGGATTGTTCTCCTGTAAATGCCAGCACTCCTTATTTTTGTTTTGAAGTGAAAGACTCCGGCATCGGCATTCCTCAAGACCGCTGGCACTTGCTATTTCGACCTTTTCAACAGGTGGATTCTTCCCTGACTAGGCGGCACGAAGGTACAGGTTTGGGTTTGGCTTTGACTAAGCGTCTGGCAGAATTACATGGGGGGACTGTTTCTTTTCAATCGGTTTGCGATCGGGGAAGTCTTTTCCGCGTTTGGCTGCCTTTGACGGAGATGCGTCAACAGTTGGGAAACTTTGCTTCTTGTGCTTTGGACTCGAAATTAATCCCTGCTTGTGCGATTGCTTTACCAATTGGCAGCAAGCGGATTTTGGTTGTCGAAGACCAGCCTTTTAACCAAATGTTAATTTCTGAAGTGATGGAATTGGAGGGGTACGGGGTAGAGATACTCGCGGATGGGAAGGCGATGGTCGATCGTATTCTCGCCACCTCTGCTGCCCCGGAGTTGCTGCCGGATTTGATTTTGATGGACATTCAGTTGCCGGATGTTGACGGCTTTGAGTTGATGCGCCGAGTTAAAGCCAATCCTGTCTGGGAGTCGGTACCGATGATTGCGGTGACGGCGATGGCGATGCCCGGTGACCGCGATCGATGTTTGGAAGCTGGCGCTTCTGCTTATTTGAGCAAGCCGCTGGATTTGAATTTGACGATCGCTACTGTCCGTTCTTATCTGGGCTAACAATAATTATTTGTAATTCCAGCGCAGCCATTTATTATAATTGATAACAAGAAAGGTTAAACTCAATAGTAGATAAATATCTATAGGACTGGCGCACACTTGCCTCAGAAACCCGGTTCATACGAAAAATATCGAGTTTAGTAACGAGAAAGACACGAATTAACCAGTTTTCGAGCTTCCACACGCGCCAGTCCCGAGCTAAATTCAATAAATTCAATATATATATTCGATGTCAAACAAGTCGCCCTGCATCATGTTGGTTGATGACGAGCCAGCTAATCTGACTTTACTGGAAGAGTTATTGCACGTGAAAGGATACGCCACAGTATCGGCACAATCTGGCCATGAAGCCCTCTCTCTGGCCCGCGCATCTCGACCGGATTTAATTTTACTAGATATTATGATGCCGGAGATGAACGGTTTTGATGTCTGCGAGATCCTGCGGAAGGATACGGCATTGCAAACTGTACCCGTGATTTTTTTGACCGCCCTCGACGACGATTCCTCTCGCCTCAGAGGGTTAGAAATGATGGCAGACGATTATTTGACAAAGCCTTTTAACAGCCGTTTGTTGCTGGCGAAAGTTGAAAATATTTTGCAGTTGAGTCAAATGCGATCGCAAGCTGTATCTTCCCAATTAAACCAGCAAGTCAAAGAGCAAAGCAAGCGTCAAATCGCCGCAGCTTGGGAGGCAAACGAATATCTTTCAGAAAAATTTCAGCTATTTGTGCCGGAGCAACTTCTCGAACGAATTGCACCGCAAGGAATAGAATCTATTCAGTTGGGCAATGTCACAGAAGAAGAGCTGACTATTTTATTTTGCGACATTCGCGGCTTTACTACGATCGCCGAATCTCAACAAGCTTGCGAGACTTTTGAATGGTTGAACGCTTTTTTTACTCAAATGAACGATTGCATAACGTCTCATGGGGGGTTTATTGACAAATACCTAGGCGATGCAATTATGGCGGTATTTGACAAGCCGAATTCTCACGCTATGGATGCGATCGAAGCCGCAGTAGCAATGCAAGAAACTTTGCAAGATTTTAATGCCAGCCGCCATAAATACAATTTAGAATATCCCGTCAATATTGGTACGGGAATTAACACAGGTATCGGCATGATCGGTACTTTGGGTTCCGATCGCCGCATGGACTCTACAGTCATCGGCGATGTCGTAAATACAGCTTCTCGGTTAGAAAATTTAACTAAAATATACGGTTGCCAAATTATTGTTAGCGAAAATGCGATCGTTCATGCAAGAGAATTTCTAAATGGCATAAGTCTGAGTTCACACTCAAAAGAAAGTCTATTATTAAAGTGCGACTTGGAAGTGGAAACACAGGAGAGTATTATTTCTACTTCTGGGGCGACTGCGGCAGGCAGCTATTCGCCAAGCAACAATTATTACTATCGCTGGATCGATCGAGTAACCCCGCGCGGCAAGCAGCAAGCTATAGAAATCTACGAAATCTGGGCCGCCTCCTGTCCCGACTCAGAAGCAAAGCAGCTTACCCAGGGTTTATTTGACAAAGGAATTCAAGGATGGCAATCCGAAAAAATTGTCGCCGCCTTGGGATATTTTCAGCAACTAATCGAACAAAATCCTGCGGATACCGTTGTCCGTTTTTATATAAATCGCTGCCAGGAAAAACTAGGTTTTATACCGGGAAATAGCACTTCCTAAAGATTTAACTTTTAGGGCGAGCTACAAGCCCACCCTACAATAGTTTAGACTTATTGCAAAAGTCCCCAGCTATCCTGCGTTGCGTCTGTGGTTTCCCTATTAATGAAAGATTTATCCAATAAGTCTACTCTAATTGGAGTTAGCATCAAACAGTCGTCAAAACTTGCTCTCTCAACTTCCCGATCAACTCATTCACACCTCCAGTATTCAAACGGTAACTCAGAGGATGACCGATTAAATAAGCTGAACTTTCAAATAAAACATCAATTTCCACCAAACCATTTTCTCGCAAAGTTTTGCCAGTAGAAACCAAATCCACAATTGCCTCCGACATACCCGTAATCGGTCCCAACTCCACAGAACCGTAAAGCGGCACAATTTCCACCGGCAAATTCAAATTGTGAAAATATTCCCTTGCACAGTGTACGAACTTAGAAGCAACTCTACCGTGAGGAGGCAAATCCACAGTTCGTCGATAAGAACTAGATTCCTTCACCGCCACCGACAGCCGACATTTGCCAAATTTTAAATCAATTAAATTGGCAACTTTCGGCTTTTTTTCCCGCAAAACATCATAGCCAGCAATCCCCAAATCCGCTTGACCGTATTCCACATAAACCGGCACGTCGTGCGTCCTTACTAGCAAAGCTTTGGCAGTACCGGTCGGGTCATATATTTGAAGTTGTCGGTTAGAGGAATCGAGAAAAGCACTGAAGTCTAATCCAACCGATTTAAAGAGGCGAATGCTATCTCCTAACAATCCGCCTTTGGGAAGTGCAACAGTAATCATGTCAATTTTTAGAGGGTAAATTGCTCAATTTTGGAAGGGGCGATCTCGGCACAAGCATAAACAGCTTTTACCAAACTCAGAATAACACATAGAGTTCCTAGCGGAAAATAAATTTTGGGTATTGCTCGATCCTTTGTTTGAGGATATATTATATTTAGTAACTTTTTAGAGAGTCACATTTTTAAATGGCGGTCAGTATGGAAAAAAATCAAGAGTTTGAGAGTCAAGAATTTGACGGAGAATGTCACAGTGTAGACCCGGATTTCCTGAAAATTACAGTAGATGAAATCCTCTCAGGCGGCGGTCTAGAGGCCGAGGAAATGGATTATACAGTAGCCGTACCTACCGCTAACCACGCCAGCATCCCCAGGGTAACAGGCTTCTCATCTTATGTGAAATCAAGCGTGTTCGATCGCGCCCCCCGATCGCAGTTTGCAGAAAAACGCGGAACGCTGGGAGGCTGTTAATCTAAAATCCTTGCAGAGGCTGGTGCAGAAAACGGGCCGATCGCGCGTTAGCGAAGCCCTCGAAGAGGCTCGTCATTCAGTCTCCCGCCTTGGTGTATTCAACTCTAAAACTTAAAATTTAACTGGCGATTGCAAATAGCTGAAAGCTCAACTATGACCGAATTGACACTTGTTATTGGTAATAAAAATTATTCGTCTTGGTCGCTGCGGGCTTGGCTGGCGATGAAACAAGCTGGACTGGAATTTGCCGAGGTGAGAATCCCTTTAGACTGGCCTACAACGCATGAAGAAATTCGGCGCTATTCTCCCTCGGGAAAAGTGCCAGTTTTAATCGACGGCGATCTGAAAGTGTGGGAATCATTAGCAATTTGCGAATACGTCGCCGATCGCTTTGCAAATGATTTGTGGCCGGCGGATGTAGCGGAACGGGCGATCGCCCGTTCCATCTGCGCTGAAATGCACGCGGGGTTCCAAAATTTGCGCGACAATATGCCGATGGACTGCCGCAACCGCTATCCGGGAGAAGGGATGACTGCCGGTGTAGAAGCAGAGATCGATCGCATCTTTGCCATTTGGCGCGAATGCCGCCAAAAATTCGGAACAGGCGGCAATATGCTATTCGGAAAATTCACAGTTGTTGACGCTATGTTTGCCCCCGTTGTTATGCGTTTTGTCACCTACGGAGTCAAATTAGATTCATCAGCCAAAGCTTATGCGGAGGCTATTTTAGCCTTGCCTGCAATCCAGGAATGGGTAGCAGCAGCTTGCAGCGAAACGGAAAGTATTCCGCACATTAAAATCTAGGGACAATTAGTTTACTTAACCTAAAATCTCAAATCTCAAATTTGAAATCAGGATGCGGATTCTTTTAGTTGATGATGAAGTTGAGTTAACTGACCCTTTGAGTCGAGTCTTAACCCGCGAAGGTTATACAGTTGATGTGGCATTTGACGGAGCAAGTGGCAGCAATTTAGCCATGCAGGGCAATTACGATTTACTAATTTTGGATTGGATGCTGCCGAGACAAACCGGACTGGCAATTTGCCAAAAGTTGCGATCGCAAGGACGGAGTACGCCAGTCCTCTTTCTCACCGCCAAAGATACCGTAGACGATCGCGTACAAGGACTCGACGCTGGTGCAGACGACTATTTAGTCAAACCTTTTGAACTGCGAGAACTGCTAGCCAGAGTCCGCGCATTACTGCGGCGGCCTCCTACTATTGATGCCGAGGTTGCTGTCGGGCGGCTACAAGTTGCAGATTTACAGCTAGACTACGACAATCAATTAGCTTATCGGAGCGATCGCACAATTGACTTATCAGAAAAAGAATGCCAGTTATTAGAATACTTAATGCGCCATACCGGTCAATTGCTAACACACGAACAAATCCACCAGTATTTGTGGAGTGAAGCGGAAAAACCCAGCAGCAATGTATTAGCCGCTCAAATTCGCCTGCTGCGCCGCAAAATAGAAGCCCCGGGCGAATCGGTGCTAATTCACACAGTCTACGGCAGAGGCTACCGCTTTGGAGAAGCCAGCTAATAATATAAATTGTACCCAATTCCTTTTTTTTACCCACTCGCGAAGCCGAAGCTCCTTCTGCCTTCTGCCTTCTGCTATATTATTTGTTATCGGCAAAGTATGCACCCTAAACCAGCCTTTACGTATCTTGACAAACCAAAGTAATTACTGTCACCTCCGGGGGACAAAATAGCCTTCCCGGCGAATAAGTTCCCAAACCGCGATTCACGTACAGCAAATTACTCCCCACCTGATGCAAACCGCTAGCCCATTCCCAGTGAGTAACTACTCGATCGTAAGCCGACAGCAAAGGAATGAACTTTCGGATTCGTTTAGGAATCAAATAGCCAATTTTTCTGACCCAAGCGTACAAAGGCCCGATACCGGGAATAACGATTTGACCGCCGTGAGTGTGCCCAGATAACTGCAAATCAATCCGCCAATTTTGCAGTTTTTCAGCAGTATCGGGATTGTGAGACAAGACAATCCGAGGAATCGCGGGATTTATTGATGCCATTACAGGTTTAGGCGCAAAATCGCCAGACCAAAAATCTGCCAACCCAACTAAAGCCAATTCTGAGCCCAAAGGATAGATTGCTTCGTTGTACAAAACCCGAATCCCGACGCTATTTAAAGCATTAGTAACCTCTGTTTTTGCCCTCGGCCAATAGTGGTCGTGATTGCCCAAAACCGCGTAAATTCCCGTCCGACTTTGCAAATTTTTCAATCGCTGCACTAAGGTGTAAATAGGTGCGGGGTCGTAGGTAATAAAGTCACCAGTTAAAAAAATCAGGTCGGGTTCGGCTTCATTTGCTGCCGCAATCGCCTCTTCTAGCAACCATTCCGACAGCCGCACCCCGTCATAGTGAAAGTCAGTAAGCTGTACAATTTTAGTACCTGATAGATTTGCTGGAAGATTAGCGATTGGTATTGTTAAATACTCTATTCGCAGTTTCCCAGTTAATAACCTGTGCATAAATCTAAAGTTTATTGATAACAGAGCGCCACCTTTAGCTTAGCAAATAAACAAGTAAGACTGCAAAACTAGATACAGCACTTTGCTTAACAGTTAGGTACAATAGTAGAGGTGGTAAGAAAGAAAAAAATGAAACCCTACTCCCTAGATATGCGTCAAAAGATTGTTGACACTTACGAGGCAGGTAACACCTCTATTCGGCAAGTAGCAGAAAGATTTCAAGTCAGTAAAAGTACCGTACAAGCCCTACTAAAGCGAAAAAAAGAGACAGGAAGATTACTCCCTAGTCAGGCAAAGGGCGGTAAACCGAGTTTACTGTTTGGTCACGAACAACAGATTGAAGAGATGGTAGCCCAGTATCCAGATTACACACTAGCGGAATACTGTGAGTATTGGCACGAAAAAACAGGAGTATGGTTGAGCGAGAGTGCGATGTGCCGATTCCTAAAAAAGCAGCAACTCACTTTGAAAAAAAAACACTACGCAGCAGTCAAGCCCATAAAGAAATTAATCAAAATCAGCGAATAGAATATTGGAAAAAAATCCGAGATGTCGCACCAAAAGATCTGATATTTTTGGACGAAATGGGCGTATTGCTAGGGATAATGAGATCCAGAGCTAGAAGTAAAAAGGGAGAAAGAAGCTACGATATCAAGCCATTTTATAGAGGAAGTAGGGTGACAGTAATTGGTGCAATAACCAACAAGAAGGTCATCGCCATGAAAACAATGAAACAATCAATGAATGGAGAAGAGTTCAAGAAATTTGTGCAAGAACAATTGGTTCCCAAATTATGGAAAGGAGCGGTATTAGTTATGGATAATTTGAAGGCACACAAGGTAGAAGGTGTGGAAAAAATGATCGAAGCAGTGGGAGCAAGAGTAGTGTATTTGTCACCGTACTCACCTGAGTTTAACCCCATCGAACATTTATGGTGGGAATTAAAGGCATGGCTCAGGAGATTTGTACCTCGAAGTGTACAGATTGTGGAAAAACTATTGGAATTGGGTGTGAAATTATGTTCAAGTAAGCAAATCGAAAATTATTTTGCTCACTGCTGTTACTGTACCTCTTAGTCACGCAAAGTGCTGTATTCTTCGCTTTTCCTTCTGTCATCTGACTAATGACTACTAATTGCTGACTAATGACTACAGTCGGGGACGCAAAAACCGGGATTACTCAAGAAAATTGAAACAGAAATTCTCAATCTTCATTTAGGCTTTATTTCAAAATTGTTTGGGTCTTACGCGCCCAACTACTACAGCATTTTTCTAAAATTATGACTTGCGTAACAAGCTGTTTAAAACGCGCTCGCTCTTCTTCAGAGTGGCATTCCCCGCCCCCCATTTATATTCTTTTGCCAATTTTCAAAGCTGAGACTTGTGCCGCATCCCCATAGAATCCGGCTACCACGGGGGGATTGCCCCTACCAAACACTATCTCATGACTAATGATTTATTACTAAGTAGGTGGAAATAAACATGGCGTGGGGGAGGCAGAGTTTTGCATTAATAATAAACTGGCCGCTAGTAGAGATCATTGCCTTACCGCCCCTACGATATTTTATTTTTTGTGGGATCTGCCTAATTTTTAACTAATGACTTCTGACGAAAGCCGCTTCTTCTCAATATATTGCTGGTGGTAATCCTCTGCCATATAAAATTCACCAGCAGGTTTGATTTCGGTGGCAATATCTTTGTCGTATTTACCGGAGATTTGCAATTTTTGTTTGGAGAGGCGAGCGGCTTTTTCTTGTTCGGAATTATGATAAAAAATCACAGACCTGTACTGTTCGCCTCGGTCGGGGCCTTGGCGATTGATTTGGGTAGGATCGTGACAGTTCCAGAATACATCTAGCAGTGCTTCGTAACTGACCTGCGATCGATCGTACTCTACCAGCACTGATTCAGCGTGACCGGTGACTCTGGCGCAAACATCCAGGTAGCACGGGTTCGGCCAGTGACCTCCTGTATAGCCCGCAGCAGTCGAGACGACACCCGCAACGGCGCGAAACTTGTGTTCAACTCCCCAAAAACAACCGGCGGCAAATGTGGCTTTTTCCATCGTGTTACTCATCGTATTGCGCTCAAACTCGGCACTAAATTATGCTTGACATATTCCCATTAGTGTGCATTCCCAAACTAATCGCGGCTGTACGTAGTTTAGCAAATATTGTCGTGCTTTTTCCAAGGGTTCTAAGGGCGATCGACTAATTCCCCCTGCCAAAAATTGCTGCCAGTAACAGTGTTGTAAATAATCGATTAACCACAACTGAGATTCAGTATCTAAAGTTTTATCAATTTCCTTGGCCAATTCCAAAGCAGACCGCAGGTTTTGAGGCAACTGCTTCACTTTTTGCAGCAAATCCTCGGGTATTGATTGCAGTTGCTGCCAAATAGAAATTGCCTCCCCAGGACTTCCCTGAGCCATCCCCATTACCTCGGGATGATCTAAAATCTCCGCGAATCCCGCTTGCTGCAAAACTTGTGCCATTGCTTCGGGATTCAGCCGAGAAAACTGAATTTTTTGACAGCGGGAAATTAAAGTCGGCAGCAAAGCTTCCACAGTCGGAGCAATTAAAACGAGCGCTGCTTTTCCCGGTTCTTCCAATGTCTTCAACAAGCCGTTAGCGGCTCCCTCACCCATTGTTTCTGCTTGTTCCAAAACTACGACTGAACGCGCCGCTTCTAACGGCGGTCGGCTGAGAAAATCACCGATTTCTCGAACTTGTTCTAAACGAATTTGTGGTGGTGCTTTCCGTTTTAAACCGGCTTCCTCTGCTTCCTTTGGTGTAAGCCGTTTGCCTTGGTTCATGTAAGTTGGTTCTACCCAAAGTAAGTCTGGATGATTGCGCTGCTGCACGCGATTTTGCACGGAGGCTATTAATCGGGTTTCGGCAAGATTGGCTGAGAATAAAAGCTCGATGAAACACTGAGCAGCTAAACTTTTGCCGATGCCGTTAGAGCCGACAAATAAATAACCAGGAGCAATTCGGTTTCGCTCGACTGCTTGTGTTAGCAATTCTACTGCTCGCTCTTGTCCGATTAATGATGTGAAATAATTCATATTTGCGGAAGAAGGAAGAAGGAAGAAGGAAGAGGGAAGAAGGAAAGAGGAATAAGGAAGGAGGAAGAAAATCTCGGGTTTCAGCAAGTCAGAACATCATAACCGTCGGCGCGGCTACTATAATACCAAAAGGTTATTATGGTTTAAGGGACTGCTAAATAATTATTTTGAGTTAAGAATGTTAAATTGTAAGTTCTTGGAGCCGGACAGGGCATTGCCGTGTCTCTACACATTATCTAGCGCTATTTTTCAGAAGAGGTATTATTTAAATATCCCCAAGCTTCTAACCTGCTAGTTACAATAGCTTGAATTTCCTGAGCGACTTCATATTCAGGGCGATCGGCATTTATCCGGACAATTCGAGATTTATTTTCCTGGGCTAACTCCGCAAAACCTTGCTGTACAAGGCGGTGAAACTTCAAATCTGCTTGCTCGATCCGATCGCACTCTCCCCGAGATCTTACCCTCGCCAAACCCGCCTCCACATTAATATCCAGCCACAAAGTCAGATCGCTTTCCAAGCCGCCGGTGGCAATTGCATTCAACTGCTTAATTAAATTTAAGTTAAGACCGCGGCCGTAGCCCTGATAAGCAATCGTAGAGTCAGTAAAGCGATCGCATAAAACAATCGTTCCCTTCGATAACTCGGGTTTGAGAAAAGTTTCGACGTGTTGAGCGCGATCGGCAGCGTACATGAGTAATTCTGCTCGGTCGGATACAGATTCGCCCCCATCTTGTTTCAGCAGCAAATGTCGCAGTCCCCTTCCTAGCTCAGTACCCCCCGGTTCGCGAGTAGCCACCAAGCGGACTGTCAGAAAGCAACTTGCTTGCAGGAACTGTATCAAGCGCTGCATTTGCGTAGTTTTACCGGCACCTTCAACCCCCTCAAACACGATAAGTTTGCCCTTCATTGCCCTAACTTTCCACCTGAATAAAATAAATCCATATTGTTCTGTTCATCTGTTCGAGGTTCGGTATGATAATAAAGTCTAAATGCCTCACGGCTGGAGTTTTTTATGGCTCGCTATACTGGTTTTTTTATCGTTGCCGTTCCCATCGACCGTCTCCGTCAGTCCCTGATTGAAATTTTAGAGTCATGCAATCTTGATATTATCTACAATACAGGAGATTCCGTCATGGCTCGCGAGCTCCCAGGTCAAGTTTCGATTGCCAAACTTGTCACCGCAGAAGTCCTAATTGAGAAAAACATGACCAGCGACTCAGAGGTTCGCATGAACTTCGTGATTAAAAACGAAGAGCTGCCCCTGCAAACCAACAACCACTGCCGTCAAATGTTCGAGCTAGTGAGTCGTTCAATTATGAACAACAATAACTGGCGACTTTTGGAAAGTATGGCACTGTAGCCCTCAGTCAGTCAATTTGAGGTGTGAGATTTTCGATTGACTCTACAGATTAATCAGAGGGTTCTAACTAAGGTGGAAACTTCTTGGCTCTCGACTCCTGGTGTGAGGGGTTTGTCTCCCTCTTGGGAGGAGGTCATTAGTCATTAGTTTCTAGCTAATGACCGATGACCTCCGAGTTTTATCTGCAATCCCTAAATTTAAGCTCGAAATCCGCGTCGCAGCAGCAAAGAATTTGTAACAACGCTAACAGAACTAAACGCCATAAATGCTCCCGCCGCCGCAGGACTGAGTAGAATTCCGGTGGCAGGCAGCAAGATACCCGCTGCAACCGGAATTCCCAGAGTATTGTAACCAAATGCCCAAAATAAGTTTTGGCGAATCTTATTAAAAGTAGCGCGCCCCAGCTCGATCGACTCAACAACATCCATCAAAGCATTTCGCATCAGCACAATTTGAGCAGTCTCAACTGCTACATCAGTGCCGCAGTGCAAACCGATACCGACATCAGCTTGAGCCAAAGCCGGCGCGTCATTGATACCATCCCCCACCACAGCCACTTTACAGCCTTGGGCTTGCAAAGTCGCGATCGCCCGAGCCTTCCCATCCGGCCGCACTTCGGCCAAAACATCAGCCGCCGTCAAATCTAGCTGCTGCGCCGTCGCCGCCGCCGCAGACGCCGTATCCCCCGTCAGCATCATCACCCGCAATCCCATGCCCCGCAAACGTTCCACCGCCGCCTTAGCATCCAGCCTCAGAGTATCTTTTAGCCCAATTACCCCCAGCAAAACGCCCCCAGAAGCCACGTAAACCGCCGTTTTGCCTTGCAAAGACCCCGACAATTCCGTCGCCACAGCGACCCCCTGCTTCTTCATCCACTCAGCATTCCCCGCGAACACCCGTCTGCCCTCCACCAAAGCAGAAACCCCGAATCCCGGTTCCGTGGAGAAATCCTCAGCAGCTAACAGCGGCAAACCTTGTTGTTGAGCTTCCAGCAAAATCGCTGCGGCGATGGGATGACAAGCGCCCCTTTCCACCGCCGCCGCAATTTGCAGCAGTTTTGAGTCAACCGCAGTGCCAGAAACTCCATCAATTGTGGAACAAACCTCTTGTTTGCCTCCAGAAACCCCATCAATTGTGGAACAGGCATCTTGCCTGTTGCCAGAAACCCCATCAATTGTGGAACAGGCATCTTGCCTGTTGCCAACATTAATATCTGAGTTCAAATCCAACTCCGAATTCTGGAAAATCGGCAAATAATCTGTGAGTGTGAGATTTCCGGTTGTCAGAGTGCCCGTCTTGTCAAAAACCACCGTATCTAATTGATGCACCCGTTCTAAAACATCACCACCGCGAATTAAAAGCCCGCGCTCCGCCCCGATGCCAGAACCGACTAAAATTGCTGTTGGGGTAGCCAGTCCCAAAGCGCAAGGACAAGCAATGACTAAAACTGCGATCGCCAATTTCAAACTTAATAGCAAAGGCGATTGATAATGAATAATTGGCAATTGATTTCCCATATTCATTGCCCCGTGTCCCATATCCATTGCCCCTTGTCCTAAAAGCACAGAAGGCCAAATATGAGTCCCGGCAAAATACCAAAATAGGAAAGTTAAAAGCGATATCGCCATTACCCCATACACAAAATATCCCGCGACAGTATCAGCTAAATTTTGAATCGGCGCTTTGCGAGTTTGGGCGGCCTGTACCAAAGCCACCATTTGAGCTACAGTTGTTTCCTTACCGGTGCGAGTTGCCCGCATCACAACTGCCCCGGATTTATTGATAGTTCCGGCCGCAACTGTATCTCCTGGTTGCTTCAAAACCGGCATTGATTCGCCAGTCAGCATCGACTCATCTATCGTTGTTTTGCCTTCGCAGACTTCACCGTCTACTGGTATTTTTTCCCCAGGCAAAACTTGCAGCCATTCTCCCACTCGGACGCGATCGGCAGGAATTTCAATGTATTGTGGATCGTAGACCGCAGATGTCGAGCTTAAAGCCAATTCTTCCGATCGCAAATCTAAACTCGGGAGTTTAAAATCAACTAAGCGGGCTTTCGCCGGCTGCAATGCGATTAAAGCTTGCAAAGCTGATGCAGCGCGCCGTCTGGCTTGCTGTTCGAGAGTTTTGCCCAACAAAATAAAGCCCAGCAGCATCACCGGTTCGTCAAAAAAGCACTCCCATCCCATCCGTGGAAACAGCAGCGCCGCGTTGCTAGCGGTGTAAGCTGTGACAGCGCCTAAAGCTACCAAAGTATTCATGTTGGGTGCATTTCGCCACAAACTGCGGCACCCGTCAACGATAATCGGGCGGCCCGGTAGCAGCAAAGCTAGGGTGGCGAGTCCCCAGTGAAACCAAATATTGCTGAGAATAGGGGCTTTTGTGCCGAGTACGTGACCTAAACCGGATAAAATAATTAGGATTAGGGCGATCGTCAATTGCTTGATTTGCTGTCGAATTTCTTGCCGCCGCCGTTCAATTGTTGCCGCTTCTGCTTCCCGCTGATTTTCACCTAAACGAGACTGAGAGGGAAATCCATTATCAGTCAACTTTTTCGCTAAAGCTTCTGCATCGACAGTCCCCGGTTGACACTCAACCGTCGCCACTTCTACGGCTAAGTTAACGCAAGCTGAAATTACGCCTGAATATTGCATGAGTTGGCGTTCCACAGCTTTCGCGCAGCCGGCACATTTCATCCCGCCGACATCGAAAGTAACAAGTTCTGGCGGTGATTCGTTAACTGGTAGGATTTCTGGTTGAATTTCGGGGATTGTTTTGGGTAGAAATTGCATGGTTTTTTTTGGTATTGATTAGAATATTCCGCCACTTCTGAAAGGGTTTAATACACTGTTTAGACAAATGTCTATATTTTGATCATAGATAAATATTGTGGCATCTTCCAAAAGTGTTAGTTTTTTTTAATTCTTATTAGTTGCAGGCGGTTAAATCCGCAGCCCGGGAGGGGTTTTAACTACTGTCGGACTGCGAGTTTAATGCTAAGACCCACTTGGGACACGGCATTGCCGTTTCCCTACTTGATATAATGAGCCAATTGCCTAGTTAGTATCCAGCTTTTATTTGACGAATTTAGCTATGACAGAAACACCAAAATTTTATATTGTCAAACGTCCTGTAGGTAATTGCGAGATTGTGCCGTTGGCGGAGCCCTCGCAGAGGATCGCGCAACTTGAAGAACAAAACCCCAGTATTATTGAAAAGTGGGGCCCTTACGATTCTGCCGAAGATGCCATTGCCCGCCGCATCGGATTAATTCGCGCCGGCAAATGCCAGCCGCAATGACGAATTACTATTACTTTCCTCCGCATCGCGAAAGCTAACGTGATATCAAATCTGTTAGCAGCGGAATTATTCATATCTCTCTTCTCGACCTCTGCGTGAATCACCCTCAATTCCTTGTCATCTGCAGTGAAGAAATTCTCTTTTTTTAACCGCAGATACAGGCAGATAAACACAGATTAACGCAGATTAATTATATCAATGCCGGTTGCACCGTCCGTGATGGTGGACTGTTAACTGGATTTTACGCCCGACGATGCTACCGGCATTGATATGACTCGCAATGACGAATTGCCAAAAATAGCGAAGCATTCGAGTTGAAAATCTGGGCTTTTAGCCGTAAATCTTCCCCCGAATGCTTTTTTTTTAACTGAAACCCTACACAGGTTTTCTACTTAGATTTAGAAGGTGCTGCACTCGGTTTTGCTTGCGCCGCATTCGGTTTAGGTGGCGCTGCATTCGGTTTCGACTGCGCCTTATCATTCCCGGTTTTACCAGTAACTTGCTGTGTCAAAACTTCCATAGCTTTGGCGTACTGCGGATCGGCCGTTGTAGCGATTTTATCGCGATCGCGCCTCAATTCCTGTTTTTGAGCGTCGGTGAGTTCTACCTTGAAATCTGGTTCAATTCCGGCCTTGTTGATATCAGTGCCCTTGGGAGTAAAATACTTGGCAATTGTCACTGCCAAACCGGCACCATTTCCCACGCCGCGTACTGACTGAACTAAACCTTTACCAAACGTCTTTGTTCCCACCAAAACCGCGCGCTTGTTGTCTTGCAAAGCACCGGATAGAATCTCGCTAGCACTTGCTGAACCGCCATCTACCAGTACAACTAACGGTTTGTCTGTGAGATCTGCCTTATTTGCAGTTTGTTTATCGGCCTCACCGACTCGATCGACCGTCGAGACGATCGTACCTTCTTTGAGCCACATCCGAGCAATTTCAATACTTCCGTACAGCAACCCGCCGGGATTGGAACGCAAGTCTAAAATATAGCCCGTTACCTTTTTCTGTTCCAAATCCTTAATTGCCGTTCGCATTTCCGATGCAGCATTCGCACTGAACTGATTTAAGCGAATATAGCCGACTTCTCCGATCGGACTTTTCTGCACCGACTTCCGCACGGGATGAATTTCAATTTTAGCGCGCTTCAGCTTAAATTCTAATTCCTTCTTTTCCCGCAAAATCGTCAGCGTCACCTCAGTATTGGCCTGACCGCGAATCAAACTTACCGCTTGATTCGTATCCATGCCTTCTGTGCTCTTGCCGTCAATCTTAGTAATGATATCTTTTGCTAGAATCCCAGCAGTAAAAGCAGGGGTATCTTCGATCGGCGAAATCACCACCAACTTCTTAGTTTCCTCATCTTGAGTCAACTGAATCCCAACTCCTGTCAGTTCCCCAGAAGTTTCAACCTGCATATTCTGGAACTCTTTAGGGTCCATAAACCGCGTATAAGGATCGTCCAGCTTCTTCAGCATTTCCCGAATTGCTTTGTAAGCTTCCTCGTCGCTGGTATAAGTCCGATTCAAATAATCATTCCGCACCGCTTTCCAGTCAACCTGGTTAAAAGTGCCATCTACATAACTTTTGTCAATAATCTGCCAAACTTCATCAACTAACTCTTTAGGGCTTCCCCTAAAAGAAGCCAGAGATTTAGAACTGCAACCAGTGTTCGCAAGAGTTACGGCAGTGAGTACCACCGCTGCTGCACTTAGAACAAGCCCTCGTTTTGTTATAACCATTTGTGTGACGCGCGGGAGGAAAAGAGTTCAGAATAATTACGCTCAATCTAACACAGGCAAGGCCGGCTCGCGTTTGGCGTACATATATTATTCCACTTTGCCGAGTTCTATTCAGGGCGGGCTAGAAGCAACTGCCCACAAGAAACTTGATGTTTTTTTGTGGAACAGGCATCTTGCCTGTTCCTGACGGGCTAGGCGCAACGGCCCACAAGAAACTTGATGTTTTGTGGAACAGGCATCTTGCCTGTTCTTCAGGGGCTAAGGATCAACCCAGCGATCGTCCGATTTAATCAAGTCAATCAATTCTGCCACGCCTCGGTCTTCGGGGACTTTCTTAATTTCTTCCCGGCCCCGGTACAGCGAAATATAACCCGGTTGCTTCCCGACGTAGCCGTAATCAGCATCAGCCATTTCTCCCGGCCCATTGACAATACAGCCCATTACTGCTATATCCAAACCCGTGAGATGCTTCGTCGCCTCTCTCACTTGGTGTAACACTTCCTCTAAATTAAACAAAGTGCGACCGCAGGAAGGACAAGCGACATACTCAACCATCGTTTTCCGCAGTCCCAAGGCTTGCAGAATGCTGTAGCAGACGGGAATCTCCTTTTCTGGGGCCTCTGTCAGCGAGACGCGGATGGTGTCGCCGATGCCGTCAGTCAGCAGCGGTGCGAGGCCTGCGGTGGATTTGATGCGGCCGTATTCGCCGTCTCCTGCTTCCGTGACGCCCAAATGCAGCGGGTAATCCATGCCGAGTTCGTCCATCCGGTGCACCATCAAGCGGTAAGCAGCAACCATCACGGGTGCGCGCGAGGCTTTCAGGGAAAGTACAATATTTCGGAAGTCGAGGGATTCGCAAATTTTGATGAATTCCAGGGCCGATTCTACCATGCCTTCGGGCGTGTCGCCGTAGGTAAAAAGCATCCGTTCGGCGAGGGAACCGTGATTGACGCCGATTCGCAAAGCCTTGCCTTGGTCGCGCAGGGAAATCACCAGAGGTTCCAGGGTTTCGCGGATTTTTTCGCCAATTTCGGCGAATTCGCTGTCGGTGTATTCGCTTCTGTCGGCTTTCGGCTTCTCGAACACGTAAAGTCCGGGATTGATTCTCACTTTGTCTACGTGTTTGGCGACTTCCAGGGCAATTTTCATGCCGTTGTGGTGGACATCGGCGACGAGGGGTACGGGTTGGTAGGTGGCGTGCAGTTTTTGCTTGATTTCGGCTAATGCTTTGGCGTGGGCCATGCTGGGCACGGTGACGCGGACGATTTCGCACCCAATCTCGTGCAAGCGCCGAATTCCGGCGACTGAACCGTCGATGTCGAGGGTGTCTTCGTTAATCATCGACTGAACTACGACGGGGTTGCCGCCCCCGATCGTCACGCTACCGACTTTGACCGGTCGGGTTTTGCGGCGTTTGATGGTGGTGTCGAAAATCGGTTGGCTAGATGCGCTTTTAGTTGGATTTGGTAGAGTTTGCATAAGTGATTGCTAGTGTTCTGTTACCAAGCTCTATAAAATTCTGTTTCCTATTTTTCAGGTTGCCATAGAAAGGGTCTGTTTGGACAAAGAGGTTTTGGGATTTAGGAATTGGTATAAAAATGCTCGCCTACCTCCCACTCACATGATGTCGGTTGGGTTCGTCGTGTTACGCAGGCATCACCGGGAACGCGAAGATAGGTTAATGAAGATTTTGGCTGCAATTTCTCGTTAGAATATAAGTTAGAATATGACAAAATTATATAAATACTTTGGAGTTTTCAGCAGTTATGCCAGATGAAACGATTAGGATTGTGAGCAGCGATATTCCGGGCGAGTCGCCTCAAATTGAGCCGGATGTTCCCCTCAAATCTGAGCGGGGAGTAGACTACACTAAGTTGCGCGATTTACTGGCAACTCGAAAATGGCAAGAGGCGAATCGGGAAACGACAATAAAAATGCGGGAAGCAGCGGGGGGTGAATATCTCGATCGATTGCCCTGTGAAGACTTACGAACTATTGACCAACTTTGGGTAAAATACAGTAACGGACTTTTCGGCTTTTCGGTGCAGAAACGCATCTATGAAAGTCGGTGGAGGCATCACTTGGATAAGGAGCGAGAACTTTTCGAGGAGTTCGGCTGTATAATTGGTTGGGTTTGGTGGCATCCTAGTTGGGTCGTCACCTCAGAGATCGAGGATGGAACACCTCCGGAACACATCCTGGGGGGACACCTCCCAACATACTACATAGAGGAGTACAGTTTCAAAGATATAAGGCAGCGCCTCGAGACTTGTAGAGTTTAACATCTAAGCGTTTCAGGTTTTCATAAAGATTTATTACAAAGGCAAAAACCATGAAACCACGCCAGTTCTACGTTTCCGATACCTGGCACTGCTGACCGGACTCGGCTAAAATGCTACCAGCAACTTGTGGGTTGTAACAATTAGCGAAGATAAATTTTTCTGCCACCGCCAAAATTTCTGGGTCTTCCGCCTCCCACTCTCCCCAAGGCAAACTCATCTGTCCCGGTGAAGCCTTTTTCGACTTTCCCTTAACTTTCAACCCCACTAACAAACGACTTCCCCAATGATTTTTTGACTCAGGTTTCGGTTTTGGGCGATACTTCTTGCAAAATTTGCGGTAGGCTGCGGCACATTCATCTAAAGTTTTACCCAAAGCCAAAAACGCCGGATGCCATTGAGTAATCCCATCCTCACTAAGCCTGTCGTGAATGCCATAATTGCTGAAATCATAAAAAAATCCTTGCTGCATTCCGGCCGCTTTCGGATTAGCATGAATGTAGCGCAAAGTATTTAAAGCTCTACGCTTGTCAGTATTAGCAAAACCTGTACTGTGATAGCGTTTTTCCCAGAAATGTCCTGTACGGTTGAGCATCCGGTTAAAACACATAGCAGTGTACCAATTTAACCAGTGCATAATTTTAGGTAAATCTTCCGGTAGTGTTGGTTCTAGGAGATAATGAACGTGATTGCTCATAATGCAGAGAGCATAGAGTTTAAAACTGTACTTGTTTTGAGCTTTCTTGATAGCATAGAGGAAAACTTGGCGGCATTCGGAGCGAGTTAAGCGAAACTCGCGGTTATTGCAGCGATTAGTAACGTGGTAGGAGTATTGGGGCTGGAGTTGACGAGGTTGGCGAGGCATTGTCTGAACAGACTACTTTATGCAAATATGTTGAAGTTTAACTTAGAAACACAATTTGTAGTTTGCATTAACAATCAAGATTATCAAGCATCCTTGGAAGTGCGAAAAATCTACCAAATAATACCGGATAATCACGCTGGGGAACATCAATTTATCCGAGTTATTGATGAATCCGGCGAAGATTATTTGTATCCAGTCGCATATTTCGTGCCCATCGCATTGCCGAAAGCCGTAGAAGCCGTATTTGCCTAGGATAAATTAACAATGATATCTGTAGAAAAATGCCCAATTTGCGGCAGTGAAATAGTTAGAAAAGAAGTGGATAAACTTTTACGAGGTGGCAACCATACTGCTATATTAAAAGTATCCGCTGAAGTTTGCCTAAGCTGTGGAGAACGGTTGTACTCTGTGGAAACAGTTAGGAAATTTGCCAAAATTAGACAGCAGCTACAGCGAGAAGAGACTATAGAATTTCAAGCGATGGGGCAATCTTTTCGAGTTGGATAAGTTAGACGGGGATAATTTGTTTAAAAAGATCGATCGCGCTTTCCAATCATCCATCAAAAATCAAGGTGCGTTAGCGAAGCCCTCGAAGAGGATCGCACTTCACTCCAGAAATCTCTCTCGCGGATGATGCGATCGCCCCTCCTCCCCAGCAAAACTAAAAACTGTACTGGCAAATCCCTTCACAGACCCAGGCTCAGCAGTTAAATAATCTGAGGTTTTCCATTGGACGATCGCACAAACTCACCCTCCACCGCTGTTAACAACCGCCGACCTCTAATTATCGCAGGAATTCTCCTCGGTATCGGTCAATCCGGCTTTTTTGACGGCATTGTCCTGCACCAACTCCTCCAGTGGCACCATATGTTTAGCAGCGTTAAAACCGATGCTACTGTTGCCGGTTTAGAATTAAATACCCTCGGAGATGGATTGTTTCACGCTGCGGATTGGTTGGTAACAGTGGCGGGAATCTTCTGTTTGTGGGGTGCTGTGAAGCGCAAAGATGTTCCTTTGTCAACTCAAACTTTTTTCGGTTCCATATTAATTGGTGCTGGATTGTTTGACTTTGTTGAAGGCATTATTGACCATCAAATTTTGGGAATCCACCACGTCAAACCCGGTATCAACGAGTTAGCTTGGGATTTAGGATTTCTCGCTCTTGGAGTTAGTTTAGCGCTGTTAGGTTGGATTCTGGTACAGAGGGAAGTTCCTGCAGATACTAAAGTTTAAATGAATGCAGAGATTGGGAATTTTACCAAATCCGCGTTACAAATCCCCCACTCTCTTTTTAACTCATCAGTTCATCCCGCAACAGACTCCAACCACGCGATCAAATCCTCCTTACTCCTAAAATCCAACAAAGCTTCTGGCAAATCATCTAACTGTTCCGCAGATAATCCCTGGATGCGAGTTTGAACTTCCAGTGTAACATCACCCACCCGCCGCACGATCGGACGCATAATTAATCCTATTTCCCCGTCAATTTTACCCCTTTCGATTCCCTGTTCGATTCCTTGGCGGCGGCGTTGAGTACCTGCCTTTCAATAATCACGGTTTTGTTGCCGATAATCTTGGCTTTGACATCCAGGTAAGTGTCTTTCAATCCTGTAACGCTTCCTGCTGAATAAGGGTCAAGGATTTCTCTTTCTTAGAGGGTTGGTTCTCCGTTATACAGCATTGCACTTAGGAAGCTGATTAAAATTTCTGGATGTTCGGGAGATCAGAATATTTTTTTGAATGCAAAGTCTGTTTTGGGACTGATGAAACGCATATTGTAGAAGGAAGAAGGAAAATGCAATATGTGAGGGAGTTTTAGGTTGGTAGTTGCGCTTTACCACGCTTAGCGCAACTACGAAGTTTTTCAATTATCAGCCTGTGGCTTCAGTAGTAGTTGCAGGTGACATAACTAGCTTTCCAGCTATATCCATTGTTGCTAGCTTCAGCACTTCATTAAAAGCTAAACCCCGAATTTTGAGTTCCCACCGAATGCCTTTTGCTTTCATTCGCTTGGCTTTCCGCATATCGACATCAGCAGCTTTTTGATTCAAGAGCAAATATTTCATTGCTGCTGTAGCTTCTACTTTTGTGGGAAATGCAATATAGGTGATAAATCCGCCGTCCCAGTGATTGGCATTGCGGACACTGCTGATAGTCGCCACTCTCGGACTAAAGCGGTTCCAGTAAAAGTCGCTGTAGCCGATCGACTGTGTATTGACTTGGAGTTTGTTTGCCATCTGACTTAACTCCTATAACCTTGTGTGCGGGGTTTGCAGCACCAATTTGCTGCTGTTACTATTATAGCAAATTAATTGGTAATGGGGAATGGAAAGTGCGATTATGATGTTCGGTTATACCCATTTAAAAAAGTTTTGCTACAGTTCTTAATCTTATGCCAATTATTAAAAGTCGCCTCGCACCGCGCCGGACACGGCAATGCCGTTTCCCTACATAATTGGTATTATGTCGCTCGGGATATACGGTGGCATGGCAGAATATGCTATTGCTTCACTCCGCTGCCGGTGCCTTCGCGATAATTAATGGCTGATGACTGCTGACTGTTGGCTTTGGGCTGAAGCCTAAAACCTCAATTCATATTCAGCAGTGACGCGATTGTCTCCTTGAAAATTACTCGAACTTCTGAGTAAAATTTTATCGCTCAATCGATAACGCACAGTAAATTCTGTCGGTTGATTGGCTGACAAAACTCGAATGATTGATGCAGAAATATTGCGCGTGATGTCAAACCCAACTTCTAAACCTAAACCGAGAGAACCCGCACCAGAACTGGAACTAGCAGTTTGTGCTTCGTTGCCTCTAATCCGAGTGGGAAATAAGCGAAATTCGCTCAATCCTGTGGCGTTAGTAATCGCAGATTGAAGGTTGTTCAATAAACCCGCACCCGCTAAATTTGCGATCGCCAGCGTACTGTCTCCCTGTCCCAAAGTCTGCACGAAACTGCCGCCCAACAGCGCTACAATCTCTGTTTCCGATCGACTCGGAGAACTCCTCAACTCCAGACTTTCCGCCAATTGAGAAGCTCTTCCCTGCACTAACGCTTGAATTCGGACACTCCGCACATTGCCGAAACTTGTCGGTTCGTCTGCTATTTCAGAGGCTACAGATGTGCCGGGAGTGCGGAACCGCGTTACTTCCTGCACCGAAGTTGCTAATCTCACATCCAGCGTCGGATCGAGTCCTTGTCCTGGTACAAAGGTAGCTGTCTGCGCGTATCCTCGATCGAGTCTAAACTCTGTCGTAAACAAATTCACCGACCCGGAAGTCAACCGAATCGTACCCACAGGGCGAAGGTCATCTAAAGTTCCATTCACCGTCAAGCCCCCAGTGGCCTGAAAACTCAATATCGGCGCACTCGTTACCCGGATTCCCCGGCCCAAATTCAGCCGCAAATCGTTCAGTCCAACTTCAAAGGGAGGGGAAGTCGGAGTCGCACGAGAAGGAGAAACCTCAGTCGTCGGGGAAGCAGAAACCTCAGTCGCAGGGGAAGGGGAAGATGTCGAAGGAGAATCAGAAGCAGAAGAGGAAGAAGCTAACTCAGTTGTGCCGCCGCCGGGACTCCGGAGAAATACTTCGCCGTTGTACAGTTCAATATTACCTGTCAACTGCGGGCGCCTAGCCGTGCCCCTTGCTTGCACTTGACCGACTACGCCGCCGCGGTACAATCCTCTGAGGTTCAGTGCTAACTTGTCGAGATTCACAGCCAAAGGATTAGCCGCATCGACATCGCCCTCAGCAAAAGGCACAGACAGCGGAATCACGCCCTGGGCCACGACTTGTCCCTGACTCAACTGTCCCCGAATTCCTTCTACCCGAATACGATCGCCCTCAAAGCGCATCGTCCCAGTCAGCCCTGTCAGCGGTTCTGGGAAGGCGTTCGCCCGGACGGTTGCATTTTCAAAATTCGCAATTCCTTGCGCTACAGGATCTTGCAGCGTTCCTCCCACGCGAATTTGCACCTGGCCCTGACCGCTGACCCACGCAACTTGCGGAGTCAATACATTAATAATTGCTAAACCTTCATTTTGCAAATTCGCCCTCAAATCGATTTGATCGCTGTCGGCCTTCACCGCTGCAAACGGCAACTCAAAAGGCAAACTTCCCTGCACTTCAATCGGTTCGGTTTGAGTTACCAAAGCGCTGCCGCCAAAATTCAGGCGGGCATTGCTGTAACTGAAACTGCCGTCGGCTTGTTTAATCGGTTCTCCGTTTAGCGTACCGTCAACCAAACTCAATTCTCCGGTGGCTTGCGGGTTTTCCAAACTGCCGGCCAAATTCGCCCGCAAATTCAAATTTCCTGTGACATCCACAAAAGGCAATTCCACCAGTTCTGCTAACTCTTCCACCGGCACATTTTCTACCCGCAACTGCCCGGATTGAGCTTTTTGCCCGAGTTGTCCCGAAAAGCCGATCGCACTTTTGCCCGATCGAATTTCCAGAGGCAAAACAGTTAAAATCCCCTCCTGAAAACTGCCTTCAAGGCTGAACTTTTCGGCGACATATTCTCCCCACTGCCAGTTATCGCCTTTCACGTTAAATTGAGCTTGCACACCTGTTTGCAAAGAACCGGCGACAGCAATTTCCGCGCCAAAAGTGCCTTGCAATTGGGATAAGGGAGGCAATTTTTCTGATGCTTCCACGGCCTGCTGCTGCTGCAAAATTGTTTCAATTTCTGCCAAACGGCGCAACTGTTCAATTAGCGGGGCTTCTGGTTCTCCTACTGCTACAGTTTGCACGTCGGCGGCGCTAGCGTAAACCGGAGGTTTTAAGCCTCTAGCCAAGTCGCCTAAATTGAAATATTGCAAAGCGGCTAAAACCTGCTGTAAATTGCCTTGCTGGACGTTAACTTTGCCGGCAAATTGCGGGTTTGCGCCTGTTTGAACATTGCCAGAAATTAAGTATTGACCGCTGCCTTGGCGGAAAAGTCCGTTTGTGAGAGTGGCGCTGCCGTTAGCGTAGCTGAATTCGGCTTGGAAACTGTCACCTTTAATGTAGCCGATCGCCGGTTGGGCGATCGCAATTTGTCCGCTTGCTTGCAAAGTCGCCGGATTTAACGGCATTTTCCAACCGGGCACATTCACTTGTCCCGAAACCGTACCGGTTATCGGCCCCAAACCAGCCTCTTTCCCCGGTGCGAGATTCAAAGCAGCGAGGGGAAAATCGCTTAAATTAACTCGCAAAGTTTCTCCCTCAGTTTGGCCGCTAGCCACAGATTCCCCGCGTTGAATTAAGAAAGATGTCGGCAGAAAAGATGGATTTAAAGCTACTTGAATTTTGTCTTGGCGGCCGGCCAAACGCAAATCTACACTTTTGCCAGCATCGGCATTCACACTCCCCGCCAGTACCGGGTCAAAAGCGACTTGATTTACTGCTAAATCCCGCACTTCCACGTCGCCAACTAAGCTGAGTTCGGCGAGGGTTCCGGTGAGGCTGCCGATAAAATCTACATTGCCGCGCAGGGGCGGGTTTTGCTGTGAGGAATTTTTGTCCGCAATTGTAGACAAAAATCCTAGTTGTTCTGCTGGTAAGGCTTCCAGGTTAAAGTTGGCGACTTTGACATCCAAATCTAAGTTGGAAATTGAGGGCCCTCCTTGACCTTCGAGTTCGACGTTAACAAAGCCGTTTGCTGTCAAACCGGGAGTTGTGGCGTTCTCAATTTCCACCCGTTTGCCGTCCCAATTAAATACTGCCTCAAAAGGTTGTTTCAAAAACGGCACTTCCGAGATGCGGAAACTGCCGCCGGCGCGAACATTTTGTAGGGCCGGTGCCCCCGTGCCCGCCCCAATCGACCCGGATAAATTGATATTGCCGTTAAACAGTCCTCCAAGCTGGGGGAGATTTTGGGTACTGGAGACTACACCTCCGGTTTGCAAGCTTTGTCGCTGCGACTCAAAGGCTTGCTGGAAGCGACTTAGAGCAATTTGCTCGCCCTCGATTGACGCGCGCCAATTCCCGGATTCTGCGCGCCCTTTAGCATTGACTATTCCTCCGCCGTTGGCGAGTCGAATTTGTCCGTCGCCGTTGGCGGTGATGCCGTTGGCGGTTAAATTATCTACTGTTCCCAAAATGCGGACTTGGCCGTCGAGGGTTCCGTTAATTTCTGGCGGTAAATCCGCTGTCAGCAAACCTGTTTGTTTGAGGGTTTGTTCTAAATTACTGACGGCAATTCCGTCCGTTTCCAGCAATGCTTGCAAGTTGCCGTTTTCTAATTTGGCCGTAGTATCGATCGCCCCGAGTCGATCGACCACAATCACTCCTTCTCCGCTACCACTAATTCCCTTGGCTGTCAAGTTATCCAAACTTCCCGCTGCTTGGAATTCGCCGTTAACTCGGCCGTCAAATCCTTTAGGCAAAGTCGCCGTCATGGTCAACAGTTGGGTATTGCGGATTGTTTGTTCTAAGCGACTGAGAATAACTCGATCGGCATCGGCGAAAGCTTGCCAGCGTCTGCCTTCTAATTTACTTCTAAAAGCAAGAGTACCGTCCCCTATATTGAGTTTGCCGCTGCTGCTGACGCCTATGTCGGCGGCGGTTGAATTATCCAGACTGCCCCTGGCTTGAATTTGATTGGATATTTGTCCGTCAAGCGATTGGAGATTTTGGATTTTGGATTTTAAATTGTTGATATTGGCGACTGTTTGGGGATTGTCAGCAGCGAAAGCTAAGCCAACATCTAACAGCGGGAATCCTAAATCTCTTAAGCGGCTGATGGAAGTGCGATCTGTTTCTGCCGTTCCCTGCCAGTTTCCCGCTGCCAATTCTCCTTTTAAATTAACATTGCTGCCGGCAAGATTGAGTCTGCCGCTGCCACTGGCATTGATGCTGCTAGCCGTCAAATTGTCAAGACTTCCCGATGCTGTAAATTGACTCGATAGCAGTCCGTCAAGCGATTGGAGATTTTGGATTTTGGATTTTAGATTGTTGATATTGGCGACTGTTTGGGGATTGTCAGCAGCGAAAGCTAAGCCAACATCTAACAGCGGCAATCCTAAATCTCCTAAGCGCCTGATGGAAGTGCGATCGGTTTCTGCCGTTCCCTGCCACTTTCCCGCTACCAATTCTCCTTGTAAATTAACATTGCTGTCGGCAAGATTGAGTCTGCCGCTGCCGCTGGCATTGATGCTGCTAGCCGTCAAATTGTCAAGACTTCCCGATGCTGTAAATTGACTCGATAGGAGTCCGTCAATCGATTTGAGATTTTGGATTTTGGATTTGAGATTGTTGAGATTGGCTGATTGCTGATTTTCGGGATTGAATGCTGAAGCCGCATCTAAAATCGGCAGTGTCAAATCTACCAAGCGGCTGATGGAAGTGCGATCTGTTTCTGCTGTTGCTTGCCAGTTTCCCGCTACCAATTCTCCTTGTAAATTGACATTGCTGTCGGCAAAATAGAGCCTACCGTTGCTACTCAAATTGATTCCGCCAGCAGTCAAATCGTCAACATTTCCCGCAGCTTGAAATTTACCTGCTAGCTGTCCGTTTAAGGTTTTAAGATTTTGGATTTTAGCTTCTAGATTCTCCCGATTGGCTGGCGTTTCCCGTGCTAAGAACGGCAAGCCAATATCAATCAATTGATTGACAGCCACTTTTTCAGTGTTGCCAAAAACTTGCCAGTTGCCCGATTCTAGTTCGCCATTAACATCAACAATACTGTCAGCAATATTCAGCGTTCCTTGGCCCGCCGCAGCGATCGCATTTAAACTCAAATCGTCCAGAGTTCCTGCTGCTTCGACGGTTCCGCTGACCAAACCTGCTAGTTCAGGAGGGAAATTCAGCGCCGGTACGACTTGCTGCAAACGGTTAAGGGCCACGCGATCGCCCTCGATGATAGCTTGCCACTGACGGTCTTTTAGCGCAGCATCTACGTTAACAGAAGCGTCGCCAATTTTCACAACTGTATTTTGCAAATCTGCCGAATTCCTTGCGGCTCGAATGGAGCCCGCTGCGGGGAAAGTTCCTTGCGGTGCTTGCCATTGAACTCTAGCTTGAATGTTGTCTAACGGGCCGAAAATTTGAGCTTTTGCGGAGACATTGCCAATTGTAACAGTAGCAGGAATTGGGAGAGCGTAAAGTTGGGCAATCGCGTCTCCGGGTACATTTTCAGCTTGCAAGTCAAACACCAAACCCGATGGCGAATTCTTATTTTTTAAAGCAATATCAACTTCACCTTTGCCGCCAATTTTACCCCCCGCCGTCGGCACTACCAACATATCGCTCAAAGTCAAAGCTAAAGAGGAAAAAGGGGGAATAGAAGATTTAGAATTGGGAGTAGGGGTTTGAGCCATTCTCCCGCGTTCCAATTTGAAATTAGTGCTAATATTGTTTAATTGCAGTTGATCGACCGTAGTGGGTTTTGTCGAGGCGATCGCACCTGTGATCACCGGCAGATCAACGGTTCCAGTCAGCTTGACATCCGCCTTCACCTCCCCCGCCACAGCAACCGGCAATACTACTTTCTGCCCTAACTCTGTCTCCACCGCACGGACAACACTTGCAAAAGCCACTGGTTGCACGCTAGTTGTCAGATTGAAGCTAGCGTTCTCCAAATTAAAATTAGTTCCAGTTGCAACTGTTCCTGCTATTCTAAGCGGAATTAGACCGTAATTAGCCGCCAGACTATCGACAATCACATTAGTTCCCTGAAACCGCAACTGACCGCTGCTATTTTGTATGATTTGTTTCAGGGGAGCAATACTCGCTTGCACTCCTCCAAAACTAGCCGTTCCAGTAATTCCCGACACTTTATTCTCTCGCACTTGCACGGTCAAATTGCCATTAGCCAGACCTTTTTGTAAAGAAATGCCGGAAAGTCTTAGCAAGCGAGCCAGGTCGGGCAAAGGCAAATTTTGACCTTGCAACTGCAGGTTAGTTTGCGCTGCAGGCAACATAGAATCAGCTTTAAGTATAAAATTATCGCTATTCGTAAACTGACCGTTTACTTCGTAGAGAACGCGCTGATTTTGGTCGCGAAATAGAACACTACCATTTTTCAAATTTACAGAAATCGGAGCCGAAGTTTTCTGTCCTACTGTGGGACTCGGTACCAAAACGGCGACGGAATTTTCAGCTCGAAATGCTTCAACTTCAGTTTTAAATAAACCCGGAGATTTCTGCTCCGCAGTTGGAAGATTAACCCAGCGGCCTTTAGCATCCTGTTCGATATAAGCGCTGGCTTTAACTAAAGTAATATCTAATTTGAGATTGCGGGTGAACAGCAGTTGCAAAACCGAAAACTTTACTTTAACTGCTTCTGTAGAAACGTAATCCGGATCGGTAGGAGTTGCAGGTAAAGTCGATGGGCCAAACCGCAAACTTGTCAGAGAAAATCCCTCCAAACGTCCGAGTTGCACAGGCCGCTTCAGCAACTGACTGACTTCAGTTTCCACCAAAGGAGCTAACTTTTCCCGCACCCACTGGTATCCTAGCGCCGCCCCAACCAAGGCGAGAATGCCCAATCCCGTACCGCTAAGCAGCACCAGACGCCACCAGCGGCGGTGGGGGCGGGGTGCGAGTTGATTTGTGTCCTTGTCCGAGTTAGTCATGGGTGTTTCTCAAAGCTTGTGAGAATTCAGGAATTGAGGAAATGAGCAGGTTTTAGACTGGTATAATTTCTATCATTCGCCAGGGTGCCTTCTGCCTTTGGTAGACTCAGAAGTGAGGGCCGAAGTGCCGATCGCGCGTTAGCGAAGCCCTCGCAGAGGATTGAATTTCAAGATTCACGCCCCCCACTGCGGGGCAGAGTCCAATAACCTTTACCAAACTTAATAAAAACACGCACCACGACCTAACACCAAGTATTCTAACTCCCCAAAATCCTCTCGATCCCCGCGCATGCAAGATCGGGAGTCAATTCTAAAATCTAAAATCTAAAATCTAAAATTAAAAATCGACTGCTCGGTGGCCCGATCGCTCCTAAGATAAAAAAACGGTGGTTAAGAAGGTCTTTAAAACTTATGCGAGTGTTCGTCTTACTCTTCAATGCCCGCACCGAGAATGAGGGAATTCATACCATTCAACTCGGCGATCGCAATAAAGTTCTGATGTTTGAGTCAGAAGACGACGCCACCCGCTTTGGCGTGATGTTGGAAGCTCAGGATTTTCCCGAACCCGCTGTCGAGGCGATCGACGATGAGGAAATTAAGGAGTTCTGCGATAGTGTTGATTATGATTGGGAACTGGTGCCGGCCGGGGCACTGGCGATCCCGCCAGAAGACAATGTAACACAGACTCAGTGGCAGCCCGAGCTAGAGCCGGAGTCGGAGCCGGATTCTGACGTTTCCCAAAACGAACTGGATTCTATTCGCCGCCGACTCGAAGGACTTTTGTAATAAGAAGGAAGTTCGGCAACGGATTCGCTTTCTTCGGATGTAACGGATGGATCTTGAGGTTCGAGGGAAAAAGGAAGAAAGAAGAGGGAAGAAGCATAAATTTGATATCTTCCAGCGTGCTCAATCAAGGGCTCCATTTGTAGATACAGGGTTGCAGGCTCAACCTGTTACTCTGTATGTCTCCGGACTTCGCTTGAAGGCCGACAACTGACAATTAACAACTGACAAAAAATGAAGAATTTGGAAGAACGGGGGCATCTGCTGACGGAACAGGTGAATGCCAACAGCGAGAATTTAGACCAACTTAGTTCGATCGAATTAGTGGACTTGTTCAACCGGGAAGACGCCCAAACCTTAAGCGCGATCGCCCGCGCCCGCGAAGAGTTAGCCCGAGCGATCGACATTGCAGCCGAGTCTCTGCGTCAAGGAGGTCGCCTGTTTTACGTCGGTGCGGGTACTTCCGGGCGCTTGGGGGTGCTGGATGCGGCCGAGTGTCCCCCCACCTTCTGCACGCCGCCAGAACTCGTACAGGGCATAATTGCCGGGGGTGCGGGGGCTTTGGTGCGGAGTTCGGAGGATTTGGAGGATCGGGCTGAGGATGGGGCTGAGGCGATCGCCCACCGTCACATTACCAACTTAGATGTGGTTGTCGGGATTACGGCTGGAGGTACGACGCCGTTTGTCGCGGGCGCTTTGCAGGCGGCACGCCAGCGGGGGGCGAAAACTGTGTTTATGGCCTGCGTACCCGTCGAACAAGTGAATTTTGAGGCTGATGTTGATATTCGGTTGTTGGTTGGCCCGGAGGTAGTGGCGGGTTCGACGCGCTTGAAAGCCGGTACAGTAACCAAAATGGCTTTAAATATCATTTCGACTGGGGTAATGGTGAAGCTGGGGAAGGTTTACGGCAATCGGATGGTTGACGTGGCGGTTACTAATAAGAAATTGCGCGATCGGGCTGTGCGGATGTTGCAGGATTTGACTGATTTGAACCGGGATGAGGCGGGTTTTTTGCTCGAAAAAAGTGGCAAGTCGGTTAAATTAGCTTTGATGATGCACTGGACTAATTTGGAGAAGGAAGAGTGCGATCGAATTTTGGGAGAATTTCAAGGAAATTTGCGATCGGCTGTGGCATCAATTAGTCCTTAGTCAGTCATTAGTCATTAGACCTCTCCACAAAAAATCTCAAACCCTGGCACTGTCTGGGCCACAACTTAATTTCTGGAGAGGTCTATTAGTCATTAGTCATTTATTATGAGTCATTTGAAATATAGATTCAAAAAATTGTGAAATCTCTTCAGTAGATCTGATGTGATAAACACTTTTGGTATTTTGAGCGCGATCGACATACTCGCGATATCTGGGAGCCAAATACTTGTGACACAACCAAAGAACACGGTAACTATGAATTGAACTCTTCAAGATAGGACTCTTTTCCGGCAAGCCTTCTGGCGGTATAAACTTACCTGTAGTCAGCCGTTTAGTCACCCATCAAAAATGCACGTATAGGGGCAGAGCGACAAAAACCCGACTATCCGCCTCGTTGAGTCGAAGCCAGACGGTTTCCATACAACCAAACCCGTCAATAATCCATCGGTCAGTAGCCAAAATTTTCTCATGGGTATGCTTATATTCTTCATAGGGAACCTCAGCGCCCCCAGATTGATATTTAATCTTATCCAAGACGTGAAGTGGCAAACCAGTGATGTCTGATAATCTCTTGCTGAGAGTTGATTTACCCCCTCCAGCGTTGCCCAACATGGCTACTTTTTTCATACTTACTCTTCTTAGTAATGATGCAAATTGTAGCAATACTATGAAGAATTGATATAACAGCCCATATCTCAAAACATCCAGGCTGATTCTCCTATCAAAATTAAACCTAAAGCGGTCTTGTTTTTAGATTCCCGGCTTCTTGGAGAAGTCGGGAATCTCGATCGGCTGTTTTTTAAGCGTTAACAAAAACAGAAGATGTAAGTTGACTTTGACTTACACCCTGCACGATTCCCAAATAATTACTGCCAGCCTTAATCGCTGTAGAAGCGACGCTTGCACCTCCATCCAACTGCAAACTCACAGATTCAAAAGTCAAGTTGGCAAATCCGATACCGTCAGTCAAACCAATTTTATCCCCAGCCCCAAAATCGACGATTACATCTGCACTTATTAAAGTAGTCGCCGCAGACAAACCTCCTGCTAAGATAAACGTATCATCTCCAGCACCGCCCGTCAGAAGATCTTGCCCGCGATCGCCCGCCAACAACTCGTCGCCGTTACCGCCAATCAAGACATCATCTTCTTTGCCGCCGCGAATAGTATTGTTACCGTCAGATCCGATTAGTTGATCGTTATCGTTGTTGCCGCTGATAAAATCATTGCCAACACCGCCCTCAATTGAATCCGACTCTTTGCCGCCCGATAAGCTGTCATTGCCGCCTGCGCCATTAATTGTATCGGCACCTTGCATTCCATTAATGCTATCAACACCTTCTCCCCCGGTAATATTGTCTTTGCCGGAAAGGGCAAAAATTGGCAATCCCGCAGCATTTGTCGGTATTTGACTATCGGCACTATCTGATAGGAAATAATTGCCGTCGCTGGCTGTATTTTTGGCTGCTGTCGTCGGGCTGCCGTCCCCTATAGCATTGGGTATGGGCGAAGTAATCGATACCGATGTGTTGGGAGTGGGTGTGGGAGTTGGTGTGGGTGTCGGTGTCGGTGCGGGATTAACACTACCGTCAAGAGAAGTCGCAAAAACTTGCGTCCAATAGTGATTCCAATTTTCTGTGCCCGTATCGTCGGCTAAGAAATAGTAACCAATCCCAATCTCTTTGAGATTCGGGTTAAGAATGTTAGCGCGGTGCCCGCTGCTGTTCATCCATGATGATACAACTTGTTCGGGTGTAGAAGAGCCCGCAGCGATGTTTTCTGCTGCCGCTGAGAATTGATAGCCCGTTGCACTAATCCGACTTCCTAATGACGAACCATCTTTTCCGGTATGCGAAAAGAAGTCTTGCAGGGCCATGTTTTGGCTGTGATTTTCCGCCGCAGTTAGTAACTGAGTATTGAAGGTTAGCGGGGACAAACTCAATTTGCTGCGTTCGATGTTGGTAAGTTCTAAAACTCTATTAATAAAGTTTTGATTGGTTGGGCTTGGTGCGATTTGAGAGCTCGATCGCTCTCCTGTTAAAATGTCCAACGACTGAGAACCGGAATTTTGTAGTTGTTCAAGCATGGGGATGATCAACAGTTTTAAGACTTGGTTTTGCTGGTAGATTGCTTACCGTCTTAACGATAGTTTCCCCGATCGCTAGCTGGCTGGGCACAATTCAATAATTGTGTTAATCTCTGCCACTGCTCCATTTATTCTAATTATAGCTGTTGTCAAAGTGTGGATGTCAAGATCCCGGCTCTGGTTGGGAAAGGGAAGAGTACGCTCGAATTTAAGGAGAGTTTCAATGGAATTTGCGATCGCCCGTCGTATCAATACAATTTTAGATTTTAGATTTTAGATTTTTCCTGATTAGTAAGGTTTGCGCTACGCAACCAGCCCGCTGGCTGGCTGGCTAGAAACCCGGTTTCTACAAGTTTTGCAGACAGGAACAAGAAATATAGGAAGAAACCGGGTTTCTGAATTATGTGTGCGATCGCGAACAGAGTTGTTACTAGAATCCGCACAAAAAATTCTAAATGAATTCAAAATTTACAACCGCGCAGGGTTGTTCGCGATCGCCAAAGCAATCTCAAGATTTCAAACTATTTTCTTGTCCGGCTTTAGCCTCCTGAGCAACTTGTTCAACCTCATCTTTGGCGAGAATTTCCAAAGCCGCCTCTGCTTCTTTACCGCCCAACCGCCCGAGAGCTTGGGCGACTCTGTAACGGATTTGCCAATCTGCATTGGAAGCGTAGGGAAGCAGCAGCGGCAGCGCCCGTTTATCTCCCAATTCACCTAAGGCGCTGATCGCAATGGTTTGGATCAATTCGTTTTCAGAAGTCAGGGCATTTTCTAACATGGGAAAGGCTTTCGGATCTCCCATTTCTCCCAAAGCAGCAACGATGCTCATTTGCACCAGCCATTCAGAGGTGCTGCTATAAACTTTCTGCAAATCTTCTAAAGCATCTGTTAATTTCAATGCGCCCAAAGCATCGGCTGCTGCTGCTTGCACATCCGGTTCGGGGTCGTTGTTCAGGCTGTGGAGCAGTACCTCTAAAGCGTTCGGCAGATTCTGCGTGCCGAGGGTTGATATCTGGCTGACTGCTGCGTAGCGAACGCGGACATTTTTGTCGCCGATCGCCATTTGAATCAGTTTATAGGCAATCGCCGGTTCTAGTTGCCGCAGTTGGTTGACTGCTCGCAGTCTTTCGCCAAAATCCTCGGAATTCAGCAATTGTTCGACAGACTCAGGGGTAATGCTCATTCGATTTTAAATTTGATAATTGGTAATTGGGATGAAGGAAGAAGGAAGAGGCAAGAGGGAAGAAGGAAGAGGGAAGAAGAAGCAAGAACGAAAAAAATTCTCTGCGTCTCTTCGTGACTTCCGTGTCGTGAATCTAGATAATAATTGCCAAAAGTCAGCGAGATGGAAAGAGCGATCGACTCATTTTCTCAAACAGTCTTGGAACTGCAACAGTTAATTAAGATTCGGCAGCCATCGATCGGATAATATCTCCCCTAGTGAGGATGCCGATTACTTTGCCCGCAGAATCGACCACTGGCAATCGGTGGATGCTGCGATCGTGCATCAGTTTGGCAGCTTCTTGGACAGATTTGTCGGGCCCGATGGTAATTGGTTCTTTACTCATCGCTTCTCCTACTGTTTGTCCTAAAGCCTTGTGCAGATCTCGCTCGTAACGAGATGGATTTTCCAAATAAATCACGCTGTCGAGCACCATGATGTAAGCGGGCGGAGTTACGCCGGTTTCCCGCCACATCAAGTCGGTTTCGGAGATGACTCCTACCAACAAGTCATTCTCATCTACGACGGGAAGACCGCTAATGCGTCGATTGGCTAAAATTTTAATCGCTTCGTTCAAGGGCATTTCGGGTCGCGCCAAGATGGGCTCGCGGCTCATCACATCGGCTACTGTTTTTGGCATGATTAGCGGTTGATTGAGTTGTTGCTCTAAATCGATCATATCGGGAAAGCGCGGCACAGACTGAAGAAAGGCAGATCTGCGGAAGGGATTCGTTAGAAGGTAGAAAGAAGGAAAAATTTTGAAGGGCAGAATTTTGCTTTGTTTGTCGATCACACTGTAAAACTTTGCCGTTTGCCTCCCTCCGGCGAGCGATCTGCCTGACAAAATTGTTAAGATATCTTAAATAGTCGATATAGCAACCGCGCCCGACGATTAAGAGGTTCTTAATTGCTCAAACCCTTGCTTTTATTGCTTCTCCGTTCTTCCTTCTGCTATAAATCCTTACTAATGCCAGAATCTCCAGCCCGAGAACCAGACTCCCAAGCAGAAGCGCGCTGTGTATTGGTTTGCCAGTATCAATCTTGCCTAAAAAATGGTTCAGCAGCAGTGCTAGCTGCTTTTGAAGCCCAACAAGTTGCAGGGGTGAAAGTGGAGGCCTGTAGTTGTCAGGGACAATGCACTACTGGCCCGACTGTACGAGTTACCCCGGACGAAATTTGGTATTGTCGAGTTAAACCGAGTGATGTACCGTTAATTGTGGAAGAGCACCTCAAAGAGGGAAAACCTCTAGAGGCGCTGTTCAATCCGAGAATTCATGCGCGTTATTATTATTAATATTGACTTGATTCGGTGAAACTTCCAAGCTCGGGCGCATCTAATTTTAATAGTTATTGTTAAGGAACTGGCACTTTGAAAATCCAAGGAATTGCGCTTAGTTTGTTAGTGCTTGTGCTGGGGCGTCCGTCGGCGGTTACTGCTCAAACCCAGGCGGTTGCTGGGGATATTTGTCCTGCGGATTTGGGTGCCCAAGTAGATGCGATCGCCAATCGTCCCGAATTTAGCCGATCGCGCTGGGGCATTTTGATTCAACCTCTATCTTCTACTACTACTCTCTACAGCCGCGACAGCCAAAAATATTTTATTCCGGCATCAAATGTCAAGCTGCTAACCACAGCCGCTGCTTTGCAGAAACTCGGTGCAGATTTTCGGATTAAGACTTCGGTTTACAGCGACGAAAATGGGAGTTTGTACGTTGCCGGCAGGGGAGATCCGAGCATTGCTGAGCCTCAGTTGAAATCTTTGGCGCAGCAGTTGAAACAGCGAGGAATCAGTCAAGTAAACGAGTTGATTGGCGATGACAGCTATTTTCAAGGCAGTGCAGTTAATCCGAATTGGGAATGGGAAGACGCGCAAGCAGGCTATGGAGCGCCGATTAACAGTTTAATTTTCAATCAAAACGCGATCGACCTTCTATTGTCCCCCCAGGCTCTTGGGCAACCTCTGAAAGTTACTTTTGCCGAACCAAAACTGGCAAATCAGTGGCAACTCCAGAACAATTCAGTAACTGTCGCCCAAAACGAACCCGAGTTTATTGAAGTTGGCAGGGAGTTCGATCGACCTATAATTCGAGTGAGCGGACAGTTGAAAGTTGGTGGCGAACCTGAATCAGCTTATGTGGCAGTTGTCAACCCCGCTAATAATTTTTTGCAGCAGTTTCAGCAAGTTCTGGCGGCTGAGGGAATTCCTGTTAAACAGGCTTTAGTTGCCTCGGCTTCTCGCAATTTAAATCAAGAATTAGCGACCGTTGAATCGCCGCCGCTGGCTGAATTGGTGAGAGAAACTAATCGCGAAAGCAACAATCTTTATGCAGAAGTTATATTGAGATTGCTGGGAAAAGTTACAGACAAGATGCCCCAGCAGCAAGAAGATACAGGTGAAATGGGTTTGAAAGAGTTAAAAACCGCTTTAACTAAATTAGGAGTAAATCCAAACAGCTACATATTAGCCGACGGTTCGGGACTTTCCCGCCACAATTTAATTAGCCCTGAAGCCTTGGTGCAAACTTTGAGATTGATGGCTAATTCACCTGCTGCATCTATTTACCGCCAGTCACTGCCGATCGCTGGCGAGAACGGCACTTTGAAAAATCGCTTCAATAATACACCAAACCGCGTAATTTTGCAAGCAAAAACAGGAACTTTGAGCGGGGTTTCGGCGCTGTCGGGATATATCGAAGTTCCGAATTACGAGCCGCTGGTGTTTAGCATTATCGTCAATCAATCTGACCTATCTGCTGCAAAAATGCGATCGGCAACTGACGAAATTGTGCTATTATTGAATCGCCTGCGCCGCTGTTAAAACAACAGATTTAAGGTGAGAAAGTTAAGCTCAGTAGTTACACCTAAAAAACCGGGTACCCAAAAACCCTACAAGTTTTAAGTTTCATTAGATTGCACCGACGGGGATCAAAAAGCAGCTACAATAAAAGTAGAAAAATTAACACCATTGGGACGTTTTAGCCTGCTACCAGTCGGCGGGTTCTGTACTTCCCGAAAATAAGTCTAGCTTTCCAACTATGAATTCTTTCGATTCCGAACAGCAACACATCTTTGTCGAAACCAATAACATCCGCCTGCACTGCGTTTCTCAAGGAGAAGGCGAGCTTGTTCTTCTCTTGCATGGGTTTCCAGAGTTTTGGTACTCTTGGCGTCATCAAATTCCTGCTTTAGCGCGTCATTTCAAGGTGGTAGTGCCGGATTTGCGGGGCTACAACGATTCCGACAAGCCGGAAAGTGGCTATGATTTAGATACGCTGAGCGCGGATATTCGCGGTTTGATTGCGAGCCTCGGTTATACAAAAGCTCACGTTGTAGGTCATGATTGGGGAGGGGTGATTGCGTGGCACTTAGCTCAAAAATTCCCCGAACAACTCAACCGCTTGGCAATTTTAAACGCTCCGCACCCGCAGCGATTCGTGCAGGAAATGGCGAGCAATTTAGATCAAATCCGCCGCAGTTGGTACGTTTTGGCGTTTCAGGTGCCCGGCATTCCCGAATGGTTGATCCGGCAAAACTTGAAAGATTTTGTACACAATGTTTTCCAAGGACAAGCTGTTCGCAAAGGAGCTTTTAGCGCTGAGGAAACTAAGATTTATCAGACTGCTTTAGAAAAGCCGGGAGTATTAGCCGCCGCTATCAATTATTACCGCCAGATGTTTCACCCGCAGAGGCTTTGGAATTTGGGGCAGAAATTAGAACCTGTGACAGTACCTACTTTGGTGCTTTGGGGAGAAGAAGATGCGTTTTTGAGCCACAAACTTGTAGAAGGTTTAGACAGATTAATTACGGCTCCGTTTAAGTTAAAATTAGTTCCTAACTGCGGCCACTGGATTCAGCAGGAAGCGCCACAAACGGTGAATCGAGAATTGCTCAGTTTTCTGAGAAATTCTTCTCCTTCTTTGGCTGTGGCCTAGAAAGTTTTAAACATTGCAAATTAAAACCCGGTTTTACAGCTAAACCGGGTTTTCATCTGTCTAGGGATAGGTTTTTTTTAGGGGGCGTCGTGCCTACAGTTTCTGGATTAACAGAGAATTAAAGCTAGCTGACGCACGCTACTTATTTATCAGTCCCAGAGCAAATTTTCTTGGATCAGCAGTGCAATCATCGCAGTTCTGGAACAAACACCGAGTTTGATAAAAATCCGCCTCACGTAAGTAGCAACCGTCCAGTGACTGATATTTAAATTTTTGGCAATACATTTGTTTGGCAGGCCTTGGGCTACTAATTGCGCGATCGCTCTTTCGCGTGGACTCAGGCTAATTTCCGGTTTGTAACTTATGCTTTGCATACTTTTGTAATTAGGTAACGAGTTAAAATCTAATCAATTAAGGGTACAATTCCGAGTTTTTCTCGAACTTCAGATAAAGGAGTTTCCCAATCAGATGTAACGTCCCAATTAATTAGCCGAGTGGCTAATTTTCCGTGTTTTAAGCCTTTGATAATTTGTCCTATCGCGCATTTTCCGCTGATCAGTCCAACTAACACTAAAATCGCACAAGAAGGACGAAATACTTGAGCGCGAGTAAACGCTTGAAGTATAAATTCATCTTCTGTTGAAGCCGAAAGACCTGTCAGCACGTGCCAAACGTCGTGGTTTCGCTGAATCCAGTCTCCCGATGCGATCGGCTCAAAGCCTTGTTCGTCTAGAAATCGCGCCACTTCGTACCCTAATGTTCCTGCTGGCAGTTGGCGCAATTTTGCCAAGTCTATTTCAAAATGTCGATCGCTCTCAATTTGAGGGTTAATTGTTTGAGCAATCTTTAATATAACTTCTAATTGACCGTCAGCCATGATTTATTCTTCCTCGAACAATGATTGAACTCTCTGGCAAACTTAATTTGTGTTTTTTAAGTTCATTTCTGCGATGAATCAAGACGACTTTTTTTACGGACTCAGCTTAGAAATCGTACTTTCTGTCACAGCAATGGGGTTTCAGGAGCTTTTACATTTCTTTACAAGCATTCTTAGAGTTGAAATCTGCTACCTGTAAAAATCGCCCTAGTTTTTCTAATCGCAACTTGACCCACCGGGAAGTACCCGTAAAATCCACAGTATTTAGCGGTGATTGGAACCCCTTTACTTACGTATATAAATTTATTCTGCTGCTAATTATTGGAACCTGCAATGAGTCAGAAGTGGAAGCTTGCAGGCATCGTGATGCAGGTGCATACAAGTGAAGAGAGTTGAAGGGAGCTGAAGCAAGGTGAAGTTATGCAGAGTTGATTTTTCGGAATTACGCAGTAGTCCCAATCCCCTGTGGTTGCCGAATTTGTAGTGGCAATCAGGCGGGATTGCCCGTATGTCGTTAGAATGTCGCTCAAATGAGTGACACTCATTTGAGCGACTGGTCAAGTATTTTCACCAACAGCTATAAATAAAGTAGAGATTCATACAAGGTGTTGCTGTGAAAAAACTTTACATTTTGTTGTCCACAGGAGTTATGTCATTAATTTGGTGCGCTGCTGCTAGCGCTACGAATTATGTTAATCCTAACGGTAAAACTACTTTAAACCTGTCAGAAAAAGGGAACAATCCCAGAGGTTTTTACTTGACCAAAGTAGGCAATCGGCAATTTTTGGGCAACATTCAAATTACCCGTTCCGAAGGAGCAGCAGGCTCTTACTATTACAATGGGACTTTCAAAGACAGTGCGATCGGCCCTGGCAGAAAAATTATTTGTTCTGGGGATATTACCATTGTTAGGCGTCAAGTTGGAAGGAGCAGCCAATTGGGAGCCGAAGTTACTTGGAAGGTGAAAGGAGGAGAAAATTGTCCTTCTATTGGCCAGACATTTAAAGTAAATTTAGTCGAATCTTTACCGCGTCCTAATGCAAGTGGCGACTATACTTCTAGCAATTCTAATACTTGGTTGACTGAAACTGCTGGTTCTGGAACTTGGCCTGCTTGGCGAGTCACGTCGCGAGATGGACAACTCAACTGCCGCAAAACGCCAAACGGAGCAATTCAACAAGTTTACCGCGCGGATAGAGATACAATTGCTGCTGAACTCAGGGGAGTAAATGCGATTACGATGGCTAACGGTCAACCCTGGTTGCAGACAAGACAAGGCTGTTATGTGCGCGCTAATTCTCAATACGTTCAGCCAGTTTCTATGCCTGAATAAGTGATCGTAAGTAGCGAGCATCTCAATGAAAGCAGCCAAGCTAGAAATTGGAGTTGGGAGCCAGGAGCAAAGAGGCAGAAGGAAGAAGGAAGAAGGAAGAAGGAAGAAGGAAGAAGGAAGGAGCCAGAAGAAGTGTTTTTACAACTATCAGAGGCCCCCAGTAAGTAATTCCCAAACCTCAAATCTCAAATCTCAAATCTCAAATGGTATAACCTGCATATTTTTGAGGATAAAAGCACAAAAGTAGGTTGGGTTTGTGTATACTAAACCCAACCTACTTTTGCTAATCACTAATGACAAATCACTAATGATAAATAACTAGAAAAGTTATACTTCTTCCAACTCTTCTACATCCTGAACGTCATCAACATCCTCATCCTCATCATCAACATCAAGATCAACAGGAGCGACAGAATTAGCAGAAACCACAGCCCCCGTATCAAGTTGTTCCCGGACTAACTTCTCGATCTCATTTTTAAATTCGGTATTTTCCTCCATGTGTCGAATCACGTTGTCGCGTCCTTGAGCAATGTTATCGCCCTTGTAGCTATACCAAGAACCTTTCTTAGTAATTACTCCCATTTCGTCGGCCAAGTCAGTCAGACAGCCTAAAGTAGAAATGCCTTTGCCAAATACAATGTCAAATTCGGCAATGCGGAAAGGCGGAGCAACTTTGTTTTTAGCAACTTTAACTTTCGTGCGGTTGCCGTATTCTTCTGTACCTTTTTTCAAGCTTTGAATGCGGCGAATATCGAGTCGCACGCTGGCGTAGAACTTGAGTGCGTTACCGCCGGTTGTGGTTTCGGGGTTGCCGTAAGTTACGCCGATTTTCTGCCGCAATTGGTTGAGGAAAATGACGGTACAGCCGGATTTGCCGATGTTGCCGGTGATTTTCCGCAAAGCTTGGCTCATCAAGCGCGCTTGCAAACCCATGTGGGAGTCGCCCATGTCGCCTTCGATTTCGGCGCGGGGGACGAGGGCGGCTACGGAGTCAATTACTACGATATCGACGGCGACGGAACGCACGAGTTGATCGACAATTTCTAGGGCCATTTCGCCGGTATCCGGCTGGGAAACTAAGAGATTTTCAATATCGACGCCTAAAGCTGAGGCGTAGGTTGGATCGAGGGCGTGTTCGGCATCGACGAAGGCTGCGATACCGCCGGATTTTTGGACTTCGGCGATCGCGTGGAGGGCTAGAGTGGTTTTACCGGAACTTTCCGGGCCGTAAATTTCAATAACTCGACCTTTTGGCAAACCGCCGCCCAAAGCAATGTCCAGTGTCAGGGCTCCGGTGGGAATGGTTTCTACCCTCATGCGAGTGGAGTCTCCCAATCGGACGATCGCCCCTTTGCCAAAGCTGCGCTCGATTTGGGAGAGTACGGAAGTTAGAGCTTTTTGCTTTTCTGAGTTTTCAGTGGAAGTTTTTATAGACGTTTCTTTTTTTGCCATTTGCGGTAAGCGGGTAGGCCCCTTGCGGAGCTTGTTGATTAACTGTACAACACGTATGTTAGCAGTTATTTTTAGGGTCTGGAGGTTCTGCGGGGATTTGGTTTAAGATTCTTGATTTTGGGGGTGCTTCAGCCTGAGCCAGCTTTTTGAAGGCTCTGATATATAAAGTATTCCGCATCCGGCAGAGGGTAGAATTATTGTCTGTTGAGGGATGTAGTAGGTATCGATCGCTCTGGGAGTGAGGTTTAAGATGCCCTACAGTTCCAAATTCCGTGAAGCGTAGCTATCCCGGATGGAATCGCCACAATTAGGACAAGCATGGGATCTACAACACATCAAGACACATCTGTTAATACCCCAAATTCCCGCTGGCTGATGAGCTTATTGGCGATCGGCATTTTACTTGGTATCGGATTTCGGTTTTTTGAGATCGATCGCAAACTGTACTGGCACGACGAAGCTTACACATCAATCCGCGCCGCTGGTTTCACCCGCCAAGAAATTGACGACGAACTATTCCAAAACCGGATTGTTCCCGCACAAGAATTGCCAAAATATCAGCGGATTAAACCGGGAAGTACAGAAGCAGATACAATTCGTTCTTTAGCACTAGAAGACCCGCAGCATCCGCCTTTATACTTTCTCATGGCCCGTTGGTGGATGCAGCAATTTGGCAGTTCTCTAGCAGCATCTCGCAGTTTGCCAGCACTATTGAGTTTGCTGTCGTTGCCTTTGATGTACGCTTTAGCTCAGGAACTTTTCGCCTCGAATTTGACGGCGTTATTAGCAACAGCACTTTTGGCTTTATCACCCTTTGATATATTGTTTGCTCAGACAGCAAGGCAGTACAGTTTGCTAACAGCCACAGTTATTGGCAGCAGTTGGCTGCTGCTGAGAGCAGTGCGGTTGCGGGGTTGGCAAAATTGGGCGTGTTATTCGCTGGCGATCGCCTTTGGTTTCTACACTCACCCTTTCTTCTGTTTAACACTCATTGGACACGGAGTTTTTATAATTTCTTACTGGTTGTTTGTCAAAAAAACAAAATTGCCAGGTCACGTAACTAATTCGCAATTTTTCTTAGCGGTAACAGCGGCCTTAATATTGTATATTCCCTGGATTTACGTGCTGGCGACAAACCTGGAACGAGCATCAGCTACGACAGATTGGACGCGAGTATCTCCGGGTTGGCTGTATCTTGTCAAATTGTGGACACTCAGCTTTACAGCCTTATTTTTTGACTTCGACTTCGGGTTTGATAATATTTGGACTTATCTGCTGAGATTGCCATTTGGGCTGTTAATTGCGGCAGCCCTTTACACAATCTGCCGCAGGGTTAGCACTTCTACTTGGCTGTTTATTGTAACATCAACTTTTGTACCTTTTTTAATACTGGCATTACCGGATATAATCCTAGGTGGCAAACGTTCCGCTGTCAGCCGCTATCTGATTTCCTGCTTTCCGGGAGTGCAGCTAGCAGTTGCTTACTTGCTCGCGAGTAACGTGAAAACTCAGCAGCGGTTGTGGCAAGTCATTTTAGCGTTGGTATTTACAGCAAGTGTAGCCTCCTGTACAGTTAGCGCTTTTTCTGATACTTGGTGGAGCAAAGACTTGAGCTATTTTAATGCTGAAGTTGCGAAAATTATTAACAAAGAGGTGATAGCTAATCGATCCATTAAAGATACAATTGTAATTAGCGATCGCGGCAACGATTTTACGAACATGGGAGATTTGCTTTCTCTGAGTTATTTGCTCGACAAAGACGTGAGGCTGATGCTGATGAGCCAGTCGCCAGATATGGAGATGCTGAACAAATATTCGGCTCCCCTGGTGTTCCGCCCTTCGGAAAAATTGCGCTCGGCACTAAAGCAAAATCAACGCCGCTTAGAGCCAATTTTGCAGTATGCCAGACTTTTTAGAGCGCGGCGAGCTTCTTAGAGCAGATTGACAGAAATGGAAGATCGTCCCCGGTAGGGTACGTCAGAAAAAACTGTGTGAGTTGTCTCAACTATGGGGGCTGACACACCCGACATAATCAGCAATAATTATTTGAATACTTAGGATAAAACGCAATGCAAGAGTTAAATAATTCATCTTCCGAATCGGCGCAGAAGTTTCGCAATCTTCAGACAGAATTGCGCGAACGTTGGCGAGCGATAGAAGAATTCGACAGCGGAGATTGTGACATTATTATCATTCCTTCTGTCAGCTTAGATCAGCAAGAAATGCGGAAAATTGAGGGTGCTTACCACTACGAAGAGCGACATTTATTTTCATTAATTCGCCTGCGAAACCCCCGCACGCGCTTAATTTACATTACCTCGGAGCCCTTGCACCCGATGATTGTGGATTATTACCTGCAATTGCTGCCGGGAATTCCATTTTCTCACGCGCGCGATCGGCTTTTGCTGTTCAGTGCTTACGATGCTTCTGCCAAATCCCTCACCCAGAAAATTTTAGATCGCCCCCGCTTGATGGAGCGCATTCGTCAAGCAGTACGGCCGACAAAATCTTATATGGTTTGTTATAACTCGACGCCCTTAGAACGCGAGTTATCTGTTAAATTGGGAATTCCTTTGTGGGCCAGCGATCCCGACCTCTTATACTGGGGAACAAAAAGCGGCAGCAGGCAAATTTTCCAAGAATGTGGCGTGCCTTATCCTGACGGTTCCGAGTTGGTTTGGAATGCGGAAGATTTAGCAGAAGCTGCCGCTCAATTGTGGGAACGGCAGCCGGATTTGCAGCGGATGGTAATTAAGTTAAATGAAGGTTTTTCGGGGGAAGGAAATGCAATTCTAGATCTGCGTTCCCTGGCAAGTAAAGCGCCTCAAGAAAGAGCGAAGGCAATTGGGGAGGGCTTCCATAATTTGCGCTTTCAATCCACAGGCGAAACCTGGGAAAATTTTAGCAGCCGCATTCCCGAATTAGGGGCAATTGCCGAAGCATTTATCGAAGGAGAAGAAAAGTTCTCGCCCAGTGTTCAAGGCAGAATTATTCCCAGCGGCGAAGTAGAAATCCTCTCCACTCACGACCAGATTTTAGGAGGCCCAGACGGCCAAATTTTCTTGGGTTGCCGATTTCCTGCGGACGAATCTTATCGGCTGGCGTTGCAAGAATTGGGATGGAAAGTGGGGAAAAACTTAGCTAAAAAAGGGGCTTTAGAGAGATTTGGAGTAGATTTTCTCGCTGTAAAGCAATCCGATGGGAAATGGGATCTTCAAGCAATAGAAATTAACTTACGAAAAGGAGGCACAACTCATCCGTTTATGGCTTTGAAGCTGTTAACAAACGGTCGGTACGATCGTACTACCGGATTATTTTACAGCCAGCAGGGCCGTCCGAAATATTATGTCGCTTCGGACAATTTGAAAAAAGAGCGATATCGGGGATTATTACCGAACGATTTGATGGATATTATTGCTGACAATCAACTGCACTTTGACAGCGGTACAGAGACGGGCAGTGTGTTTCATTTAATGGGTTGTTTGTCGGAGTTTGGCAAATTGGGATTGACGAGTATCGGCAATTCGCAGCAAGAAGCTGAGGAGATGTATAACAAAGTGGTGAAAGTTCTAGATCGCGAAACGTGAGGCGATTTTAGATTTTAGATTTTAGAATTGATCCCGTGAGTCAGCTTAGATCCCCGGCTTCTTGAATAAGTCGGGGATCTAATATCCCTCGCGTTTTGTATAGCAACCGGCAAGACGATTAGGATGTTCTTAATCACCCAAACCATTGCTATTATTGAATGGGCATTCTTGCTTCTTCCTTCCGTTATAGCTAATTTTTAGCGGGATAAAGAGGTGTGGGGTCGATCGAACCAGTGCGGTTGAGTGGCCAAAAACGCACAATTGCCCTACCGATGATATTTTGCTTGGGTACAAAGCCCCAGTAATGACTGTCACAGCTTGCGTTGCGGTTGTCGCCGAGCACCAAGTAAGAATTTGGAGCTACAACTACAGGCCCGTAGGGATACTGCGGAATTTCTTCAATATATTTTTCCTGTAGCGGCTGCTTGTTAATAAAAACTTTTCCCTCTCTGACTTCCACACTGTCCCCCGGCAGTCCGATCACTCGCTTGATATAGGCATCTTTGATCGGTGGCGGCTGTCCCGTGCACAAACTAGCTGGATCTGGAGGCATAAACACTATAATATCTCCTCGCTGGGGATCTTGGAATCGATAGCTCACCTTATCTATAATTAATCGATCGTTAATTTGTAGGGTTGGGAGCATCGACCCGGTGGGAATGTAGCGAGCTTCGGCAACCAGGGTGCGGATGCCAAAGGCCAAGAATGCTGCTAAGCCGATCGTCTTAATTCCTTCGATCCAAGGATTTTCGGTGTCTTGCGGAGGTTTTTCGTCGGCTGACTTGTCTAGACGAGTCATAGGGTATTGTAGTGACTGAGCTGGATACGAATTATAAACTTAATAATGCTTCCATGCTAGCACGCTGTTTACTCAATTAATGATATCTTATGACTCCCAAATCAAGTTTGTTAATCCGTCGCGCTCGCATTCTTTTGCCCAATGGTGAGTTTTTGGTAGGAGATGTGCAAATCTGCGATCGCCAAATTGTCAAAGTTGCTGCTGAAATTGTCGAATCGGGCGATCGAGAAATAGATGCCAAAGGCTTAACTCTGTTACCCGGAGTAATTGATCCCCAGGTACACTTCCGGGAACCGGGTTTAGAACACAAGGAAGACTTATTTACCGCTAGCTGTGCTTGCGCTAAAGGCGGCGTGACATCGTTTCTGGAAATGCCGAATACGCGACCTCTGACCACAACCCAAGCTGCCTTAGATGATAAACTAAGCCGCGCTGCCGAGAAGTGTTTGGTGAACTACGGCTTTTTTATTGGTGCAACGCCCGAGAATTTGCCGGATTTGTTGAATGCGAATCCGACTCCGGGAATTAAGGTGTTTATGGGTTCGATGCACGGGCAGCTTTTGGTCGATGGAGAAGCAACTTTAGAGGCGATTTTTGCCAAGGGCGATCGACTAATTGCCGTGCACGCAGAAGACCAAGCTAGAATCAACCAGAGGCGTCAGGAATTTGCCGGGATTTCCGATGTTACCGTGCACTCCCAAATTCAAGACAATCAAGCAGCTTTATTGGCAACTCAGCTAGCATTAAAACTTTCTAATAAGTATCAGCGGCGTCTGCATATTCTGCACCTTTCAACTGGGGATGAAGCTGAGTTGTTGCGTCAGGAAAAACCGAGTTGGGTGACAGCAGAAGTGACGCCCCAGCATTTGTTGTTAAATACCAGCGCCTATCAAAAAATTGGCAGTTTAGCTCAGATGAATCCGCCTTTGCGCGAACCCCGCGATAACGAAATACTTTGGCAAGCTTTACTCGACGGCGTAATTGATTTTATCGCCACTGACCACGCGCCGCACACATTAGCAGAAAAAGCTCAAGAATATCCAAATACGCCATCAGGAATGCCCGGAGTCGAAACTTCTTTGCCTTTGATGCTGACGCAAGCAGTAGAAGGAAGATGTACAGTGGCACAAGTTGCTAATTGGATGTCGGCAGCCGTTGCTAAGGCTTATAAGATTCCCAACAAAGGGGCTATTTCTCCGGGTTTTGATGCCGATTTGGTATTAGTAGATTTGGAAAATTATCGACCCGTCGTGCGAGAAGAAATGGTGACTAAGTGCGGCTGGAGTCCTTTTGAAGGTTGGAGTTTGACTGGGTGGCCAGTTGTGACTGTTGTTGGAGGAAAAGTTGTTTTTGAGAATGGTAAATTGGATACAAATGTGAGGGGAGAAGCCTTGAGATTTGACGCTGAGCAAGCATGAATTTAACTCAAGTGTTATAATTGGGTATTCCTGCATCGCAAAGGCGATTTTACCCATGCTCATCGAAGAACTAGAAACACAACTCCTGGCCTTAACTCCGACTGAGAAAGCTGAAGTCATCAGACTTTTAGCCCAAAGTTTAAACAATAGCTGGCCAGGAATTACCAAAACTCCCGACGTGTGTGGCGGCGATGCTTGCATTGCCAAAACTCGCATCCCAGTTTGGCTGCTTGAAAGTTTTCGCCGTGAAGGTTCAAGCGATGCTGAACTTCTACAATTTTATCCCCATCTCAGCGCGGCCGATCTAGTCAATGTTTGGACTTATGCTGATGCACATCTGGAGGAAATCGAAGAAGCAATCTGCAAGAATGAGGAAGCCTGAGTCATGCTGAATTTGTATGCAGACGAACAATTTCCTTTGCCCGTTGTGCAATTGCTGCGCGCTTTTGGTCACAATATCCTGACTGTTCAGGAAGCAGGAAAAGCAGGACTTGGGATTCCAGATCCAGAGGTGCTAGCATTTGCTATAAGCAAAGATAGAGCTGTTTTGACATTAAATCGGTTTGATTTTATCGGACTGCACAACCGACAGCCAGACCACTCTGGTATTATTGTTTGTACCAAAAATCGGAATGTAGAAATGTTGGCAATACGCATCAATGATGCTATTGCTGGTGAAGAAAGTTTGAGAGGCAAATTAATTCGTGTCAACCGTCCGCAGTAAGTACGCGCGAGCGAAGCTATCTTCCCGCAGAGGTTCCCGAAGGGTAGGGAATCGCACTCGCTCAATTTTCCCATTGCCAATCCAATAAATCGCCATTACCAATTACTTCAGCTTGCCGCCCGTTATCTAGATAACTTAAAGAAATTTGCAAATAATTTTCTGGTTTGTACTGCAATCTTTCCGCCCATTCGATCGCCACAATTCCCAAATCCATTTCTAACCCGTCCCAATAACTTTCTAAGTGCAAAGCCTCCACTTCTTCGGGTTCTAGTCGATACAAATCTAGATGATACAGCGGAATTCGACCTCCAAAATACTCGTTAATCAGTGTGAAAGTAGGACTCTCAATCGAGTCCGAGATTCCTAAACCTTCAGCGATACCTTGAACCAATGTAGTTTTGCCTGCACCTAAATCTCCTTGTAATAAGATTACAGTGCCGGGAGGGAGCGATCGGCCTAACGCAACACCAAACTTGCGCGTAGCCTCAGAATCTGAAAGCAAAGTTTTCATTTCAATAATTAGTCATTAGTCATTTATGATTGGTTATTTGTTATTTGTTACTCGCTGGTGGCTGCCAATAACCAATAACTAATAACTAATAACATTAGTAAACAGTAAACAGTAAACATTCAACATTGAACATTCAGCAGTCAGCAGCTTAAATGTTCTGCGCGCGGCCGTACCAACGCAGCAACATCCCCGCCAACCTTTGCGAATTGTGGCGAATTAAACCCGTATTTTCATCTTCATCCATGACATTGGCGATGACAACTCGTCGCCCCAATTGCGTCACGGCTTCTCGATCGAGTACCACCGGATAAGAATCCTCCTGAGAATAGCGGATCAAAGCCTTTGCAGAAGGGACTTTTCCTTGAACGACTACAGCATCGAACAGCGCCCTGCCACAAGCGCGGTCGATCGCCCGAATGTGGTCTGCAACACTGTATCCGTCAGTTTCCCCCGGCTGAGTCATAATATTGCACACATAAATGCGCGGAACTTCGCTGTTGGCGATCGCATCAGCAATTTCCGGCACCAACAAATTCGGAATGACACTCGTATAAAGACTCCCCGGCCCAATAATAATAAAATCCGCTTCCCGAAGACCTTCCACAGCCCTAGGTAATGCCGGAGGATTAGCAGGATTACAGCCTATTTTGAGGATTTGCCCGTTAGCTTTTGTAATGCTGGACTCCCCCTCAATCCTGCGGCCGTCAGCGAGTTCTGCCCACAAAGAAACATCGCTCAGAGTAGCCGGCAGCACCTCTCCCCTCACTGCTAAAACTTTAGAACTCGCCGCGATCGCCTGTTCCAAATCTCCAGCAATATCGCTCATCGCCGTCAAAAACAAATTCCCAAAACTGTGACCCACCAAACCGTCACCAGCCCGGAAACGATATTGAAATAACTCAGTCAATAACTTTTCCTCATCTGCCAAAGCCGCCAAACAATTACGAATGTCTCCCGGCGGCAATACCCCAATTTCCCGCCGCAGCCGCCCGGAAGACCCGCCATCATCCGCCACCGTGACAATAGCAGTGATTTTAGCGCTGTAATCCTTCAATCCCCTGAGCAAATTAGAAAGGCCCGTACCGCCCCCAAGTGCGACAATTTTCGGGCCGCGGTGCAAGCGACGGTGGTGGAGGAGTCGATCGACCAGTTCCTCGTTGCCTTCGGGCATCAGCACTTGGGTAATAGAGTTCAAACTGCGAGTTTGTCCCCACAGAATTAATAAAATCCCGCCAGCAATGATGATCGGGCCCGACACGTAATTAGGAACAACTTCCGCAATCCACGCCAAAAAATTTCTCAACAATTGCAATAAGAAGAAAATGGGAGTCATCCCAGTCCAAATCGCTAAACCCAAAGTGGCAAGTACCACGCCGCTAGCACTAATCAGCAGCCACCGTTTCACTAACAGTCCGGGGGCTAACCACTTAAACCACTGGTGAACTCGCCCGTTCCGCAAAGAAGGGGGGTAAGGATTTCTGGATTGGGCAAAAACCTGCTTGGCTTTAGCCAAGACGCGGAGGGCTTTAGGAAGTGAACTAATTGACATGGTTAATTAGTCTTAAGGGTATTGGAACAGCTCGAGCTGACAAATTTACAATACAAGAGAGTTTTGGTTCTGGCAGTCAATTTAAGTGATTAGTGATTAGTCATGAGTGATGAGTCATTAGGTAGACTGATGACTGAGGACTGACAACTTATTGATAACATCTTATGCCTGAGCCACTAATCGAACTCAAGGGGGTAAGTAAGTCCTTCGGCCAGAACCCGATCCTCGATCAAGTCGATCTGAGGATTTATCGGGGAGAGGCCCTGGCAATTATTGGCCCTTCCGGGACGGGGAAATCTACGATTCTGCGGATAATTGCGGGTTTGTTGGCCCCGGATGCCGGTGAGGTTTTTGTTCAGGGACAGCGCAGGGTCGGATGGGTGGACGACGTGGCAGATCCGATCGGAATTGGGATGGTTTTTCAGCAAGCGGCTTTGTTTGATTCGCTGACGGTGGAGGAGAATGTCGGTTTTTTACTTTACCAGCATTCTAAGCTGCCGCGCCGCCGCATTCGGGAATTGGTGGAGGAAAAGTTGGAGATGGTGGGTTTGCCGCGAATTGGCGAACGCTATCCGGCGCAGTTGTCTGGGGGAATGAGGAAGCGGGTAAGTTTTGCCCGCGCTATCATGGCGAATCCTGATAATGACAGGGATAATCCAGAGGTTTTGCTGTACGACGAACCGACGGCGGGTTTAGATCCGATCGCTTCGACGGTAATTGAAGATTTAATCCGTGAGTTGCAGGCGGCTAACGGTGTTTGCAGCACTTATGCGATCGTCACTCACCAAGACAGTACCATCCGCCGCACTGCCGATCGCATCGTGTTTCTCTATCGAGGCAAAGTGCAGTGGGAGGGAACTGTCAATGACATTGCATCGACCGATAATTTACTGATCAGACAATTTTTTAGCGGCAGTGTTACTGGGCCAATTCCAGCGCTTGGATAGTCAATTGTTATTAGTGAACTTTCATTACTCAGCAGTCATTAGTCATTAAGGTCGAGGGTAATATGGCAACAAAAAGTTTTCAGGAATGGCGAGTTTATAAATTATCAGAACGACTAGCAGATGAATTTTGGCAAACTGTTAAGACTTGGGAACGATTTGCCAAAGATACGATCGGCAAACAAATTGTCCGTTCAGCCGATAGCATCGGTGCTAACATAGCAGAAGGAGTGGGACGAGGCAGTTATCAAGACAACAGACGCTTTGTCAAGATAGCTAGAGGTTCTTTATATGAAAGTCAACACTGGTTGAGACGAGCTTACACTCGAAACCTTTTAAACGTTCAACAAGTAAATACATTCACAGCAATCATTAATGACTTAGCCCACTCAATTAAACTCATACCTACAATCTATCGGGTCATCCCCTAAAAATGATGCTCAATGACTAATAAGCCATAACTAATAACCCATAACTAATGACCAATGACTAAGGAGGTAATATGCGATCGCGAACTGTAAGAGAAGGTTCTGTCGGGCTCTTAATTTTAGTAGGAATCGGTTTATTTGGCGGCTTAGTGCTGTGGCTGCGGGGCGTGCAGCTAGGGAACCGCAGCTACAAATTCGCCGTAGAATTTGGCAGCGCCCAAGGAATGCAAATAGGCACGCCCATCAGGTATCGTGGGGTTGCAGTCGGTAAAATTACCGCCCTCCAACCGGGTTCCAACGGCGTACACGTGACGCTGGAGATTGCCCCCGGTACTTTAGTGATTCCCCGGGATGTTACGATCGAAGCGAATAAATCCGGTTTAATTGGCGAATCGTCGATCGACATTACGCCCAACTCGATTTTGCCAGAATCATTACTTACCGCCAATCCCCTTAGTGCCGACTGTCCCCCTGAGATCGTCTGCAACAATTCGCGCTTAAAAGGTCAAGCTGGAGTCACTATCGACGAACTTATTCGATCCACAGTCCGCCTAGCTAATTTCTACACTGACCCCGCGCTGTTTAACAATATTAAATCTCTTGCCGAGAATACAGCCAACACCGCTAAAGGTGCAGCTAAACTCACCCAAGATTTATCGAGTTTAACTAAAACTGCCCAAGCGGAAATAAAAACTTTAAATCAATCTGTAAGGGGAGACATTGGGAGCTTAAATCAATCTGTAAAAACCGAAATAGGAAGTTTAAATCAATCCTTAAAGGGGGAAGCCCGCAGTTTAAATCAATCCTTAAAGGGAGAAGCAAGCACCTTAAATCAATCGCTCAAGACGGAAATATCAGCAGTCGCCGCTGATGTTTCTAAAGTAGCAGCTACGGCGGACACTTCCACAAAAGCCGTATCTGCCGCTGCGATAAATTCTGCTAATTCAGTAACTCAAGCCGCTAATCAAGTTACATTAACAGCCAACCAACTCAATTCTTTAGTAACAACCAACCGCGCCAGTTTAGTCTCAACTCTGAATAATATGAATCAAAGCAGTCAGGAACTGCAGGTAGCAGTCAGCAGTTTGAGTCCCACAATTAATCGAATCAACCAAGGACAATTACTGAACAATTTAGAAGTTTTATCAGCGAATGCTGCCCAAGCTTCTGGTAGTTTGCGAGATTTATCCAGCCAGGTAAACAATCCCACGACTTTGCTATTATTGCAGCAAACTCTAGATTCTGCACGAGCTACATTTCAGAACGTCCAGAAAATTACTTCCGATGTGGATGATTTGACAGGAGATCCGGCTTTCCGCCATAACATTCGCAGGTTGTTCAACGGATTGGGAGGCTTATTGGGCTCGACAGAACAACTACGACACCAAGTTAAAGTAACTCAAACATTAGCTCCCCTTTCTGAGAAAGTAAATGCGAGTACACCTGCCAGAAATCAATCAATAGAGCCTGGATTTCTCAGCTTGAACAAACAGCAAAAACTGCCTGTTATACCTTCTAAAACTGCCAGATCACCAGAACCAGTGGCTCCCGAAAATACCCCTTAAAACAGGGTATCATGGAATAACTGCCATTACAAGATTCGCGACTTCCTCTAGTTAGTAAGGTGGACAATACGCACTCCGATTACAGCTAGTTAATCAGGTGCGGCTTTCGCGCCCGGCATTAAAGTTATTGTCCAAATCCTATTAACAAAAAAGTCTTTCTCTCGCAACAAGGAAAACCAATGACGCAAACATTATCGAAACCGGACGCAACCAAAAATCCGTATACTGTAACTTGGGAAAAATTGCCAGATGACGTTAAATTACCAGACGATCCTCTGGAAAACATCGACCAACTACTTTTAGCCGCCGCCCTGCGAGAAGCCTTGGATCTGGCAGAATTTATCCTAGCTTCAATGCTAATAGCTTCCAATTTTGGACTATGTGCCAAAGTCAATGACAAAACAGTAGTAAAAGCACCAGATTGGGTGTTGGTTCCCTCGGTATTGCCAGCAGAACCCGGAGAAGTTCGCCGCAGTTATACGCCCCATGCTGAGGGAGAAGTATCCGCAGTAGTGATGGAATTTTTATCGGATACTGACAGTAGTGAATATTCAAATAAACCGAGATATCCTTAAGGAAAATGGCGGTTTTACGAGCGAATTTTGCAAGTACCGATTTATGTGATTTTTGAACCGAAATCGGGAGTGTTGGAAGGGTACAGACTCTCGACATCGGGAGAATACTAACTGCAAGAACCGGATGCTAATCAGCGATTCTGGATAAAATCAATGGGTTTATTTCTGGGGCTTTGGGAAGGTGAAAAATCTCAGAGAACGGGTTATTGGTTGCGCTGGTGGGATGAGAATGGGCATTTGCTGCTGTGGGGTGCCGAACGGGTGGAACAGGAACGCCAGCGCGCCGAAGAAGAACGCCAGCGCGCCGATCGACTAATGGCATACTTGAGAAGTCAGGGTATCGATCCTGATGGCATTTGAAGGTGTGGGAGGTCGCTCAATTTTAGATTTTCGATTTTAGATTTTCGATTGAATAATTGGGAATCAAGGAGCCAGAGCGATCGATTTTAGAGTTGAGATTTTCGATTGGGAATTAAGGAGCGCCATGACTGCAACAACCTTAAAAGAGAAATTAGATCAGCCGTTGCTATTTCCAGGGTTAACTTGGGAACAATTCAAAACCTTAGAACCCATGCTCGATATTCCAGGGGTTCGGCTGTTATTTTTAGATGGGATACTGGAGATTCAGAAAAGGCCTGGAAGAAAACACGAAACAGCCAAGGGACGTATCGGTGCGTTGGTAGAAACTTACATGATGGCGGCAGGAATCGATTTCACCCCTACGGAGTCTCGGACATTAGAAAATGAATCGCGACTGGTGAAGTGTGAAGCAGACAAGTCTTACGAATTGGGTACTGACAGAGAACGTCCATATTTAGCGATCGAAGTAGTAGCCACTGGCGGTGGAATTGATAAGCTAGAGGCTTACAAACGGCTGCAAATCCCTGAAGTCGGGTTTTGGGATAACAGCCGACTGTCTCTGTATGCTCTCAGACAGCAAGGATACGAAGAGATTGCGAGTTCCCAATTGCTCCCAGAACTCCATATTGGTTTACTCGTCAGGTGTGTTAATATGCCGAGTCATGTTGAGGCAATTAAGGAATTCAAAAGGGCGATCGATCTCAATACTACCAACAGGAATATAGCTATCAATTAATTACTAAAAGTCGCTGTGAAGTGCTGCAACGGCGTTTAGAAATAGATGGAAAACTCATCGGTTTTGATCGGAAAGATAATGGATAAAAATTACTGCTTCCTGATGAATTACCCTCAGCACTAGAAGCGGAACGCCAGCGTGCTGCTGAACTCGAATCTTTGCTAGCGCGTTACCGAGATCAGTTTGGTCAGTTGCCTGAGAGTAACGGCTAAAAAGTCAGGGTGCGATCGCCCTTCACCGATCTCAATCGCCCGCGTGTTATTATTACCTAAATGTCCTTGACAAATCTCTGGTGTTGTGTGCGGGGCTAGAATTGGTCTCAAATTTTAAATGGCGAAGGGCGATCGTTTTGCGATCGAACTTGGGCAATCTAGAGATAGGTGCTTTGCGAGTACCGGGAAAACAGCGAGGCCAAGAGTTAGCAATGGAAAGTATACAGAAAAAATCTAGCCCTCGTCCCGTTAATAAGGGCGATCGAACTAAGCAGATTTTTGCGTTAGTATCAATGGTTTCGTTTGGTGGTTCTGCTATTTTTGGTATTTTCAGTCTGTTCAGCAGCGGTTTGAGCAGCCAGCACCAGCAAAAGCAGACGCCTGTGGCTGTTTCCCAGGAATCTCTGCTGGCGGCGCAGGAACGGGGATATAAAACGGTTTTGCAGCGGGAACCTCAGAATCAGACGGCTCTGGAGGGGTTGGCAAATGTGCGGTTGCAGATGAATAATGGGAAAGGGGCGATCGAGCCTTTGGAGAACTTGGTGAAGTTGTATCCTGACAGAGCTGATTATAAGGAGCTTTTGGGGCAGGCGCGACAGACAATAGAAGGAAAAAAATAGAGCTAATAGTTACAATAAGTTATAAATTTACTATATTATATGCCACTTAAATGCAAAGTTTGCGAATCCGATTCCCATCATTTTGCCCAGGGTAAAGTTATGGGAAAATATGATGTAGATTATTTTCAATGTTCAAACTGCGGATTTGTTCAAACTGAGGAACCATACTGGTTAGAGGAAGCTTATTCTCAGCCAATAGCGAGCAGTGATGTTGGCTTAGCGTTCAGAAATTTGTCATTTTCACAAATAACCCAAAATTTATTATTTAACTTCTTTAATCATCAAGCAAGATTTCTCGACTACGGCGGTGGCTATGGTCTATTTGTCAGGCTGATGAGAGATGCGGGATTTGACTTTTACTGGCTAGACAAGTTTTGTCAAAATATATTTGCTCAAGGATTTGAGAGTGATGCAACCGCAAATAACCCATTTGAATTAGTCACGGCATTTGAAGTATTTGAGCATCTGGTTCACCCCATAGATGAGCTGGAAAATTTGTTAAAAAAATCCCGAAATATTTTATTGAGCACAGAATTGCTGCCCGAAAGCAATCCTAAACCCGATGAGTGGTGGTACTACGTGCTTCACGAAGGTCAGCACGTTTCTCTTTACACAGCTAAAGCTCTTTCCATAATTGCTACTAAATTTAATCTGAATTTCTACTCGAATGGTTCGTCTCTGCATTTACTGACAGAAAAAGAATTGCCGGACGATTTATTTCAACAATTGGCAAAAGGAGGATTAGCAGCGGTTAATAAAGCGTCGCTTTTACAGCATGACTTCTTAAAAGCTGTTAGCAAAATTACTAATATTCAACAGGCAGGAAAGATACAACTTGCTGAAATAGAAGAGGAAGGCGACTCGCGAAGCGGGTTAACAATCCTGATTGACGGTGTATTCTTTCAAATGTACAAAACAGGAATTTCCCGTGTTTGGAGGTCGCTACTAGAAGAATGGGCTGAAAATGGTTTTGCCAAGCACATAATAGTATTGGATCGGGTGGGAACCTCGCCAAAAATTGCGGGAATTAGGTATTGCACCGTGCCTGCTTATGACTACAGTAAAACTGATGCTGACCGGGAAATGTTACAGCAAGTATGTGATGAAATAGGTGCCGACTTATTTATATCAACTTACTACACAACACCCCTATCTACTCCCTCTGTATTCATGGCCTATGACATGATTCCCGAAGTGGTGGGAGCAAATTTGAATCAAGAACCTATGTGGAAGGAGAAACATTATGCTATCCACCATGCTTCTGCTTATATTACTATTTCGGAAAATACAGCTAGTGACTTAACAAAGTTTTTTCCAGAAACTGCCTCTAAGTCTGTAACTGTAGCTCAGTGTGGAGTTCAAAGTCTTTTTTCACCGGCTAGTCAAGAAGATATTAATGGTTTTAAAAATAAATATGGTATCTCCAAACCCTACTTTATTTCAGTAGGTGGAGGCGCTGATTATAAAAATAGTATCTTGTTCTTCAAAGCTTTTGCTCAAATTGCCAGCAAAGAGGGCTTTGAGATTGTCTGTACGGGGAGTGGAGTTCTATTAGAAGGAGAGTTGAGAAATTATACTTTAGGTACTGTAGTTCACAAGCTGCAACTGGATGATCAGGAGTTGAGATTAGCTTATGCTGGTGCTGTTGCACTGGTTTATCCCTCGAAATATGAAGGATTTGGCTTGCCTATACTGGAGGCGATAGCCTGCGGTTGTCCAGTCATTACTTGTCCTAATTCTTCTCTTCCAGAAGTTGCAGGCGAAGCCGCATTATATGTGAAGGATGATGATGTTGATGGATTGGCTAATGCACTTTGCGAGGTACAAAAACCGAAGGTTCGCAACTCATTAATTGCGGCTGGGTTGGAACAAGCTAAAAAGTTCTCTTGGTCAAAAATGGCGAAAACGATTAGTTCAGCACTGATTGACGCAACTCTAGTGCGTTTAAACTTGAAAGATATTAATCTAATTGTTTTTCCAGATTGGTCGCAGCCAGAAGAGTCTCTTGGTTTAGAATTGGAACGAGTGGTGAGATCGATCGCAACTCACCCAGACAAAAGGAAGATGACTCTCCTGGTAGACCACAGTAACATTTCTGACGAAGATGCTAATCTCGCTTTCTCAAGCGTTGCGATCAGTCTTTTAATGCAAGAAGATTTAGATGTTTCCGGCGGGCCAGAAATTTCATTGATTGGACAGTTGAGCGAAATTCAGTGGTCAGCTTTGATACCTCGACTTTACGGTCGAATTTTATTGGAGGATGAGAATAAAAAAGCTATCGCTCACGCAAAAGCCGAGAATATTCCCTCATTAGAACTAGACCGTTTTATGAAGGAGAGTTACTCATGAATGTAGTGAATTTGTGCAGCAACTGGCTGCACAAACTACTCACGGGAATCAGCACCATCAAGGATTTTTGTCAAGATATATCTGCCACATTTGCTCGTATGCTTTCTCCATCTCTCGCGTAAATTGCTTGCCATTCCACAGAGGCGCAGTTTGTCGTGACTGCCGCAGTTGCCAGGATATTTGCTGCCGCAGAGCTGCGTCTTTCCCTAAACGAATACCCCATTCTACATACTCTTCATCAGTCCAAGCAATCCCTTCCAAAATACCAGCATTCATCATCATTCCGTAACTGTTGCGACTAGAAAACTGTTGCCCTACTCGTGTCACCAAAGGAATGCACATCCACAGAGTTTCCATTGTTGTTGTAGCTCCGTTATAGGGGTAAGTATCTAGCACCACGTCAGCAATACCTAAATTAGCCCGGTGTACTGCCTCTGAAGGAGCGTGAGGCAAAAATCGCAAGCGATCCGCACTTAGCCCCTCTGATTCCGCAATCTGAATAAAAAAGTTTTTTAGAGATTCTTGCTCAGCAAACCATTTAGTTACAAAGTAGCTATTGGGGACTGCCTTAATAATTTGCATTTGCAGCCGAGCTGTGTTGGGATTGTACTTGTATCCCATCTGACTACAATAGTATATGACTGCATCGCTAGGAATATCTAGCAGATCGCGTCGAACCGTTGGCACTCCCACTTCAAAACCATCTACTGCTAGATAAGTGGCAGGCAATCGCCATATTTTTTCCGCATAGTAATCCTGTGCTGATTCCGGTAAAACGTAATTATCTGCAATATAGTAATCAACATTTGGTACGCCAGAAGCATCCCACCCCAGCCAACTAACTTGTACAGGGGCAGGCTTAATTGCCATTACCTCACAGTTAGTATTCATCGTAATGCTATCAAGATCGATCAATATATCAATTTCATCTTCGTAAATTTTTTCAGCAGCTTCAATACCTGAAATACCTAGTTTATAAGCTTTGTCAGCTTTACCAATATACCATTGCTGAATGGGATCATTTGTCAGTTTGGCTCCAATTAGATAAGCACATATTTCAAAGCGATCGCGGTCGTGATGTTCAAACAACCAGCGTGCCAGCCATCCTACAGAATGACTACGTAAGCAATAAGATAAATAACCAACTTTATAACGTCTTTTTTCATTACCTCCCTGAAGCAGAGGCAAGGAGCGATGGCGACACTTCTCTACTATTGGCTTAGCATAATTTTCAACATTTGCTTGAAAAAGATTACCAATTTGGATGCGAATTATCCCAGCTTCTTGAGGTTGATCTTCAAAGTAAGGAAAGAAAAATAACGAACTCATCAAGCGAAGCGCAGCAGCCGAATCCAGATTAGTCGGATGTTCCTCAATAATAGCCCTCATCATTAATTTGTGTGTCTCAAACGCTGACCAAGAATCTTCCCAATTACCACCAGCCAGCATCAGTCCGCGCAGCAGCAAGTGATTGGCAAAAATTTTATCTACCAACTGTTCCATCACTGAGTAGCAAATCTTAGCAGTTTCTATCCCTTGATAAAAATTTCCTATATCTTGGTAAAAACTAGCTAGGGCACGCAAAACTTCTTGGTGTTTAGCTTCTAACCGCAAGGCGAGTTCCACATAACGGGTCGCTAAGTGAAATTGCTTTCCTGAATATGAGATGTCATAAGCAAAGTAAAGTAAATTTTCAATGACAGGTAGAGGTTCTTTAACATGGTTCAAACAAGCTTCTGTAAATTCAAATGATGAAGGGTGGAATGGAGCAACGTCTAAAACGGTCTTCCAGACTTGCAGCAAGAGGTCGTAGTCTAATGCTATTGGAGCCTCGGACTTCAGAAGCTCGACGATCGTGCCCAAAGCGTCTGATTCTTCGCCTCTGTAAGTTTTCCGCAGGATGGAAAGTCCCACCGAATGCAACAGGTTATTAATATCCCCTGGATTGATTTCTCGGATGTGCTGCCGAATCGCCCAAGCTACTTCATAATTTACCAAATCCAGCCGTTGTCGTTCAGCCTCCGCTTCCAGCACTTGTAACAGTTCTGCTGTCCAGAGTTCAATTTCTTCAGATTCACCCTCAGCCATTGCCAGCAGCCAAGTTGTTTGAGCTTCTGCTTCTTGTTCTTGCAACAGCAACATCAATCCTAAGTGCCAGTAGTAAGATTTAACGCTTGGTTGCTCTGTAATTGCCTGTTCGTAGAGGATTGCTGCCTGAGCGTAATTTTCTTTAAGCAGGAGTTGCTCGGCTGTTTGCTGCCAATCGGGCGCCAGTGCTAATAAATTGTCAGAAATCATAAGCTCAGCCAATAAAATCAGTTTCCTATCTACAGTAAAGCGGGCAGCATAGATAACGCTAACCCGCTTTTTCGTTTTTTTTCACAAGCATGGCTTGTGTAACAAGCTGTTACTTAGTAACGATCGTCATACCGCCGGGACAAACACTATTGCTACCAGAAAGAGCAATAGTTGCAGGTGCTCCAACACCCGTCGTTTCACAAAGGATTGTCTGTGTGCCTGAAGCCCCTGTAGCATCGGGCGCTGTCACTGCTACAGCTCCTCCATATCCCTTCAGTGTATTGAGACTCTTAGGAGTTGCTGCCGAAGTTGATCCGCCGTTTGTGCCCGTACCAGCATCGCTAAGGGTGTATGTATAGTTGGTGGTGTCAGTTTTGAGACCAAGACCCAACACACCGACATCTGTTGTAAACTTGGTGTTTTCTGCAAAGTAAGCCTGCGTACCCTTGTTCATTGAACTGATATACTGCTTGGCTTCTGTCTGCTTGGCTTTGTTTGCTTGGCTGAGGAAGGAAGGCAAAGCAATAGCCGAAAGAATACCGATAATGATGATAACAACCAGCAGTTCAATCAGTGTGAAACCTTGATCCTGTCTTCTTTTGTTGATGTGTTGCAGGAACTTGGCTTTAAATTCAGTCTTCATAAGTCTTTTCTCCGTGAGGGGTGGGATGCTTGATTTCTAACTCTTATATGTAACTTACCCAGTTATCCGCACTTTAATATCACCCCCAACTATTTTTTTTCTCAACTTCTGGCTCTAAGGCTCCAAAAGCACATACAGAAAGACTTCCAGCCTAATCAACAGTTCCTTGACTTCCTCAAAGGCAGTCTCATCACTAACAGACTTTAGGTTAACACCGATCTGCGAGCGGATTTGGAGCCACTGTTCTACTAGGGACACCATAGACTGTGGCCCATCCCAAAGAGGTAGCAAGCAAGCAGCCATTGTAGTGTCGATCGCCACCGGCGCTAGAGTTGGCACAATAATATAACGGCTAATCTCAAACGCCGTCTGGCTGTCAATGCAATTCATCAAATCTTCCCTAATCTGGGAAGTCCTCAGTTGAGGGTGCAGGTGTACCCGTCCTTCTCGCCATTGAGCCTCCGTCCATTCCGCAACGGGCACAACATCCTGAGTTTGATCGGGATTGCCGCACCAGAAATCAAACAAACGGTGCAGGGGATGTAACAAGTCAAATAAATGCAGTCGCTCTTCCAGAGAAGCTTCTGGCAGACTCATCGCCAAAAACGGAGGCAAATCATCTGGCTCTTTGAACAAATCCATCAACTCCCACCGGCGCCAAGCCACCATGTTGATAAACTCTAGATCGGTTGCTCTCAAAAGTGCAAACAGTTCAGGAATGGTACAACCTTTATCACCCACCAATAAATAGTTAGCCATAATCCATCCCTGATCCTGCGCGCGATCGGAATTCCAGGTAAATGCCTTAAGCCCTACTTCATCTTGTAATGCTTCCATTGTTTCCCGGACTATTTCTATCTCCACTTCTCCCGGGCTTCCATCCATTAATCCCATTGTTTTGAAAGCAGCTTGAGCGCGAAATACTCCGGCTCTACCATTTGAACTGTGAAGGTTGGTGCGGATGATGCCATCGGGAGCGAGAACTGACTTCATTGCTTGCAATCCAGCAATAGCATCGGGCAAGAGATACAGAACTTCGTCAGCATTGATATAGTCAAACTCTAACCCTAAACTTGGCAAATCTTCTATCTTCAAAGCATAAAACTCTGCATTAGCAACCCCATGATACTGTAAACGTTGCTCAGCTAGTTTCACAGATTCTTCTGATAAATCAATGCCTACTATTTTCGCTCCCGGATTGGCTATAGCTAACACCAAGGATTTATAACCGGTGCCGCATCCCGCATCCAGGATCACTTTACCTTCTGTATTAATAACTCTTCTATTTCTGAAGTAGTAAGCAGTTACAAGATTATGAATGTAGAGCAATTCACTGTTGTCTTTTGGAGATTGTTCCAGCGGGATTCTGGGAAAAGGAGTATTGTCAAATTGCTGGCGAATATTTTCTATTAACTCTAAATTTTCGTGATCCATTTTCAATTACACTCAACGCTGGCAAATTATCCTAGTATCTCAGAAAATAGCCGATCGCCCGCCCAGCGGCAACACATACTTGCAATAATAATCTCAAAACCGATCGCCCAACCCACTACCACGGCCATGAACACCAACATCAGCCCCATCCTCAAAGTATTCACCCTTTCCGCCGCCCTTTCCCTGGCCATCAAGTACGCAGGGCCTAGCTTATCCATACCCTCTACGGACTTCAACGCCCTAATCGCCGTCTTTACCCCCAGTATCATCCTAGCTGCTATCCTCGGCTGGCGATCGCGCCAACAGCAGCAGTAGAGACGCACTCAAAAAGTGCGATCGCTACTTGGTCTAAAGACTATGTTTTTGCCAAAATATTAATTCCCCGTACAGCTATCAAAACTACACTTGAGGGAGTGACCATGATTCAAATCATACCTGAATTAGTAACATTCGATGAATTCATTGACTGGTATCCTGAAAATTCAGGACACCACTACGAACTACACAATGGAGAAATTGTTGAGATGCCAAAAGCAACAGGGAAACATTCTAAACTGACAGGTTTTCTCCTAGCCGATCTCAACTTTGAAATCCGAAGGCTACAACTGCCCTACTTCATCCCCAAAGAATGCGTCATCAAACCCATGCGCGAGGAATCGGGATATGAACCAGATATTATTGTACTTAACGAACAAACCATTGGCAACGAGCCGCGATGGGAGAAATCATCTATTATCACAATGGGTTCATCAGTCCCTCTAATCGTCGAGGTAACTAGCACTAATTGGGGGGATGATTATGCCCTAAAGCTTGAAGCATATGAGTCAATGGGTATTCAAGAATATTGGATTGTAGATTATCTAGGATTGGGTGGCAGACGGTTCATCGGCAACCCCAAGCAACCAACCTTTTCGGTTTACCAACTAATTGACGGCGAATACCAAGTCAAACTGTTCCGAGGGGGCGAGTGTATTGACTCCCCAACTTTCCCAGAATTGAAGCTGACAGCGCAGCAGGTGTTTGCAAAAGGGAATTGAGGTGGCTGCTTATGCTAATGTCCGAGTAGGGGTATCCGATTAAAGATGCGATCGCGCGCATCTGCTGTATCTTGTATAGAGGCGATTTATCGCGTCTGGGGAGCAGAGCAATTAGCAAGCAGCCATTCCCAATACCCTATTCCTTAATATAAAATCTAAAATCTAATGAAGCTAGGACAGTGGATGGGCTTATTAGCCCTCATCGCATCTTGTTACATCCTGTGGCAAATCAGGCAGGCCCTACTGCTGCTATTTGCCGCCGTCGTCTTAGCCACCGCCTTAAACAGACTAGCACGCTACTTGCAAAAATTCGGACTCAAAAGATCGATCGCCGTACTCTTATCAGTTAGCTTCCTAGTCCTGATCTTCGTAGGATTATTCCTCATCATTGTACCACCCTTTGCCGAACAGTTTCAACAACTTACCCAAAGAGGCCCTCAAGGAATAGCAAAATTAAATGAGTGGATCGATCAGATTGAAAATCGCTTTTCTGGACAAATTGGTCAGCGACTACCCAATCTTGATATTAACGACATTATCCAACAACTGCAACCCCTATTCAATCAACTCGTCGGCGGTGCAGGAGCCTTTGTCGGCAACACCTTAGGCGTTATTCTCAGCTTTTTGCTAGTCATAGTTTTGACATTGATGACATTAGCCGACCCTTTATCTTACCGACAAGGATTTATCCAACTATTTCCCTCTTTTTATCGGCGGCGAATCGAGGGAATCTTAGATGAATGCGAAATAGCCCTCGGTCGATGGGTCATCGGTGCTTTAATTAGCATGAGCGTCATCACTTTTCTCAGCCTAATTGGTTTATCAGTATTGCAGGTTCCCCTAGCCCTAGCTCACGCTGTTTTAGCAGGATTGCTGAACTTAATACCCAATATCGGGCCCGGCTTGAGCGTCATTCCTCCAGTGACGATCGCACTTTTAGACTCTCCCTTAAAATCCGGTTTTGTGTTCATCCTCTACTTTCTAATTCAACAATTTGAAAGCAACCTCCTCACCCCTTACGTTATGGCGCAGCAAGTTGCGCTATTGCCGGCTGTTACCTTAATAGCTCAAGTATTCTTCGCCACCTTCTTTGGGTTTTTAGGACTATTGCTTGCCCTTCCTCTCACCGTTGTCGCTCAAGTTTGGGTTAGAGAAGTTTTAATTAAAGACATTCTCAACCAGTGGCAGACCAATCCCAGACACCTAGCAGCGATCGACACCGCTATTCACGAGGAGTACGAATCTATAGGAGTAACACATAGCAAGCCAGAAAGCCTGCCAGAACAAAAATTAGAAATCCCAAATAATACCGAAAGCCACACTCCTGAAAATCAATAATTGAAATCGATCGATGATGACTGTTGCACCCCTTGGCAATCCACGTTTAAAAACAACTCAAAGAAGGGTTTTACTAAATATCAGTTGACCAACTTATCAGACCTTATTGGTAGAATCTAGAGATCGCAGAGCCTCTAAATTTGCTTACAGTCGAGGATTGTTAGAAATCATGATACCGTCCGAGTTGCACGAAAACATAAATTGCGTGCTGAAACGCATCGTTACCGCTTTAACTTAAGAGTTAGACGTGAGAGTTAAAGGATTTAGTTCGACGAGTTAAAATCGCTCCGATTTACAACAAGGTGCAGAACAAGATTCATGTTTCTCTGTCCAAAATGTTGAGAGTAGTCTCGGTAAAAAAATTGGAATTTCAAACGAGGGGCCGCCCGCTTTAGTCATTAAAGTCGATCTTACCAGTGTATCCTCGAATCGATGATCAATTTATCAGCAGCTAGCAATTATTGAAATTGGGCGAATATAGGGGAGGAACTGTCGAAATTTACCAACTTCAAAAACCCAGATATATTTTTGGCGAATACAGTCTCGCATTTCCCATTATGCCTGCAACCTTGCTGAATCATCTAGTACAAATGTCAGAAACTCAGGACGATAATGCTATTGTCCGGTATTGGCGGCAGTCGGTGAGCCAGCAATTGCAAACACAGAGTTTGTAGCTAATTTATAGCGAAGACCAATAAGGAGGTCGATCGCCAAAACTGCATTCGCTCGATCGGCATTCCATCACACTAAAATCTAAATCTAAAATCTAAAATAGTCTTATGAGATCGATCGACGAAATCAACGATAAAATCAGCCAAGGCAAAGCCACCGTCTGGACAATCGAAGAACTCAAAACTAGAGTTGAAGAAACCAGCATTACCCAAGCAGCCAAAGAAGTCGATGTGATTACCGCAGGCACCTTCGAGCCGATGGAATCCTCCGGTGCAATCATCAACCTCGGCCATACCGACCCGCCGATAAAAATCCGCCAGTGCTGGCTAGACGGCGTTTTAGCCTACTCGGGCTTCGGGGCAGTAGACCTGTACCTGGGAGCCACCCAAGTAGCCGAAGACGGCGAAGAATCCCGCGAACGGGGCGGCGGACACGTCATCGAAGACTTAATAGCCGGGAAACCCGTGCAGTTGCGAGCCTTGGGGCAGGTAACAGACTGCTACCCCCGCGCCTCCTTTGAAACCACCATTACCCGCGATACAATCAACCAGTTTTATTTATTCAATCCCCGCAACGCATATCAAAACTTTATTGTTGGGGTCAATGGAGGCGATCGCCCGCTGTTCACCTACCTCGGCCCCCTGCAACCAAACCTCGGCAACGCCGTCTACTCGAACCTTGGAGCCATGTCTCCCCTGCTCAACGACCCCGACCTCCAAATCATTGGCATCGGCACCCGCATCTTCCTAGGAGGCGCTCAGGGCTACATCACCTGGGAAGGAACCCAGCACTTCCCCCTGCAAAAACGCCAGCCCAACCGCACCCCCATCGGCCCGGCCGCTACCCTCGCACTCATCGGCGACGCCAAACAGATGAACTCGAAATGGGTGCGCGGCTGCTACTTCAAAAACTACGGCCCATCACTGATGCTGGGAGTCGGCATCCCCTTTCCCGTCTTAAACGAAACAGTCGTCGCCAACTGTGCAGTATCAGACAAAAAAATAGTAGCGCCGGTGGTAGATTTCTCTATCCCCCGGCGCGTTCGTCCCACCTTCGGTTTAGTCAGCTATGCTCAATTAAAGACTGGTCGCATCCTGATAGAGGGCAAACCTGTGCGGGCCGCCCCCCTTGCGAGTATGTTTCTCTCCCGGCAAGTAGCATTGGAATTGAAGCAGCAAATTGAAGCGGGTCAATTTACCCTCACGGCCCCAGTTGCTCCCCTACCCACTGACAGAGTATTTCTCCCGCAAGATTTGTGGGGCGCACAAGTCCGGCTCGAATAAAGGATTTTAGATTGGCGATTTAGCGGTTGTAAATTAGTCTTGGACACACTAATCTAAAATCTAAAATCTAAAATTGGTTCATTCCTCGATCGGCTTAGGCTTCTTAACCGGCTTAGGAAGAGGTTCCTTCGGGACACGCGGTGCTGCTGCGGCTGCGGACTTGATGGTAGGACGCCCTACAGGAGCACCGTCACCGCTGGGCCTAGGAGTAAACGGACGCTTCCCTCCTCCTTTGAAGCCACCGGGCGGCTTACTGCCAGGGGGGAATTTCCGCTTTTTAATCGGCAGGGCACCAATATTATTAGCCTCCTCAATCATCAGACTGTCAGCTTTCAATTTGACGTGGAAATCCCAAAAAAACCCGATCGCTTTTGTTGCTAAATCTCCCTTGAGTTTCAGTTTAAAAAACTTCATCTTGTCGTCATTCTTGCGGGGAGCTTGCTTGATTTTGACGATGACATACTTTTCTTCGTCTTGGGATTGATAAATCACCTCACCTCTAATCGAAAAATACCCATCTTCAACATCAGGTTCCGAGGGCGGCAAAGATGCGGTCGATGCTTCGTCGCTAGTCTCAATCTCCGCTGCTTCCGGATTTTCCTCATCAGAGGACGGTTCGGGGGGTTTCTTAAGCGTTTCCGGCTCCCAAACTCCCATAATCTGGGCGTGCAAGTTGCCGTCTTCTTGCCTGGTGCGGGGATAGACCACCCACAGGTGTTCTTGTTCCAGATCCAGGTGATTTTTGACTAAACTCATGACTCTACCCAGCAAAACTGCGTCGATGGCAGTTCCGTCGGCAGCTATGAGCATACCCCGGGTGAATTGCTCTTCTGATTGCGTGTAGCGGCCCCGCACCAAACCAACAGCTCGGTACTGTCTGGGTTCGCTGGGGGGGGGAATGGGATGTTGGCGCATGACGGAGGGTATGTCCTCATCGGCCGGACTTTCGTTAGCGGGTGGCTCGGCGTTTGCGGGCGGTGCGACTGCTAGGGCTGGAGTATCGCTGACAGGTGTCGAAGACGCTGCAGGCGCCGGGGGTGCAGGAGCATTGCTGGGCTGGTCTTGTGGGTTTGTTTTGTCCTTGTCGAGGGCAGAACTGTGGCGTGGTCGTTGCAGCCTATCCTTGGACGCTGGGGCGTCTGTTGGCGTTGCCGATTGATTTTGGTCAATAGGTGCAGCCAACGCCGAAGGCACCGAACTTTCGTCTGGTGTCTCAGGAATGGAATCTGTATCTTTAGGCGGATTGACGGCCACTTCGCTGGGCTGAGCCTTGCGAGTTGAAGTAGATTTGGACGATTTGGAAGACCGGTTGGGAGAGGGGTTCATAAAAACTCCTTGCAGCGGAGACACATCCCTTAAGGGAAATTAGGAATAAACTGAAGAAACTGCTTTAAAAACTACTAGCACCTGACTTGGGGCTTGCGCCCGGAGGTCTGGTTTTGACCCGTCAACGCCAACTTTCAACGCTATGAGTGCCGATCGGTTCGCTGGCTGCTAAAATCCTTGCGATCAAGGACTTGGGCAGTTGCTGACCGATCGATCCTGCGATCGCGCTGATCTGGAGTTGCTGGCTAATAGCATTTAGGATATTCAGCTTGCCTATTTTACTTAATCCAATTACCTAACGGCCTGATCCGCCATATTTTCGGTAATTTTTAGCTTGACCAGACTAAATTGGACAGACACCGCAGTCCTTGGGGCTGCGGGTCTGAGTGCCCAAAATTGTTTAGCTAGCATGGAGTTGTGGGTCTGTTACCATATTAGCTGCAAGTAAAAGGCTGCTTTGTCCGTTCGGACTTTGAAGTTAAGAACTTTTATGGTTGCATGGATCTAGTTAAATGGCCCACGCCCCCGGGCGAGGCGTTAATTCTTAGAAAATAGTAGATTTTAAGTTGGGATAGTTGAATTATGGAAAAAGCAAATAAGCGTCGTGGGTTGATTACTGTGGTGGTGGTGCTGTCGCTCATCGCTTTTTTGGGATTTTCTCTGGTTCCCATTTTGGACAGTATTCTCAAGGCCAGCCAAGCCCAAAGTACGTCAACTCCAACACCTACTCAGACGGCGCAGTCAGGGGAGAAGCAATCAGAGTTGCTGCAAGCTCAGGCTAGGGGATACGAATTGGTTTTGCAGCGGGAACCTGACAACGTAACGGCTTTGCGGGGATTGTTGCAGGTGCGGCTGGAGTTGATCGGCCAAGGAGTGGGGGACATTAAGGATGCGATCGCTCCTTTGGAAAAGTTGGCTTCGCTGAATCCTGAGACTACTGAATACGGAATTTTGCTGGCTCAGGCTAAGGAACGCACGGGCGATCGCGAAGGGGCTGCTCAAGCTTACAGGTCAATTTTAGCGTCTAAGCCTGGGGAAATTAAGGCTTTGCAGGGGTTGGTGAATTTGCTGCTGGTGCAGCAGCGGCCCGAAGCTGCGATCGGACTGTTGCAAGATACGCTGAAGGCTGCTCCGGCTGCCAACCTGGCGAAACCGGAAAGTGTTGATGTAACTTCAGTGCAGTTGATTTTGGGACAGGTTTATGCTGTGCAGAAGCGCTACGAGGAGGCGATCGCCATTTACGACGAATCTGCTAAGGCTAATCCCAAAGATTTTCGCCCGACTTTAGGAAAGGCGATCGTGCTGAAGGAACAGGGCAAAACAGATGAGGCAAAAACGCTGTTTGATCGAGCTACTGAGTTAGCTCCTCCTAACTATAAAGACCAAATTAATCAGTTAGCTACTGGCACTCCTTCGCCTTCTCCTGCGGCTGCTACTCCCGAACCGGCTGCTTCTCCTAGTCCTGAAGGCGCGCTACCGACACCTTAAGGAAAGTTTTTAGTGAAAGAGTTCGAGTGGTCAGTGAAAAATTATTAAGTGAAATACTTAATAATTTAAACTCAAAACTACTCCCTTTCTTCTTAATTAGGCAGGGCTTAGGAAAAGAAACCCGGTTTCTACGATAAATCTGGGTTGAACAACGACAGATACAGGTCGAAACCGGGTTTCTAAGACCTCGCGCCCAGCGTCCTGTTACCGACTACCAATTACTAATTACCAATTAGGTAAGACCTCGGAGGGAATTATGACCCAAAGCGTTGACCGCGTTGTTCTACCTCCTGCTTTTCCAGACCACACTCAATTACCAGAGTCAGACGGTACTTTTGTGAAAAATTTTCAGGAGCATCCGCAGAGTTTAATTTTAACTGATTCGATCGGGCAAATTTTGCAGGAGCGGCATCCTGACGGACAATATGCGATCGGTCAAGACTGCGGCATTTACTGGCGAGAAACCGAGCCGCCGGAAAAAGGTGCAGAAGCTCCTGATTGGTTTTATGTTCCCAATGTACCTCCTAATTTAGACGGTCAAATTCGCCGTTCCTACGTGCTGTGGCGAGAACACATAGCACCGTTAATTGCTTTGGAATTTGCGAGCGGGAACGGTGATGAAGAGCGCGATCGCACTCCTTTATCTCGCACTGAGGAAGGGGTAATAACCAAACCGGGCAAGTTTTGGGTGTACGAACAGGTGATGCGAATTCCCTATTACGGCATCTATGAAATTAACAGCGGTCGATTAGAAGTTTATCGGTTGATGGAGGGGTATTATCAACTGTTAGAACTCAATCAACGCGCTCATTTTCCCATTGCATCTTTAGGCATAGAATTGGGACTTTGGCAAGGCAGTTATCAAAATCAAACTATGCTTTGGCTGCGCTGGTGGGACGAGGAAGGTAATTTGCTGTTAATTGGCGATGAAAGGGCCCAATTGGAGAGATTGCGAGGGGAGCAACAGCGGGAAAGAGCCGAGAGTGCAGAACAGGCAGGACAAGCTGAATTTCAGGCAAGAAGGGATGCAATTCCCCGGTTGTTGGGAATGGGTTTGAGTGCCGAACAAGTGGCGCAGGCGTTAAGTTTATCTGTGGAGGAAGTGATGGAGAATGCTGGAGAGTGACATAGCGGGAGAGAATGGGGGAAAAGGGCGATCGGTCTTGAATTGGTGAAGATGCGATCGCTCCTGCCAACTGCATTAAACTAAACCAAATACAAAAAAGTTATCTATGAACTTTCTGAAGATGAATTATCCAAGATATCTAGTAAACTAAGCTGTACATTTGGGCTGTGAGACGATTTTTTATTTTCCATTTCTTTACCAAAGTATCTGTCTCGCAGTTCTGTATGCCGTGCTAGGAAACGTTCTAATTCTAGCCGAGACCACCAATCTATCTCAATACCTCTGTTACGAGCAACACCTTCTAGCTTGTCATAAAGTGTACTATCAATAACACCGCTGGTCATCACACAGAATCCACCCGCTCCATATTGATCTACTGGATCGGCAACTTGAACCTTGCTTCCCGCCAGCGAACTACCATCTCTAATCAGCTTACACTGTACAATCCATTTTACAGGCGGTTGACCCGCGCGCCCTGTTGTGTGAAATACTATATCTCTACCACCATCGCGGGAGCGAGATTTTCCCATTTTTAAGATTTTACTGGGCTGATGGCGGTAATTAACAACATCATAACAAAGCTCCTCAAACTGATTGTCATCAAGTTTATCCCACGGACAGGCGATATCTGTAGTTCGTCCAATGAGTGTCCTTAGACTCTCAGATAGCTTGGAAATTGATTCAAGATATTTTTCTCCATCTTCTGGCTTAATTTTATTTAGTGTTTTGGGAAATAATACATACTGGGCTATCCGATCTTGTACTATCAAGACATCGCCTTCTATAGATAGTAAAATTTTTTGAATTTGGGTGCGATTTTGTGCTGTATTAAAATCCCACCGTATCGTTGTTATATCTATACCTAGCTTCATAATTTTTTCGCACATATTATCTCTAATTTTGTCGCACTCCGGACTTTCAAACCACATATATTCTGCACATTTCTGAGCTTGATATACGTCTGACTCTGGAAAAATTATCAGATTTTTATTTTGAAAAGCTATGGGTGGGCAATTCAATAATGACAAATACTCTGCTGCTTCTAGATCGGGAACTTCATTGTTGAAACCACCATATCGCTTCAGCAATTCTTTTATATCTACACCTAGCGGAACAATCCAAGATTTTTGAGAAAGATAAAAGTCGTAACCTATCTCATTACTAAGAACTGAGCGCCAAAAATAATGAATTTCTTCAGGATATTTACTATGTAGTTCTATAAAATAATCTCGATACAAAGAATAATGATAGGAATCTTCTTGTCCTGCTACACAATTTCCCCGATACAGATCGCCAAGTTCAGGAAATCTCAGTATACGGTTTTCTAAATTACCACGAAACTCCTCGTACTCATTGTATAAATCCACGGGATAGTCATCGTCTAAATCTAAATCACTGGGAGGAAAAAGCCATATGAGCTGTTGTGCTAATCCCGCTATATTGTTTGGTTGAAATACAAAATAAATTGGCTGAGTGTAGTCGTAATTTAGTTCACAATGAATGTTTTTACAAAAAGATGCTATATTTTCTCCTATGAATAAAGCCTTGTAATAAACTTCTGCTTGATCTAAGAATGATTGGCAATAGCCCATACCTGGAATTTCTAAAACAATATTTCCTTTAGCGTTTTCAAGAATCTGACATAAATCATCACAAGAGTATTGGCTAATTTCGGAGGCGTTCAGTTTTATGCTAGCTTCTTTGCTCATATATTCAGCGCCATAACTACGCAATTAGATTCGTGGATTTTTAAATAGCAAGTTATCTCACTTATTGAAGAGTAAGATAACTACCATAGCACATTAGCTTAATACTTCCTCTCCTGTGGCTCAAACATCGTAATCGCCACCGGCATATATGCCAAATCAATCCCTGCAGGCGAATAATAGGCCATTGTATGCTTCAAGAAATTGCTGTCATCGCGCTCAGTAAAATCTTCCCGCGAATGAGCTCCCCGACTTTCCTGCCGGTTCAAAGCAGAAGTTAAAATCATTTTTCCGACAATTATCAAACTCCGCAACTCTAAAGCTTCCACAATTTCCGTATTCCACAACTTGCCTTTATCGTCTAAGTAAACCTCCTCATATTGTCGCTCTAACTCCTCCAATTTCTTTAAACCTTCCTGCATCAATTCGGCGCTACGAAATACACCACAATACTCAGTCATAGTATCTTGATACTGCTGTCGCACTTGATTGATTCGGTATTTTCCCGGACGTTCTAAAAGTGCCTGAACTTGCTCTTTTGCTTCCGTAATATAACGCTGTTCGTCTACGGCAGGTAACTTGCGATTTTGTACAAACTGTGCTATGGTTGCGCCAGTAACTTTGCCGTAAACTACGCATTCTAAAAGCGAATTGCTGCCCAAACGGTTGGCGCCATGAACTGACACGCAAGCTGCTTCGCCGGCTGCAAAGAAACCGTCTACCAAACCCTCAGGACTGCTGCGAACTTGCCCGCTAACATTAGTAGGAATTCCCCCCATTGAATAGTGAACTGTAGGGCGCACGGGCATCGGCTGATTTACGGCATCAATTCCTAACAAACGGTGGGCTTCTTCCCAAGCAAAAGGAATTTTGCTCATGATTTTTTCGCGTCCCATGTGCCGCAAATCGAGGTAGATAAAGGGGCCGCCTGCACTACCATCAACATTAATTCCTCGACCGGCGCGAATTTCTATGGAAATTGACCGCGAGGTGATATCCCTAGGCGCTAATTCCATCCGCGACGGGGCATAATTCGCCATAAATCGATCGCCCTCTGAATTAATCAAATAAGCGCCTTCGCCCCGCACAGCCTCGGAAATCAACACTCCCACAGGATACAAACCCGTCGGGTGAAACTGCACAAACTCCATATCTTCCAGCGGCAATCCAGCTAAAGCCGTCATCGCCAAACCGTCTCCCGTCGAGGCGTAATCGTTCGACGTGGTATTGTAAACTCGACCGTAACCGCCCGTAGCAAACATCACCGCTTTAGCACGGACAACCTCAATTTGACCGTCTAGCAGGCGGTACATAACGACCCCCTTGGCTTGGCCTTCTTCCAAAATCAGGCGGGTGACATACCACTCCTGATAGATGTGAACTCCGCAGCGGCGCAGATTATTGACTAATTCGTGGAGGATGGCGTGACCAGTTTTGTCCGCGGCGTAGCAGGTGCGGCGGTGGGAATGTCCACCGAAAGCGCGCTGGGCAATTCTGCCGTCTGGGAGGCGGGAAAAGAGGACTCCCATGTGTTCTAAATCTATGACTACACCGGGGGCTTCGCGGGTGAGGATTTCTACCGCGTCTTGGTCGGCTAAATAGTCTGAACCTTTTACTGTGTCGAAGGCATGGGCTTTCCAACTATCTTCAGGATCGACATTTTGTAGGCTGGAGGCCATGCCGCCCTGGGCTGCGACGGAGTGCGATCGAATCGGGTGAGTTTTGGCGACGACAGCTACCTTTAAACTGGGGTCAGTCCGAGCAATTTCTACTGCGGCGCGGCAACCTGCTAAACCGCCGCCTACAATGATTACGTCGTGTTCTAGCATTTTTTTGAATTATTTTGAGTGTTCTGCTCAACTTATCGTGACGCAAAAAAAAACTTCCTACCAAAAGAGCAGGAAGTTTTTTAACTTTTGATTTTCCATTCAAATCAAAAGTTAAAATCTCAAATTGGACTAGCCGGCGCTTTCGGCAGGATTCTGAAGCGACTGATTTCCCGTTGCAGAAGGTTGAGGTTCCGTACCGGGTTCTACAGCAAGCACTTCAATGTTATTTAGCAGAGTTGTAACGAAAGCAAACAGCAAGAAGGGCAGAGACAGCACTAAAATCAAGCCGACGGTAGCCAAGGCGAAGATTTGGCGGGCGCTACTCCACAAGGCGAGTGCCGACGCTAGACTTAGGAAGATGACTATCAGCCAAACAATGATTTGACCGTAAATGTCGCCAAAGGTGAGGGTACATTTAAGGCGATAGTTTTGGATGTTATTCATTTGATGCCTCGCGAGATTGCTATTACGACTTGTCCAAAAATACTTTGACAGTGCGTCAATGCCCACTGTAAATTTCTAAGTTTAGCTGTCGCAACTTGGTTTTGGGGTCGTTGTAAACATTCTTTAATAACTTGCCACAACACTTGGTATATTTTTGCTTCAGACTGGGAAATTCTGCCGAAACAGTTGGCTGACGCACTCCGAGGCCTAGAAACCGGGTTTTTTAGGGTTTTGGCGGGCCCACTAGAAGTAAACGGGCGAAAAAACCAAGGTGATTGCCACCGGTGCGTCCAGGATTACCAAACCAAGGCATAAGGGGAAAGTCTACTTTTTGAGAGAGCCCCGACTTGGTAAAGTAATGTTAAGCTGCATGGCAATGGAATCAACCTTTATAGTGTCCCACCTGTCTTTTGGCCCATGTTTTCTGAGAGCAAATTGCTGATTTCGCGCTGTTTCCTGGCTGGTTTGGGAACGCAGATGTTTATGTACCGCGAAGACCGGATTCCCCAGGAGAGTCCGGTACTGGTGGTCAGCAATCACCGCAGTTTCTTAGATCCTGTGCTGCTGACGGCGGCTTTGGGTCGATCAATCCGCTTTGCTTGTCATCATTACATGGGTCAAGTTCCGGTGATGAGAGAAATTGTCACGACTTTCGGCGCTTTCCCCTTGGAGGCACCGGAGCACCGACAGCAGCATTTTTTCTCTCAAGCGACAGCGCTGCTGCAAAGCGGGGAGATGGTGGGGGTGTTTCCAGAGGGTGCAGAACCGATGGTCAAGGTGACTGGGCCCAATACTGTGGGGAAGTTTCAGCGGGGATTTGCTCATTTGGCTTTACGGGCGCCGGTGCGGGATTTGGCGGTTTTGCCGGTGGCGATTAGTTCTTTTGAGGAACACTCGGTACGATCAGGTGTACCGCTCAAGTTGTTGAGTTTGTTTGATCCTTCGGAACCGCTGTTCGATCGCTCTGGGTGGCATCCTGTGATAATTTATCAGCGAGTTAATGTTTTAATCGGCCAGCCTTACTGGATTACTGTAGAGAGACAGCAGCAATATCAAGGCAAAAAAGCCAAAGCAGTTGTGGCTGAACTCACAGACCACTGTCAGGGGGAAATTGCAGAATTACTCCAACGAGGTTGTTTGTAAGTTTGTTGACTGTTGACTATTGACTATTGGCTGGTGTCAGATTTCCAATCTAAAATCTAAAATCTAAAATCTAAAATCGATTGACTTGAATCATGGCAAATGCTAACAATAAGGTTCGTTTCCTAACCCCCAAACCCCCGAAACCCGATCGCCCTTTATTTGTATTTTTGCCCGGTATGGACGGGGGCGGTTTGCTGCTGCGATCCCAAATTCCTAAATTAGCCAATCATTTTGACATTCGTTGCTTAACTTTACCTGCGGACGATACGCCTAGTTGGGATGTACTGGTTGGGGAAACAATTGCCTTAATTGAAGCCGAAAAGCAAGCCGGAAAGCCGAAGCGGCCGGTTTATCTGTGCGGCGAGTCATTTGGGGGGTGTTTAGCGATGAAAGTTATGTTAGAAGCTCCCCAATTGTGCGATCGATTAATCTTAGTCAATCCAGCTTCTTCGTTTCGACAGCAGCCTTGGGTGCAGTGGGGCTCGTACCTGACTCAGTGGCTGCCGGCCAATCTTTATCCGCTCTCGGTAATCGGTTTATTGCCGATATTAGCATCCTTAGGAAAGATTGGGCGCGACGATCGCCGCGCTTTGCTAGAAGCGATGCAAGCGGTACCGCAAAACACGTCTGTGTGGAGATTGGCGTTAGTGCGATCGTTTAATGTTGACGAAAATCAGTTGCGTGGCATCAAGCAGCCGACGCTAGTAATTGCTAGCGGTGCCGATCGGCTGCTGCCTTCCCTAGTAGAAGCGAAGCTTTTAGTCAAGGTAATTCCCAATGCTGAAATGGTGCTGCTGGCTAACAGCGGTCATGCTTGTTTGTTAGAAACAGATGTTAACCTTTACGGGATAATGCAAGCTCGCAATTTTTTGACAAAATCCGAAGAAAATCTGTCCTTAGTCAATAGTCATTAGTCATTAGTCATTAGCTATGACTTCTCTCTTATGAGTCAGTCAGGGCCAAATTAGAGATTGGGCGAGGGGTAAAGTTTATATTACAATTAACCCGCCCTGACACTCATTAGTAAGTGTCCGAAAACCAGCCACTAAGGACTAATAACTAATGACTACTGACTAATTAAGATTTAGCCATTTTTGAGCGTTAAGCCGCTGGACGACACCAAACACCATGAGGTCTAGTGTTACCTTGCGCTCATCTATCAAAAAAGGCTCTAAAGTGCTAGTTTTGGTATTATTGTCAGCGCAGGAAAACGCCCTTTGACTTTGAATATTTTCTTGAGGAAAATATAGGTTAAATTGGCGCTGACCTTCTTGGAATTTCCCAATTACCTGCCAGCAATCCCCGGCGGAACTCATGCCCGCAACTGGGAGTTTTTGCTTTGCCAAACTCACCTCTAAATCCTTAACGCCCTGCTTACTCAAAGCAGTTTGCAAAGCGGGCAAATAATCTTGTTGAATAAATTCCGCAAAGGGCTTGTCTTCAACAGCAGGTGTTTTTTCCTTTTTAGCTTTAGCTGGGGGCTTGTCGCCTTCGGCCTTGGCTGCGGGCTTTTTAGCAGCCGCCTGGGGCTTGTCAGTGCTGGGTAAGTCGGTTGTCTCGGGTTCGTCGGAACTCGGGGCGTTCTCGATCGCAGCACTGGGAGTTTCCGATTCGCCAGCGGTAGGATTTTTCGGTTCTTTCTTGGCTGCGGGTTTTTTAGCAGTCGGCTGAGGCTTGTCAGTGCTGGGAAAGTCGCTTGTCTCGGGTTCGTCGGAACTCGGGGCATTCTCGATCGAAGCAGTAGGAGTTTCGGATTCTCCAGCGGTAGGATTTTGCGGTTCTTCTGGCATTAACGCTTCCTTTTAAAAGTGATGGTAAAAGGAGTTGTGAGTGCAGGTGCGGGCGATCAACTTTTGCGATCGCCGAAACTTTTTATCGAAAACCAACCTGAGAAAATTGCGATTCAAAAAAATTTGAACTTAACACACTCAGGACGATCGCCGACCAATATCACAACTCCTTTGGTTATTCTAAATCTCAGCGACAGCTCGTTCAATCAAACGGCGGGCGAGAGTTTGAACACCAGTGTGTTCGTAGTAGTTGGTAGTCATGTCGAGGAATGCGCCCACGTAGTCCACCTTGTCTGCTGAAATATCTACAAAATTCTGCAAGTGGCCGAGTACGTTTTGCGGAGTCAAACCTCGATCGCCCACAAAAGAGCTCATCCAGCCAGAAACCGAGTTAAAGCTTTCGCCAATAAAGCCGAGTTGGCCGGCGGGAGAGCCCCCTGGAATCATGCCACCGATAGCATTAAATGACGGATTGGATTGCAAATCACTAGGAGAGAGCTTTTGAATCCAAGACTGGGCGGCGAGGATAAAGTCTGGCCCCAAAGGAATCAAACCGTCAAAACAAACCAAAGCAGCCATCCGCATCAGGGATTCGCCGCCGTAGTCGCCCAAGGATGCAGCAAAATCGCCGATGCTGTCGCCGGGAATGCCGTTGATTTGGCAAAAAGCGAGCAACTCAGTGACTAACTTCAGAGAAAGGTCGATCGTTTGAGCTTTTTCTGCCTTGGGAGTGATATTGCCCAGCATGGACAAAAACGGCACATTTTGGGCGACTTTGTTAGCGAGGGCGGCAGTGCCCAAAGCCTTGTCGGCGTTGTCAATAGTTTGGTAGAGCCAGAGAGCGCGCTGGTAGCCCTCAGATTTATCGTTGTAGAGGTAGATGGCGCGCTCGCCAATTTGCTGAATCAGTTCTTCGTCAGTTTCGCCTGTAACGGTGCGAATGGTATTTTCAAAGCCAACTAAATTGTTCCACTCGCCGGGAACCACAAAGTCAAGCGCTCGCAGGGCTTTGACAGTCATGTTGTCTTGAGGCAGTTGATCGACTAATTCAAAGACTGTTTTGCTCACAAAAAACTCCTTATACTGGAACGAAAATCAAAGGTATTACTTTTGGCAGATTGCAAAACTTCACAGTCTCATTGTGGCAGACTTAGTGATGATAGCGCCAGACTTGAGTCGGGCGCGGAGTTTGACAAAAGAGATTGCTACTTGAGGCGGGCGAGGCCACCCAGGTTAAATTTTGACAGCCAAGCTTCCCTATCGCTAGCGGTAAAAGAGGTAGTGCGGGATTGAACTTTCACCTGATAGCGATTTGCCACTAAAACAGCGGTACCATTAGCACCCTGATTAACGGCGGGATAGCCACTGATTTGCTTGGTACTTTGCTTAAATTTTGCACCTGCGTTGGGGTTGCCGGCGATGTCGTTAATCGAGAGAACCGCGACATTTTTACCGCCTTTGTTCAGCTTAGCTTCAGCAAAACCGGATTTTTCTTGAGCAAAAACGCGATCGAATCCACCGCCAGAAGAGGGGAAATATTTATTTAACTTACCGCCGGCAACTGCCTTCTTGGGCAGGTTTTGATTACTAGCACTTGATTTGTCAGCAGTTGTCTGCTTGGCTTTAGCAGGTTTTTGGGTGCTTTCCTGCTGGGCTTTGTCCCAGCGTGATTCGGTTTGGGTTTGACCGCAGGCGGTCACTAACAGCAATACCGAGATCAGGAATGGAGCTAAGATGCGGCGTGCGGGGGAAAATTGCATCGCTGTCTCCTCATTAGTAGGTTTCCATAACAATTGTGGCTTAGAATTTGGCAATTTGTGTGCTCTGATCGGATGATTTGTCTTCTTTGCAAAAAAATCCTCTGCCTGCCGACAGAGGATTTTTTTGCAATTACGAGTTTTGAAGGAAGAAAACTGAAAGATTGCTCCACAGATAAATTCTGGGGATGGGGGTAAAGAAACTAAGTTTTCGGATAGCCAGCAATCTCAAAACAATTTTTGCTGATTTTCTCTAGATTTATCTAGAAATTTCAGAGCAATTGTTCGTCAATTGTCTTACTTCGGCTTTCCAACTTAGGTCTTACTTTAGGGGTAAGGATCAGGCGTCGCTTTCAATGTAGATAAACAACAAACCCATTACCACAACCGGCATCAGCCAGGTGATTAGCGGAATCATGATCCAAGGCAAGAAAGAAGCAGCGTAGGAACCTGTCATATCAAATTCTCCAAACTAAAGTTAGTGTGTTCCAACAGGGATATTTGGGAGTCGAGTCTAATTATTGACTAAACCCCGGAAAATGGCATCGAGGCCATTAAAGTTTTCGAGTAAGAAGTAGGCAAGAAAGACGCCGCCCATCCCGCCAATGAAGAAACCAGCGGTATACTGGCTCCACCCTTCAGAATTTCTGAGGGCATCGGGGGTCATGGGATTAGCGCTAGGGTAGCTGGTGTTGTCTTGTTTGAAAGAGACTAAACCGTAAAGAGACAGACCTATTGTGCCAAGCAGAACTAAGACGAGGGCTGTATATAATCCGCCGAGATTAGCTGCTTCTCCATAATCCCGCAGGGGTCCGAAGACGATTTGGGGGCCGATGAGGAAATAACCGTGTGCCAAACCGATTTCTAGACCTCGAACTAGGGGCGAGAGTCCTTTGCGGTAGATGGGCAAGTTCCCAAGGTATGCTTTTGTGAAATCAGAAGCACTGATGGGGGTGGCTAGATGACCCGTGAAGGGGTCGCCGTTAAAGGGTTTAATAAGCTCTGCATCTCTGGGATCGGGCATATTCTGTTTGTCCTCGCAGTTTAATAAAGTTGAGGCGTTCAAGTCATATTTTACGCAGGGAGGTGTTTCCTATTTGCATAATTGGCAGCAAGCTTTAGAAAAGTTCACTATTCTTTAGTTTTTGGAAGAATTTTTCTTTTGCCTCTTATACCAGAAAGCGAGTCGATCGGGCGACACTCCTAGGAAATAAGCGATGATTACTATTTGATTAATGGCGGTGGTTTTGATGACCCCAAGCTGCTGCCAGCGACGGGCGGAGGTCTGCACTGGCTGGGGTACTATTTCAATGCGGCCTTGTTTTTTCAATCGGCGCACGAATTCAAAGTCTTCCATGAGGGGCAAGTCGGGAAAACCGCCGATTTTCTCAAAGGTAACTGCGTGGAGGAAAATAGCTTGGTCGCCGTAGGGCATTTCCAAAAAGTTCGATCGCCAGTTTACCCCTGTTTCTACCAGCCGGAGGCTGAGCCTGCAGGCGTCAATCTTGAGTTCAAAGGCACCTGCTACAGCAGACGGGTTAGCTAGTACCTGACGCGCGCTATCGTCGTACCCGCGAGGCAAAAGAGTGTCTCCGTGGAGAAACAGCAGTATATCTCCAGTAGCTGCCGCAGCACCTGCATTCATTTGGGTGGCGCGGCCTGGGGCGGTGGAGATAACTCGCACGCCCAAAGATTTTGCTATATCTGCTGTACCGTCGCTGCTGCCGCCGTCGGCGACAATTATTTCGACATTTTTGGCCTCAAGGGCGGTGGAGATGACTCGGGCAATTGTAGGTGCTTCGTTTAAGACTGGAAGGATAATGGAAATTGTGAGATTGGGATTTTCTGGCGACATACAGAATTAAGCAGCCCGTGAGAGAGGGCGGGTTTTGTACAAAGCTTATCTGTTATTTAGCCAATTTTTTACGCCGGGTTCGCCCCTACATTGGGCCTTAAGATGGGAGGGCGAGTTTTGTACAAAACAGAGCTGTTAGTTGCTAATTTTTTACGCCGGGCCCGCGCCTACATTGGGCTTTCCTCTGCCAGGGCGGGTTTCGTACAAAGCAGAGCTGTTAGTTGCTCATTTATTTGCTAATTTTTGGCTTTTTATCGCGCCTGGGACTATTGTCCCAAGCGCTGCCTAACCACTACTGATATTCAGCATTTGGTTAGACAAATACACTTACTATATTATGATCTTCTGGTTTAATAATCAAGTATTTTTCTCAAATTATATATGACAATTCCTAATAAGTGAGAAACCTTAAATAGACTTTAGTTCTTTCAATATATTAATATCTAAACCGAGGAGGTCTTCTGGTAGATCGATATCTGCAAGAGTGGGAAGATAAGCAATATTGAGGTCTAGCTTTTGCGCGATCGCCCGCGTACAAGCAAATACTTCACTGGTTCCCCAGTGAATGCCAGCGAACAATTCCGGTATCGATCGCCGCAACCCTATCAGATAATAACCTCCGTCTTGGGCGGGGCCCAAAACTAAATCATGTTGGCTCAGTTTCTCAAAAGCTTGTGCCATGATTTCTGCCTTCAAATCAGGACAATCTGTACCGATTATTGCAGTTTTTTCCGCCCCTGAATTAAAAGATTTTTCAAACGCTGCTGTCATTCTTGCGCCCAAATCGCCGTCTATTTGATTTTGACAAATAATATCAGTTCCCAACCAGTCTTGCATCAGTTGTTCGCTGCCGCCGGCTCGGTGAATTTCTACCGATAATCGGCGGGATTTTTCGAGAGAGAGAGCGCAGGCGATCGTCCGTTGGGCCATCAAGCGGTGAAGGTTGGCAGCGCCTGTTTTCCCCAGCACCGGAATAAGTCGAGTTTTGGTTGTTCCCGGTTCGGGATAGCGGGTGAAAACAATCAGTTTTTCGGACATCATTTATAGTTATTCATGAGTTTTAAAGGCACAAGCCCCAGAGACGCATAGGAAGAGAAGAGAAGGAGTGGACAACTGATTCACAGATTGCCGATCGATGTTGGTGGGTTAGGCAATGATTTAATTTAATCGCCGCGCCCAACCCACCACACAATAAATTTACTTAAAAATAGCCAGCGGTTAGCTCATTTCTAGCATTCGCTGGATCGGCTGCAAGGCTGCTAGTTGAATATCTAGGGGCATGGTAATTTCGGGGGTTTGATTTTTTAGGGAGAGATACAATTTTTCCAAGGTATTTAATCTCATGTGCGGGCATTCGTTGCAAGCACAGTTATTATTGGTTGAAGGAGCGGGGATGAAGCGTTTGTGCGGAGCTTGCTTTTGCATTTGGTGAATGATTCCCGGTTCAGTCGCGACAATAAAAGCTTGGCTGGAAGAGGCTTGAGAATATTTGAGCAAAGCGGTGGTGGAGCCGATGTAATTAGCGTGGCGCAGCACAGGAGGTTCGCATTCTGGGTGGGCAATTATTTCGGCTTCGGGATTTTCGATTTTGAGTTGAACTATCTTTTTTTCTGAGAAGTTTTCGTGGACGATGCAGGCTCCTTGCCAAATCTCCATGTTTCTACCGGTTTGCTCCATGACGTAGCGGCCGAGATTGCGATCTGGCCCAAAAATTATCGGCTGATTTTTCGGAATTTGGTTGACAATTTTAACAGCGTTAGAACTGGTGCAAATTATATCGCTCATTGCCTTAATTGCGGCGGTACAATTAATGTAGGAAATTACTAAATGTCCTGGTCGATCGGCTTTGAAAGCTGCAAAGGCTTCGGGAGGGCAACTGTCGGCGAGGGAACACCCAGCATTTAAGTCTGGCAACAATACTAATTTGTCGGGATTGAGAATTTTTGCGGTTTCCGCCATGAAATGAACTCCGGCAAAAACTATGACATCGGCGCTGGTGTTGGCGGCTTTGCGGGCAAGTTCTAGGGAGTCGCCAATGAAGTCTGCGATGTCTTGAATCTCGGAGTCTTGGTAATAGTGAGCGAGAATGACGGCGTTCAACTCTTGTTTGAGGGCGTTAATGGCTGCAAACAAGTCGTTGGGCAGTCGGGTTTGAGTGAAGTTCGGAGCAGGTGCGGTGGTAAACACAGTTAGAATATTCCGGGGAAGGTGGCGAAGACAGCTAAAGTGTATTTTGAATTATAGTTGAATTCACCAAAAAGTGCTGGCTGTTCAGTGGAGCCCATCTAATATCTCAAATCTAAAATCCAAAATATGCTGCGGGAGAGTGCAAAAATTGGTCGCTGTTTCTTATGCTGAGTAAGAAGGGGCTAGGGATCGATCGCACATAACAAATGAAATGAATAAAGCTAAATCTATCAAAATTGCGGTGGTGGGGGACGTTCACGATAGCTGGGAACCTGAAGACGGCGAGGCCCTGAAGCATCTGGGCGTTGATTTGGTGCTGTTTGTGGGGGATTTTGGCAATGAGTCGGTGGAGGTGGTGCGGGCGATCGCCCAATTGGACATTCCGAAAGCAGCGGTGTTTGGGAACCACGACGCTTGGTACACCGCGACAGAGTGGGGCCGCAGTCAGTGTCCTTACGATCGCGCTCAAGAAAATTGGGTACAACAGCAGTTAGATTTAATGGGAGAAGCTCACGTCGGTTACCGGAAGCGTGATTTTCCAGAATTGGGCGTAACAGTCGTGGGAAGCCGCCCGTTTACTTGGGGGGGATCGGAGTGGAAGTACGCGGATTTTTACTCGGAGTGGTTTGGGGTAGAAAGTTTTGAGGAGTCGGCGCGGCGCATAGCAGGGGCTGCGGCTCTGGCGGACTGCGAAAATGTGATTTTTTTGGGTCACACGGGCCCGACGGGGTTGGGAGAGGCTCCTGAAGACCCCTGCGGGCGAGATTGGAAGCCGCTGGGAGGGGATTGGGGCGACCCAGATTTTGCCGAGGCGATCGATCGAACTCGTACCACAGGAAAGCACATACCGCTGGTAACTTTTGGTCATATGCACCACAAACTGCGGCACACGAAGCACGAGTTGCGGAAGTCGGTGGAGGTGAGTGCGGAGGGTACAGTTTATTTGAATGCCGCCAGCGTACCGCGAATTGTGGAGAAAGACGGCTCGAAACTGCGGAATTTCTCGATCGTCCTGCTGGAAAATGGAGCAGTGTCGGAAGTGTCTCTGGTTTGGCTGGGGGCAGATTTCGCGGTGGCCTTAGAACAAATTCTTTATCGGGGCGCTGAATCTGCGGCTATTTGTAGTTAGAGACAATTGCTGGTATGATAAAATGAATGCGCCCGGAGAGGTGGCAGAGTGGTCGAATGCGCCTGACTTGAAATCAGGTGAACCGCAAGGTTCCGTGGGTTCAAATCCCACCCTCTCCGTTTTTGAGAACTAGCAAAAAGAACTGGCAAAAAAAACACCCCCGCAGGGGTGCTGTTGCTTACCAGGTAATTTTTCTAGCCAACTGAGTTAACTAAAGCCTTCTTCATCCGCCGGGTCGCCGTAGGGGTCTTCGCTCGCGGGGATCACATTGCCGAACATTCCAGCATCCGCTACGTAGTCTGCCGGGTCGCCGTAGGGGTCTTCGCTGGCGGGAGTCACGTTGCCGAACTGTGCGTAGTCGGTACCGGCGTCGTCTGCGGGGTCGCCGTAGGGGTCTTGGCTGGCCGGGGTCAGGTTGCCGTACTCTCCGTACTCAGCCGGGTCGCCGTAGGGGTCTTCGCTTGCCGGAGTCACGTTGCCGTACTCTCCGTACTCAGCCGGGTCGCCGTAGGGGTCTTGGCTGGCTGGAGTCACGTTGCCGTACTGTCCGGGATTTGAGGCATCTTCGTAATAGCCGTCAGGATCGACTTGCTCGCCGTCTGGTCCGACGATCGCATCTTTTAACTTCCGCAAAAATCCGTCTACCATGATAAAGTTCCTCTTTTTTATGTGTGGAAAAACGAGTGTTTTAGATTGAGAATCCCAGATTTAATTGAAAGTCACGGAACCTGCAATCTAAAATCTCAAATGCTTAGACTACTGTGCGGGAACAGGACTTGTAGCTTCCGGCAAGGTAGTAAGGTCTCGACCGGTATTTTGGTTGTTGTACCCCTGGAATTCGCGGTAACGCGCTGCCTCGGACTCCGGAACTTTAATTCCTTCAGACGGGGGCGTTACCCAGACCGCGCGATTCTGGGCATCGCGGTAGTAAACGCGACCGTTTTTGGAAAGGTAATGTTTTCCCTGCGGCCCCTTTTCTTGTTTATTTTTGTGCTGATTGTAGATGTAGTAAAGGGCGGCTGCTCCTGCTAAAGTAATCCCTACTTTTTGAGCATTGTTCAGTCCTTTTTTCGCTTGTGGGGAAGGAGTAGGGCGGCGATTAGTTTGCACTCCTCCAGCGCGAGTGTTGTCAACAGGAGGCGGGCTAGCGGAATTTGGCTCGCTAGAACCGCAAGCACTCACAAATGGAAAGGTCAGCAGCGTTGTCAGCAGCAGAGCCATGAAGCGCGATCTTTTGGGTTCGGGTTTGATTGTGTTCATTGCCGCTCCGAATTGTCGGGATTACAGGTAGGGTGTGTTCTGGCGAGGTTGAGGAACCTGAGCTGCTGCCAACAGTTTTTAGAGTAAATTAATTTCTCAAAGCAATTTTGACAAAAGTAGTTGCTGAGAACTTAACAGCGCAGGTACGGTATTGCCTTTGTATTTAATCATCCTCAAGTCTCTCGAAAATTGGCTCATTCCAGGGATATAAATAAAGTTTCTTTTATTTCAGTCTGGAGGTATATGCAAATGCGCGCCTTCGGGTAAGAATAAATTCCGTTTGTGGACTGCTCACAGCAAAGTGAAGCAGACGGACGGGACGAGTCCGAAACTCAAAGCAGCACTGGCGAGGGAAAAAAGGCGGGATTTATAAGTCCGGCGGTGTTTAATTGCGCCAGACTGCTTGTGGGAGATGCCGACAATTTTGTTGTGGAAATTCTGGAGAGGTCGATCGCAGTATTGTAGAAATCTATTACCCGCGAGAGAAAGCTGCCGAAGCTTTTCAGATATTTATGAAATTAAAGAATTTATTTACTGCTAGATTGTCCATCGCAGTTGTATTTACTGCGGCTAAATATCTAACTTTTTCAAATCAACCAAACCAAGTCAAGGAATTGCTGCAAACCAAACAGTGTCCCGAGTGCAATTTCAGCAAGGTCCACCTAACAGGATTAGACTTGCAAGGAGTCAACTTGCAGGGAGCCAACCTAGAAGGTGCTAACTTATCAGGAGCAAAATTGACCAATGCCAACCTCAAAAATGCCAACTTAAATAGAGCCACCCTGACGGGAGCTGATTAGGGCTGTGTCGGCATCACCTTCAACCTTGAGGCTAATGAAAAAGAAGCAAATATGGATTTTAATGTCACCGCTGTTCCACAGCAGAATGACCCAGAAAATGCAGTAGTTGGTTTCAATATGAAAGCAACGGATCGAGGAGGGACAATGGGTTTTAACCTCATGGGATGCGCTGACTTCTTGAATGCTAGCTTGCAAGAAGCTAAAATGCCTGATGGCAAAATTCATCCTTAGTAAGGCCAGCGAATACTGTTTAAATCAAAAGAAAACCGCCGCCTGACAAACAGCCAGCGGTTTTTTAAGAAATGAACTGCCCGCCTAAAATTAGTGAGCAGAACCGTTGCCGTGATACTTGTCAGTATCGTAGAATCCGTTTTTTGTACCGAAGAACAGACAGCAAACTGTGAAAACTGCTGTCAAGACTGCTAAAACTAACTTAACGTCCATAATTTACCTGCTGTTGTTGAGTGAGTGCAAATACTCAGATTGTAGAATCTTTTTGGCTGGCGCGGCCATCTACCAGCGTAGCGCCAGATTTGCTGGGCTGTACTCTGGTGCGGCAGTTTCCGGACGGCGAGACGATTCGGGGAATTATTGTCGAAACCGAAGCTTACGGCCCAGGAGACCCCGCTTGTCATGCTTACCGACAGCGAACTCCTCGCAATGAGGTGATGTTCGGGCCTGCGGGTATGAGCTACGTTTACTTAATCTACGGGATGTATCACTGTTTTAACGTGGTGACGGATGCAGAGGGAGTTGCTAGTGCTGTGCTGGTTCGAGCTTTGCAGGTAGATGCAGTTCCCCAACAATTCGCTGGAATTCCCGAGAAGAAGCGATCGCGCCTCGCCGCCGGGCCTGGGAAACTGTGTAAGGTGCTGGATATCGATCGAACTTTAAGCGGTTTTCCCTTGGGTGCAGGCCAACCGCTGCGGTTGGAACACCGGAGCGAGAACTTTCAGCAAGCTGTGGAGGAGGGTACAATAAATTTTGTCCAAACTACGCGGATCGGGATTTCTCAAGGAATTGATTTGCCTTGGCGGTGGTATGTAGGGAACTCTACTGCTGTGTCACAACTCTAGTAATGTCAAAGGTGTCAGTGTAAATTTTGTCGCTTATCTTAGTGAAATTATGGCTTACTCTTCTGAAAATCCGATCGTACAACTCAAAAAATGCCTAAGCCTGGTTCAGGATGTTAGCACTCACACCGAAGCCAACCGGGCTTTCGAGCAATTGTGTGGGATTATCGATGCTGAGAATCCAATGGCGGCGCAACTTTTGGAGATGCTGTGGGAAGAGGCAATTATGGCGAGGCGATCGGCTTTATTTTGGCAACAAATGAGCGATGTTGAGAAAGATATGGCTAATAGAATGATGGAAAATATGACGCAGATGCGGCAGAATTATTTGCGGTTGATGCAAGAAATGTAGGCAGTAATTGGTAAGTCTGTGTTTGTAGTGAGGACTTTAGTCCTCTCTTTATCAATAAAGTTTTCTAGATGTAGGGTGCCTCAGCGCTGATATTTGAGGAGGCTCAAACAGTTTGTTTCCGAGGCGCCCTACAATAAATTCTGCTACTTCATTAAAGCAGCGCCGCGGTTGTAAAGTTCCCGCGCATAATCAGTCCAAGTTCCCTGTCCCCAATAGCGGAAACAGCTTGTTTGTAGCAGCAAGTTGTAAAGCAAAGCTTGCTGGTATTCCAACTGCTTGGTAACTGAAGCATCTTGCTGCACCAGGGGGTCGTATTTTCTGTGAAATGCAGCGCTGAGTAGATTCATCGGTTCTAACACGTTTTCGTAGCCTTTTACCCAACTCAAATCGTTAGTCCAAGAAGCACCATCCATGTGAAAATTATGGTCGGTTTGCTTGAGTTGGGCGATCGCACTTTCCACTTTTTCCGGTGTCGCACTATCAGGATCGACTAGGTGCCACATTTTGTGCTGGTTAATCCCCTGACAAATCGGATAATCTTCAGGATTAACGCCCGCCGCTTCAATTATCTCCAAATATTCAGTGCCGTTTAAACCAACAACGCCGGATTTTCCCCCGCCTTGTTCGCGGTTTTCGTGCCAAGCTTTGACAAAGGCGCTGGGAAATTCATTCATCATCACGCCGCCATTTTCGCCGTCGGCAATCTGAGTGACTAAAGAAGGAATTGTAATATTGCCAATTTGCTGTTTATTGCGTCCTTTCGCTTCGTAATAAGGCTGCATTTGACCGACCAATTTCGTATCCGAACCTTGGGTTTTAATCAAAGCCGTGATGCTGATTGTTTCGCCGTGAGAGTTGCGGGCGACTAAACGGTTGGGAATATATTTTTGGTCTTGCGACAATCCCGAACCGTCGGGATTTTCTACTGAATGTTCCTGCACCATCAGCCAGCGATAGCCGCATTCTTTCAAAGCTTTGATGTATTCGTAAAGTGTATCTGGGTGATTTGGAAAGTGCATTTCCGGGGGCGAAAAACCTTTAACGCGCTTCAGGGCATCAATGCCAAAAATTGCCGCAAAATGATGTTGCCATGCTTGAATTTGGAGTTTAATGTCGGGAATGGGAGTTGAGGGAATGACGGCGTGACTCCACATTGTCCCCAGCCATTCTACGTGGGGTTGATATTGAGGATCGCAGGTAATCCGCTTGAGATTATCAAAGATATCGTCGCGTCCCATTTGGCGCAATCCCCACAATAAATTGCCCGAATAGTCGAGCATAATTCGCGGGTTGCAGCCTTCGGCAATCAGTTGTGGGATGAATTCCCCCATGCGAGAATAGCACCAAGCAAACACTCCGGCATTGTGGTTATCTCCTTGGTTGGGATGTTCAAACATATTCTGGAGATTGCTGATCAGTTCGCCGTTTGCACCTGCAGGAATTGTCGGTTGGTGCATATGGAGGGCGCAGGCGAATCCGGCTTGAATGTTTTCCAGGCGCAGATTTGTGGTAGGTAGAAAGACAGGCTCGTTGCTATTGGCTGCGGCACTGATTTCTGCTTCCGAGCCGCAAATATTGGGCAATCCTGAGTTGATTTCTTGTAAAATCGGTAAATTGGGAGATTGTGCGATCGCAGGCATAAATTTTTCTCAACAATTGTGGAGGGGCGTTGTCTGCTATTGCTAAGATAGCTAGATACTTTAACAGTAGCAGAGGAAGTCTGCAAAAGATAAATTTCACAAGATAAGTCCGGGAGCGTGGAAGCCCCAAATCACGGGTCAAATGTTTAACACATTTCAAGTAAATAGGCGAGGTATATTATGAAATACGAAATCAAGGTTTTGGAGCCAACGGATTTGTGGTACATCCAAAATAACATCAATCCTGAAACCAATAAATTTTACCATCCCACTAAAAATATTCCGTTGGTTCAGCAAGCGGAAATTAACTTGAACAATTCGGGAGTGATCATTCAAAAAGGTGCGCTGCATTGGTGTATGGGAAAATTGACTTCCGGTGTTTATAAAACGGATAACCGTTTGAAAGATATGTGGGTATCTTTGACAACGGAAATGGACTACAACGCTCCCGTATATCAAGGGACTGGTACGGTGAAACTGGAACCGAGACAAAAAGGCCATTTCCTGCATTATACGCCGATCCAGCTTTCGGATGCGGAGCAGTGGGAGTTTGATGACGGTATCTTTCAGTTTTGTTCGGACAATGTAGTTATCGGTGCTAAAAAACTGAAATTCCGACAAGTGGCTGCTTCTAATGACGGTAGGTGGAGAATTGCTGTTACAGCTTTGCGCGATCAAAAAGCTACTGTTGTAGCAGCTACAAATTCACCGGCTAAGGTTGTCGAACTCAGACAAGGTGAAACTTTGATAGCTGATTGTGATTTGGTTAAAGGATTTACCAAGGGGATTGAAGAAGATTATCGAAAATTAGGTCATTTTGGCAAAGGGGGTGGAGAGGGTTATGTTTGGTATTATCAGGGGAAAGGTAAATTATTAGTATGTGAAAATGATGCTATGGGTTTGGGTTGAGTTGTTTCATTTTTAAAGTAGAGGTTGCTGGAGCAGGGATCGCGGAATTTTATTGGGCAAATATACTAAAAAAATTACGCGAAACTATAGACGCTAGCATAAAAAATCTGGCAACATTATTTTCAGGGTGCAGTTGGAGCGAACTGAGATTTTACACCTCTACTTGGCGGATATTTTATGAATGTAACAAAACTGCTCCTACAGCAGGCGGCGCTTAATGTGCTTGTTGCTTTAACAATGGTTCAACCTGGATTGGCAGCGATGCTCGCTGATTCATCATCGGGGGAACCGAATTTGCTGCCACAGGTACTCGCATACGAGCCGCCCGCGCGCGGAGCTCCGGGCGATCGCAAAGACGCAGGCAGCCGCGATCCTCACAACTTTTTAGCTTTGATTCCCGCTACAAATATAGGGTTGACAGCGATCGCACATCCGACTTTTTGGCTATACTTGCCGGCTTCATTGCCCGATAACATTCCCTTTGAGTTTGTGCTGCGCGACGAACAGCAAGAAGTAGTTTTCCGAACAGTTTTTGAGCTAGAAAAAGCAGCGGGAATTGCGAGTTTTTCCTTGCCGCCCAATTCACCTCCTCTGGAAATTGGCAAGAAGTATCAGTGGTGCTTTTTCTGCGGGAATATCTCCCGCCAGGGGTGGGTTGAGCGGGTGGCAATGAAACCAGAAATTTTGGTTCAGCTAGAAACAGCAGCGCTGAGGCAGCGCGTTTTGCTGTTTGCTAAACACGGTTTGTGGTACGAAACTCTCACAGAATTAGTTGCACTGCGCGGCAAACTGTTGAGCCAATTACACGCAGCTACTTTAGAGGAGAGGCTGCTAATTTATGCTGAAAATGATTTGCGGTATGAAGCGCTAGCAGAGCTATCTGGATTTGAGAAAATATCTTCTCTGGCGACTTTGGATGCTGACTGGGAGGCTTTATGGGAGCATCCGTTTGTGCGCTTGCACGGGATAGTTTCACCACCGTAACACGCAAGATGCCTGTTCCACAAAGAGTAAGTTTTTTTGTGGCCCTTTTCTTAGCCCGCCCATCAGGAACAGGCAAGATGCCTGTTCCACAAAAATGAAGTCAACTAAGCCATGAAACACTCGATATTAAGCGTCTATACCACTTTCAATACAGCGCCGATCGCCCATTGGTCATTTGATGAAGCAGGCAACTTGACGAGCGATCGCCCGGATCTCCCTCCGGCACGCCTAATTGACAGTGTTTCCTGTGCTGTTGAGCCACTCCAAAACGGGCCGCAGCAAAGCCTCTTGCTGACTGGAGGTTGCGTTACTTTCCCAGTTAGTCCTTTACTGGATATAGGCAAAGAAGACTTTTCTATTTGTGCGTGGATTCGCACGGAAGATTACGGAATTGTCAAGATTATCGATAAGCGAATTGAAAATTCTGGCCCTATGCTGGGCTGGTCTTTCTTTATTTATCAAAGCAAAATTAACCTGCAAATAGCGGATGAAAAAGGTTGGCTAAACTGTGGTTTAAACCATATAGAAAAAATTCTTCCTTTCCCAGTTGTCAGCGACAATCAATGGCATCACGTTGCGGTTGCTGTCGATCGCGATCGAGTGGATGGAGGGCGCTGGTATGTCGATGGCAAGGAAGTAGGTTTGCGGTTCAACCCAACACACACACAGGCGTCTCTCAGCAATAGTGTTCCCCTGACTATTGGCAGACGCTCGGACGATTTGGGGGGCATTTTTCTGGGCAATATTGGGGATATTCGGCTCTACAAACAGGCGCTGTCGGCAGCAGATGTGCTGTTGATTTACCGAGCGATTCAGTCTCCTGTTAGTAATAAAATTGTTGTTCCAGATAAAATGAGGAAAATACCAGCAAGACGGCCCCGCGAGAAAGATTCCTTCCGGGCAGTGCTATATAGTTCCCTGGAAAGATACTCGCAGGCGATCGAATACTATAAGCAGTCGCTAAATATTCATAGAGACACCGGCAACTGCTACGGAGAAGCGAAATCTCTGAACTATCTAGGCAATTTTTACACGTTGCGGGGGGACTACTCGCAAGCAATTGACTATCACCAGCAATCGCTAAATATGCAGCGAGACACTGGCAACCGCAGCGCGGAAGCTGTTTCCCTAAACGCTTTGGGCAATATTTACGATGCCCTGGGGGAATACTTGCAAGCAATTGAGTGCCACCAGCAATGCCTAAATATTCAGCGGGAAACCGGCAACCCTCACGGAGAAGCTACTTCCTGGCACAATTTGGGGAGTGCATATCATGCCATCGGGGAATACCAGCAGGCGAGCGATTGCCAGCAGCAGTCCCTAGATATGGCGCGAAAACTCAATTCTTGGAATAGAGAAGCGAACTCGTTGAACGTTTTGGGCAATACATACGTTTCCCTGGGGCAATATCAACGGGCGATCGAATACTCTCAAGAGTCCCTGACTCTTGCACAGAAAGTCAACAACCGTTATGGGGAAGCGAATTCCTTGGTGACTCTGGGCAATGCTTACAGTAATTTGGGGAATTACTTGCGGGCGATCGAATTCTACAAACAGTCCTTAGATATTCAGCAGGAAATCGGCGATCGCTCTGGGCAAGTTACTTCCTGGCGAAATCTGGGCAATGCTTACCGCTGTTTGGGGCAATGCCAGCGGGCAATCGAATACACCCAGCAGAGTTTAACGATCGCGCGATCGATCGGCGAAATGGCGTCTGAAGGGGCAACTCTCAACAATTTAGGACTGGCTTTCTTTGACTTTGGCAAGTTTACAGAAGCTGAAACAGTCCTCCGCAATGCGATTCAAATTTGGGAATCGCTTCGAGGAAGATTGGGCAAAAACGATAACTTTAAAGTATCTATTTTTGAAACCCAAGCAGCAACTTACCGCCACCTGGAAAAAGCCCTGCTCGCCCAGTCAAAAACAGAACAGGCGCTGGAAATTTCCGAGCGGGGGCGGGCGCGGGCTTTTGTGGAGTTACTGACTGCTCGGTTATCTGCTAATTCAGATGCGATACCCGATATTAAGCCGCCTAACATTGAACAAATTAAACAAATTGCTAAAGCACAAAAGGCAACTTTTGTCGAATATTCGATTTCTTTTTTAGAAGAACTTTTTATTTGGGTAATTAAGCCGACGGGCGAAATTGCATTTCGCCAAGTTGACCTCAACTATCAACATACTCCGCTCAAAGACTTGGTTTCCGACTCTCGCGAGGCGATCGGCATCAGGAATCGCGACTTCAATCCAACCCTAAAAATTGACCCAGGCGATTTAGTTAAACTCCACGACGATGCCCCTAATTGGGAACCTTGGCAAGTCATATCTGTTGATGAAACTCACAGAATTCTCTCGCTCTGGCAATCTTCTTTTCCCGAAGGATTGACTATTCCCCGACCTGCAATTGATGTAACAGCAAAAGTGCAATCGAGTCGCACCAATCACCCGCGCTTGCAAAAACTCCATCAACTGTTAATCGAACCGATTGCTGATTTGTTGCCGACAGATCCACAAGCCAGGATTATCTTTATTCCTCAAGGCGAACTATTTTTCGTTCCCTTTCCTGCCCTGCAAGATGCTGCGGGTAAATTCTTAATTGAAAAACATACTATTCTGACTGCTCCTTCGATTCAAATTCTGGAATTAACCAGCCAAAAACGACAAGAGATTTCTGATGGGGCTGGGGACATTCTAGTAGTAGGAAATCCGACTATGCCCGAAGTTGCTCTAGTACCGGGAAAACCCCCGCAGCAGTTATCTGCTTTGCCGCATTCAGAAACCGAAGCTAACGCGATCGCCCAATTATTCCAAACTCAAGCCCTGACTGGCAAATCCGCTACCAAAGCTGCTGTACTTCAGCGGTTGCCAAACGCCCGCATCGTCCATTTTGCCACCCACGGATTGCTCGATAACATTCGCGGGCTAGGCAGCGCGATCGCCTTTGCACCCGATCGCACCGATAGCGGTTTGCTGACTGCGGAGGAAATTTTGAACCTGCACCTCAACGCGGATTTGGTAGTTTTGAGCGCGTGCAATACCGGCATGGGGCGGATTACCGGCGACGGCGTTATCGGTTTGTCCCGCGCTTTAATTTCGGCTGGTACGCCCAGTGTCATTGTGTCTTTGTGGGCGGTGCCGGATGCTCCTACAGCCGATTTGATGGTGAAATTTTATCAAAATCTCGATCGAACGGGCAACAAAGCTCAAGCCCTGCGAAACGCCATGCTGGAGACAATGCAGCAGCATCCAAATCCCAGAGATTGGGCGGCTTTCACGCTCATCGGCGAAACATGATTGGTTAAATTTTGTAAACAATTGCCAAAACTGCGAAAAAATTAGTCTTTTAGCTGAAAGCTCCACAGAAACTCGATCGTGCCAGGAGCGATAAGTCATGTGTCGATTTAATTTCTTCAAAAAAGTCACGCTTGCGATTGAAATCCGGGCAACCACGGGGGGATTGCCCCTACTGCACAAACTTTAGTCCACTCCTAGCGGACTAAACAATAAAGACTGTTTTCATACACTTTCTCGCTTTCCTAACTTTGCACCCTTAATATCGTTTCCGGTTGCATTGGAATAATAAAATCGAGTCAAAAGTTAACAGTCAACCATTCAGTTTTTCGACCCGCCCGTCAACAGTCAACAGTCAACAGTCAACAATCATTCCGGTGCAACCGGAATTGATATAACAATAAAGTCAAAAATTATGACAATATCTGCCGATCGAAAAGCCAAAATTCTGGTTGTAGATGACGACGACTCTATCCGCACTCTCATCTACCGCTTTCTAAATCAAACATATCAAGTACAATTTGCCGCAGACGGCCAAACTGCTCTCGAAATTTTTGAAGATTTTAACCCAGTCCTTGTCATTTTGGATTGGAATTTGCCCGATACTACTGGCTATAAACTTTGCCAAGAAATGCAGAAGCGCACTAATGTTTTAGTCGCGATTCTCAGCAGCCGCACCGCCCAAGAAGATCGAATTAAAATCATGAAAGCAGGTGCCGATGATTTTATGTGCAAACCCTTCTGTCTTGAAGAATTGGCAGTTAGAGTAGAAGTCTTGTTGAGGCGGGCGAGATCCGTCACTCCGCCCAACCTTGTATTCGGTCAATTAGCGATCGATTTACTGAGTAGGGAGGTGAGATTGAAGGAGCAAATTCTAACGCTGACAGCCTTAGAATTTGAAATATTGTGTTTTTTGGCAACTCATTCGGGTAAAGCTTGCAGCCGCCAACAGCTAATCGAAAAAGTTTGGGGGTGGAAATCCAATTATGGAGCAGAAGAGCGAGTGGTGGACGTGCATATCGGCCAAATTCGCAGGAAAATGGCTAAAGTTGATGCCGCTGTTCCGAATTTTATTCAAACTGTTCGGGGATACGGTTACACTTTCGCTCCGATCGCTCGCAGGGACAGGGTAGTTGGTAATTGAACAATCATCATAATTACGACTGGTTCCTAGATAGAGCGCGCGGACCAGTTAATTCGCTATTGTCCCACGCCCTACTCCTCTTTTTAAAGGGAGTAGGGGTTGAGTAGGGGGCAAGCTAAGGGGGCATCTACGGGGAAATAAAACACGCCCTATAGGAGATCGAGGGGCTAATCAAAAGACAGCATACCTACTCGATTTTCTAAAGTTTGAACCATTAACAAGAGAGTCAAAAATTATGACGATATCTACCGAGCAAAATTCCAAAATTCTGGTTGTAGAGAATGACGCCCCCGTCCGTAATTTCATCGACGGCTATCTGAATCAGACATATCAAGTACAATCTGCTGCAGACGGAAAAACAGCTTTAGAAATCTTTGAGGAATTTAACCCAGTCCTCGTAATCTTGGATGGCAATTTGCCCGATAAGATCGGCGTTAAACTTTGCGAAGAAATGCAGAAACGGAAGAATGTTTTTTTACTCGTGATTTTCAGCAGCGTTACAGGCGAAGAAGCTCGAATTAAAATCATCAAAGCAGGTGTTGATGATTTTATCGGCAAACCGTTCAGTTTTGAGGACTTGGCAGTTAGAATAGAAATCTTGTTGAGGGAGATGAAAACCGTCACTCCGCGCAATCTTGTCTTCGGTGAACTAGGGATCGATTTAATGAGTAGGGAGGTGAGATTGAAAGAGACAACTTTAGCTCTGACGGCCTTAGAATTTCAACTCTTGTATTTTTTGGCAACTTATCCAGGTAAAGCCTGGAGCCGCCAACAGCTAATCGAAAAAGTTTGGGGATGGAAATGCAATGACGCACGAGACGAGCAAGTGGTGGACGTGTATATCCGTCTGATTCGCAGGAAACTGGCTAAAGTCGATTCGGCTGTTCCGAATTTTATTCAAACTACTCACGGATACGGTTACACTTTCGCTCCGATCGATCGCAATAACAAGGTAGTTTCTAATTGAATAGCCTGGGGAGGGTGAAGCATTTGGGCATAAAATCAAAGGTGGGAAACATGAATTGTCGCCCAAATGCTCCACCTCTACATCTCTCGAATGGCTTGAGATTATTGCTTGGCGATGTCATCTAACGATTGCCAATTGATATTGTCATTTCGGCCGAAAAGTAAAAACGATCGCAATTACACCCGCTGCTACCATTGCCAAAGCTGAGGGTACCAAAGGCACCCACCAGCCCCCGATTAGCAAAAACCAGCAAACCCCGCACAAAATCCCCGCAGATCCGATCGCCCCCGACACCACGTGCAGCCTGCGTCGGCTGACAATCGCGATCGCGCTACCAACTGCTGCCCAACCCACAATCCACAGCATTTGGGCCCATTCAGGAGCAATTTGCAGCAGCGGGCGCCGATCCAAAACAGCGCTGATAATTTGACTCGACATTTGCGCTTGAATTAACACCCCCGGCATTTTCTGGGAAGGTGATTCTCCCGCACTGTAGGGCGTCAAAAAATAATCTGGATTGGAAATCGGCGCCGTCACGCCAATAAATATAATTCGGTCTTTTATCAAATTGGGATTGACTTTTTCTTCTAACAGTTCCGCCAGCATGACTCGGCGAACAAAATTTTTGGGTTGTCGGTAATTGAGCATCATTTGAAAACCGCGCTCGTCCAAGTTGTGATAAGCGCCTGTACTGCCGTGAATCGGTGCAAAAACTGCATTGCCCAGCCTTATCTTATCTCTGGGAAGAGATTCCGCTTTGATGCCTTTTGCTGCTAGGTAATGGAGGGCAGCCCTCGCGCTCAAAGAGTGCTCTGTAGTACAAGGATCGCTGCTGTGCGGCTGCATAAACAGCAAGTGGCGGCGGAGAATGCCGTCGGGATCTGCCACCACATCGCTGAACCCGAGGCGCTCTTTTGGCAGTGCGGGCGGCGGTTTGATGCCGCATTTGTTGGGTTTGCCGGTTTCTTTGACGCTGCACAAACCAATTAAATTTCGATCGCCCTGAAAGCGAGCGGCTAATGCTGCATAACCGGGTTGTAAAGGGCGATCGCGGAAGATATCCAGGGCGATCGTTTGCGCCCCATACTGTGCCAATTTTCCCACTGCTTTTGCGATCGTCGCATCCGGCAGCGGAAAGCCGTATTTGTTGATATCCCTTTCCGTCGCCTCCACCACCAGCAAACGCGAGTCTGAGCTTTCAGCAGGACGCAGCCGCATCAGTTGGTCAAAAGCTTGCAATTCCCATATCTGGAGCAAGCCCAGCGATCTCGCTCCCATGACAGAAACAGCAGCAGTTGCGATCGCCAACAGCCCGACCTGAAAGCGGCGCAGCCGAGATAAAGATGGCGGATTGCTGACAGTTTCCGGCTCGGCTTTGTGCAGCAACTCTTGCCAAGTTGGCGGCTTGGATGCCGGATTTTGACAAATAATCGGCAGCCAATCCGCACCGGGAATTTCTGACCCTAATTCTGCCAATCTTTGCCTCGCGAGGCGCACTGCCACATACAAAGGTTCCCCGCTGCAAAAAGCTTGGAGAAAATATTTTAAAAAATCTTGGGCAGCTCGATCGGACACGGGTTCCCGCATTACGATAGTTTGCGGGAGGCCCAAATCTTCAAGCTGTCGTCCTATTCCCAATCCATCGCAGGAATTCAAAATGGCCAACTGCAAGCCGCTGCTAACCGCTAGCTTGAAACCGTGTTTCAGTTCTTCTACTGTTAAACTCTCGGTTTGATTGATATAAAATTTACCCGAGCGGCCGTCGCTGCGGGTGGAACTGTGTCCGGCAAAAAATAAGATATCCCAGCTTTTTTCCCAAAGCTGATCGCCGATTTGGCAGCGGCTTGGTTCTACTAAAAAAGTAACTTCTGCTGAGGGCAATCCTGCAAGTATAATTCGATCTTGCTCAATATCAATTTTTTGACTGTTTCCCAAAATTGCTAAAATTTTTACGCAGCCTTTAGCGGGATTTCTGTTGGCGATAGCCGGTTTTTTATAAGTTGCGGGGCTCAAAGCAATTTCGGCTTTCGGGTAGCGCTCAAAAATATCCCAACAGTACCAAGGCAGCCGCCGCAAATCGATGTCGTCAGTTTTGATTAAAAATCGAATGGTGTCCGACGGCATTAATTGTTCGAGCAATGTTTCTTTGAGTTTGCGAAACGGTTCGGAGTTGAGCCAGCTATTGATTTGCTGGCTTAACTGTTCCCGCAACAAGCGGCATTTGGACAACTGTTCCGCACGAGAGTCCTTAATGCTAATTTCGATCGGCTTAATGCGGAAATCTCCCAAACTGCGGTAGGTTGACTGCCAGCGATCGTAGTGTTCCGCTATTTCGGGTTTCGGAGGCAGGAAGGCTTGGATTTCCACTGCGGGCCACTCTCCTTCCGCGCCGATTTCCAGAGAAACTCGCACCCCTTTTATCAAGTTATCATCTAGCTTCAAAACAACTAATTTCGGCATGGCTAACAACTGATAAGCCGAGGCGCATCTAAATTTTACAGTCACGGCGCGATGAAATTCTTGTGGGCTGGGCATCCTGCCCGCCCGAAAGTTCAATTTCCATGCTGAACAACTTATGGCAAGCGAGCCGCTTTAGGCGGCAAAATTCTCTGCAATACAGAGTTCTTTCAGTTTTACCACAACGCTGAAACATTCTCCGCGATCGGCGGCAAATTCTAGAGTCATGTAGCCGTTACCGCTGCCGGCGCAAGCTTCCATGACAGTTTTTCCCTCGCCGTCGATGACTTTCAGAGTCAGATTGAGCGGCAAGCTGTCTGCCCCGCCGGCGGGATGCACCTGTACTTTAATATTAGTTTCAGTATCGGTTTTTGGTTCGATCGCCACTAGCAAAGCTACCGATCGGGCTGGTTCTCTTACACCCCTCCATAAATTAGGTTTTTCTTGAAAACCATCGATGGTTGCGGATGCTTTTTCCGCGATATCTGCTGTCAGATTGATTATCTTGCCCCGCACGACTGCGCTGCTGTAACGAAAAGCTAAATGAGGTTCTTGTGGCACTAAAATATCTTCTACAGACTGCCAGCCAGCCTCAAAAATATTGTGCAACCACTGGCGCAGTTTTACAGTTTTTTGGCGGTGCTCCAGACAATCTAAATGTTGGAGAAGTTTGTCAAAACTTTGCAATTTATCAATAGCTAAATCGCCAGCGCTTGCAGTTTTCATAAATCCCAGCAAAGTAGCTTCTTGTCGCTTTATATCGATCTCAACTGCTACTAAACCAATGCGATCGTCCGGTATTTCCAACGGAATGTAACAAAACTTGCCAGACTTCAGAGGTCGGCATTCCAAATGGCCTAGTTGAGTTAATTTCAAGTCTGCTGCATCGGTGTACAGGCGCATGGCCGCGTTCCAACTGTCGCTGGCATTCAAGTCTGTGGGAATGTCCATCATTTCCATGTAATCTTTCACTGCACATACAGCTAAAGTGTTGAAATAAACTTGCTCTTTTTTTTCCGGGGATGTCACTCCGTCAAGATTTGAAAACTTCTGTGCCAGCCGCATCGCTGCTGCTGTAATGGGTAGGGGAATAGATTTTTCTCTGATATTTTCGATGCTGTTATTCATCACGGTTTTCCTTTTTGACAGATGTTTTTGAGGACAGGAGTTGTCCTGCCTTTATTCCAGATATCCTTGATTTTTGGCAAAATTTCGCAAGCGGGGCAGACATTCTCTTTTATAAAAATTGGGGGCGGTTGACGGCGGCAAGTTAAATTCAAGAGCAATGTTTTTCCAGGGAGTCTCCGGGGGAAGACGCCTCAGAATTAAGGTTTGGCAAGTGACATCGGGGCGTTCTTTGATGTGAACGCTTCTCAATTCCCCCTCCGGATCTGCCCGCACCCATTTTTTTGTCTCTTCTAGGATGGCTAGCGGACTGTCAGAATAAGTCGGCGGGTTTTCGATATTATTGATCAGGTTAATTTCTGCTGAGTCTTCTGAAATCAACGGTAAATCACGTCTAACTTTTTCCTGCGTTCGTTCGAGAGTAAAGTCTTTCAGTCGCATCTTGAGATATTTGTCCAACCAAGTAATGACGCTGCCCAGATTGCGATCGTAAGGTTTGTTTGCGGTGTTCGCTTCGCAAACATTGCGACAAAAATACACCCAAGTTTGCTGTAAAGCATCGTTGTAATGAGGCGTGTCTTCTTGCCAAAGTTTGCCGGATTTTACAATCAGCCTCACTATCTCGCTGAGTTTTTCTCGCCGCATCAAGCTTTTGGGCGGATGCGAACAGGCTTCAGCAACTAGATGTTGCAGTTGTTGGTTTAAATTGTTTTCCTTATCGTTGGTGTCGGGCATCGGCGAGGGCCTCCTTAAGAGTCTCTGGATGAATGCTGGACACGGCATTTGCTGGTTTAAATTCCAAGATAGAATCCCTAATTTGATTAGTCCTAGACGCATTTCAAGGTAATTGTCTCCTTGGCAAGTGAAACGAAGAATCTCAAACCCTTGTAACACCGCCCTTGAATGCGTAAGTCCTGTTGATGTTTGGCAACCGAACAGGTGCTCTGTGCCAATTAGTTATCAGCATCGTGCGAGAAAATTTCGCGCAAATTAGGCAAAAATTTTAAAAATATTTAGTTGACAAATGGCAGCAAATGGGGTATTAAATCGATTTTAGATTGAAGCCATGGATGCGTTTTCTGCCTCCTCTGCGGTTTAAATAATTCAGATCTGAGCGGAAACGATATCACCAATCGCCCGAATCTCCCCCAACATCCGCTCGCTGTGCGTATTTTCCTGTATTCCCAATGGCCTACTTGCTTATTTGCCGAGAACTCATATACTTTGTCAAGTTAAGAAAATATTTTTTTGATTCATCCAGGAGCGAGAAAAAAAAATGTACATAGTACAAATTGCCTCGGAGTGCGCCCCCGTCATCAAAGCAGGAGGTTTGGGCGACGTAGTTTACGGCTTGAGTCGGGAGTTAGAGAATTCCGGCCACTGCGTCGAGGTTATTCTACCCAAGTACGACTGCATGAGGTACGACCACATTTGGGGACTTCACGAGGCCTACCGGGATTTGGCTGTGCCCTGGTACGGCGGCGAAATCCTCTGTGATGTCTTGTGCGGCTGGGTGCACGGGCAGTTGTGTTTTTTCATCGAACCTCGCTCTCAAGATAACTTTTTTAATCGGGGCTGTTATTACGGGTGCAATGACGACAATATGCGGTTTGCATTTTTCAGCAAAGCCGCTTTGGAATTTTTGCTCAGAAGCAACAAGCGTCCCCGATGTGATTCACTGTCATGATTGGCAAACTGGTTTGGTTCCAGTCATGCTGTTTGAAATTTACAAATACAATTGGATGGAAAATCAGCGAGTCTGCTATACCATTCACAATTTCAAACATCAAGGCATGGGAGGTGGCGATATTTTGCAAGCCACGGGTTTGAATCGAGATGATTATTATTTTGAGTACGATCGCCTCCGAGATAACTTTAACCCTTTTGCTATCAACTTTATGAAAGGCGGCATTGTTTACTCGAACTTTGTCACCACGGTTTCGCCACACCACGCCTGGGAAGCTCATATGGGCGAGTTCGGCTACGGTTTGGGCCACACTTTGCATTTATATCAAGAGAAGTTTCGCGGCGTGCTCAACGGCATTGATTATGATGTGTGGAACCCCGAGAGCGATCGCTACATTCCACAGCACTACACTAAGGAGGATTTGGCAGGAAAAGCCAAAACTAAAAAAGCTTTGCGCGATCGGCTGTTACTGCGCGATACTGACAAGCCTATTATTACCTTTATCGGTCGTTTGGACGACCAAAAAGGCGTTCATCTCGTCCACCATGCAATTTATTACTCTCTGAGTAAGGGAGCACAATTCGTGCTTTTGGGTTCCGCGACGGAAGCGGGAATTAACGCGCATTTCCAGCATGAAAGACAGTTTTTAAATGATAATCCAGACTGCCATTTAGAGCTAGGTTTTAATGAGGAACTGTCGCACTTAATTTACGCCGGTGGGGATATGATTGTGGTTCCCAGTAATTACGAACCCTGCGGGCTGACTCAGATGATCGGGTTGAGGTACGGTACTGTTCCTGTGGTGCGGGGAGTGGGCGGTTTGGTGAATACTGTGTTCGATCGAGATTACGACACCCGCCACCTCCCGGAAGAACGCAACGGTTACGTGTTTTACCAAACAGACTACTCGGCTTTAGAGTCGGCGCTCGATCGGGCGATCGGATTGTGGTATGACTATCATGATGAATTTGAAAAACTCATGATTCAAGGCATGAATTGTGACAATTCGTGGAAATATCCAGCTAAAGACTATGTGGAAATTTACGACCTAATTCGACACAAATAATCCGTAGGATGCCAGTGTGCACCTTATTAACTCTAGGGTTCGCACTGCTAGCCCGCTTCTTGGTGGCTGTTGAGCCTGGTCGCGAAGTCTGACAGTTGATACATGGCGGTGACGCGAATCGCTTGGGAGATGGCTCTTGCTTTGTTTTTGGGAGCGCGAGGTTGTTTAAGGAATCTTTTTAAATTTACCCTGTGGGCCAAATCTAATAAAACCTCTGGAAGTTGTGGTCGCTCGCAATTAGTAAAAGCACTGTCTGCCCTTTGATGGCAGACAGTCAGAAACATATGGGGGATAGGGCTTGGGAGTTTTTGGAGATGTCTATTGCCAACAAAGGTTGTGATACCTATTCACCAAAAATCTTTGTCATAAATACAGTCCAGGACGCATCCAGACCTTCATAAGCAAATTTTTGGGCGTTGCATAATAGCGACATGATTTTGATTTTTTTTGTGGATGGGCCCATAAGCCCGAAGGCGTGTATTTTCACAGCAGGCGGGACACCCTACAATAATCATCCTCAAATTGAGCAACGCCAAGTTTTTTACCTAATCTGCGGGCTCCAATAAAGTCTTTTTGTAAAAAAAATTGCCGGTTGAGCGAAGTCGAGACCGGATTTCTGACCACGGGTGCGTCACCCCTAAAATAGTTACGCTCTCGATCATCAAATAAGAATTACTTGCATTAATATAGTAAAGCAATGACTATAGATGGCTGTAGATACACCATCGTGTCAATTACCAGATGAAAAAATCTATTATTATAGAACAATGAGCATTTCTCGGCGTATTTTTCTTGCCAGCGGTACAGCAATGGCTGTCGTCGCAGTGGGGGAACTCAGCAAAAAAGCCCCAGTCCTAGCCCAAACGGGCACCGTCAACCTTTATTCAGCACGTCACTACGACACTGATAATCAGTTGTACCAAAGCTTCACGAAAAAAACTGGCATCAAGGTTAACCTCGTTGAAGCGGAGGCTGACCAACTAATTGAACGGATCAAAAATGAAGGTGCAAATAGCCCCGCTGATGTTTACCTCACCGTTGATGGTGGGCGTTTGTGGCGGGCGAAACAAGCAGGTATCCTACAACCTGTGTCTTCACAAGTGCTGACATCGGCAATTCCAGCAAGTTTGCGAGATCCTCAAGGTTTCTGGTTTGGTCTATCGCGTCGGGCACGGGTGATTGTTTATAACAAAAGCAAGGTGAACCCTGCCCAGTTGTCAACCTATGAGGCGCTGACAGAACCTCGGTGGAAAGGCAAAGTTTTAGTGCGATCGTCCACTAATATCTATAATCAGTCTCTGGTTGGAGCTATGTTAGCGGTTCATGGAGAGCAAAAAACAGAAGCTTGGGCGCGAGGATTGGTGGCTAATTTTGCGCGTCCTCCAGAGGGGAATGATACAGCGCAAATCAAGGCGGTTGCTGATGGGGTAGGCGATATTGCCATTGTTAATACCTATTATGTAGCTCGCTTAATGAAATCGAAAGATCCAGCAGAACAGGCGGTGGCGGCGAAAGTAGGTGTATTTTTCCCCAACCAGCGCGATCGCGGTACCCACGTCAATATTAGTGGTGCCGGTGTAGTCAAAACCTCCCGTAACAAAGCAGCGGCGATCAAATTCTTGGAACACCTAGCCACTAAGGAATCTCAACAAATTTTTGCTAGGAGTAATTACGAATATCCTGTGATGTCAGGTGTGGCGATCGATCCTGCAGTTGCCAGTTTTGGTACATTCAAATCTGACCCTCTTAACCCTGATGTGTTTGGGAAAAATAACGCCGAAGCTTTAAAGATTTCCGATCGCGCCGGATGGAAATAGAAGCTTTTTGAACAAGAAGCTACTCTTTGTGATTCGGCGGTTGAAACCGCCGAATCCAACCAACTTTAATTTTTAATTGTACCATCCGGCATTATTGCCCCTTTCAGGTTTGCCCCTTTCAGGTTTGCCCCTGTCAAATCAGCACTATTTAAGTCAGTTTCACTTAAATCGGCGTTACTAAGATTGGCATTATTCAGTTTTGCGCCTCGCAAAAAAGCCCCCTTGAGATTTGCATTACTCAAATCAGCATTTGTGAGATCGGCCCCAAATAAACCTGCTTTTTCCAGAGAAGCAGCTTTTAAATTTGCACCTTTGAGATTGACGCTATCGAGTAAGGCTTCATTAAGTTTGACCTTTTCTAGCACAGCACCTTCCAACTTAGCACCATTGAGATTAGCGCTTGTTAAATCAAGGTTGCTTAACTTAGCGGCACTCAGATCGCATGCTGGACATTGCTTAGTTTTTTGTAATGTTTCGAGGGGACTGGCCTCCTGTTTTTGGCATCCAAACGTGACAAAAATAGTAAGTAGTAAGAAAGAGATTGTCCCAGTCGTGCGGGTAAACATTGCTAATTTTTTATTAATCATCTTGATTTGTAAAGGGATAATTTTAACCTTTAACTGTTAACCGTTAACTCTGTTGAAGACTTGCGCGATCGCGCAATTTTCCAACTTAATAAAATTACCGGTAACATTCCCACTAAAACAATTGCCAATGCTGGGCCAGAAGCTTCAGCCAATCGTTCATCTGAGGCAAGTTGATAAGTTCGCACCGCCAAAGTATCAAAGTTAAAAGGTCTAATAATTATAGTAGCCGGTAACTCTTTCATCACATCAACGAATACTAACATCATGGCAGTTAGTAAACCTCCGGTCATCATTGGTGTATGAACTGTAACCAAAGTTTGCATCGGACTATAACCCAAACTTCTCGCCGCATCATCTAAATTAGGCTTGATTTTGCTCAAACTTGACTCCACCGCATTTAAAGAAACAGCTAGGAAGCGAACTATATAGGCAAATACCAAAGCTGCGATCGTACCGCTTAACAACAAACCTGTTGAAATCCCCAAGTTTTCACGCATCCAACTATCCAATAGATTGTCAAATTTTCCAATGGGAACCATAATCCCCACTGCTATCACAGAACCAGGTACAGCATAGCCCATTGCCGCAACTCTCGTTCCTAACTGCACTCCTACATTAGGATATAACCGTAAACCATAAGCCATAATCAAGGCAATAATTACCGCTAAAATGGCTGTCAGGGTGGCCAAAATTAAACTATGACGGGCAAAGATCCAAAAGCGTTCATCTAAGGTTACTTGCCAATTCGCTAATGTCAATTTGAATAAAAGACCTGCTGGCAATAAAAAACCCAAAAATAGCGGAATCAAACAAGCCATTACCGCTAAAATTTCCCGGATTCCTTTAAGTTGATAAGTTTGCAGTTGGCGATAGCGACTGCTAGCTTGATAATATTTAGTCCGACTGCGCGACCAGCGTTCTACTAAAATTAAACCTAAAACAAATAATAATAGCAGGGCAGCTAATTGATTTGCTGCAATTCGTTCTCCCATGCCAAACCAAGTCCGATAAATACCTGTGGTAAAAGTATCAACTCCAAAATACTGAACAGTGCCATAATCGTTGAGAGTTTCCATCAAAGCCAGTGCTAAACCTGCAACAATTGCGGGTCTTGCCATTGGTAAGGCAACTGTAATAAAACTCTGCCAAGGACTACAGCCAAGTATTCTACTAGCTTCTAGGGTACAAGTGGATTGCTCCAAAAATGCAACTCTTGTTAATAGGTAGACGTAGGGATATAAAACTAAGATTAGCATTAATATTGCTCCAGGGAGCGATCGCACGTTAGGAAACCAATAGTCTCCATAACTCCAGCCAAAAATATAACGCAAAGCAGTTTGAACTGGGCCGGAAAATTCTAAAAAGTCTGTATAAGTATAAGCTAGCACATAAGCTGGGGCAGCTAAGGGTAACAGTAATGCCCATTCAAATACGCGACTGGCCCGAAAGCGACACATTGTTACTAGCCACGCACATCCTACGCCAATCACGACAACACCACAGCCGACACCGATCGTTAACAATAAAGAGTTGACGATATAACGGGTTAAAACTGTATCGGTTAAATGTTGCCATGTATCTTTAGCTTCAAAAAAGATACTGGATAAGACACTGAGAACTGGTATGGCGATCGGCAATGCTAAAGCGATAACAGCAAGTGTCCAGCCACTAGCCGATAGACCGCGTAAGGTCGAGAGCCATTGGATTGTCCTGATTCCTGTTTGCTGTAGTGATTGTTTGGAATTTTTCATCGCTAGTAAATTGTCTAGCTTGCTACTTTATCAGTATGTGTAAACATTTGTCAAGTCTTTATGACAATTAATATCACTAAACTGGTTTATTGTAGAATAGTAAGTTGTTGATTATTTATAGCAATAATGGCTCGACCTATAATTCTGCATTTGGATGGAGTAACAAAACAGTATTCTCAAGCAGCATCACCTGCGGTGGCATCTGTCACCCTGACATTACATCAAGGAGATATACTGGGGTTGTTGGGGCCATCGGGTTGTGGGAAAACAACGTTGCTGCGGTTAATTGCTGGTTTTGAACAGCTACAAGCAGGGACGATCGCTCTAGCAGGAAAAACTGTAGCCAGTGTTAATATGTCAGTTCCGCCGGAACAGCGAGACATTGGTATGGTGTTTCAAGACTATGCACTATTCCCCCATTTGACAGTCGCGAAAAATGTAGCTTTTGGCTTGACGCATCAAGGAAAAGAGTCAAAGCATAATATTCAGAAAGGTGTCACCGAAGCATTAGCGCTGGTGGGATTAGAAGGATTGGAAAACCGTTATCCCCATGAATTATCCGGGGGTCAGCAACAGCGAGTGGCGCTGGCCCGTGCTTTAGCCCCTAGACCTGCGGTTATTTTACTAGATGAACCGTTGAGTAATTTAGATGTACAAGTACGGTTAAGATTGCGCCAGGAAGTCCGCGAGATTCTCAAAGCAACGGGAACCTCTGGTGTATTTGTCACGCACGATCGCGAAGAAGCACTTTCGATTTCAGATTGGGTAGCGGTGATGCGTCAAGGCCAATTAGAACAGTTTGGCACTCCAGAGGAAGTTTACCGAGAACCAGCATCTCGATTTGTGGCTGAGTTTGTGACGCAAGCTAATTTTGTTTCTGCATCGCTGAAGCAGGATTTTTGGGAAACAGAAGTAGGTTGTTTTGCTATTAAAAAAGATTCAGTTGTAAAAGTTCCTTGTGATGTTTCTACTGAAGGAGAATTGATGATCCGGCAGGAAGATTTAAGTTTATTCTTAGATGAAGATTCGGCTGTTGTGGTTTGCGATCGCCAATTTTTAGGCAGAGAAAATCGTTATTGTTTAAAGACTCCTTCTGGAGAAAAAATATATGCACTCACAACCACAGGAAATGTTTTTCCCATTGGTTCTAAAGTTCGGTTATCTTGTGGTGATAATTCTCCCTTAGCTTTCTTTGTCGGTAAGCCTAGACCATAGCTAATGACTAATTGCTAATAGACCTCTCCGAAAAAGAATCTAAAACCGTTGCCCTATGTAGAAAAGGTTATTTGCAGCCACTCAACAGGAAGGTTACATTTTTTCCCGACAGGTGAAACCCGATCGCCTGCAACTCCTTCCGATCACTCGTCCTCTTCCACTATCCTAGAAAAATACAGCCACCACTAAAGATCAAATCTGATCCGGATCGATCGCCTGCGATCGCCAATATGCCGCCAACCCCCTCAGCAAACAATTCCCCTCGCTATCCCACCAGTCTAACCATTGCTGAGTCTGATTTTGATAAATGCCTTCCCACAGGCCCAATTGTACTCCTATAAGTTTGCTCGGGTAGTGAAGGAAACGATATTACAAAATAAAAGCCTTTCATCCCCGGACTAAAGTCACCGGGATGAAAGGCTTTTGCACGTTTTAACCTGCCTTCAATCTTGTTGGTTTTACAGATTTAAGCTACTTTTATTCAGATGAAAGTATGTTAAATTTCGGACTTCTGTCCTTGCGATTCCGGCAGTGCCACTTCTGAATCCGGCTGATTGAGAGAAATTTCTAGAGATTTTGCAATCTCGGCTGGCTCGGGAGTGCGCTTAGAAAATCCCCACACAAACATCAAGACGATACTGGAAACTAGCAGCCATTGCGGAGGCACTAAATCCGGATTAATTACTTTCACCAACAATCGCATTCCCACGAACCCAACTGTGATGTAACCAGCACTTTCTAGGTGAACGTATTCATCCAGCCAGCGGATGAACAACCCGGCCATGAATCGCAGGGCAATAATTCCAATAGTAGCGCCGCTTACGACGATAAAAGTGTTGTCAGAAACAGCGATCGCAGTAGTAACGCTATCCAAGGAAAACGCTAAATCCGTAAAAGCAATCATGGGAATTGCTTGCCACACAGAGGCAAATCTCGGCCCGTGATGTTCTCCTTCGGAGTCTGTATCTGAAGTAAAATGTTGGAAAACAAGCCACAGCAGGTAGAGAGCACCAAGCAGTTCAAACTGCCAGTATTGGATCACCCAAGTAGCCGTTAAAATTAGTAAGATACGCAGTACAAAAGCAATTATCAAACCCAAGTTGAGAGCTTTTTGCTGAGCCTTGGCATCTTCCAAACCTTTAGAAATAGACGCCAGGGCGATCGCGTTGTCAGCCGAAAGTACAGCCTCCAAAGCCACCAAAACCAACAATAATAAAAAGCCGTCAAGTCCAACATTGGGCGAAGCGTCGAGAAATTGATCTATCATTAACTATTTTGTGCACCTAAGATTGGCAAGGGTCGAGCGCAGCGCAAATTACCCGCTCTGTCTCAAATTAGTGTCACCTTCACTTAAATCTTAACCTAATGCGGTAATTCTGCACTACTGCGATCGTCGGAACGAAGAAAGTTGGGCAACGCATTCGCTTGCTTCGCTTGGTTCGGATGTAACGGAGATAAGGGATGGATGTGGAGGTAAGAGGGTACAAAGAAGAGGGAAAAAGCAGGATTTCTCCCACTCGGACACTCGGACACTCTCCCCATCTCCGACTCCCCCACTCCCCCACTCGGACACTCGGACACTCCTCCCGGGACGCACCAAATTTATTTCAAGTTGTAACAAATGATTCCCAAAAGCGCCAATTTGTCTGAAATTGGTGAAAGCTCGTGCCCGCGAAAAGGAGTTTTCCCAATATGTCTTTAACAGATACCCAAGTCTACGTAGCGCTCGTAATTGCTTTGATTCCCGGAATCATGGCTTTCCGGCTCGCAACTGAACTGTACAAGTAGTTTCCAGGCACCAGCCGCGAACCGCTCGATCGCCTGCCCAAGTAGTTAACTCTCTCGCATTACAGACAATTGCTGCCTCACTGGAGTAAATTGTCTGTGGTCCGCCAGACGAGCCTGCAAGGGCAGGCATTTTTATTGGGAAATTCCGTCATCAGGCGTCACAAGAGCACCCCCAGAATGCCCCCGCCACAGCGCAAGCTTGTTGCTAATAGAGGAATGGGGACGAAGGAGGAGTCCCACCCCGCTCGTCTATTTTGAGCTGAGTGAGAACAGGCCACGGGTGGGCGACGACTGAGTAATTAAGTCTTGGATTGGGACGATTAATGTCATATTTGACAACTCCCCATGCCTCGCATAGGAGGAAATTCATAAGACCATAATTAAGCCTTACAGGTGGTGACAAATCATCTCTACACGATCCAAAACCACTACCAGTAAGATTCGTATTGCAATTGCGCTTACTTTTATCTTGTTTTGCTTTCGGAGTCTATCACAAGGCCCCTATGGGTAAGCTGCGTGTCCACCATTGCTTGTGTACCCCGGCTTATGTCATGCCGATCCGAGATGCAATCAGAGGGGTTGCTGCCTAAACACTTCAATGCTACGCCTGGTTATTCTTACTGGCCGATTAGTTCTAGCATATTGACGGCGGTTGAAACCGCAACCGCGTTCCTCCCCATGTCCGTAGCTTGGGGCTTCCCACTCGTTCTTCGGCGATCAAATATATGGTATGAACCTCTTGGAAAAGTCATGCTAAAAGGTTGAGTTCGTAGTTATAGATGCCCGCAATCAGGTTGAAGTGTAAGCCAAATCAGCAGACGTGCGATCCCAATTCCTTGAGTACAAAGCTATAGGTGCTAGGCTTGAAGTTCGCTATCAATTCCCGCTACACGAGTCTAACCTGCCATAAATGTCTGCACATCCATCCGGCTAGGGGTGAATCCTATCTGAGCGGGAAAAGTTTTAAATGCCGACATTGTGGCTGGCCGGGCGATGCTGATTTGAATGGTGCGAAGATGATTAAATTATTCGGGTCGTCTGTAAACCAACCTTAAGGCAACAAGCTATTCTTTAGCTTGAGAGCTGTTGAAAGCCTGCGCTAACGGCTAACCGCGTTTAGCGGTGGGTAGTTTACTCACTTTCAAAAATTGGGGCTGTCAGCACCCTGACAAACCGGGGCGGGTGTGCGTTAAGCTCAGAATTTGCTCTTTAGAGTTCTAAAACCTCAGTTTCAGGTATTTGAAAAAAATTATGCAAGCGATTCAACCCACCGTTACTCCACTGCGTCCTGTAAAAAACTCCCCTCGAGTTACTCCTCGTCGCAGCAGCAGCCGCCAGCGTTCCTACCCTCACCAAACCCTCGCGGCTGAAACAGGAGTCAAATTCGCAGTCAACATTGTACTTTCAGTCTGTGCCACTTCTGCTTTGGTTCAGCTTTGGCCTCACTACCGGGCGGTGCAAGAAAAATTGCACGAAATCCAAGCTGAAGTCAATCTTACCCAAGGGCGAGTAAATCAGTCGCGATCGGACTTTAACCGCTACTTTGACCCCAGCCTTGCTAAAACTGTGATGCAAGAGCAAAGCAACCGAACTGACCCGCAGCAGCGTCCGGTAATTTTGCAGGAAGCCGAGGCACCCGAAGCCGAAGAATCAACCCCCCAACCTTAAGGGAACAGCAGTTTTGGGTTTTGATATCACGTCCGATAGCATCATTCTTGTATGTCATTGCTTCATACAGCGAACAATGACAGAGGAATCAGTCGGACGTGATATAACTTTTGAGTTAAAGAGTTTTTAGGATCATTCTTGTCTGTCCTTGGCAGCAAAACGCCGAGACAGATTCAGACCTCTGTATCGACAGACGCCCTGCAGCAAGCTCAAAACTTCAAACTCCGGCTTATACTGACTTTGCCAGCACGGTTGTTTCTTTCAGTAGTTGCAGTGCAGCTTGATATTGTAAGTCTGCTGCGGTGCCAATTTGATCGCGCGTAATAGGTTCCAAAGGCACTACACGATCGGGCGAAATCCCCAGCTTGTTAATATCTTTATGGTTCGGTGTCTCGTACTTAGCAACAGTCACAGCCAACCCGGAACCGTCAGACAAATCAAACAGCGACTGAATCAGTCCTTTGCCAAAAGTATTTTCTCCTACCAGTTGAGCTCTGCCGTTATCTTGCAGCGCACCCGCCAAAATTTCGCTAGCACTGGCAGTTCCCTTGTTCACCAAAACAATCAGCGGATCGTTTGTGAGGGCTTGTCCAGAGGCTTCAAAACTGCCGAGAATGCCTTGTCGGTTCACCGTGTAGACGATCGTCCCGGAATCGAGCCACAGGCGGGCAATTTCAATTCCAGCTTGCAACAGTCCCCCCGGGTTGTTCCGTAGGTCGAGAATGTAGGCGGCGGCTCCTTGTTTTTCCAAGCGGTCGATCGCGCGAGCGACTTCCTCAGTAGCGTTAGCACTGAATTGACTCAAGCGAATGTAGCCCAGCGGCAAATTCTCCGACCCCGACTGCAATTGGGCGTAAACCGGATTCAGAGCAATGCGATCGCGTACTAGCTCAACTTCCTCAGCAGCCTCCCTTCCCTCGCGCCCCAAGGTCAAGGTAACGGCCGTGCCGATGCGGCCGCGCATTCGAGTTGCTGCTTCGTCTAGGCTCAATTCTGAGGTGGGAGTGCCATTAATTTTCAGAATGCGATCGAGGGGTTGGATGCCAGCTTTATCCGCCGGTGAGCCGGCCAAAGGAGCGACGACTGTCAGGGTATTTGTCTGGGGGTCGATCGCAATTTGCAGCCCCACTCCCGTCAATTCTCCCGAAGTGTTAACCTGCAAGCTGCGGTACTGTTCGGGTTTCAGCAGTCGAGTGAAGGGGTCGTCTAGATTCGCCAGCATCCCCTGAATCGCCGTGTAAGTCTGCTGTCTGTCGTTGAGCGGTTGCTTGACAGCTTTTTCGCGAATCGACCACCAATTGTGATTGTTGAATTTGTCATCCACATAAGAGCGATTAACAATTCGCCAAGCTTCGCTCAAAAGCTGCTGTTCTGGAGTTAGGGCCGCCGCAGGCCCGACCCACCCGCCTAGAACGAGGGCGACCTGGAGGAAAAGTAAAATAGCAATCTGGAAAACTCGTCTGTGCATGATTGTTCTGTAAAATACCAGTAAGTATTACATTTTATGTATTTTACGTTTGTAAGCTGGGAAAGCTGTTGCAGATTTAACTCGCCTTTTGAACGATCGCGAGCCTCTCGCTGGCACTTGTAAATAAATATAAGCGATCGGTCGTCGATGATATTACGCGATCGTCTCAGGAAGAGGGCGCGATTCGCTTGCGCCGTGGGCTGGCGCGACCAGCGAGGGATTGCTTGAAAACCTTGTTCGATTCTCCACAGAGATACTAAAGACCGCCTGACAATTTTCATTAGTCGTGGACGCATCGGAGTTGAGAAACCGGGTTTGATGTATGAAATTACTTCGTTATCACGCGCAGATTCAGTAAAAAACCCGGTTTGTGAGTCTCGGAGTGAGTCTAGGACTATCTGTCTGGATGCAACAAGATTTACTGGCATCCGTACATCATCGATACGTTAACAATTAATGATTATATAATTGGTTAAGTTCTCAAAAGTTATATGAATTTTTGATAACGAAAGTGGGGAAAAAAAATATTTTTTGGATAGCTGCTAAACAAAAACATCAGTCATAGGATATCCTAATATCCTATTTTAATTTTAGCAGGTGTGTCATGTTAAACTCAGTAACTCCACTTTCCACAAAAGCAATCGCATTTATCGATGCTGCCGTCCCCGACCCTCAAATCTTAATCAACGGTGTTATCCCTGAAACGGAGGTAATTCAATTAGAGTCAAACCGCAACGGCCTGGAACAAATTGCCGAAGCTTTGGAGGGAGAGAAATTTTCAATAATTCACATCATTGCCCACGGGCAACCCGGTTGCGTGCAACTGGGGAACGTTGAATTGAGTTGGGAAAATTTGAGAAACCGCGCGGGTAATTGCGTAGCAGCAGTCCAAGCATGGGCGCGATCGCTGACACCAAATGCCGAAATTCTCCTCTACGGCTGTAATGTTGGCCAAGGAAATATAGGCAAAGCATTTGTAAACAGCCTGAGTCAACTAACAGGGGCAAGTGTTGCTGCTTCGGAGAATCTGACAGGTTGTGCAGAAGGCGGCGGCGACTGGGAATTGGCAGTGACAGCGGGGACAATCAAAGCTGGCATTGCATTTGGGCCAGAAGCGATCGCAGCTTACGGCCACGTTCTCAATACGTTGAAACAAACACCTACTGGCTTGACAACAGGAAATCTCCCTACAGCTATTGTTAGCCAGGACTTAAACGGAGATGGCCTTCTCGATTTAGCCGTAGCTAACAGAAGTTCTGACAGTGTTTCGATCTTGTTGGGAACAGGTCAAGGTAATTTTGGAACTGCTACTAACTTAACCTTGGGGAGTGGAGGATCTCCCAGCGGTATTGTTGCCGGCAATTTTAATGGGGATACGCTTCCCGATTTAGCTGTATCGGTAGCAATTGGCGGCGATATAGGAGGAGGGGTTTATGTCTTTTTAGGAACAGGGCAAGGCAACTTTAGCAATCCTAACAACTTTGGCCCTGGGATCACTAAAGAGGCGATCGCTGCGGGAGATTTTAATCAAGACGGCTTCGCTGACTTAGTTGTGGCAGAAGACAACCAAGTTTCTATTGCTTTAGGCAATGGTCAAGGAACTTTTGGTAATTTTAACACTGTGGGGACTGCAACCAACCCCTTAGCGATCGCGATCGGAGATTTTAACGCCGACAACAATCTCGATGTTGTTGCCACTAACAGGAATCCGGCTAACAGCGTTTCTATTTTTTTCGGTACGGGTCAAGGCACTTTTGGCAATCCAACCAACTTGAATGTCGGCACAAGTCCCAGCGCGATCGCAGTTGGAGATTTTAACGCTGACGGCAGATCCGATCTGGCTGTAACCAATGCAGGCAATCAGAACGTATCAATTTTATCAGGGACAGGTCAAGGCACTTTTAGCAATCCTGCTAACTTTAATGTTGGGTTAAGTCCTGAGGATATTGCCGTTGGTGATTTCAACGCTGACGGTCAACCCGATTTAGCTGTAGCGAACGTTAGTTCTAATGATGTTTCAATTTTAACTGGAACCGGTCAAGGAACGTTTAACGGGCCGTTTAATTATAATACTGGGGGAACCACTCCGAGCGCGATCGCGGTTGGAGATTTTAACTCTGATACCAGACCAGATATTGCTGTCGCCAATACCAACAGTAACAGAGTTTCAATTCTGTTGAATTTGCTATTGACAGCAAGTTTTGCTAATTCTGCGTACAGCAGCCTTGAAGGAGACGCAGATGCGACTGTTAATATTCCTGTGACACTCGAAGACGGTTTACGCTTTACTGACTTGATTGTACCGATCGCAACTGTCTTGCCGGTTCCTGCTGGCACCTCACGAGCTACTCAAGATTCTGACTATACTCTTTCCACTAATACTCTCACTTTTCCCGCAGGTAGTGGCAGTTCGACTCAAAATATAGCTGTCACTATCAAACCAGACAACCTTGCAGAAATAGATGAAGCAGTTGTCTTGAGTTTTGGTACAAAACCGGCAAATTCAATGCCGGTAGCCATAGGTACAATCTCTGAAACTACCCTAACAATTCCTGCGAACGATCCGATTATTTACACAGTTGGTGCTAGTGCTGGTACTGTTCCTGAAGGCAACTCCGGCACAAATCCGCTGATATTTACTGTTAGTCGCAGTGGCGGTACTGATTCAGCGGGGACTGTCGATTATGGAATTGGCGGATCTGCAACCAACGGCAGCGATTACAATAATCTCGGCGGTACTTCGGGCGCAACAAGTACAAATGGTACTATTAATTTTGCATCGGGAGAAACATCAAAAACTGTCACCCTTGATGTATTAGGTGATGGTAGCGTTGAACCAGACGAAACTATTACTGTCATTCTCTCAAATCCCGTGACATTGCCTAATGGTGGTTTTCCCAGCGGCAGCTCAACAATTGGTTCGGCTAGTGCGACAACTACTATTACTAATGACGACACTGCTGGAATTGCAGTCAATCCCGATAGCGGATTAATTACAACAGAAGCAGGAGGAACAGCAACATTTACTGTCCAACTCAACTCTGAACCAAGTGCTAACGTGAGTGTTGACTTAAGCAGTTCCAATGTTGCCGAGGGAACAGCTTCTACACCCTCGCTGACATTCACTCCCGCCAATTGGAGTGCGCCGCAAACTGTAACTATTACTGGTGTTGATGACAATATTGCCGACGGCAATCAAATTTACAATATTGTCACCGCTGCGGCTGTTAGTACAGACAGCAATTATAGCAATTTCAATCCTGCCGATGTCAGCGTTACGAATAGCGACAACGAAACTCCCGGCATTACGGTTAATCCCACAGCAGGATTAACTACAACAGAAGCGGGAGGTACGGCTAATTTCAGTGTTGTCCTCAACACTCAACCTACGGCACCTGTTACTGTCGCTTTAAGCAGTGCTAATCCGGCAGAAGGAACAGTTTCTACTAATACCTTAAGTTTCACTCCGAATAACTGGAATCAGGCGCAGACAGTAACGGTGACAGGTGTTAGCGACAATATCGCTGACGGCGATATTGCTTACACTATTGTCACTGAGGCTGCTGTTAGTACAGACAGCAATTACAACAATTTCAATCTCTCCGATGTCAGCGTTACTAACAGTGACAGCGATACAGTCGGCGTTACCGTTAATCCCGCCAGTACCACAGCAGCAGAAGGCGGTGCAACGGGAAGTTATACACTTCAGCTAAATTCGCAGCCAACCGCGCCCGTAACAGTCAGCTTGGACGGGGGAAATCAAATAAGTGCGATCGCCCCCATCACCTTCGACACCACTAATTGGAATATTGCCCAAACTGTAACTGTGACTGCGACGGATGACACAGTTGTAGAAGGTACTCACACAGGCACAATCAATCACGCCGTAACAAGTACCGACGCGAAATATAGCGGAATTGCGATCGGGCCTGTCACTGTCGCCATTACCGACAATGACACGCCCACACCAACACCAACACCTTCAATTACACCGACACCAACACCAACACCTTCAATTACACCGACACCAACACCCCCAATTACACCGACCCCAACACCAACGCCAACACCCCCAATTACACCGACCCCAACACCAACGCCAACACCCCCAATTACACCGACCCCAACACCAACGCCAACACCAACACCAACATCGCCAATAACACCGACACCAACACCAACACCAACATCGCCAATAACACCGACCCCAACACCAACACCGCCAATAACACCGACCCCAACACCAACATCGCCAATAACACCGACCCCAACACCAACATCGCCAATAACACCGACCCCAACACCAACATCGCCAATAACACCGACCCCAACACCAACATCGCCAATAACACCACCAATTACACCGACGCCAACGCCGACACCAACACCAACGCCGACACCAACACCACCAATTACACCAACACCAACACCGCCAATAACACCAATTACACCAACACCAACGCCTACAGTTTTTCCGCCGACACCAACACCAACACCGTCAATTACACCGACAGCAACGCGCGCCCCCGCCAAGTGGACTTTTATGGTTTACATGGCCGCTGATAACGACTTGGAACCATTCGGCATTGAAGACTTCTTGGAAATGTCATCCGTTGGCTCTAACAGCGATGTCAATATTGTCGTGCAATTCGATCGCACTCCGGGATTTGATTCTACTTACGACAACTGGACAGACACTCGCCAGGGGTTAATCCAGGCGGGAGACCTGCCAAATTCGGGGTGGGGAACTAGCATCGGCGAAGCGAATATGGGAGACCCCAATAACCTTAAAAACTTCGTGAATTGGGGTGTAGCTAACTATCCTGCAGACAAGTACGCGATCGTGGTTTGGGATCACGGCGACGGTTGGCGCAGTGCGACAGCAAGCAGGGGAGTTGCTCACGATTATCAGACAGGCGACTACCTGGAAAACCGCGAGGTGGAGGCTGCTTTAGCTGGGGTACCCGAAAACATGGATCTGATCGGCTACGATGCCTGTCTGATGGCGATGCTAGAAGTTGCCCACCAAGTTAAAGATGAGGGCTCAGTTTTTGTTGGTTCGGAGCAGCTAGAACCGGGAGATGGCTGGCCTTACGACCCGATTTTATCTCAGCTCAAAGCCAATCCTACTTGGACACCTGCTCAATTCGGCAGCGCGATCGCCACTACCTACGGTGCGTCTTATGGCGGTTCCCAGACGCAATCAGCTACCGACTTATCCAAGATCAACGATTTGTCAGCAGCCATGAGTGAATTCGCAAGCGCGATCGTGAGTAGTGCCACAGCAGGAGATATTGGTAAATTGCAGGTACACCGCAACAATTCCCCATACTTTCATTACTCGAATTACCGCGACTTAGGAAAGTTTCTTGCCAATGTTGCTGGCGACTCTACAATATCCGGTAGCATTCGCACAAAAGCTCAAACAGCTCTTGATGCTTATTCTGGGGCAATTATCCAAAATCATTCCAGTCCGTCGGAGGGTGGGACTGGGTTGTCAATTTATTTGCAATCTCGCGGTGAAGCTTTAAACCCCGATTACAACAGCACGATTATAGATTTTGCTGCCGACACTCAATGGGATGAGTTTCTTAACTGGTGGCAAAGTCCTATAGTCAACAACCCGCCAGTTGTAAATCGTTCTGTGTTTTCTCAAAGTGCAGCGCTGGGTTTTTCTCAAACTGGTAATGCTTTTAATTTAGCAGCAAATACCTATACAGACACCGATCCGGGCGACAGCATTAATTATTCGATCGCCCTGGCAAATTTTAGCGATTTAAGTTCATCTGCATTTACCTGGGAAACCGATCTCACTGGCGGTTTGTATCGCCAACCAATTGCAGGTTCAACTTTCCCGGAAAATCCTTTGCCTTCCTGGCTAACTTTTAATTCCGCAACTCGCACGATTAATTTAGGTCCAACTCGTCCAGCATCGTTCGATTATTGGCTGAAAGTAACGGGAACTGATGAATCTGGGGCGAGTGTTAGCGAGGTAATTCGGTTCAAGAGTAATGCCCTGGGCGGTTTTGTGATTGACGGTTATATCGCTGGTGGTACTGTCTTTTTCGATGCTAACAAGAACGGTGTATTAGATGCTGGCGAACCTTCTGCCACTACAGCAGATAGCGGCGAATTCGAGCTCGATCTCGACTCCAACATTTTTGACAAAAATCAAAATGGCGAACTCGATCCAGAAGAAGGCAATATTGTTGCTTTCGACGGCATTGATACAGCAACTGGTTTGCCTTTGGAAACGCCTGTCACTGCCCCGCCTTACGCTACTGTTGTCACCCTGTTAACCACTTTAGTAGCGGATTTAATTGACAAAGGAATTGACAGCGATCGCGCCGAATCTCTCGTCAAATCTTCACTTTCCATTCCCGCTAATGTTGATATAACTAGCTTAGATCCGATCGCAGCTACGGAAAACGCGATCGCGGGTGGAATAGAAACTTTGACTGCAATGGTCAAGGTACAAAACGTCATTACCCAAACTGCTGCTTTAATAGACGGTGCGTCGATTCTGGACAATACCGACACCGTAAAAGCAGTTATAAGTGCGATCGTTCAACAAATTCAATCGGGGACAACTCTCAATCTCAGCGATGCAAACCAGTTAGCAACCATTGTCGATCGCGCCGCCACAGCAGCGCAACAATTTGACTCGGATTTAAACACTCAGCAATTGTTGCAAATTGCCCCGGATGCAGCTAAGGTAATGGCCGAAGCAAATCAGCGCATTGACCAAGTTGTATCGAACACTGCAACAGCTTCAATTAACCGAGAAGTTGCCCGCGTGCAAAAAGTAGCCCTAGGCGCAACCTCTGAAGACTTAAAAGCAGTCGGTACAGGTACGAAATCGATCGCCCAAGTTATTGCCGAAAATACGGGTACTGCCTTAGATACCCAAATTCAACAAACGACATTGCCCGATACACCTGCTGTTGCGGTGATTGAAGGAGAAATAGATGCGATCGCAGCTAACTCCAATCTAATCGGCACTGACGGCGACGACAGCCTCTCCGGCGACAGTGCCAGCGATACAATGGCCGGCAAACGCGGCAATGATACTCTCAGCGGTTTGGGTGGCATTGACTGGATACACGGCAATCAAGCCAATGATTCCCTCGACGGTGGCGACGGCGATGACACTGTTTACGGCGGCAAAGAAATCGATAACTTGTTCGGCAATAATGGGGAAGATATCCTATTTGGAAATCGCGGTCAAGATAGCTTGAGTGGAGGTGAAGGCAATGACAGTCTTTACGGCGGTCAAGCTAGCGATATTCTGCTGGGCGGTAACGGCGAGGATTTTCTCACCGGTGAAAACGGCGATGACAGTTTGATAGGAGGAAATGGGAGCGATCACTTCTTAATTTCAGCAAATTCTGGCAGCGATATAATTTTCGATTTTGAAGCCGGCATCGACTTCCTCGCACTTGCAGACAATTTGACCTTTTCGCAACTTTCTATTATCCCTAGCAACAGTGCAACTTTAATCAGTTTGACAGCAAATGGCGAAATTTTAGCTGCTATCAATGGCGTGACAGCTAACCAAATTAGCCTCGCCTATTTCAGTTAAAACTGTAGGGACACAGGATTTGCTTGTGTCCCTACAGGAAATTCATTTTCTAGTAAAGACTTCAGTTTTTTGTTACAGATTTAGGTGAATCAATACTTGCATCCCTTATTACAAAAGGTCACTCAGGACTAAAGTCTTTACAAAATCTCAAACCCAAAATTCAAAATAGAGTGGACGGGAACAATCCAAAATCTAAAATCCAAAATCTAAAATTGAGCGACTGTACTTGTGAAATAGTTTTCAGGAGGACAAATTTATGGTAGTTATATGCGGTGACAATCTCGATAATTTGCTAACCGATGAAATTGGCGATGATTCCCTGTGCGGGCTGGGAGGGAATGATACTCTATCTGGTTTGGGTGGTAATGACACTTTAGATGGCGGAGAAGGAAATGATAGTCTTGCAGGTGGAGTCGGTAGCGATCGCCTTTTGGGCTAGTCTGGTAACGACAGTCTCAGCGGTGACGAAGGCAATGACAAACTTGAAGGAGGTGCCGGCAATGATTTTATTGAGGGTGGCGAAGGCGCGGATTTAATCAGAGGAGAAGACAATAATGATAGTATCTTGGGAGGGTCTGGTAATGACTGTCTTAACGGCGGCAAAGGCAATGATACGGCGCTCGGAGGAGATGGAGACGATCGCTTGTTTGGTGGCAGCAACAACGACTTTTTAATGGGCGGCAAAGGTAACGATCGCCTGTTTGGAGAAGGTGGCAATGACACTCTAACAGGTGACTTAGATAATGGCTACATCAACGCCAATGCAGGAGACGATTTGCTGGAGGGAAATCAAGGCAGCGACACCCTGATTGGCGGGCCAGGTAATGACATCATATCGGGTTACAGCTTTTCATCAACTGGAGAACAAATCGATCATTTAATTGGGCCAAGTGAAGCTGACATATTTGTTCTCGGTTCATTAAATGCCAGTCCTTACCTCTTCTATAGCGGTGAAGGTCGCCATGTCATTATTCAGGATTTTAACCGAGGCGAAGGCGACAAAATCCAAGTCGTTGGTTTCGTACAAGATCGTAACGGTTCTCGTTTTTTCTCTTACCGATTTGAATCTTATGAAGACGGTATGAGACAGGGAACTCGGATATTGGCCGGATCGGATTTAATCGCCGATGTTGAAAATATTACTGATGTGAATCTATCAGATTGCGCGATCGTTTCGACTGGGTTTACACCGCCATCGCGAGACTTTCCACCCTTCCCGTCTCTTCCTGAAATTCCCTTTCCGATACCGCCGCTGCCCTCTCCTTTCTCGCCAATGCTGCCACTTTTTGTGGAAAGTTTGCCTTCTTTTCAATTGTGATAGGAGTTTTTACGGATGGGGGCAATCACCGACTTTTTTTACGGAAATACGCAGGTTGCAGCCAGCAGATGCTGTTAGAAAGGACTGAAGTCCTTACTACAAAACAAGATTCGGTTGTACGATCCAACCGGTTCGGGTTACTCGACTGACATTGAGGGCGTTTGGGGCAGAAAGTGAAGTTTTATGATCGAGATGAAATTTGGCCTCTCCCGGCAAACCTGTTTCCGGCTCGGACTGCTTCCTGTAGCTCAGCCCTCCCCGCATACGAGCTTGGGCGGATGTTGAGATTCCTAAAAAAGCCTTTTAAGTGTCCAAAAAGCGATCGCGTGCGTGAAAATTGCACGGCAATTATGTTACATTTTTTATCACAGTCTGGAATTCGATCGGGCAACGCCAGCGAGTAGGGACAAGCCACCGCTTAGTTTCCCAGGGCTTGCAGGCGATCGCACAATAGAGTTCCTTTCGTCAGCTCCAAATTTAAAAAATAGCCTCAGGCATTTGCTAGTAAAAGCAAGCTGCTCGGCGCGGGGCGACAAAAAACCTTGTGGCTGCTGCCCTGAACCTCAACCACAGCAATATTCTTTTAGGAATTCTGGCTCCATGTTTTCTAAACAAATCACCGACTCAAAAACCTACCAGTGGTTTGAGGAACGCCTGGAAATTCAGGCGCTCGCCGATGACATCACTACAAAGTATGTACCCCCGCACGTCAATATTTTTTACTGCTTGGGCGGAATTACTTTAGTTTGCTTTCTGATCCAGTTTGCCACCGGCTTCGCCATGACTTTCTATTACCGTCCCACGGTAGCAGAAGCTTTTTCTTCAGTGCAATACCTGATGACTGAAGTCAACTTCGGCTGGCTGATCCGCTCCATCCACCGCTGGTCTGCCAGCATGATGGTACTGATGATGATTTTGCACACCTTCCGGGTTTACCTGACCGGCGGCTTCAAAAAGCCCCGTGAATTAACATGGGTGACAGGAGTAATCTTGGCAGTCATCACTGTTTCTTTCGGCGTGACCGGCTATTCGCTGCCTTGGGATCAAATTGGTTACTGGGCGGTTAAAATCGTTTCCGGCGTCCCCGAAGCTATCCCGTTTGTCGGTTCTTTGATGGTTGAACTGCTGCGCGGCGGTGTCAGCGTCGGTCAAGGCACTTTGACTCGTTACTACAGCTTGCACACATTTGTGTTGCCTTGGCTGATTGTAGTCTTCATGCTGGCTCACTTCTTGATGATTCGCAAGCAAGGTATCTCTGGCCCGTTGTAAGTTTTGAGTTGTGGGGGCGGTATTTTTTTTGCCCCCCGCTGAATTTTGAGTTGAAAATTCATAATTCATCACTCATGATATTTATTTACGGCTAACACTTCCTGCGATCGCGCCGCTGATTCAAACTAACGAATACAGCGGAATGGCAGCCCCGGGTAAAACTAAAAGGAGAACACTGTTACTATGTCTATTCTCAAAAAACCTGATTTGAGCGATCCCGCGCTCCGCGCTAAGCTCGCTAAGGGCATGGGTCATAACTATTATGGCGAACCAGCTTGGCCTAATGACTTGCTCTACGTTTTCCCTATAGTCATCATGGGAACGTTTGCTCTGTGCGTCGGTTTGGCCGTACTAGACCCGGCTTTGGTTGGGGAACCGGCTAATCCTTTTGCTACTCCGCTGGAAATTCTGCCGGAATGGTATTTGTGGCCTGTGTTCCAACTCCTGCGCGTTTTGCCTAACAAATTGTTGGGTATTGCTTGCATGGCTGGCGTTCCCGTTGGCTTGATTTTGATTCCGTTCATTGAGAGCGTTAACAAGTTCCAAAATCCGTTCCGCCGCCCTGTTGCTACTACTGTTTTCCTCTTGGGAACTGCGGTAACTCTGTGGTTGGGTATTGGTGCTATTTTCCCGATCGACAAATCTTTCACACTGGGTCTTTTCTAAGATTTAAGTTTGCTGGATTTTGACGCCTGCGGGTTTCCTGTAAAGTGCTTTTGTACTGGTGGGAAACTTTAGCGGGCGTCATCTGATTTTAGGTTTTAGATTTTAGGTTTTAGATTTTAGATTTTAGATTTTAGATTGAAGAATTAAGGATTGGGAATTTCAATTGGTTGAAGAATTGAAGAAGTGAAGAATTGGGGATTTGGGATTTGGGATTTGGGATTTTTAGCTCTATTATTTAATATTACTCAGTAATTAATTCTCTGATTTTATTCAATTAAATTCAGAAGGAGACAGAAGCCTAAAATATTATATCTAAATATATAAACCCAAACAAAACCATAGTATTTGGTCGGGGCGAGTTCCTGTAAATATCTACGGTTAGGTGCGGGTCTCAGAGATGGGGGCCAATACTTTACATGCAGAAAGTAGATCTACTTACCAGCAATCGTTAAAAATTCCACTCAATCTCCGGGAAAAGGCTAGACTTGGGCGCAGACATATTCAGTAAAACTATATCTATATTGCCACTGCGTTTACAAATAAAGATGGCTATAGTTATACTTACTGATTTTGGCATTTAAGTGGGATTCAATACCCGCTCAATTGCCGCTCAATACCCTCTTACTGCTAACTGCAAAGCGGGTTATGGCGAGGGATTCTCGGAGGAATTATGATGAACCTAAATTTAGATACTATTTTCTCATCGCTGATGAACCCGGCACTGAATGAGTTTCAGGCTTGGGCTTTGCAAAACCCGGAAGAAAGTCTCAGCAAAACGATGCTACCGCCGATCGCCCTGATTGAGGGTTTGATTGCCAACGAACCCACATATTTGCCACTAAAACGGCTGGCTTTCGGAGCCAATTTTTGCTGCGCCGGCCAAGTCGTGATGGGAGAGTTTGACACCCTGGAAAAAGCACTCACATCGCCCCAGGCGCGCGGATGGCGGCTTGGTACTTCTGTACTCGATCCCGATGGCGCGCCAAACCAAGATGTCGGCGGCAGAAACCTTTTTCTACTGTCTTTGTCCGATCGCGAAACTGACGGTAGCAGCAACCACGCAGCATTCCGAAGCTGTATGCAGAAATATCTCTTCAACAGTGCCACAACGGATCGCCAGGGAGACGAAATCAGCAGACGGTTGCTCGATCGGCTAGCCGCAGATTATGCCGAGATGTCGCACGGTGCGGGGGGAGCGTTTTTTAGCGATGTCAAGCGGGGTTGGATGGGATTTTTAGTCCGATATCTGCACTACGTCATCTTTGGGATTAATCCAGACGATTTAGAGTCGATCGAACTTCTCACCGAATTGCATTACACTCGCCAAAGCCCGCTGCACTACTTCGCCGTCATCGGCAACCTGCTGCAAAGCCTGAACCTGTTTGGACACGGGGATTTGTCCACTCTAATCGAGCGTGCAGCGACTATCTATGAAAATTCCCCCGCTTTAGCCGACTTCCAGGAGAGCTCGGAAAACAACGGCATGACTAAGCGGGAATTGGGGAAGCTGATGACATCGATTATGGGGATAGCGGGACTGCAAGGCCCCCTGCACCTAGGCAACACGGCAATGGGATACCGCCGTCTCCCCGCCTATAAAGGACAGCAGACGGCCGAAATTAACCCGACTGATTTTTGGGATCAGCTCGATTTGGACGATCGCCAGTCGATCGAGCTGTTCCTCCTGGAATGCGCCCGCCTCTGGGCCCCGGTCAGCGCCACGCACCGAGTCGCCACAGAGCCATTCACCGCAACGGTAGCGGGCAAAGAGCGCACTTTCCCTGCCGGAACCAAGGTACTGATACCGCTCAGCCTGGGGCTGCTAGACGGCAGTTTCTGGGGATCTACGGTATACGAATTCAACCCTAAGCGGGAGAATCTGTGCCCTTTTCATATGGGATTTCATTCGGTGGGCGATCGTAGCGCAGGACGGATTTGCCCGGGTAAAGACATCGCACTCAAGATGCTCGTGGATGTCGTGAGTACGGTAGGCAAAGTGCGACAAGCCTCTGAGCCTAACTTGCGGCGGTAATTAATCCAAAAGCTCGATCGCAGATATCGGGTAGGGACTTAGGCACTCGCGGTGTCTAAAGCTGTATTTCATCCGATTGAAAACAGCTATAAGACTGGGCGGTTGAAACCGATCCTATCCAAACTACCGATTGATCGACTAAGAAATCAAGGGGGTATCTAATAGAAACCAAAACTCAACTATTGTGAGGATAAATAATACCATGTTAATCGAACAAAAGCAACTAAAAGACATCGCGAATTGGATGAAAGTGGAACATCCAGCCGAGTTACCCGAAGTCCTGCAAGGTATCTTTTTTATGGACGGGAATGTTTTACCAGACGATTGTCTGACTATGTACAGTTCAGACTGGAATGCTGGCGAACGGACGTTATTGCTGCGCGTTTTTGACCCTGTAATCTGGACATTTCATTCATCAATGGCAGGACGGATGTTACTTTATTTAGTCAAATTTTCTCGGATCACTTACTTGTTCCGATTCTCGGATGCAACTTTGCAGCACGGGCACATTACGCCGATAGTGTTTGGATTCTCTGTGCCGCAGTGGCTTGTAGATTTTTTGATCGATCGAGATCCGAATACTCCGAATGGAGATATCTGGCATCGCACAAACTCGTTTTTCGGCAGACCTGCTGACAGCGGATATACACTCCGCAGGATTGTAGACAAAGATGGGAACTACACATCAGCTTTTCCAGATATGCTGTCTAAGGTTGAGAGTGATTGTTTAATTATTGCCAAAGAGTGAAAATATTTAGGAAAACTACAAAACCCGCTTAATTAGGCGGGTTTTGTCGCTCAAAGTGGGGGCGTTTGAACCGACGACCTATACCATGCCAAGTTTGATGTGATATCGTTTCCGGTTGCATCGGCATAATAAAATCGAGTCAACAGTTAACACTCAACCATTCAGTTTTTCGACCCCGAGTCATATCAACTGCGGTAGCATCGGAATTAATATTACCCACCGGTTGGACAGGGCGCCGTGCAACCGAAAACGATATTACTTCTGGCTCATCAGAGTTTATTTGCCATGATTATACAGCGTATTCCACGTTCATAAAGTAGTAGGGAAAAGGCAATGCCTTTTCCCTACGGGGATTCATGGATCAGGGGTTTACTTCACAAACAACCTGGAATCTGCAGTAAGATGTTTGGTTTCACCCTTTTTTTATTTGCCAACAGTCTCTTAATCCATCGTCCCTACAATATTCTCACCTAATTAATTAGCTCGATCGCACTAGAGGAGTGCAAAATCTGTGGCAGTAATCACGCTTGCAGGCACATTGTTGAGAGTTGCCAAAAGTTGCCCGGAACCAGTAACTCGGATGAGAGTTGAACTATTCTCGGCAACAATGCTTAGTTGGGAGAAATCCAGACCACCCATTAAGCCGATCGAATCGATACCGTATTGAAAGTCTAAAATAGTCTCGCTGCCGAGGTCTTGACCCAACATAAATCGATCGTTTCCGGTGCCTCCAATCAGAGTATCATTACCTTGATCTCCAAACAAGAAGTCGTCCCCAGCACTGCCAAGCAAACTATCCTCATCCTTACCGCCGTAAAGAGTATCGTTCCCGACCTCCCCATTGACAGTATCCTGACCTTCATTGCCAAACAGGAAATCGTTGCCCAAACCGCCGCATATTTGGTCTTGTCCGCCAGCAGAACCAATGGGAAGAGGGCTACCAATATCCCCGTACACTGTATCTTCCCCCTCGCCACCGCAGATAGTATCACTTCCTTCATCGCCAAACAGCAGGTTGCTGCCCAATTCGCCGAAAACTAAGTCATCGCCCTTGCCGCCACGCACTGTATCATCACCGTCACCGCTGGCGATCGTATCTTGATTTTTCTCCCCGCTGAGGAAGTCATCGCCCGCAAAACCGAACACCAAATCGTTGCCCGTCAAATCGGGGTCGAAGGGGTTAATAGTTCCCCCGTAGATAATATCGTTACCCTGGTCGCCAATTAAAGTATCGCTCTCCTGGTCGCCAAAAATAATGTCGTCATCTTTGCCGCCGTAAACAACATCTTCGTTCTTGCCCGCAAAGATTAAATCATCTCCAGCAACCCCGTTGAGGTAATCATTACCCTCATTGCCAAACAGCAAGTCGCTGTCTATATCTGGGCCAACCGGGAAAGCACTGTTAAGTCCCCCGTAAATATTATCATTGCCCCGCAACCCTGCCAACAAATCCTCGCCATTAAAGCCGTTGATTTCGTCACCGTTATTAGTGGCGAGAATAGTGTCGTTGCCATTAGTACCGTTGCGCGTATTAGTGACAGAACTCGGGGCACGAACACTACCAATGCTGGGTAAAACAATTTGTTCACAAATGCAGTCAGCATCTTGTCCTTCTTGCGGTGGTAGTGGCGTTGGTGTTGGTGTTGGTATTGGTGTTGGTTGCACTTGGGCGAAGGAATTCCCAAAGTTAATATTGCTAACATTAGTGCCGCTGACAGCAATAATATCAGCAGGATTGGCAGTAGTTTGCGTCCAACCAGGTTGATTTACTTCCCGAACTCGATAAGTTCCCGGTCTTAGATTAGGGAAACTGTAGCCGCCCAAACTATCAGTTGAAGTGTTAACTTCTCCAGCATCTAAAGAGTTATTGCTGTTAGCGTCAAGGAAGATTTGCCAGTTCGGCAAGAGCGGTTCTTGAGTGTCCAAAACCCCATTGTTATTGAGGTCATTAAACTTGCTGCCGCTAATGCTAATATTTTGGAAATTGCCGAAATTAATTCCACTACGACTTTCGCCACTGCCCAGATTAACGGCCGCCGGATTAGCAGTAGTTTGCGTCCAGCCAGTCTGCTGCACTTCCCGCACATTGTAGGTGCCGGGATTGAGGTTGTTGAAACTGTAATTACCCGAATTGTTAGTGGTAACAGTAGTTTCGCCCGAATCTAAAGAGTTGTTTCCGTTGGCATCGAGGAAAATTTGCCATCCCGAAAGACCAGTTTCCTCCGCATCCCGAGTACCGTTGCCGTTGCCGTCGTTGAATTTAAGACCGCTGATGCTGCTTTGTGGGACGGGAGTCGGAGGCTGAGGGGGAGTCGGAGGCAGAGGCGACGTTGGTGTTGGTGTTGGTGTTGGCGGGACTGCTTGGTTGCCGAAATTGGCAGTGGAAGTTTGACCTGGATCTAACGGAACCGTTCGCGGGTTAGGGGTGGTTGCCGTAAAACCTGTCGGCACCACTTCCCCAACGTTGTAAGTGCCTGTTTGCAGGTTGGGGAAGCTGTAGCTGCCATCGGTACCGGTAGTAACTTGGGTTTCTCCAGTGTCTGAAGTGCCGTTGTTGTTAGTGTCAAGGAAAATCGTGACGCCAGGGATGCCAATTTCTCCGGTATCTTGAGTGCCGTTACCGTTGGTGTCGTTGAATTTAAGGCCAGTTATGGTACCCGTCTGGAGGCTATTGCCGAAATTAACTGTAGCAGGAGTAGTTTGACCTGCTGCCAGCGTCACTGAAACCGGATTGGGAGTAGTTGGCTGGCTGAATGACGGTACAACTTCCCGAACGTTGTAAGTGGCTGCAGGCAAGTTGGGGAAATTGAAGCCGCCGTTAGCATCGGTAGTTGCCGAAGTTTCTGTGGCATCGAGAATGCCGTCGTTGTTAGTGTCGAGGAAAACAGTGACTCCGGCAACACCAAGTTCTCCGGCTGCTTGAGTGCCGTTGCCGTCAAGGTCGTTAAATTTTATACCAGTAATGCTGCTGAGTACAGCGGGTATGGTTTGGTTGCCGAAATTCACCGTAGCAGGAGTAGTTTGGCCTGCTGCCAGCGTGACTGTAACTGGATTGGGAGTAGTTGGCTGGCTGTTTGGCGGCACGACTTCCCGGACGTTGTAAGTACCGGAGGCCAAGTTGGGGAAAGTGAAGCTGCCGTTAGCATCGCTGGTTGCCGAAGTTTCTGTGGCACCGAGAATGCCGTCGTTGTTAGTGTCGAGGAAAACAGTGACTCCGGGCACACCAACTTCTCCGGCTGCTTGAGTGCCGTTGCCGTCAATGTCGTTAAATTTGATGCCGGCGATCGTACTCAGCGGTACTGGTATTGCTTGGTTGCCGAAATTAACTGTAGCAGGAGTAGTTTGAGCTGCTGCCAGCGTCACTGCAACCGGGTTAACCGTAGTTATTTGGCTTCCCGCCGGTACAACCTCCCGGACGTTGTAAGTGCCGGCAGGCAAGTTGCCGAAAGTGAAACTGCCGTCAGCCGCGGTAGTTGCGGAAGTTTCGCCGGCACTGAGAACGCCGTCACCGTTGGTGTCGAGGAAAACTGTAACTCCGGGAACGCCAAGTTCTCCGGCAGCTTGAGTGCCGTTGCCGTCAATGTCGTTAAATTTGATGCCGGTGATGGTACTCAGCGGTACGACAACGGGAACAGGCTGTGCGGAAAATTCCGAAGTGTTGCCGGCGGCCTCGGTTGCTGTCGCGGTGATTAATTGGCCTGCGGTGACTGCTGCTGGAAAAGTTTGATTGAAAGCAACGTTGCCTGCAGCGTCAGTGGTTACCGGGATAGAAGCAATTAAGGTTTGACCTTGGGTTCCGGGGGGATTGTTGGCAAAAAATTGGAGGGTGAACGGGGTACTGGGAGTGCTGTTGTAAGTACCCGCTACAGTGACGCTGCCAGCGCTGGCGGTAGCGGTAGTGAGTACGGGGGTGTTTTGGAGGTTGTTAGCTCCTGTGTCGGCGTCGCCTGCATCGTTGGCGGTGATGCCGTTGTTGCCGAGGTCGATGCCTAAGCCAAGGTTGGCGAAGATGGAGTTGTTTTGGATGCTATTGCCGGTACCGGAATTAACTGTGACCCCAGCTATAGCGTTATTGGCTATAGTATTCCCTAGGCCAGGTGCTGTGCCGCCGATCGCATTATTGGAAGAGTCAACCAATACCCCAGGAGCGTTATTCGCCACTGCGGTAGTGCCGTCGGTTCCGACGCCGATGAAGTTTCCCCGTAGAAAGTTACCTGTAGCCCCGGCATTAATGATGACACCGCTACTGCTATTGCCAGAAATGACGTTGCGCTCGCCTGCCGTCGAGTCCCCGCCAATTGTATTGTTGGTGGCATTCGCAGTTATGGCAACGCCAAAACCGCCGTTGGCGATGGCTGCGGTACCTGCGCTATTGGTGCCGATGAAATTACCTCGCACAGTGTTCCCTGTGGCACCGACACCCGAGATGCTTGTGCCACTGCCAACATTGCCAGAAATAATGTTGCGAACCGCTGCTGTATTGCCACCGATGGTATTGTTGAGCGCATTGTCTATGATGACGCCTGCACCGTTGCTCAAGGCTGTTCCAGCGGCATTGAGGCCGATGAAATTGGCTTGGACAGCGTTGCTGCTGCTATTGTCAACAATGCTGATGCCGCTGTTAGCATTACCGGAAATGACGTTGCCAGCGCCTGTTACACTACCGCCAATCGTATTATTGTTTGCGCCTCCCTGGACAGCTACGCCCACACTATTTGCCACTGCATTGGTACCGCTGACATCTGTACCGATGTAGTTGCCTAGGAGTTGGTTGTTGATAGCTGCCGTGCCAGCAATGACTGCCCCAGTACCGTTACCAGAAATAATATTGCGGGCAGCCACCGTGCTGCCCCCAACTATATTATTAGTTGCGTCTTGGATAACTACTCCGGCACCGATGTTGGCTACTGCCGCCGTGCCCGCTGCATTAGTGCCGATGAAGTTGCCCAGTACAAAGTTGCTCCCGCCAGCAATGATGACACCGAAAGTAGTATTGCCGGAAATGACATTGCGATCGGCCACCGGGTTAGGCCCGCCAATTATGTTACCGGTCGCACCGGACTGAATGACGAGACCAAATACGCCGTTGGGCCTGGGCAGAGTACCCGTGGCATCCAGACCGATGTAATTGCCAGATACTCTGTTCCCATTGCTTTCAACGGAGATGCCTGCGGTGGTGAAGCCATTGATTATTAATCCCCGCACGGTGCTGCCACCGCTACCAGCAGCAAGGATCAGACCGTTTCCAACGGTATTGTTGCCAGATAGCTGGATAAGTGGGATGCCTGCAAATCCAGTCTGCGAGGTACCGTTGATGATTACGGGAGCGGTAATAGGTGGCAAGATTGAGAGGGGTGCGATCGTCTGAACGCCTGCAGCGGGAATGGCAAAGTTAATATTGTGCGGCGGTGCGGCCGCTGCATTCGCATCCGTAATCGCTTGTCGCAGCGAACCCGGCCCAGCATCGTTGATATTAGTAACAGTAAAAGTAGCCAAGGTATGCGCGTAACTTGCCATTACCTCCGGCTCGATCGCCAATCCTGTTTTAATCGCTCCCGTAGCGTATTCAAGTACCCAGTTTCCGCCTTTTTCGGCACTGCCCGTAATATCTGAAGAAGCAGCAATATTAGCTTTTGTTAACTTGCTCAGCTTTTGTACAAAAGCCTCTCCTTTTTCACCTGCTGCTACGTTACATCCGTACAGCAGAATATCAAATCGATTTTTAATTGAGTTGACAGATGACGAAAACCACCGTTTCAAACAGTCGCGATATGTTTCTAAATTCTCGGAATTCAGGATAGTTGGCCCTAGCTGCAAACTTCCCGATTCCCCGTGAGAAATAATGTGAACGCTTTCTATACCTTTGCGACTCTGCAGTGCTTCGGCAATTTGTTCGATGCCGTCCCGCGTGCGATCGACTAAAATTACTTCTGTACCCGTTTTAACTCCGGCGGCCAGACTCGGCCAATCTTCAACTGCTGAATCTACGAATACTATTTGTTGGTTTTTCATAATTACTGTTCCCCCCTGCACCTAGTTAGGTTTTCAAAATGTTGTTTTCGTGCGATGATAGTCGCCACTTCAATTCACCACAAATACGGCTACCACAAAACCCGCCTTCAACTTAGTAAAAGAGTTGTACAGACAAAGCTTTACAATTATCTATTTTTGTGATTCTTGTAAATCTGTTGGAGCTGGAAACTTACTCGATCGCACTTTTTCATTCTCAACTTAAAAAAAGCAGACCCCAGGTACAGCTAGCTTGTTCCCGATTACGTAAATTTTTCAAAAAACGTAAGTATAATTTACACAACTTAATGTTCGGTTTTTTACTAAGTACACTTTTGTGAAAAAGAATCCAACTCTGTATAAGTTCCAAACCCAGAGAGTGGTAGGTATCCAGCAATTCTTCAATCTCAAATCTCCAGTCTCGAATCTCAAACCGCAGGAATGGGATTTTGGCAAATTCAGCGTGTCCCTCATAACATAGAGGAATAGTCGCCTTCATGGCATCATAGAAACTTGTCCCTCACATCATTGAAATCGATGACCCCTCAAAACTCCCCTGTTTCCCCCGTCACTTGGAAAGAAGACAGAGTTCTGCTAATTGACCAAAACCGACTCCCGAAAGAATACGGTGTAGTCGAAATTAGCCGCTGCGAAGATATGGCTGAGGCGATTAAAACTATGATAGTCCGAGGTGCTCCGGCGATCGGGGTAGCAGCAGCCTACGGGATGTATTTGGGGGCGCGAGAAATCGAAACCGGCGATCGTACTGAATTTCTCGCTAAATTAGAACAAGTTGGCGAGTTATTGCGTTCCACTCGTCCCACGGCGGTTAATTTGTTTTGGGCAATATCGCGAATGCTCAAAACTGCCGAGAGAACTAGCGGTTCTGTCGAACAAGTGCAAAAAACTTTGTTAGAAATGGCTAAAACCATTCAAGCAGAAGACTTGCAAACTTGTAAAGATATCGGGGACAAAGGTTTAGAAGTTCTGCCAGCCACACCCGAAAAACTAAACTTACTAACTCACTGCAATGCAGGTGCGTTGGCAACAGCAGGCTACGGTACTGCTTTAGGTGTATTTCGTTCTGCTTGGCGAGAAGGAAGACTCGGAAGAGTTTTTGCAGACGAAACTAGGCCGCGTCTCCAAGGTGCAAAACTGACCACTTGGGAATGCGTGCAAGAAGGAATTCCCGTCACATTAATAGCCGACAATATGGCCGCTCACTGCATGAAACTCGGCATGATTCACGCAGTAGTTGTCGGTGCCGACAGAATCGCTGCTAACGGCGACGCCGCCAATAAAATTGGCACTTACAGTTTAGCAATTGTTGCCAAAGCTCACAACGTCCCGTTTTTTGTCGCCGCTCCTCTGTCAACAATTGATTTTGAACTTTCCGACGGCAGCAAAATCCCCATTGAAGAACGCGATCCAGTTGAAATGTATCAAGTTGGAACTACGCGGATTTGTCCTGTGGGAGTCGAATTTTACAATCCCGCTTTTGACGTAACTCCGGCGGAATTAATCTCAGGAATTATTACAGAACACGGCACGGTTGCTCCTTGGGCGTTGAAACAGTTTCAAGCAAAACAATTAGTTTGATTGTATGTTGCTCAACCGCTCATTCCACCTGTTGCCTGTGACATTAAGCAGGATTCCTAGCAGCCGCAACTGGCAGCTCAAAGTTGCGATCGCAGCTCTAACTCTGCCAGTTGTTTTCAGTCCTGTCTCGGAAGCTCAAGTGTCACAAACGCTTAAAGCTAAGGAATCACAAGCGAAAAAATTTGTGGGTTCGATGAATAAAGCTCAGCAACTTTACTATGCTGAAAAAGCAGGCTTTACAAGTTCTGTTTCCAATCTATTGGTTTATCTCGGTCTCCAAGTTAAACCTAACTCAGCCAGTTACAGCTACTCGATCGGCATGGTGAAAAAAGGTGCTGTATTTAACTACGGAGTATCGAAGCAAGCTAATCTCAAAAGTTTTGTGGGGGGAGTCTTTTTGGTGGGAAATAAGACCCAAACAATCTTGTGTCTAAATGCTGCTCCTGGCAAGACTAAACCAGCTAATCCAACTAATACCAAAGGGGTTTTAGAATGCGCTGCTGGTACAGCAAAAATTGCTCAATAAATTATGTCTAATTTACTTTGTAATTTAGGGTATAATTTGGCAGATAATTGGATAGTAAGCGCCGATTTAGCTAAGCAATTGCTGGAACAAGGAGCTACTTTGCTTGATGCTCGCCAACCTATTTTAAAGTGGTTTGGCCGTCTCCCGCCAGCTATTCCCGTAACTTGGCAGGAATTCTCTCAATCGCACTTTCCCCACAAGGGAAAAATTATCGAAAATAACACACTTTTAACTCAAAAACTGCAAGCAATTGGCATCTGTCAAGACAAACCTGTCATAGTCGTTGCCGATTCGGTGAAAGGGTGGGGCGAAGACGGGCGAATTGTTTGGATGTTGCGGACTTTGGGACACGAAAAAGCCGTTTTTGTAGATGGAGGATATTGCGCTTTAATCAAAGCTGGAATTGATCGAGTAAAATCTGCAAACAATCCACCGAAAACCGGAGATTTTATCGTATCTCGCCGCTCGAATTGGGAAATTGAGCAGGATGAATTGAAAGCGATTTTAGGCAATGCTAATTTAGCAGTTATTGATGCTAGAACACCGCCAGAATATGCAGGTAAAACGCCTTACGGAGAAAAGCGAGGCGGCCACATTCCCGGTGCGATTCACCTCTACTACAAACAGTTAATGGACACACAGGGACAACTGCTGGCTCGCGGGGAAATTGTGGCTATTTTGCAGCAGAAAGGAGTTTCGCAATCCACTCAACTTGTGAGTTATTGCTCCGGGGGAATTCGCTCTGCATGGTTGACTTCAGTGTTGACAAATGCGGGATTTAATGCTAAGAATTATGCAGGTTCAATGTGGGAATGGTCGGCGTCGCCTGCAGATAGTTATCCTTTGTCAGTAATCCTTTCAGGGGCGGGCTAGAAGCCCACCCCACAAGAAAATTTAATGTTTGTGGAACAGGCCGGAAAGCCTGTTCTTGAGAATGGTATCTGAATTCAGATTCAACCTATTAACTACAAACGATCGAGGTTGAGATTATCAACCGACTTGTTCGATATACTGAGCGAGATCGTCGCGCAGGCGGCTGAGTTCGGCTTCGGTGGTCACGCGCACGCGATCGTCCCTAACCGTAATCAGCACTTTCGCAGCAAAAGGAGTTGGCCAGATATTCGGGTTGCAGAAAACTTCTAAAAATACATCTCCTGCATACCGATATTCCATAGGTTTTTGGGGAGAAGCTTTAGCGCCAGCGGTTTTGGCTGCTACAGCTTTCAAGCTTTCCATCAAAGCTGCGATCTCGCTTTGCAAATCCCGCGCGGCTTGCGGGGAAAAGCTAAAGGAGACAGAACCTTCGACTAAATTCAGTGTCAGCGGAGAAATAGGCATGGGCAATGAAATTTAACATACAATTGTTAATGACAAAAGATATAGTAACCCAAAAGAAGTACATTCCAGCTCAATTGGACTGCGAGAATGCTATTAATTAAAATTAATCTCAAGAAGAGCGGCTAAATTAATGAAGATAAATATAGTTGCAAGCTAGATTACGCAATAGTTTTAACCTGTTATGACTTGATAAGCTTTAAACTAGAAACCAGAAAACTTGACGGCCGATCGAGGAGATTTTATGGTTGCCGATAACCGTTCCGAAGTCCGCAAGGTTTTAATAATTACTTTATTGCTAAATTTGCTGGTGATGGCAATTAAAGCAGCGGTGGGATGGCTGACAGGTTCCCTCAGTTTGCTGGCAGATGCTTTGCACAGCGTCACAGACAGCGCTAATAATATTTTAGGATTGGTAACTAATCATTATGCCAATCCGCAGCCCGATCGCGATCATCCCTACGGACACCAGAAATTTGACGCTCTCGGAGCCCTGGGAATTGCTGCGTTTCTGGGAATTGCCTGTTTTGAAATTCTCAGCGGTGCTGTCGAAAGGCTGATTAACGGGGGTAAAATTGTCAAAATATCCCCAAATGAACTGTGGATTTTGCTGATTGTACTGGGGATTAATATTTTTGTCACCTTTTACGAGCGCAGAGTTGGGAAACGCCTTGGTAGCGCGATTTTAGTGGCTGACGCTCAGCACACGATGAGCGATGTTTGGGTGACAATTATGGTCATCGGCGGGTTGATTGGTGTTTGGCAAGGGCAGGTTTGGAATATACCTCAATTACAATCCCTGGATGTGTTTTTGTCTTTTCCTGTGGCTGTTTTGGTATTTAGCAGCGGTTGGAAGGTTTTAACAGAAAATCTGCCTTGGTTGGTGGATGAAATGGCGATCGCACCGGAAGTTATTCACGCGATCGCGATCGATGTACCGGGGGTTGTCAACTGTCACTCGATCGCCTCCCGTGGCGTTGTAGGGCGTCAAGTATTTATTGATATGCACATGATTGTCGATGCTGTCGATGTAGAAACAGCTCACGGGATTACAGAAGAAGTAGAAGCCCGTTTGGAAGAACGTTTCAGCCCTGTACGCATCTTAATTCACGTTGAGCCGCCGACTTACCATTCCGACCAAATTAGCTACGATTCTCAAGAGAAGGAAAAAGTTAAGCGTGAAGTTGGGTAACGGATGAGTGTAACGGATTTAAAGGATGTAACGGATAGACTGAAGCTGGAAGAGGATGGATGTGAAGGAGGAAATATTTAGGCTGTATTTCCAGCAAACAGCAGGTTGAGGGATGAAGGAGGAAGGCGGTTTTCGCGATCGCAATTTCTCTAATTTTTTAAATGCTATCAAGGGAATTAGAGCGATCGCACTTAATTTAGTGGCAGTTTTCCACAGGAAAAGGGGGGTTTTCCACAGAAATCGGCAAGTTTTCCACAATAACTTTGATAATTATCGAGCAAAAGACTATTGGTACAAGTTCTTAGTTTTTTGGATTTCTGCCGCCCTTTTCTGTCGTAAGTCCCAAGGTAGCAAAATTTCGACTTCTGAACCCAAAGCTCGCAACCACCTCAGCGGGTAGTAGTCTGTCTCTCGGTAAGTGACTTGGTAGTAAGCATCGTCGGTTGGGCGAGACTGGAGGATTTGTAAAAGAGCCGATCGGTGTTCTGGGTGGGGAGTATATTGTTTGATTAATGTGGCGGCGCGATCGGGATCTATGGCGGTACAGGTAGAGTGAATGCTGATTCCCTGCATATAACTTTGATGAAAAGTGCGATCGAACCGCAATACCATCAGCGCAGTTTCTTTATAAAAATCGCAGCCCCAAGCTTCTTTTAACATATCGTTAACTGTTTTAGGAGTTGGCAGGTTATTTTCCTGATATTTTTCCTTGAGTAATTGCGGAACACGAGAATCTTGCCAGTCTAAGGATTCTAGACGTTGTGAAATAATGCGATCGAGCCGATATTTGTACCAATTAATTTCACCTCTGGGGGTGCTGCCGTAGGCACACAAATATTTAGCTCGATCCATAAAGTAAATACAAACAGGATAAACAACGCACTCTTTAATCTGATTTTGATGAGCGCTGCGATAAGTTAATAGCAAAGGAGCGATATTTTGAGAATCCCACATTTCCTGCAATTCGCTCTGAAATTGATCGACAGCATCTTGCATGGGACTAGATTCGGGTACGAGATAATCAACGTACAAAAAGACGCGGTGATTATCTTCATCAACTACCTCTTCTGAAAATTGGTCGGCTAATAAAGGCAAACTTGGGTCGAGAAAACTAAACATCCCCAAAGTAGCTGCGAGATAAGCCTGTGTTTGGGGAGTCAAATTGCTGTCTGTATTGGGGTTTCCTGTTTGACTGGGAATTGGCGGTATTGTGTCAACTCGGCGGTAGTTTTTACTTCTACCCGTCACCCTGGTTAACCGTTGCAGCAAAAGCCGAGTTACCAATAAATCGAATTCATTTTGCAGCGATTTTCGCACCTGAGCGAATAACTTTTCTGCCAAGATCTTGTCTAAATCAGCATCGGCAATAGCTATTTGTTTTTGCAAAGAATGCCGCCACTGGTTTACAGATACATTCCCTTTTGTCAACCACTGTTGCGTTGTTTTTTTGCAAGCACAATTCGGGTCTGAATAGTTAAGAATGTCTTCCTGCTTTTCAATCGATTACGTGTTTCAACAGTGCGAATTGTTGCTGGATGCTGAAAGGGGCGATCGCAATTAATCCGCTTCCCCAATCAAGGTAAAAGCCGCCCAATCGCTCGGTTGAGGGTGCCGTCGCATCGTCACTAACATTGCCTGCCGCAGCGCTGCCGCTTTATCGGAATTCTGCTGCAATTGACGGTAAAATTCTGTCATCAAATCCGCTGTCGGTGCGTCGGGCACAAACCACAGCGATACTACAATACTGGAAACTCCCGCAGCAATAAACGATCGCGACAATCCCCGCACTCCATCTCCCGAAATCGTTCCCCTACCGGTATTGCAAGCGCTCAGTACCACCAACTCCGCGTTCAGCTTCAGGTTGAGAATCTCCCCAGAAGTCAGCAAACCGTCACCTGCACCCCCCCCTGAATCGGCGGTAGTTGAAGTCATAGCCCCCCCTTGATGTAGGGGCAATCCCCCTGTGGTTGCCCCGGCTGGGGGGGTGCGATCGGGTGCAAGCGCGATCGCCCCCGGTACTCCCAAATCCATATCTTGCAATTCGTTGAGCAATCCGTGAGTCGCTAGATGAATGATTCTCGCTTGCGGCATCTTCTGCACGATCGCCCTTTCTGTAGCATCCTTGCCGACAATAGCTTGCGTTTGGAGTATTCTCGCAATTGCGATCGCTTCCTGTTCGGCCCCGGGCAAAGGACTCAAAGGTGTCGGCGCCTCATCCGGGATCGATCGAATGCTGGGCATTGTCGGATTTCCGACTACCAATAACTGCGAACTCGGGTGCGATCGCAGCCGCTGCCGGTGCTGGCGAGTTAAATCCAATACTTGAATTGAAGGTGCAATTGAGAGAGTATGTTTTTCTATTATATAATTTCCCGCTGCATCTTGTAAAGCTGCAAATGGAATTAAAAACAGCACGCCTTGGGGGATGAAAATTACCCGGTCGCCCTCATTTTTTTGCAAAATATTGGCGAGCGGTTCTATCAATAATTTGTAAGTTTGATGCAGGCGGCGGTTGAGTCTTCGAGTTGAAACCGCTGCCGAATTATTTGCACTTTCTGCGGCGCGGGCATCCGGTGCAGAACCGCGAGTTCTGCCCGTAGCAGCAGCTACTAGCGTATTCCTCGCCACATCAGCCAGGGAAATATCTAAATTGCTGGTATCAATTTGGCGGAAAGCAATATCGCCGCTTGGGGCTATCGCCCAGACATAAAGTTTTTCATCAACAATTGAATATTCAATTAATGTCGCTTTTTGCTCCGCAGCTATCCGTCTGATTTGCGCTAAATTTGGCGGTTTTGGCACAGCTAATTGTTTGGAATTCTCAGTTTCCAGGCGAGAAGCCAACAGCTCGGCAAATGCTCGCGCCCTGGCTCTTTCCGCAATTTCTAAAGCGACTTCTATTTGGTTTTGAGCAATCAAAGCCTGCTGCAAAAAACCGTAAGTTTCAGCTTGTTTTTCAAACAGCGATACTTTATTTTCGTCAGTCAATCCCGGCCGCAGGGATTCCCAAACTTCCACTGCGGTCATTAATTTCTTGGTTGCCTCCTCAAAGCGGTCGCTTTTTAACAAAGTTGCGCCGATATTGCTGAGAGTATAGCCGGCACCTGGGCTGTTATTTACTTCCCGAAAAATGGTTAAAGCTTGTTGGTAGAATTGCAGCGCTGTTAGATCGGACTTTTGCTGGCGGTGAACAGTTCCCATGCGATCGAGGGTGACAGCTTCTCCGGGGCGATCGCCGATTTCCCGCCGAATTGCCAAAGCTTGTTCTAAAGATGCCAAAGCTTTTTGATATTCAGCGAGATTGCTGTAAGCAAAACCGATATTAGTTAAAATTCGACCTACTCCCATGCGATCGCCCGCTGCTTCCAAAATCTCCAGCGCTTGTTTGTAGTAAGATAAAGCTTCGGTATATGCACCTTGATTGCTGTAATTCAAGCCAATATTATTGAGAGTAGTTCCTTTACCTCTACCGTCCTTTACTTTATCAAAAATTGCCAAAGCTTGCTGGTAAAATTCCAGAGATTTTTTATACTGACCGAGATTGTCGTAAACGGCCGCCATGTTATTGAGAGTTATCGCTTCACCCAGCGCATCTTGGACTGCGCGGCGGAGTGCCAAAGCTTGCTGGTAAAATTCCAAAGCTTTTTGATACTGACCGAGATTGCGGTAAACTGCTGCTATGTTTGTCAGGGTTGTGCCTTGCTCTTTCCGAGCTTTGTGCTGTTGAAAAATTGTCAGGGCTTGCTGATAGTAATTGAGCGCTTTTTGCGACTCGCCTAGATTGTTGTAAACCAAACCAATTTGGTTGAGCGTTGCTGCTTCTGCTTGCGGAGCGCTCATTTCCCTAAGAGTTGCCAAAACCTGCTCGAATGTTTTCAAAGCTGCGCGGAGTTGACCTTTATTTAATTGCTCGGTAGCTGCTTGATAAAGCTGTTCTGCTTTCGATTTGTTGGTTTCGCGAACTGTTGGGGTTTGTGCCAGAGAGATTTGAGGACAGAAAAATATCTGCCCAGATGGAGACGCCCACAGCAGCAGCGTTGCAGTCGCTAAAAACAGGCATCGGGTATAAAATGTTTGGCAGTCGATCGCCACAAGCAGCTTCTATTCTTAGGATTATAATAATGAGTGTAGGTTATTTCTGTAAATTCACTTATAAATTATGAGCAAATTTTACAATTCTCAAGGATGGCGCGATCGGGTGGCGGTGCTAGCGGGAATTTTTGGCCTCAGCAGTCTCTTGATTTTACCCGTCTTAGCGCAATCTAACCGCGAATCCCAGAGCACTTTTCAGCCCTCTTCCGTACTTGACTCCCCCCAGCGATCGGGCGGCAACATTGCAGATACTCTCAAGAGAGAAAGCGAATTCCAAACTCTTGCTTCTGTGTTGGCTGCTGCTGGTTTGACGGATCTGCTCAGACAAGAAGGTCGTCCTTTAACAATTTTCGCTCCTACCAATCAAGCTTTTCGTAAAAATGCCGCTGTTTACAATCAGCTACTCCAGCCGCAAAACAAGGAGAAATTAGCGAGAGTTTTGAAATATCATTTAATTGCTGGCCGTGTCACTCCTGAAGATGTGAATAAAGGGGAAATTAAAACAGTTGAAGGCGGCACAGTGAAAATTCGCGTGGCACCTGATGGAGTGATTATGAATGATAATGTTAAAGGAGTTCAACCGTCTATTGAGGCTAAAAACGGGGTAATTGTGCGGGTAGATAATTTACTTTTACCCCCGGATTTATGAAACGGACTTTGGCGCGATCCGGCATTTCGGTAGTCCGACAGTCCGGCAGGGGTTTAAACCCCTGCCTCATAGCTTAAGTCGGTTGAAACCGACTGTTAATTACGATCGCACTTCCGATAAATTTTAGTTTTCTTTTAGAGGACTTTAGCTGTGAGACCGGGGTTGAAAAACCCTGTCGGACTATCGGAACGATCGACCAACCCTCAGAACGATAGAAAAAACTGCGTTAACAATTGCCAATAATCAACTATCAACTGTCAACTATCAACTGTTTGCTGCTATTTCCAATTTCCCACTAAAACATAAGGCGCCCAGAAATATGGATGCTGGTATTTGCTATCTTTTAAAAGCTTGACTTGAGCTCTGCGCAGCGCTTCAGCTTTGTTAACCTGCCCTTGAGATTTAGCTAATTCGCTGTAGAATTCGCTCATAAACACAGCCGTGCTTTCATCGCTAACTTGCCACAGCGTCGCTAGGGTGCTGCGAGCGCCCGCGCGCACCGCAACTCCGGCCAATCCCAAAGCGGCCCTGCTGTCTCCGGCTACGGTTTCGCAAGCGCTTAAAACAAGCAGTTCGATCGGTCTTTTTCGATCTGTTACCCGCAGCAATCCATCTAAATCTTTAACATTTATCTGTCCGTTCCAGTCGAGAATAAATGTTCTTTCAGCGTTGGAACTAAACTGTCCGTGGGTGGCGATGTGAACTACAGGAAAAGGCACTCGATTGATAGTAGCTTGCAGGTTAGCTTTGGTAAAATTCTCATTTTCGCGCTTGTCATTATTCGGCAGTGTTTCGGCAATATCGTTCAATTCTCTTTCGACACCGGGCAGCGGATTGAGATTGTTTGCTTGAAAGCTGGGGGCATTAGCGGCGCCGGCAATTAAGGCTCTTAACTGCGCTTGCGAGAGAGGTTGCGGGTTTAGCAGTTGCAAACCGGGCGTGAGAGCGATCGCATATTTTTCTACTAAATATTGACTGCCGTCGTGGAGCACTGCCATCGGGATATTTCGCAATTCGCCGTCGAGGACAAAAACTAATATTTTGGCTTGGCTTTCTTGCAGTCCTGTTTCGATCGGGCGGATCAACCAATTATAGACTTTTTGAGTTAAAGGCAAAAAGTTATTGCGGCTGGCTGTGGATTGAAGAGAAGCGTTTTTTTCGCCAGCTCGCAATTCTATTAAAGTATTTTCTAGTTCTTGTTGAGTGACAGCCTGACTGTTATTATCCGGGTTAGTGGGAGTGTACAAAAGCAATTTGCCACCGGGCAAGCGAACTATTACTTCTAGCTGCTGTTCGAGGATAATTGGATAGATAATTGCTGCGGTGCGATCGACTTCATCAATTTGTTGGGTTTTGACATCAATGCAGGCATCTTGAAAGAAGTTGTTGAGTTCCGCTATTTGCAGGGATTCTATGACATCTCGAGCTTGTTTGAGAGATTTTTGGCTGTCATCAATTTTGCCTTTACCAATGAGAGATTTGGCGACTTGCAAGTTCAGCGCTACTAATTGGCGGTAAACTGGTTCTACGCTGTCGCGGAAGGAAAATTGCACTTCGGGATTGAGCGCTACCAAGTCGCTGCGCAGCGATCGCAAATTTTCAAACGCATTGGTATAAGCTGCAACTGCTGCTTCAATATACTTTTCGGCTTTGTCGGTATTTCCCAAGCTTTTCTCAATATCTGCTTGCGCTTTGCCGATGCGTCCCAACTGCCAGAAATATTGATAGGTAACGTCGGCTGCTTTGGAGGATGAAACTAAGCTTAAAGCTTGATTTGTCAACTTTTCTGCCAGTTTCCACAGTTTCGAGCTTTCGTACTGAGTACCCAAACTGCCAACTGCATAAGCTTCTGCTTTTTTATCCCCCAATGTTCTAGCTTGTTCTGCTGCTTTTGTCAAGATTTTATTAATCTCGCTAGCTGTTGGCAATTGTAAAGGCAATCTTGCTGCGGTTGCCCCTCTTTTGCTCAGTTTGAGATAATTTTGAGCTAAGTTAATTTGAGCGTAAATTCCACCTCTGCTGGCGGGCAAGTTATTGATTTCTGCTTGAATGGAGGGCCACAAATCCCCAGCTTTTGTTAATTCGCCGTCTCCTATCCACGGCTGGCTTTCTAACAGCAAACTGAGCTGATTTAGTTGGGCTTGAAGTTGGGCTGTTGGAGATGGAGATAGCTGTGCGGCTTCGCGGTAAAAGTTTAAAGCCTCTTGAGTTTTTAAGATAAGTATTGTGGTATCTTGGTCTTGGGGAGGCAGCAATATTTGCCTTTCGACAAATGCTCTGGCTGTATTCCCCAAACCGAGCATTGCTGTACTTTCCTCTAAGGGCGATCGCAAATTCCGCGCAACCGTTAAACTCGATTCTAAAATATTTTGAGATAGCTGCAACTTGCCGATAACTCGCAGAATTTCGCCGAGGCCGTACATTGCATCAAATTTCAGCAGCGAATCGGGTCGGTTTGCGAGAATTTCTAACTTTTTGCTTGCGGTTTCTGGCGGTAATTCGGTTAAACTTTTACAGTCTTGGATATCCAGAGCGAAAGCATTTAGTAAAGTTTTGCAAGCTCTGGGGTAAAGACCCAAATCTTGCAGGGCTTGGGATTGATTTATCCGATTTTGAATTGCAGCGTCTTTGTTCCCGATTTGAGTATAAATTTCGGCGGCTTTTTGCCAAGTTTCGATCGCAGTTTCTGAGTCGCCGCTGGCTCTTTGCAGCCGCCCTTGAATGTCGAGGCTTTGGGCAAAAATTCGCTGTTTTTCCGAGCTATTGGCTAATTTTTGCAGGAGATTGATGCTTTGGCCGATCGCAGTTCTTGCCTGCTGCCACTCTCCGAGTTGCTGGTAGGTGAGCGACAGATTGCTGAGTGCCATTGCTTGATTTAAACTGTCGCTTTTGGCGGCAAATGCAGCGGCGGCTTGCTGCCAGATATTCGCAGCGCCCTCGAACTGTCTCTGTCGGTATAAAATTTTAGCTTGCTGTACTAACTGCGGGGTATCTTGTTGAGCTTGAATAATTGGGATTTGAGCTGTTGCCGAGAGGATTGGCGGCACTGCTGTGGAGATGATAAATAATACAGCAAGCGCGATCGACCAGTGCCTGCCGTACAGTCTTTTGATGGCTGCAAATAGAGAGATACCCGCCAAAATATCGAGTATTTTTTGAATTTTTCCCATCTGTTTGCGTGCCATTTACGGTTCTCAGCTAAAGTTCATCTCGATCGAGCCCCATCGCCCTCAACCTTTCGGCTAAACCTTCTGCCCGAACAGCAGCGCTGTTCGGCTTGCTGCGCCGGCTCCTTCGGCAGTCGCGGCAATCCAATTACCATTAGCATCATACCAGCGCAGGCGATGCCACCTTCGGTCAACACAAAAGCCCGGAGATTATTAGTTGCTCCATCTTGACACTCCCCTGGCTAAAGCCGAGGGGATTCTTGTTTCGCAGAATCGACTTGCCGATGCAGAATTGCTTCAACATCGGTAGCGGTCAATTCTCCACAAGCGTTCGGATCTAAGATCCAAGTTCCGGTGTGCCCCACCGTACTTAATCCCCTCCTTGAGGATATTTCTAGCGGCGTTCCAATCTCTATCAAGGGTGCATCCGCACTGACAAGCGTGGGTTCGCGTTGATAGACTTTTCTTAACAACAGTCCTGCAGCTAGAACATTCTTGACTTGTTCCATTGGCTGGCACGGCAATCGTAATCCTTCCGAATACTTTGCCGAAATATTCCATCCATGTTCGGAACATATACCAAGATGCGTCGTTAATCGATTTGGCTAAACAGTGATTCTTCACCATATTTTTAATCCTCAAATCTTCGTAGGCTACACAGTCGTTTGACTGGATGACGCATCTTGCCAATTTCACGGCAAAATCTTTACGCTGTCTACTTATTTTGAGGTGGCGCTTTCCTAGAATCACTCTAGCTTTTCTTCTGTTGTGCGAACCCTTGACTCGTTTTGAAACTCGTCTTTGGGCTTTTTTTAATCTGTACTCTCCCTTGCCCAGAAATCGCGGATTTTCGACGGCAACGCCCTTTGAGTCTGTGTAGAACTCTTTGAGCCCCACGTCTAATCCAATGGCATTGCCTGTGACCTCAATCTTTTGAGAGCGGTCAACTTGAACGCAAAACTGGACGAAATATCCGTCTGCTCGCTTTACTAAGCGTACTCGCTTGATTTGACTACGGTGATAAAAATGTAAGTCGCGCGTCCCTTTTAGTTTGAGTTTCCCGATTCCTTTCTTGTCGGTAAAAGTGAGAGATTTCCGGTCGGTTGCCAGACGCCATCCGGTTGTCTTATATTCGACCGAGCGGTTGTCTTTCTGGAACTGCGGAAATCCCTTTTTTCCCGGAATTTTCTTTTTACAGTTATCGTAGAATCGGGAGATTGCCGACCACGCTCTTTCTGAGCTAGATTGCCGAGCCATGCTGTTCAAGTCATCGCAAAACGAAAATTCTTTAGCTAAAACAGCGCTGTACTTATTTAAGTCGTATTTATCGACTTTTTGGTTGTCCATCCAAAAGCGCAATGCTTTGTTGCGGATGAACTGCACTGTTCTAATTGCTTCATCTATAGCATCTAATTGCTGCTTTTTACCGTATGCTTTGAATTCAAAAACTAGCATGACTTCGACCTAATCACGATACTCTTATGCTAGCAACGCTAGCTTAACATCGCTAAACTTGTTCACAAAGCTTTACAAGTACGTGTCGTATCCCCTACATTAGGAGAAAGCCGTCGAGCGAAGGACGGGGTTTTAAACCCAATTTCTTGATAACAGATCGAACTCTATCAGCGTTAATTTGTGTTAATCCGCTGATATCTGCGGTTGAAAAATCACATTCTACTCCGGTAAATCAACGCAGATGCGGCCCACAAGCAGCCCGAGTTTGAACTCGATGATTTGTTCCCGTACCTGCAGGGTTATAGCCAACTAAAATTACTTCCCCCCGTTCGTTTTGAATCCACCCATTAGCAGCCACAATTATCGGCGCAGTTTCCCCATTCCCTCCCTCAATATTTGATAGCGGCTGCGTTTGCAGTGTATTTCCCGAATTTGCCGGTGCTGCGGGCTCGACTAAATTAACTCGCACGCTGTCGCTATTTAACGCTTCGCCGGGATTCGCAGGCAAGCCGCCGCGCCCGGTAATTGTGAATTCGCTTTCCCGCCCTCTTTCGCAGGGATTCTGCCCGATCAATGCCGCCGGATCGACAACGTTTTCCGGCAATTCGACTAACCCAGATGCGGGGTCAATATCAGGAGTTACGATTGTTACCGTGCCGCTGAGGGTGGGGGTCTGTTTGAGAAATTGCTACGATATCGCTGGTCGGCAAAAATCGCTGGCTGAACTCTGTATCGATAATTTGCTCGCCTGTCAATCGAGATTCTACTTGCTGTCTTGTCTGGGATTTTGACCCAAAAATTGCTTGAGAAGAAATCGATATTACTCCCCCTCCTCCATTTCGGGCGTTGGCTGTAATGTCGCTATTTCCTAATCCAACTAATGTACTGAGTCTGAGAGTAATATTCCCGCCGTTGGTATTGTCGGCATTAGTAGCGATCGCGCTATTTCTCAGCAGTTGCAATCCCGATGAATCTAATTGTATTTCCGCTCGTTTCCCGGCTTGCGTGTTGGCTTCAATGCTGCCTGTTTCTAAACGGATGTTGCCGGCTTTAATGTTGATGCTGCCTGCATTGTTCCGCAAATTGTCCGCTGTTTGCAGCGGTTGAAAAGTCTGGCTGCTTGCGGTTATTTGGGCGCCGTTTCTGACAGTAACAGATCGGGCTGCGATCTTGATATTGCCGCCAAAACCGCCTTGCGCCCGATCGGTAACAGTGGCAAAAATGCCCGATCGCTCGCTGGGATTGGCGCTGTTGCTGCCGGCAATCACCACGCGATCGCGCACGCTGATGTCAGTATTGCCCGCGATCGACCGATTAGCCGGATTTCCCCCAGAAGTCGCCGTTTCCAGGCGAGAACCGTTGCCGAGCGCCAGCGATCGCGCGTTTATGACAATTTCGCCGCTTTTTCCGAGCACTTCATCTCCCACTGCGGTGACAATAAAACCGTGATCGAGCGTCACCCCTTCGCGCACGTTAACAATCGCATTTCCCGCATTTCCCCGGGAGGCAGGCTTTTCGGCTTCTGCTTTGCTAGCGCGCGTTACCAGCGCCGCGCCGTTTGTCAGGGAGAGCGATCGCGCCACAATGCTGACATCGCCGCCGTTCCCCACAGCACCGCTGTCAACTTCCGCTTCGATCCGGCTGCCGCCAGTCAGGGAAACTGCATCTCCCGCGCGCAGGGTAATTTGACCGGCATTTCCCTGTCCCGACGTACCCGTCCGCAGCTTAGCGCCGTCAGCGAGGGAAATTGAGCCGCTGCTAGCAGTAATTCTAATTTTACCGCTCCTGCCGACAACGCCGTTGCCTATGTTGGCGACGATCGCAGTATCGCTCCCAGTCAGGGAAACGCGATCGCGCGCTTCCACAGCTATATTGCCCCCATTTCCTTGACCGGCGGGGTTTTGAGCGTCGGCTTTCCGAACGCCGCTCAGCAGCACCGCACCGTCTCTGACAAACAGAGAACCCGCCCTCACTTCGATCGGCCCGGCATCGCCGACACCTCCGCTTTTAACATCGGTTTCGACGCGGCTGTTCGCGATCGCCACCGCATCCGAAGCGTTGATGCTGATGCTTCCGGGCACAGCGCCCCCCAAATTGAAACCCGCGAGCACGCCCGCATTCAGAGAGCTCTGCGAAGCAATGTCTAAATTTCGAGCGGCGATCGCAATGCTGCCTCTGCCGCTAGCTGACACGTTCAGGCTGGCGCGGTTGTTCAGGGATACGTCAGCGCGGGCCACCCGATCGGGAAAAATCAAGCCGTTAGCGCTCAATTCCACAATTCCCGCCGCCGCCAACCCTCCCAATTCAATTCTGCCATCAGCAGCAGTCAAACTTCCTGCCGCTGAAACCGTCACTCCTGCCGTTCCCGGTGCGGTATTTTGCCCCCCCACTAAAGCCAAAATTCTGCCATTTTGTACCTCAAGTTGGCCGCCTGCATTCAGAATTCCTTTTTCCGTTCCCCGAAACTGCAAACCTACAGGAATATTCACAGTTAACAGCGGCGCAGTTTGCGGATTAGCTGCACTGAAATTCAATCCGCCTCTAAATACCAAATTGCTCGCAGTTGAGGCATAAAAAGCACCCCCGACATCCAAACGCGCCTTCGGCCCGAAGACAATACCGTTGGGATTGAGCAAAAATAAATTGGCATTTCCCAAAACGCCGATCGTTCCCAAAATATTAGAAGGATTGGCGCCAGTTACCCTAGTCAAAATATTTTCCACACCCGCCGGATTGGCAAAATAAACTGCCCTGCCTTCGCGGACGTTAAATTCTCGAAAACTGTGGAATAAATTAGCACCGCGCACCGCGCCCCCCTCTGCGCGATCGCCCGGAATTCCTTTAATCTCGACATTCGGCGCAACCAGAGAATTTTCTGCCCCTAAAGTCGTGTCGGGAACGAGCTGCGCTGTGGCTGGAGTCGAACAGCAAAGATTTGCTAGTTCGGCAAAGATTAATGCACTCAGAAATAAACTTGATTTCATGACGGCTAAAATAGTTGTTTGGCGATCGCCTCCAGTCCTTGACGCATCAACGCCGCAGCAGGTCGATATTTCTGTATAATATCAGCTCACCCTCGGGCCATCATCCAAACTAGAAAACCCAAGATTTGCTCGACCCGAGGTAGCGGATAATCGGTAAGATCGATGGACGCGCATTGCTATCCTAGCTTGAGAAACCGCCAAACCGTACCGCTAGTAACCGTTCCGTAAATCGTCGATATCGGCTGTTGCTTTTGTCGGTTAAACCGTTGAGCCGCCACCATTTCTGCAAGGCATTGTCCTAGAGCGGGTTTCAGGTCTTCTTTCTTGGCTGACACCAATATAACCGCAGGAGCTTTGATAAATAATTGCTCCGGGGAACGACTCAATAAAAAGTCAATATAACCTGGGAGCTCTGCCTCCGGTTCTCCATTGAATTCCTCGCCGGAAAAAATGCTAATCTGTCCTTGAAGTTGGCGTTTTACTTCCAATAACACCGGATTGATAATGCCTTCCGCTCGAGCTTTTTCGCTACTCACTGCTATTGCCCAGGGCATCGTTTCTCTGAGAGTATCCTGCCGTAAAGAACTGGGAGTAACTGGGGAAATTTCCGGTAAAAATCGAGTTCCTTCAACGATCGTGAGATCGAAAGCTTCTACAGCTTTGCTGAGAGTGAACTTACTATAAGGCATCGGCTTTCAATTCCTGCGTACCTAGAGCTTCTTGAAATATGGGGCGATCGGCAATGTTTCGAGCGAGTTGGATTTGGGGGTGTGAGTGCGATCGCGCCTGAGTTGATGAAAAAGCGATCGCCTTCTGCCAAAATCAAAATTCAAGCCTCCAAAATCGATCGATGCAGCCATTTCAAAACTGCATCGATGAGATTCGGATGGTTAGGAGAAAGGCGTTTTACATTGTCGCATGGTCGATCGGTGATGATTGCGATCGTGCCTCCAAAAGCACTCAGTGCAGTTAGAAAAGGTTCGCTGAATTCGCGATCGATTTTAGAGTTGTAGAACACCAACGCAACTCGTTTTTCTAGGTTTCTCAAATTCAGTCGCCAATAGGCTTTGAGCAGTGGCATAGTTGTGGGTGTTCCTTCTTGTCGTTCTGGACAACCTTGCTCTACCATTTGGATGTAGATATCAGTGGCAGGATTATCTGGAGGGTTAAATTCGCTACCATCAATACAAATCAGTTGTACTGCTCGATTGAGCATTGGGTCGCTGACAATTGCAGAACGCAGGACTTCTGGAAATTCAGCAAAATTGAGGAGTTGAGTAGTGTTGGAGTTGCTAACTAGGATGTTGTCGGATACTTTTGCATTTATAGTAAATGGTTGACGGTGCCATGCACTATAAAACTCTGGATAACTCATTGTTTGGGCGCACTGCCAGATCACTCCATAGCAATGGAAATATCGATCGACATCATCTTTGTCAGTTTGCCTGTATAGACAATTTCTTAGTCCTCTAACTACCAATGGGAACATTTCATACTGAATCATTTTTGTGAATTTTAAAGTAACCATGAAACAGGCCATATCGTCTTCACTATTACAAAGTAAATTAACTAGAGATTTTGCAATAAATTCTTTAGTTGATTTAAGTTTCTTATATTTAGAGGACTTTAACATCTGTTTAAATGTGTATTCATTGTAGTCGCTTTTTGTTAAGTGATCTAAAATTTTAATAACATTCAAACTCTCATTTTTTATTGCCAGTTGAACTTTTATAGGCTCACCTTTAGATGGTAAACCATATACTAATGAATGAGCAAAAGAAAGAGCCTCTTGCTGATCCATACCCCTGGAAACTTCCCTTGCAGTGTAAAAACTGATTACATTTTCCAGAAGGTCTTCTGCTAATTTGTTTCCTGGGTCAAGCTTAGTTAATATCCTAGCAGCTTCATGGGTATTATCCGCATTTTCCCGAAGACGAAAAGATTGATTTCCCAATGTAATTTTATGTTCTTTTTCTTCACAAATTAATTTGGTTAATAAATTAATTGCTTTCAGGCGATCGGTTTTTTCAACTACTTCTCTAGCGGCATTTTCTACACAATAATGCAATTCTTCACCGATGTTACTAAATCCGATTTGAAACAGTCTCTCCACGATTTCATCTGCTCGGTCATAAGTTGTAAATTCAGAGATTGCACAAGCAGCCAAAAAATAAGCTCTGTAGCCATAAAAATTCTCAATACCACATCTATCATTAAAATCTGTTAACAAATCAATAAACTTATCTCTGTTTTTATTGTTGTTTCCAAACCATAATATAATTACTTCTTTCCACTGCGGTTCAAAAATGCGATAAATACCTTCATCTGGATTATGAGGAACGTGATTTAGGAAAAAATGCCAATCATCGATCGCCAAGGCAGCAAAATATTCCTGGAATGTAGGATGAAAGAATGCGTAAACAGGTTCATCTGTTGCAGCTTCTCGATCTACTAAGTTCAGCCAACCGAGATCCCAGGCTAATTTAAACAGCCTATCACCCATTTCTTGCTGAATTAAACTCAGTGGCAACCGAAATCTAGCATCGCTATCCAATCCTGCTATAGACAAACGACCGAGGGCTTGATGTAATTCTTCTCGCAAACCTGGTTGAGTCGCCCAATCAATAACCGTTTGGGATGGTTTCCACTCATAGAAATAGAGGACAAAGTGTTGATATAGTTCGGCTTTGGTTTCTGGTAATTCGACTTGCTTATTTTGGCTGAATATTTGACACAGTAGAGATAAGCGAAGCGGATTTTTTACGAGTTGGCGGATGCGTTCCTTTTGGGGCTCTTGCAGCTTTTTCTGTAACTCCTGTCCCCCTTGAATATTTTTTGCTTCAGCAAACCACTGCTGAATAAAATCATCTACTTGCTCTTGTTTAAACTCCTGAGTTTTGTAAGTATCAAAGCCTGTGAGGGGATTGTTGAGACGGGCATCCCAAACATTGGTTCGACAGGTCAAAACAACCCGCACATTACCCAACCAATCAGTAAGCTGGTTTCTAATTTCCTCTAAGGACAAACAACTATTCGCCCCTACAGCCATTTCATCAACACCATCAAGTAACAGCCACACCCCACCGTGACGCAACCGTTTCTGTAGAGATGTTTTGTGAGACTTCTCTACATCAATATCAGGATAAACCAGAGCCATAGCTTCCAGTAACCATTCCTGAAGGATATAGTCTTTCAGTGTCTTTCCTTGCAAACTTGCCAGCGCAATGCAAATCGGCAAATCTTGATTATTTTCATGAATGTGAGTAGCGATTTTATCTAACAGCGTTGTCTTTCCTGCTCCTGGTTCGCCGACAATAGCAATATGCTTATTTTTTCCAGTAGGGTTTTGTCCAATAACGTCAGTCATGAATTCATCATGCTCGTAAATTCGGGTAACAACTTCCGGTTCTAATTGATGTAACAGTTCCATAGGCACATTGCCACTGCGACGCTGCTGCTGTTTCCGTTCGATTAAACCTAGCGGTACAAAAACATTGATTTCAAATCCCTGTTCAGTTGCCTTACGCCTAATTCGCTGTTCTTTTTGCTGTTCCTTTAACATTTGTTGGCAAACTCGCTGCCAATCAATGTCAATGTTTGGCTGTGGATCTCGCTTGGAATTCTGCAATTTGGAGTCATGTTCGGCAATAAAGTTTATGGGTTCAAATTCTAATGCTTTAAGAATTGAGATGACAGTACCGCGATCGCGTGGCGTACCTTCAAGAAAGCGTTTAACCGTACTAAGATGCACATACGCCTGCCTTGCAAGGTCTTCTTGAGACCAACCTCGTTTATCTGGATTTAGTGGCTTCTCCAATTCAGCCATCCGTTGACGAACTTTCTCCAAACCTGCGCCATCAATCCGAACACTGCGAGATGCCATAGTTTGACTCATTCCTAACAACTAGAGTGGATGAAATTGAGAATTTTGCATCAGTTGCATAGCCCGCCAAGGGTTTAAACCCCTGGCTCATAGCGAAAGTCCTCTAAAAGAGGACTAAATGCTGACCCAAAAAAGCGCTCTTCAGTCCACTTAAGTGGACAGTAGCTCTTAGCCGTGGACTTGAGTCCACGGCGGGACAACACTACAGGCGCAAAATCTCAATCCAAACTATCCCTAGCATAGTCAGCATCAAGTTTCTTGACCAGTTCAGATCAGTTCACTTTTTTCTGAACCGTTTTGCTCTGGAGAAATCCAGTTGACTCCAATAGGCTTGAATCATTAGCACTCAAAGGTTCAGCTTATGACAGCCTTTCAACTCAGCCTTTTCCCAGACGAGCCACCCACTCCCCTCGACTCCCTTAACAAAAAGAGAAGAGTAAAACTGCCATCCCAACCAACTGTAATAGAGCAATCCTGCACAACCCATAGAGCCGCACAACTGCTGGAGGTATCCACGACAACTCTCTACCGCGCTCGGAAAGAAGGCAAACCTTACCAGAAGGGCGCTTGGACTGCCACCGCTCTTGGTGCAAACGCTTGGACAGTCATCTACAACCCCTTTAATTCCCACTAACCCTAATCGGAAATAAAACTAATGCTCTACGCCTTTGACTATGACAATTCTTTGTCTTCATTTCCCCAATTCCAAAGCGGAGAAATTATCAACGAGTTAGAAACGATCGCTATCGATATTCTAGAGATGATTTTAGGTGATCGCTTCCGTTACTGTCCCCAAGTTCCCCTAGAAATCATCTGTTCTCGTCGAGAAACTTTCACCCGTCTTCCCATTGAACTTTGGAAATTTTGGGTGAGTTCCAGAGTCGATATCGCCTTGATGGAACGCGGCTGTGGTGCTAGTCGCAAAGCCAAACTGGTGATAGAATGTCAATCTCATTGGCACGATCGCCCAGAGGTGCAGGTGCGCGATCGCAAAAAAGCCCGACTCCTTGCATCTGTTGGCGTTCCCTTAGTATACCTGCGACAAATCGATCTCGATCGACGCTTCTATCGTTTCTACACTCCCAATGGACAAAAAGAAGTCTTCTACAACTCAATTACCCAACAAGGACGGACAGAACTGGAAGCATTTTTGCAACACTATTCAACGCAGTTGACAGTTGACAGTTGACTCTTAGACTATAATTTTTCTGTGTAAGTCCTGTAATTAACACAGGACTTACAGACGGCATCTCTCCTAATCGAAAATCAATAATCGACAATGGTATTACTCCCACTCGATCGTTCCCGGCGGCTTAGAAGTAATATCGCATTTTTTGCTCTGATCTACTGAATACCTTGTACCACATATAGATGGAATATGCTGGATGATTAGAAATACCGATCGCAACTAGGACAACGGTACAACATGGGTGGGAATTTAGCAAACAAGCTTTACTTTCTAAAATGTTAAAAAATCTGCCTTGCGGACATTTTTTAAATATAAGTTAGTGGCACAATTATCTATCTTTAGCCCTGGACGCCTTAATACCTTTATAATCGATTTTTTACTATTATGAAAGGCTAATTATGCAGTTTGTTTGTCCCTCAAACCCCGCTTCTGGAAACCCGTGCGTCCAGGAGTATATCTTCCTTTACAAAGGTGACTTGATTCCGATTTGTGGTATATTTTCTGGGCGAGGGGATATTTTAGGACAATGTTCGATATGAAACGTTTAAAATTAAAATCAATGCTGGCGGCGGCGATCGCGATCGCCTTTTGTTTAATTGCGATCGCCAGCTACGCCCAAGCCAACAAGACTTTAACACTGGCGACTTCCCCAGACTACCCGCCCTATGAATTTAAAGATACGGCTGTTAGCGGCAACGAAATTATCGGTTTTGACATCGATATTGCCAAATATATTACTAAAAAATTGGGCTACGAACTGAAAGTAATTGGCATGGACTTTAACGGCTTAATTCCCGCTTTGCAGGCGGGCAGAGCCGATTTTGTGATGGCTGGAATGACTCCCACAGCAGAAAGGAAAAAAAATGTTGATTTTTCTGACCTTTACTACGAAGCTCAAAATACAATTGTCGCCAATAAAGGCAGCAATTTGACCAAAGCTGAAGATTTAGCCGGGAAAAAAGTAGGCGTTCAACTCGGAAGCATTCAGCAGGAAGCTGTGAAAAAAATGGCCGGGGTGCAACTGGCTGCTCTCAATAGGATTCCTGACATCATTCAAGAAATTAAATCGAACCGCCTCGCGGCGGGAGTGATCGAGGATACTGTCGCTACGGGTTATGCTGCAGCGAACCCGGACTTGGAATTTAACACAATCCCGAATACTGAAGAAAGCGGTTCGGCGATCGCCTTTCCCAAAGGTTCAAGATTAGTTCCAGAATTCAACCGAGTCCTCCAGCAAATGAAAGCCAGCGGTCAAATTAAGGAACTAGCTACTAAGTGGTTTTCTCGACCAATTCCGCAAGAACCTGCTCAAGCAAATCAGCCTGCGGTAGCGTCCAAGTTCGGGTTAGATTTTGGAAAAATCGAGCCGAGTTTGCCTTATATTTTGTCCGGGATTTGGGTAACGCTAACTTTTACCTTGCTGTCGGCATTTCTCGGATTTATCTGGGGAATCGTGCTGTCTCTATTTAAGATTTCTAGCATTAAACCGCTGGCTTGGTTCGGTACTGCTTATACTTCTATTTTTAGAGGAACACCGCTAATTTTGCAGTTGACTTTAGTTTATTTTGCAACGCCACAGCTTACGGGCTATAATATATCGGCGCTGCAAGCTGGCGTAATTACTTTTTTCCTGAATTCTGGGGCTTATATTTCCGAAACAATCCGCGCGGGAATTCAAGCCGTAGATAAAGGTCAAAAAGAAGCCGCAGAATCCCTTGGCGTTCCCTACAAACTGATGATGGGCGATATTATCTTGCCGCAAGCGTTGAAAAATATTTTGCCTGCATTGGTGAATGAAAGTATTGCTTTGCTGAAGGATTCAGCTTTAGTTTCAGTAATTGGCGTAGAAGACTTGCTGCGCCGCGCTACAATTGTGGGAGCAGAAAAGTATATTTACTTTGAACCTTTGATATTTGTCGGCGCAATTTATTATTTGATGGTGCTTAGTTTAACTTGGGGGGCAAATGTACTCGAACGTAGACTCCAAAGTAGCAGTTAAGGTCGATCGCCTGTATAAATCTTTTGGCACTCTGAAGGTTTTGCGCGAGATAACTACTGAAATTCATAAAGGAGAAGTGATTGCCATTATCGGCCCTTCGGGGTGCGGCAAATCTACTTTTTTGCGGTGTTTGAATTTACTGGAAATTCCGACTTCGGGAAAGATATACATTGATGGGGTGGATATTACTTTGCCGAAGGCAGATATTATGAAAATCCGCCAGAAAGTGGGGATGGTTTTTCAGCATTTCCACTTGTTCCCGCACATGACTGTGCTGCAAAATGTGATCTATGCGCCTGTAAAGGTGAAGCAGGTTGAATCGGATGAGGCACGTCTGAAGGGGTTAGAATTGCTGGAAAAAGTGGGTTTGTCAGATAAGGCAGAGGTTTATCCTTCTAAGCTTTCGGGGGGACAAAAACAGCGGGTGGCGATCGCCCGCTGTTTGGCTATGGAACCGGAAATTTTGTTGATGGACGAACCGACTTCTGCACTCGATCCAGAAATGGTTAAAGAAGTGTTAGATGTGATGAAAGCTTTGACGAAAACGGGAATTACAATGGCAATTGTAACTCACGAAATGGGTTTTGCGCGGGAAGTCGCCCACCGGATCTTGTTTCTGGATGGCGGAAAGGTGGCGGAAGATGTGCCGCCGCAGGAGTTTTTTAGCAACCCGAAGTGCGATCGCGCCAAGCAATTTCTGGAAAAAATGCTTTAATTCATATAATAATTAGAGTTTTTAACCGCAGACGACACAGAGTTAGAGGAGAAAAAGACTGTTGCGGTAGGCTGCGTCAGGTTGGAGAGGCTCGATCGCCACGGAAAGTATAATAATGTTTATCCGATGATTAACGTGGTAATTCTGTTAGAAAAATGAGAGAATTCTTTGAATCACCTGGGTATTAAAATCTTTCGGAAAGCGGTCTCTTTCCTGAGCGTGATCGAGAAAGAAAGTCTTGGGATAATAAGCAAGACCGGCTTCCATCTCGCTAATCTTTTCTAATAAGGGTTCGATCTGATCGATTTTGTCGGGATGGCGATGTTGGATGAGAGTCGCAGCATTCCTAAAATGCCGCCCCTCATCCTGCGTCACCAAATGTCCTACGCGAGCAAAGCCGTTCCCATAGTGTTGGTAGAATTCCTTAATATCCCGGTGATAAGACCACACGGAACCCATTTCGTCAAACATTAAACCAACTAGAATGGTGAATTCGTTCTCAATCAAAAACGAGATCGGTTCGAGTTCATGCACCCGACTCTGGTTTTTTTGGTCGATCGCCTCTGGCGACAAACCTGATACCATGTGATAGACCTTACGTAGAGCAACGTAGTGCCGTAATTCGTCTTGCAGCCAAAGTTCGATCGCACTCATGAATTCTAACGAGAACTCCGAACTGCGAGATAGCAGATGCTCGTAGAGTGGCTGACTGTCTCCCTCAGAGAACACATCTCGGCTCAGGAGATCCATAAATCCAGCCTGAATTGTAGGCGCGACTTCGGGAATTTTCAACTCATCGGCAATAAATTCATCTACACTCCACTCACTGCTAAGAATCGGAATTCCCCGGACATGATGAGTTTGTAATTTCATAGTTTTTCTGATTAGAATTTAAGTATTCACCAGACGATCGCTCACGATATGCGGAACAATTAAGCAATGTCGTCCGGTGATCGGATTGGTATCTCCGCGCAATACGATGCCGGATGGAGTATCGCCGACAATCCAGGAACCTACGACGAAGTGGTAGCCAAAATATTCGGGCAAGGGTTGATAGGACTGAATAATGAATCCTTCGCGATCGTAGCCCATCGCCTCACGGGCGTGAACGGCTCCGGCAACAAAATCGCCTGTTTCAATAGAAACCCCAACACCTTCTAGACCGACGAGGGGCTTTTTGACGTGCATTTGGGTCAGTAATGCTGTGGATTCGAGCGAGATAGTATCTGTGAAGAAAGTGGGTAGCAAGAATTGAGCGTACACTGGGTGGTTGCCAAATAATTCCCACATCCATACCATCGATCCTTTATTGCTTAAAATCTGTTTCCACAGCGGTTCAATGATTTTCACGTCCCCTGCTATCAGGCGCGATGCTAGGGCTTCATCTGCGTTAAAGGATTGGCTGGCGAGTTGCAAATCCAGCCAATCGACGATTTTCCACAGCCGCAATATCCGATTATTGAATTGATCAACAAAAAATCCTTCTTCATCAACGCCCAGATGGTTACGCAATCCTACAAGTTGGGTGAAAAAGCGATCGTTTCCCAATTCTTGATTAATAATTTCCACCAGTTGTCCTGCCATCTCGGTATCTTCTGACAGATGCTCGTCAATTAACAAGCTCAGACCGAACTGCTTTAAATCATAATGACGACTTAGAGTGCGGAATCGACCCGCAACTTCGTCCCAAAAGTTGTTGAACTGATTGGCATCGTTGGGAAGCGATCGCAAATCTCGGCTTGGTTTTTTCATGTCATCTAACCACAGCCATTGATAGACTGTTTCTGCACCCAAGAGAGGAGTTTCGCCGTTGATTTCTAGAAGGCTAATTTTTCCATCTTCAGTGACGGCAAGATCGAAACGGGTATAAAGAGACATATCTTCTGCTTCGTCAACCCGATCCCACGAAACCTGAATTGCTTCCCAGAAAGCAGGGGGAATAGCGAGTTTTTTCATCCGATTTTCTAGGCCATCAGCGGTGAAAAACCAGTCCAAAAACTCCCGGCACATATCCCAAAGAGCCTCAGTAGCATCCCAGATCCTCGCCTCTTCCTGGCGCGAAAACATCACCCCAAAGGGACGGTCTAAGGCTTCTGCCCAGTAGCGTTGGTTGATGTCTGCAAGAGGCTGACATTGGTAGGCGTTCTCTAATACGTGCTGCTGCCAGTTGCGCCGTCGCTGAAACAAAAAGGGATACATGGATGAAGCACCTTGCTAGTGGTGTGGAACTCAAGGATCTACAAAAACAGAGAAAAAATAGTTGTGGGATGAATGGCCGCTCAAAAATGCTTGCATCACTTGCCTCCGTCTCCCAAAGAACCCGTGGAGCGGACAGCATTACCAAACCTCCCTCGTCCTTTGATGGTTCCCTGAGCTGCGTGGCCTGGGGGGCGATTTGGGGTGTCGCGACTGGAGGAAAAGGAGGGAGAATCTAGCGGTATGCCCTGTAGGGGACGAGTAATCTGGGTTCTATCTGGAGTTACAATTCCGATGTTGGAGCGGTAAACGGGTTGCACTGGATAAACCCTGTAGGAGCCGCTAGAGCCGCCGTTGACCACTGTTGGAGGGGCATCATCATCGACATCATCAGTGAAATAGAAGCCGCCGAAGTCTGGTCGCCATCCGGCGGTAGCAACGCTGGAATTCGATACCTGCGAGCAAATGCTTGCTGTGTCTTCTTGGCATTCTGGCTGCGTGCGATACACGGGCGTAATGCGTTCGTATTCCTGCATTGCGTACCGGAACTGGGCCTGACACTGCTCTTTGGTGAACCCGTTGCTTTGGTTCATCGCATCTACAATACATTGCTGTTCGGATTCGTAGTAGCGTACTTCGTTGCGTTGGTGCAACATGGTATAAGCAAGATAGCCTAATCCACCGATCGCTAGTACACCTGATGTAATTAGAAGGTAACGAATTGTTGTCGTTCGATTGTTGTTATGAGTCATGGCTAACCGGAGGTTAGAGTCATTATTTCAAAGAACCTGTAATGTGATGAATTTGCTGCCACTGAGAGGATTGGATTTACACGGTCAGCCAAAGTTCAAGTAATTTACCTAAGTCTGTGAGTTGGCACTCACGACTTTGACTTTGATTATAGCTTTTACTACATTGCCCGATTCAGGGATTTCTCGAACGCAGCAAATTATATTGCTCCTATATTTGATTTCAAATTCGCCTTTTTTGACTGCGCTGATTTCGCTGCCGATCGAGCTTTGCCAAAGCAGCACCGGAAACATCCGCCAGAATGCTAATTATCCGATACAAAGCCACGGCACTCAGAATTATACCCGTAGAAAAGCGATCGGACAGCAGGGCGATCGCCGTTGCTTCAAATACTCCCATTCCCCCCGGTGCACCCGGTACGACTAAACCGACAACAAACGCAAAACAAAAAGCACCGAACAAGTTGGGAATATTGCTAAAGTTCACCGGAGTTAAAGCCGTTACAGTTAGCAAAAAACCGCAGCCCCGCAATCCGATAAAACACATTTGTCCGATTAACGGCACTAAAGGATAGCGTTTAATTGGCAAATTAATTTGGCTGTGGGACTTGACAGGAAATGTTTTTTTAGCTATCTTGGAAGTAGACTCTGTAGTAAAATTTAGTTGATCCTCCGCAGCCTCCTCAGCCTGGGAATTTTCCCCATTGTTCTTGGATAACTTCAACCGCTCTACAAAGAGAACGATCGGATTTAAAATTCGGGGATGAATCGCCGTTAAAATAGCAGCACAACCGACAATCCGCAAAAACCAATTGATTTTCTCAAAACAAATCAACCCTATCAGCACGCCCGCAGAAGCCATAAGCAGCGGTTCCAGCAACACGCTGAGAGTAGCAGCTTTCGGGAAAATTCCTGCTTTTTTGGCTTCCAATATTCGACCCCAAAAATGCCAAATATTCCCCGGCAAATACTTGGCAATATTAGTTTTGAGAAAAACTTGAATCGCCCAGGCGGCAGTTACAGGTTGGCGGAATTCCCGCAAAATCAACATCCACACCCAACCGACAAAAATTAGAGACAATAAAGTGACGCCGAGGGCGATCGCCAGCAACGGAAAACTTTCGGCTCGAATTTGGATATTCGCGACTTCTCGCCAGTGAGTTAAAAAAGCTTTGGCAATAAATAAAAACGTCCCGCCCAAAATCAAATAGCGCAAATAAGGCTTTAAATGCGACTTCGCGATCTTCAAAAAATTCTGAATTCGATGCAAGTGTGGTTTTCCCATTTTCTGATCCCGATTTTGAATTTGGGATTAAGTTATACTGTTTTAGATTTTATATTTGAGATGGGCTAAGGCGGAATTGTGGTTGATTTACACGGCATGATATGACGGAATAAATCTGTTTAACCTAACCTATGCAGACTTCTACAGACTGTGCGTAATGCCCGCCTTACAGACTATTTAGGGCGTTTTTAACCACAAATTTAAATTTAAAATCTAAAATTTAGATCGATATACCTCGCTAGGAGTACATTTCTATGCCCGGCCCGAGCCCTGACGGTCTTTCCTATCTTTTAGATGATAGCCCCAATAGTTTCGCCTTGACTCCGGGCTTTTTGACTCCTTATCCTAACGGATTTTTTGCCCTTGGCGGCAACGATTTTATTATCGGTTCGTCGGATGCCGATCGCATCAGCGGCGATAATGGTAACGATCGCATTCTCGGCGGCAGCAATTCCGATACCCTGTTCGGGGGTGCCGACAACGATGTACTTAACGGCGGTGTCAGCAGCGACATCCTGTTTGGCGATACCGGCAGCGATACCTTGCAGGGAGGTAAGGGAGATGACGCCCTCAACGGTGACTCTGGCAGCGACGTTTTAGTGGGCGATGGCGGCAAAGATATGCTGACAGGGGGTTTGGGCTTCGATGCCTTTGTCCTCCGCAGTGACTCCGCAGTCACCGATCCGGCTGCTGCAGACGTTATTACTGACTTTAACAGTTTTGTGGATTCGATCGGACTGACTGACAACCTTACCGAAGCTGACTTGATCCTCGAAGAAATCTCGATCGCCCCCGGTATTTCCAATACATTAATTAAAATTCGCCAATCCAATGCTATTTTAGGCTTGGTAGCCAACGCATCTCCACAAGACCTCGCCGATACATTCATCTCTGCAACTACCGTATTGGGCAACCAACTGGATCAAGCTCGCGATTTAGGCGTTTTGGGCGACACTCAAACGATCGCAGACTCGGTTAGCAACGCCCGGCCAGACAGCCTTTACCGCTTTACTTTGCCTGCAAATAGCGACTTTAAATTAACTGTCAGCGGTTTGACGGCGGATGTTGATGTTGCTGTGATTAAAGATATTAATGGCGACAATTCTATTGACTTCACCGATATTATTGCTTCTTCTCAAGAATTGGATTTATCGCCGGAGTCGATCGACATCGACGGTTTAGCCGCAGGAACTTACTTTGTCCGAGTTTATCAATACCAAGGCAGTACAGATTTCACCCTAAATCTGTCTGCAACTCCTGCAACTGTTTCTCCTAACAATCCGAGCAACTTGCAAGGTTTTGACTCTCGTTTTGGATTAGGTTTGGTAAATGCAGCGGCGGCAGTTGCTAACGCTCAAGGTACTGCACCGTTTCCTGACGTTCCCGACTTGGGCGGCGACGAGTGGGGCAGAGATTTAATTAAAGCTCCGGAGGTTTGGGCCCAGGGCTTGACTGGAGACGGAATTGTGGTGGCAGTTATCGACAGCGGAGTTGACTACAATCACCCGGATTTGACGGGGAATATTTGGAGTAATGCGGGGGAAACCGGTGTTGATGCGATCGGTCGCAATAAAGCTAGCAACAGGGTTGATGATGATGGCAATGGCTTTGTTGACGATTTCCGAGGATGGGATTTTGTCAACAACGATAATGACCCGATGGATGATAACAATCACGGCACTCATATTTCGGGTTTAGTTGCTGCGAAAAAAGATGGGGTTGGGATTACTGGAACGGCTCCAACTGCGAAGATTATGCCTTTGAAAATACTTGATGGCGCAGGGGTGGGCAAAATTCGGGATGAAATTAATGCCATTAATTATGCGGTGGCAAATGGAGCGAAGGTGATTAATGTAAGTTTGGGCGGCCAAGAGTTGAATTATGAAGAATTGAATACGATTCGAGCCGCTGAAGCTCAAGGCGCGATCGTGATTTCGGCGGCAGGAAATGATGCTCGCGCCCAAGCAGATTATCCGGCTCGGTTTGCCAATGAGGTAGGAATTGCTGTCGGTGCTGTTAGCCGAAATGGCTTGTTTGCGGATTATTCTAACCGGGCGGGTTCGGAGGCAATTAATTATTTTGTTGCTCCGGGCGGCGACGGTGGCACGACGGGTTCTGGTGACGTTTATTCAACTGTGTCGCTTTCGGAACCGGGGATTCCCTATCAATATTTTGCGGGTACTTCAATGGCAGTGCCACAAGTATCCGGGGTGATAGCTTTGATGTTGCAAGCTAATCCGAGTCTGACTCCTGCTGATATTAAGAGGATTCTTGCAGAAACTGCGAATCGAGCGGTTTGAATTCGATCTGGTGCGATCGATCTACAATCCTCAATCTTATACCAATTATTCACTGTAGGGACAGGGCAATGCCGTGTCCTACTTCCCGCGCCGGACATCGCATTGCCCTGTCCCTACAGACGCTTCCGTACAATCAATCTGTATCACTACTTTTGGGAATTGGTATTAAAAATTGGCGGCGTAAGTTAAGTCAAATTGGCGGCACAGGGTGATGCAGCAGTAGCTTGGTCGATCGAATACTAACTCGTAATTCATGTGGCCGTCTATTTTGGTGATCGGCTGCTTTAAGGGGATGCCCTGAATGTCGTATTGGCGGCGTTCTAAGGCACTCCAGTCGATAATTTTGAAGTCGATTTGGTTCTGCAACTCAGTTGCGATCAGATATAGGTGCATCTTGTCTTGAACTTTCCCAGTCAAGGGAACTTTTATTAACACTGACTGGGTGACAAGGGGTTTTTGGTCGTTGGGATGCTTCTGGGTGTGGCAGCTTTTGAGTTCTATATCGTAAGGTTCTACCTTGAATTTCTCTCCACTGGCGATCGCAGATGAGTGCAAATCTTTCAGGCACTTTTCTAGGTGAGGAATCAGCCCTAAGTCTGGATCACACAGCAGTTTACGAATGTTGGAGGTTTCAGTGGCTGTCATTGGAGATTTTTGATGTTATTTTTTGATTCTTAACTTTTAGCTTACCACGAAAAGCAAACCTATCGAACTCTACTTGGGACATAGTTCCGAAAATACCGTTTATGGTCAGTATGTCGCAGTTAATAAGACATTTATTTTTTGGCAGCAAACCCGTGTTTTTTGCCTTAATGTTTTAGATTATTTTTTGGTAATTTTCCACAGATTAAGCTCGACATTAGGGTCAGCCGGATCTATTTGATAGTTTTGTTGCTGAATTGCCGATCGCAAAGTAGAGGACGGTCTGTATAAAAACAACTCACTGAAACCGCCGGGAACTTGCGGGGGTTGGGGTTTTTTCTTTGCCAATTCTCGATTTTTGTAGCAAGAAGTGTAACAGCGGGGTTCTATTAGCAGTTTGACTTTTGGTTCTAGGTAATAACTTAAAGGCATGATATGTGCGATATTGGCATCGCTGATAATTAGGGGATTGCTGGCTTGATTGACAGTCCCAGCTACTTCTAAGGCACGCAACCAACCGCTGCCTTTATTCCACCAAATGTCTGCTTGAGAACTAACTCCACCGGATATAATACCTGCGGAAAAAACTGCCACTATAACTATTTTCCACAGTTTTTGCTGTTTTAACTTCTCCAAATTGTTACTAATTTTCGCCGACAGCAGGTAAGCCACTGCTAGCTGAATTCCCACATAACAAGGAACTAAATATCGCGGATTTGCCGATCGCCTTCCACCCTTGATTAGATCAGGTACTGCTAAAAACAAAGCAGTTGTTGCAATTAATAACAATACAATCAACCACACTCGCTTTGGTGTTTGTCGGTATAAAAAATAAAGGGCATAGCCGACTAAAGCTAGAACCATGATACCAACTGGAATTAGCAAGGCTAGTTGTGTGGCGTTGGCAGTTCCATCAATGCCTATATCAAAAAATGCTATGCTGAGGGAACCAACCCACCTGCTGACTAATCTTAAGTAATTTGTTTGTTCTGCCCATACTGTTGTGCTTCTAACTTGATTGAAGTTTTCTACAGTATTTATGAGGGAAGGCATGAAGCCGATCAAAGCGATTAAAGCTGCTACATAATAGGAAATGAATGTTTTCACATCGCGCCAGTTGGCAATAACTGCGACGTAGATTGCGTGGGCGGCAGCGACGCAGACAAATAACAAGTGGGTGTACAATCCCAGTGTTGCTGTGCCTGCATAAAGCGCCCAGGAAAGAACTAGGGCGACAGGATTTTGATTTTCGTCAGAGCGCATTGCTCGCAGCAAGGCTGCACTGGATAAAATAGTAGTTACTGTCCACAAACTGTACTGTCTTGCTTCTTGGGCAAATATGATATGGTAGGGAGAAATCGCGAAAAGTGCGATCGCCATCCACGCTACTGCTGAAGATTCAAATAACTCCCAAGCCAGCCAATAAATTGCGGGAAATACTAGCAGGCTAATCACGGCGGCCAAACTTCTCATTGCGGCAACGGAACTGCCGAACCATTGCGCCCAATATCGCGCTAGTACGTAATACAGAGGGGGGTGTTGGGGGTCTTCTGTTGCTAAAGAATTCAGGGTATCCCTTACAGTTTTTTCGGAATTTATCTGCTGATATTTTTGTAAATCAGCAGGCGAGGTTATTTTCTGGTACGAAATTTGTTTGATTATTTCGGCTTCGGTGTAGCCCGAAACTCTCAAAGAAGTATATGTTTCGTCGATCCAGTAAAATTTGCGATCGAGATTGGCGAATCGAAATAAAATGCCTATGACTAATACGGCGATAATTAAAAATCGCAGCCACTTGTCCAGTGAAGGGTTATGAGAATTTAGTCGATCGCGATCTTTCGTAGATTCCATTTTATAACTAGCTAATCTCGCACAAATTTTTTCTGTTACCCCACCCGTAAGGTGCGCTAGGCGCACCCTACTAACTTAACAGCCAGAGAGAGGACTTCAGTCCTCACTACGAACAAAGGAATGATTAATCATCCACTCCTTCAATCGGCGCAAAACCCTGCCGCTGAATATTTTCGGTTATGGTGCGGGGTTCGAGGAATTGCAGCAAATAATCCGGGCCACCTGCTTTAGAACCAACTCCCGAAAGTTTGAATCCTCCAAAAGGTTGCCGCGATACCACAGCGCCGGTAATTCCGCGATTGATGTACAGATTTCCGACTTCAAAATCCGATGCGGCTCGATCGATATGCGAAGGCGTGCGAGAATACAATCCGCCGGTTAAAGCAAAATTCGTGCCGTTAGCAATAGCAATCGCTTCGCTGAAATTTTTTGCCCGCATCACCGACAAAACTGGGCCGAAAATTTCTTCTTGGGCGATAGTTGCTGTCGGGGATACTTCCGTAACAATGACTGGGCCGACAAAATAACCGGTTTCCGGTGCCGGCATTTCTAAAGCTATTTTAGCTTCGGCGCGGCCTGTTTCGATGTATTCGCGGATGCGCGAATGGGCATTTGCATCGATCACAGGGCCAACTTGAGTGCCGGGATTTTCTGCTGGGCCGACATTGAGCGATCGCGTCGCTTCTACCAATCTTGCCACAAAATTATCGTACACGGATTCGACCACAATTACTCGCGAACAAGCGGAACATTTTTGGCCGCTATATCCAAATGCCGAATAAACTACGCCTGCAACTGCTTGGTCTAAATCCGCACTTTCATCGACAATAATTGCATTCTTTCCGCCCATTTCTGCAATTACTCGTTTCAGGTGTTTTTGTCCAGGCTGCAAAATCGCAGCATCGGCATAAATCTGACACCCCACTTCCTGAGAACCGGTGAAAGTAATCATGTGAACGTCAGGATGTTTCACCATGTAAGCGCCGACGGTTGAACCTTTGCAAGGCACGTATTGAAATACGCCTTTGGGAATGCCAGCTTCCAGCAAAATTTCTGTAATTTTTGCTGCAATTACTGAGGAAACCTCCGCAGGTTTGAGCAAAGTACAATTACCTGCAACCAGCGAAGCAACTGTCATGCCAACGGGAATTGCGAGGGGGAAATTCCAAGGCGAAATGATTAAAGAAATTCCACGTGGCTGATAGCTATAACGGTTAGTTTCTCCGGGAATATCGTAATTTTTCCCTTGGTCTAACCGTTCCATTTCGTCGGCGTAGTAGCGACAAAAATCTATAGCTTCGGAGACTTCGGCATCGCATTCTCTGACAGGTTTGCCGACTTCAAACACCATCCAAGCTGACAGTTCGTGCCGCCGCTGTTCCATCAACTCAGCGGCTTTGCGGAGGACGCCTGCACGCTGGCGGACGGGGGTTTTCCGCCAACTGGTAGAGGCTGATTTTGCTGCTTCAAGGGCTTGTTTGGCCTGTTCTTCGGAAAGCAATCCGATTTTGCCGACTACTTCTGTGGGATTGGAAGGGTTGAGAGAATTAACTGTTGCTTCAGTATTTTGGTACTCGCCATTGATTAGGGGTAAATAGGTTTTACCTAAGTTAGCCCGCACTGATTTGATCGCTGTTTCTGCTTGTTGCCGTAAGTTGGTATTGGCGTAGTCTGTATCGGCAACGTTGGGAAATACTTTGCTGTAAACTAGCTGATCATTTCCGTTAGCAACGGGTGCGGCTAACAATTGTTCGATCGGCATTTCTTCGGAACTTTGCCGGATGAAAGAACTGTTGGCGGTATTTTCCAGCAAACGGCGGATCAAATAAGCCATTCCCGGCAGCAAATCGCCGTAGGGACAGTAGACTCGGACGCGATAACCCCGATCGACCAAAAGCTTAGCCAATTTGTCGCCCATGCCATACAGCACTTGCATTTCAAAGCGGCGGCGCGGTATATTGAGAGTTTCGGCAATGGCGATCGCCCTCGCTTGCGATCGCACATTATGACTGCCAATAGCTGCATACAAATATTCGTGATTTTCTAGCAGCAACTGCGTCATCTGCTCGAAATTTGCATCGGTAGTAACTTTGTCATTGTAGACCGGCTGTGGCCAATCTTTCTGCATCGCTTTGATAGTTTCCTGATCCCAGTAAGCGCCTTTTACCAGACGCACTGTTACCGGATTTCCGCGTTTTTTTGCCCACGCAATAAGACCTTGCAAATCTTGGGCACTGTCGCGCAAATATGCTTGCAATGTAATTCCAATATCCGTGCGACTGCGAAACTCTTCTTCTAACAATAAGTCTTTGAGAATGCTCAAAGTCAAACTTTTGTAAGCATACTGTTCCATGTCGAAATGAACTGCCGCTCCCAATTCCTTGGCGCGGCGCAGTAACAGACGAATTCTCTCGCTTACTTTCTCCTCACTACCTTTAGCATCCAACGGGTCAAACTGAGAATAAAAAGCTGTTAATTTTACGGATACTTGCACTCGTGGCAGAGTTTCGCCGTCAGCTTTGTCAATTGCATCTACTTGCGGCCAATTCTTCGCTGCATTTGCGAGTTCCTCCATCAATTCCAAATAGCGGTTAAGATAAATTTGCGCCTCAGTTTCAGTAATGACAGCTTCCCCCAAAAGGTCAACTGTAAAACCCATTTTATCTTTACGGAGCCGCTCTAAGGTTTTAATTACCTGCTTGATATTTTCCCCAGAAATATACTTGTGCGCCAAAGTTTCCACAGCAGGCGCAACCGTCGTCGCAGCCAACTGACCGGGAACCGAATCAGGGCTAGCAAAGTTGAGCAATTTTTTCAATGCTTCAGGCAATTCTACCTCTTGGGCGGTCAGGTATTCTTGCAGGTGGCGGGCAATTTCCGGCCGGCTGCGGAGAGCCGGCAAACAGTCAATAAATCGAAACAACTGCACCCGCAGTCCCGGGCTAGCCATCGCCCAATCCATCAGTTTGTCGTCCCAGCGCATTTGGTCTTGGAGTTGCCCGAAAAAAGAGCGCTTTTTCTCTTGAGTTGCCCGCAGGATTTCTGTGGCAATTTCTTGAGTTTTTGCTTCGTAGATGCTTGGAGATATTTGTGCAACCATTGGTAATTAGTAATGGGTAATTTGTAATTGGCAACCAGGGGGGGTTTATGTATTGTGTAACTACCCCCTGATACAATTATAGTTGCTATTTAACTTCAATTTTAACTTGGTAGTTTGCTTGGCGATCGCCTGAAATTTCAATAGTATAATCGCCGCTACTGGCTAGTTGCCCTTGCCACTGACCTGTACTGTCAGCAGTACCTAAGTTTTCACCGTTAGGAGCAATAATTGCTGCGCTAACTTGACCTTCTTGAACACTTATTGTCATGCTTTGGCCGCTATTGCACTCCAGTAAGTAGCGCCTGGATATGTTGGCTCGCAAACTATTGCTCAGAGTAGTTCCCGTAGCACCAGCTTGAAAGTAAACTCGCTCGGTTACAGGGGTTTCAACCACAGCGGGAGAAGCAGAAGGAGAAGGCAACGGCAACGGCGACGGTGACGGCGAAGCAAGTTGGGAAACGCCCGACACAGAGGGTATTTGAGTGGGACGGGGCGACGGATAGATTGTGGCGGGCAGTCGAGTTCCAGGTGCTGGGGGAAGTCCGGGCCGACGGTTGGCGGGCGCTGTTACGACAGGGGGAGGGCTTTCGGGAAGGGGTACGTCAGCGGGTAGTTTGATTTGAAGGTTCGCTCTTTCCTGATACATTCTCCACGCTAGCAAACTGCCGACACTAAGGACAGAACCGACTAACATTCCGCTGAGAAAAACTGCTAAGATTTGCCAGGATCGAGCTGGTTTTGGTTCGGGGTTGGCAGTTGGAATTGTTGGAGGCGGATAACTTGCAAGTTGAGTTGTTGCCGGCGCGCTATCGGCGGCAATGGGAATTGTTTTGGCTTCGTGGCTGGGGGTTGAAATATTTTCGGGCGCGACAATTTCTGCGGGAGTTTCTACTGATGCTGAAGCTGCATCGCCACGGGCAATTTCACTGCGATCGAACTCATCACTGGCAGTGGAAATTGTTTCCGGTTGCTGAGTCAAAATTTGTTTTTTTTCCTGTTCGTCGCTCATGGGGCTAAATTTATTTTACAAAGACCGCTTTTAGACATTTTACGTTACTGGTGCGATCGCCTGCACTGAAATTATCTAGGAGAATAAAGAAGGCACGACACGGATACACGGATTAATTATCAAGCGTTAGGCCAAAGTTAGAATGAAGATTGTTCATCTGCATACAAACCTGCCATGATATTAGTCTATATTATAGCGCTCAATATTATAGCGCTCCATCTTTTTACTAATAAGAATAAACAAGTGAATTAATTTCCTATAAAGCTAAGGCTAATGGGGTGTTGATACCTCGAAATCGTTAAACGATAGAACCTTATAAGATGTGCCTGCTAAAGCTCTGACTAGCTTTTGGTCAAGAGTTAGCAAAGGCGAGTCAACTTGCTGTGAAAGAGCAACGTAACTGCCATCATAAGCAGAAATTCCATAATTTAAGGCGATGTTTGTTGCATCTAAAATCAATTCAGCAGTAGATACTGCACGCAAGGATAAAGCTCTAAGATTAGCTAAATCTGTTGGAACATCGGCAGCAGCGTAAAGTCCAGCACGGACATACTTCCAGATAATATTTGCACACTCAATATAAAACAGATCGGGTACAAATATTTCAGTCTCTGGAATTTCAAGATGGGTAAACAATTGAACGACTTTAGATGAGAGCGGATCGGGGATAAATTGCTTAATCCCCACGCTAGCATCGACTACGCACCTCACAGGATTGGTCCTCTGTCGCGATCCTCTCTAATTAAAGCGGTACTATCTAGTATCATCCCCATATTCGCCGGACGAGACTCGCGACGGCGGCTGATTTCTGCCAATAGTTCTGTTACAGACTTTTTACGTTTTCCTGAGAGGGGTTTTGTCTCTGTTGATAACTCGGCTTCTAAAATGGCGATCGCAAACGCGCTAATCGAGCGGTTTTGAGCCGCGGCTAACTCTTGCAGTCTCGCGTACAATTCCTCTGGTATATTTTCTATTTGCAGGGTAGCCATCTGTTAAACTCCTAGCATAGTTTTCCTAAATATTAGCATAGGCAGGCGGGTTTAAGAGATAGTTACTTTTAAATATAGATTGTTGGTAAAACCCACCCATTGTATTTTTAAAGAGGTATCTTGCGATTTACCTTTGGTTGGGGGCGGGTTTATGAGATTGTTAGTTACAGGCGCGTATTGTTGGTAGAATCCGCACCTACAAATTCCCCATTCCCGATTCCCCATTCCCGATTCCTCATTACCAATTACCCATTAGTAATTATTAGGCAAAGACTGCCAAAAAGGTCGCTCTTCAGGCTTCCTCACAGTATTCGTCGCCGACTGCACGTTTCCTTTCAATTCTTGATAATACCTGTCATCCAGAAAACTAACGCTGACGCCAGCAGGAAGCAGCAGTTGGCGCAATCTTTCCTGAGTGTAATCTACACCGTCAATCATTGGTCCGCGCGGATTGGAAACTAACAATTTGCCGTTAACTGGCACCGAATTGACCATATTTGGCGACCAAGCATAACCGCTGTAGCCAAACATCACCGGAACTTGAATAATTTGGTCGTCTTTGAGTAAAAACTCTCTTTTCAACTTCTCTATAATCGGATTAAGTTTCTGATTTTGCAAATAGAGATTGTGTTGAATTAAAGCACGGTTTTGCAAAGCGGCGCTGACAGTTGTTTGAGTGCTCAAACCACGATTAAGCGTCACATCGCCGTAACCTCTTCCCTCCAATTCTTCCAACAGCTTAACTCCGGCTGCGGGACTGGCGATCGCCATTACATATTGTCCGGGAGTTTGAGTGGGAATAAAATTGATAATTTCATCGACTTGGCGAGTCAAAAGCCAAGAAGTATCAATATCCACTGGCGGCCCTTGAATTCTCTGAGCTTGAATAAAATCAAGTACCTCTGGATTAAAACTAGCATTTCCCGAATTCCCGTAATAAACTCGACCCATTGGGTGTCCGGGAATCGGCGGTGTCACCTGCAAATTTCCGTATCCCTCAGACCACTGACTTACAGGGTCTAAAGAACGAGGATTGCCAACTTTAAATACTTTCAAATCCCGGTTTTGAGTTGATTTAACAGGCGGGTTTTTCTCTGGGCCGCTATTGCTTTTTAGGGCTACATTAAACAGGCGTATATCCGATTTTTCGGGCAATTGAACGTAGCCGTTTTTCTGGGTATCTTGCATCCAAGTGTGATCGCCCTGGAGAATTTTTACTTTAGCGCCCGTGGGTTCTACTGCTTGTTTTAGTTGCGAGATAAATTCGCTGTTTACCGAGCCTCTGTCGCTGACCTGAACTTCGGTTACTGGTGCTGTATTTGGCGGTATCATCCAAGGACTAACGCCCATTTGGATTGTTGTGGAGGCGATTTCTTGACCGTTGTTTTGGGCAGTTGCTTTGAGATTAACAGTCCCGTTCCAATTGCGATCGGCAAATTGTTTGGCTTCCACACCTAAAACAATATTTGTGCTGAAAACTAGAGGTTTAGCACCGGATATATCTACAGGTTGCCAGCCGTCGCCCGTCTTCTGAAAAACGCTGATGTGAGGGCTAGCAATGCTGTCAGCAGTGATAAATAACTGAGAGGTTTTGAAGTTTTCCGACAGTGTTAAGTTAACTTGAGAAAGCATTGCTGCACGGCGGGGAGCGCTAACTTTGGTCTGTTTCCAAGTCGGTATCTTGCCGCGATCGTTATTGCGATCGTTAAATAAAATTAGCGCGCCCTTGGACAAAGACCATTGTTCTTTTCCGGCTTCGTCTTGCTCGTTAATTTGGCCATCTCTGTTGGTATCTCCCGCAAAGAAAAAGTTCGGCGGCGACGCAGCCGGCGTAACTGGGGCGGAAGTTGGTGTTGCAGTTGATTCAGGAGTTGGTTGAGAAGTTGCTTGCTGATTTCTCTCTAACTCTTGTCTTTCAAGTTCTTTTCTGGCTAATTCTTGCCTTTCAAGTTCTTGTCTTTCAAGTTCTTTTCTGGCTACTTCTCGCCTTTTAAGTTCTTGTCTTTCAAGTTCTTTTCTGGCTAATTCTTGCCTTTCAAGTTCTTGTCTTTCAAGTTCTTTTCTGGCTAATTCTTGCCTTTCAAGTTCTTGTCTTTCAAGTTCTTTTCTGGCTAATTCTTGCCTTTCTACTTCTTTTCTGGCTAATTCTTGCCTTTGGAATTCTTGCCTTTCTACTTCTTTTCTGGCTAATTCTTGCCTTTCTTGCTCTTTTCTGGCTAATTCTTGCCTTGGGAATTCTTGTCTTTCTAGTTCTTTTCTAGCCCGGTCTTTTTTCTCTTGTTCTTTTCTCTCTATTTCTCGACGAGCAAATTCTTTTTTCTCTTGCTCTTTGCGGGCTCGCTCTCTTATCTCTTCTTCCTCGGCTCTCACTTTCTCAATAGAACGTGCAACTTGCATTTCATAGGTAGCGACACTGAGGTTTCCTTGGTATTCGATGGTTTTGTCGATCGCCCCATCGGCAAAAAAAGAATCGTGAGGAATGAGTCGCAGTGTATTGATAGCCAACTGCCACAGCCGCTGGGACTGTTCCCAAGTAGCAGAAGAAGGATTAGAAGTGCGTCCAATTAAGACTGCTTGGGCGGCTAATTTAGCAGCATCGTCCCAATTATATTTGGCTCTTTCTTCTATTTGAATCTGACTTTGAACGTTTTGGAGTTGCTGCGTCAGAGTTTGAGATTGCTGACGGTGGATTGCTGATTTCCAAAGTTCTGCCGGAAACGGGGCGCTGTCGGGAGTTTTGGCAAGGTTATCTAATTGTACTTTCAGCCGATCGCGCAATTTGTAGAGTTCGGAAAGGGATTGCGGAGTTTCGGCCTCTGGCTGTCGCCCAGAGATTGCGAGTTGGTAGTTTAGGGAAGGTTGAGCCACTGTTGTGGGGACTGCAACCCAAATAATACCGATGACGACACCGAAAGCATTGACGATCGTGATCGCAATATATTTAACCAAGCGCATATAGTTTATCCTCAGACACGCCAATTATTTTACCTAATCTGGGGAGCAATGGGGGATTTATTTATAAGGTTTGTAGGATGGGTTTGGGCGCTCGGCTTTTTTTCATGTCGAAGGACGGTTAACTCGAATCAATTTACCGTTCAAAGTATCGAGCGTAGAAATAGCATCATTAATTCGGGTGGCCTGTCTTTCCCAGTTGCTATCTTGAGTACAAATGATAATACCAGCATGGTTGGGTTGTGAGCGATGCAGTCGAATGAAATCCCCTCGATTGAGAGTCAAAACTGCTCGCTCATTACTCACTGCAAAAGCCAATACATCCTCATCAGGAATCCCTAATCCTGCGTTTCCGGCTTCTTGAACTGTTAATACATCGTGACCTAAAGGTCGAAGAAACTCAACTACTGGCAACGGATACTGTTCGTCTGCATAAAGTCGCGCCATGTTTTAGGCTTCCTCATTTTCTTTGATTGCTTGTTCAATTTCTTCTGGGTAAGCATCAGCATAAGCCCAAGCATTGACTAAATCAGCCGCCGTCAAAAGGGGATAGCACTTAAAAAGTTCCGCATCGCTGCATCCGAGACGGCGATAACCCACCAGTACCCAAACTTGTATGCGAGTATTGCCGACACAGGCATCCCCTCCACAGACACCGGGAGTCTTTTTAATGCCTAAAGAACCGTTCGTTAAATTTTGAGTTAGGATGCTGATTAGTTTAGCTTTATCAACCGCATTTAAGGTTAAGACTTGAGTTTCTAATTCTTGTATAGTCATAAGTGCGATCGTAGGAATATATTATCTACATTATATAGGACTTACGCATGGGGGCCCAGAAACCGGTTTTTTTTAAGAAAATACTTCGTTGCTGCCCGGAGATTCGGTAAAAAACCCGGTTTCTTTGTCGGAGTGCGTAAGTCCTGTTATGGCAAATTCGCGCCATGTTTTAGCCTTGCTCAATTTTTTTAATCGCTGCTTCAATTTCCTCTGGGTGTGCCTCAGCATAAGCCCAAGCATTCGCTAAATCTGCTGCACTCAAATGGGGATAGCACTTCAAAAGTGATAAACGGGTAACTACGAGCGCAAAAAAATGGTTAACTTTCATGTTAATCTCCTACCTGAAAAACAACACATCAGTGTTGTTGAAATTATTCATTTACTCCCTTATTCCCTAAAAGAATCAGCCCAATCTATGAAATCCCCCTCTTGCTGGCTAATTTTTACCCTCATCGGACTCTCTTTAACAAGCTGCCGACAGCAAAAGTCATCTCAAGAAATTCAAGCGGCGCTGCAACAAGCAGCGACAAAAGTGGCTGGAGACATACAAATTAATACTTTTCCTTGGGGTATTTCTATTAAAACTTATCTGGCAAATCCGTCGAATTTAGTAAATCAACCAATTGCTAAAGCAAACTATACTAAACTGGAACAGTTATTAGCGGCGGGGAAGTGGAAAGAAGCAGATGAGGAAACTTATAACAAAATGTTAGAGGTAGCGGGGAAACAACAACAAAGTCACTCGATTAGGGGTGAGCTAATACAGATAAAAGATATCGAGAATTTTTCCTGTCCAGATTTGCGGGCGATGGATCGACTTTGGGTAAAATACAGTAATGGACGGTTTGGCTTTTCCGTGCAGAAGCGCATCTATCAAAATCTGGGTGGTACTAAAGAATTTAATGGACAAGTCTTGTTAGCTTATTATGAAGCGATCGGCTGGAAACAGAAAGGAGAGAAAGGAAAATGGTTGGCATACTCTCAACTAACTTTCAACACCAATGCAACTTCAGGCCACCTGCCGGCAGGGTATGGTGCGCCGTATTGTGTGGCGAAGACGGAAGGGGAAGCGAGGACGTGCGGTGAGAGGCAGATCGAGATGATGAAACTAAATTTTTTATTCTCTCGTGCAGAAAGGTGTAAAATTTAATCTAGAAAGCCTTCAAATTTTGATTGAGAAGTGTGAGAAAGTCAAAATCCACGAAACCATAAAGAATGAAAGATGTGATCTAATCTCAAGTAAAACTATAATTTTCTGAGCTGGGCAGTCCGCCACTTCAAATTATGAATTCCACACAACAGTTGACAGCAATTATTGAACGAGAAGGCGACGGATATATATCCCTTTGTCCCGAACTTAATATTGCCAGCCAAGGTGACAATAGAGAAGAAGCGCGACAAAATCTGATCGAAGCGTTGAAACTATTTTTTGAGACAGCAGAGCCTTCTGAAGTAAAGAATCGGCTGCATAGCGCTCGCCCTTTTAACTAACCCCACTCAGACTGAAGTAGGTGATGTGCTAAACTCAGGATACGCTCAAAACTCACAGGGAAAATGATACACCATGCAATTAGAAGATTACTTTGAATTTTTAACACCAGAAGATATCCGCATCAAAGGAACTCGCGTAGGTATCGAACACGTTCTCTACGAATACATCCACTGCGGCAAAACTCCAGAAGCCATAGCTCAAAAATTTCGGACACTAACTATGGCTCAAGTTTATGCTACGATTCTCTACTATCTGGAAAATCAAGAAACTGTAGGTAAATATGTAGGAGGTTGGTTGGAATATTGCCTCAAAGCTGAAGCTGAATACGATCGCAACCCCTCTCCTTTCGTCTTAAAAATGCGTCAAATTAAGGAAAAAAAAAACACATTTACACAACTGGATAGAGTTCATTAGTGACTGTTAAATACCTGTTAGACGAAAACATAGACCCTGAATATCGGGTGCAGCTTTTGTATCATCAATCCGATATCGTCGTTTTGATGGTTGGCGATGAAGGTGTTCCGCCTAAAGGAACGAAAGATCCAGAAATCTTGTGTTGGTGCGAGGAGAATAACTTTATCCTCGTTACTAATAACCGACGTTCAATGCCCGTTCATTTGTCAGATCATACAGCCCAAGGTCGCCACGTTTTAGGAATTCTCACAATCCGCTTGAATGCAGATATGGGCCAAGTGATTGACGAGTTAATTGAAATTGCGGGAGCATCGTTTGAAAATGAATATCAAGATAGGATTGAATTTATCCCACTGATATAATTCGCAAGGCGGACAATATATCAGTATCTTTTTATAATATTCGGCGATTAAAATCGCTGCTTGTCACACGAAGTCCTTCTCTAAGAGACTGAAAGAAAGAGAAGTATGAGCATCTATACAAACCCAAAACAAAAACCCGGTTTATTAGATAAACCGGGTTTTATCATCCGCGTTAATCCGCCTTAATCTGCGGTTGCAAAATCCTACAACTGCTTCACCTCAGAAACCAATTTGGCAACCACATCCTTAGCGCTACCAAACAACATCATCGTCTTATCCTTGTAGAACAACTCATTATCTACACCGGAAAAACCAGCATTCATCCCGCGCTTAATCACGATCGTATGTTTGGCCTTATCAACCTCCAAAATCGGCATCCCATAAATCGGGCTCGCCGTATCGTGGCGCGCCGCCGGATTCACCACATCATTCGCACCAATCACCAAAGCCACATCCGTTTCTTCAAACTGCGGATTGATGTCGTCCATATCGTACAACTGCGGATAAGGCACGTTTGCTTCCGCCAACAGCACATTCATGTGCCCAGGCATCCGCCCAGCCACCGGGTGAATCGCGTATTTCACGTCAACACCCATTTTTTCCAAACCGTCGGCTAACTCGCGCACGGCGTGCTGTGCTTGCGCTACAGCCATCCCGTAGCCGGGAATAATTACAACCGATCGCGCATAACCCAACATCATCGCACTTTCTTCGAGATTGATGCTGCGAACAGTTTTGTCAGTAGCACCAGCAGCCCCAGCAGCAGCCGCAGCACTACCGCCACCGCTACCAAACGCGCTAAACAGCACACTAGAAAGCGATCGATTCATCCCCTTGCACATGATTTGCGTCAAAATAATCCCCGACGCGCCCACCAATGCACCAGCGATAATCAGCATATTGTTCATCAAAATGAACCCAGCCACACTCGCCGCAATCCCCGAATAAGAGTTAAGCAGCGACACCACCACGGGCATATCGCCACCGCCAATCGGGAGCACAAACATGATTCCCAGAATATTGGAAATCGCCACCAAAGCCAGGAATACCGGCACATTTTCGGGATTCGTCAGCATATAACCGCTGCCGGCTAAAAGTGCGATCGCCAGCATGGCATTAAACGGCTGTTGCAGCGGAAACGTCATGGGCGCACCAGGTAGCAATTCTTGCAGCTTCGCAAACGCCACAAGGCTACCAGTGAAAGTAATTCCGCCAATCAACACACCCAAAAGGATCGTGATTGTCGCATCAGGCGCAGGCGATTCCGGGATGCTGAGATAGCGCCAGAATTCGCCCACAGCAACGAGTGCAGAAGCCGCGCCCCCGAAACCGTTAAGCAAACCCACCATCTGCGGCATATCCGTCATCGCCACGGTATTCGCCATAATCGTTCCCAAAATGGAACCGACGATAATTCCGACAGCAATCAATTCGTAGCTGACTACTTGCTTTTCCAGCAACGTACCGACGATCGCAATTAACATCCCGATCGCAGCTAACACATTTCCTTGACGCGCGGTTGCAGGGGAACCCAACTGTTTCAAACCGACAATAAACAAAGATGCGGCAACTAAATAACTTAGCTGAATGGCACTGGGCAGAAAATCGCTCACGCTTTAACCTCTTTTTTCTTGAACATTTGCAGCATTCGATCGGTTACTAAGAAACCGCCGACAACGTTAATTGTGGCCAGGGCGATCGCGATCGTCCCCAAAATCGAAGTAACAGTCACATTGCCTTGGCCAGAAATCAGAATTGCGCCTAAAACCGCAATTCCTGAAATCGCATTCGATCCCGACATCAAAGGTGTGTGCAGCGTCGGTGGGACTTTATTAATTACTTCAAATCCCACAAACGACGCCAGAGTAAACACCACTAAACCTGCAATCAATCCTTCTGCCATAACAATTGGTAATTGGTAATTGGAAATAACTCGTTCCCGGTTGCGCCCGCCAGGGAATTCATTCCCTGGCTAATAGCCAAAGTCCTCTTAAGAGGACTAATAGACATCTCCAATAATTCTTGTAGAACAGGCCGGAAAGCCTGTTCAAAAAAGGCTTTTCTGGAGATATCTAATGAGTTCTTCAGTCCTATGCAAGAGGACTTAAGCTTTGAGGCAGGGGTTTCAACCCCTGCGGGACAGCCTTGTAATGAGAGAATCTAACTGACGGCTGAAGCCTGAGCTGCCAAAGCATCGCGAACTCGCTGGTTGCTAATCTCACCGTCGCGGGCGACGCAAGCACCAGCAATGATATCGTCTTCAAAATTCAAATTGAGTTCCTTATCTTTCACCATCAACTGAAGTAAAGAGGAGATATTCTTCGAGTAAGTTTCGCTAGCGTGTACCGGCATCGACGAGGGCACATTAATCGGGCCGATGACATTAACGCCGTTCCATTCAACATCTTTCCCCGCTTCCGTGCATTCGCAATTGCCACCTTGTTCGCCCGCGAGGTCAACAATTACCGAGCCGGGCTTCATTTGAGAAACCATTTCTCTAGTAACTAAAATAGGTGCTTTTCTGCCGGGAACTTGAGCGGTTGTAATCACTGCATCGGAAGCGCTGACGTGTTGGGTGAGCACTTGGCGGGTGTATTCTTTGGCCGCTTCTGAAAGCTCTTTAGCATAACCTCCGGCGGCGACGGTTTCTTCCTTGAGTTCGACATCAAGGAATTTAGCGCCCAAACTTTGCACTTGTTCTTTTGTTTCCGGGCGGATATCGAAAGCTTCGACTACAGCACCCAAACGGCGCGCAGTGGCGATCGCCTGTAAGCCAGCAACCCCCACACCCATTACCAATACTTTCGCGGGGCGAATTGTACCCGCCGCCGTTGTCAGCATCGGAAAATACTTTGGCAAAGCTGCGGCTGCGATCAGTACCGCTTTGTAACCGGCGACGTTACCCTGAGATGACAGTGCATCCATGCTTTGAGCGCGACTGGTGCGCGGGATCATTTCCATGCTGAATGCCGTTACTTGGCGATCGGCTAAACGCTGCACTAAAGCTGGATCTCCCAGAGGATTCAAAAATCCGATGAAAACGCCTCCTTCCCGGAGTTGATGGACTTCTGATTCTTGCAGGGCGCCGATTTTCACGACGACATCGGCTTCGCCCCACAGCCTAGCGGTATCGGCGACAACCTGAGCTCCCGCTTCTTCGTAAGCAATATCCGAGAAAAAGGATTGTGCGCCGGCACCGGCCTCAACCCAAACTTCGACGCCCTGTTTGACTAATCGGGCTACAGCGTCGGGTACTAAAGCCACCCGGCGTTCCCCTACTGCTATTTCTTTTGCGATCGCTAATTTCATACACTCTCCTTATTTAAGCCTTCCTAGGACGGTTGAAACCGCGCCTACACAGACAAAACCTGCCTCCGCAGGTTTCTTGAAGTGCGATTTTTAATCGCCCGATGCCTTGCTTTACATTGAAGCAGCCGTTCCCCTAAACTTCTCTCGTTGATACTAAAGCCGATAGCCCAAATTCGACCCGTATCTTTAACTTATCTTATACATTCAAATTCGCTAAATTGTTAAGTTGGCCACCGATTATGATATAATTTTATGTCGCCTACTTCTGTAGTTTGAATGTCAGTTATCAGTATTACGCAAAAATTACGCAAAAAAAAGTGACCTCAGCCGGCAGTCGCTCGCCCTCATCAAATTGCTGAGACATTCGATATATTGTAGGCACGATCGCAAATTTCGGGCGAGCAATATTTAAGGTTCACCAAGAGTTTAAGTAGAGGAGTTGTTATGCGACGATTATTTTCAGCAGTAGCGGTTACAGGTTGCTTGGTGGCTGGATTACCCGCCATCAGTTTAGCCCAGTCCATGCCAGGATTCACGATTTTCGGCGGCCCCGAGCGCGCCAACCAATTAAGCTATCGCTTGGATTACGGTACAGCCGGGATGAGTGGCGATAGATATCGGCTGCGAATTCCTTCCAAAAAAGTAAGTTTGGCGATCGCTCAACTGAACATATCCTATCCAGACTACTACAAAGGCGAATTTGACCAAAAAGACATTACAGTGCGCGTCAAAGACAAAACAATCCAATTGCAAGAAGTAATCTGGGACAAAGAAAATCGTTTCATAGAAATTTATCCCACAGAACCAATTGCCGCCGGCAACAATGTTGAGGTTGTACTCTCCAACGTCAGAAACCCATCTCCCGGCGGAATGTACCATTTCAACGTCCGCATCCGCACCCCCGGTGACGTTCCCTTGCTGCGTTACCTCGGTACTTGGCTGTTGAGTATTACTTGAGGGAAGAGTTCGGGGAAGGAATTTCTCGTTAGTCAAGCGATCGCGACAGAAAAATTTAACTGTGGCGATCGTTTTGCTGCGGGTAAAAATTTAACACTACTCAAATCCGGGTTTTCGGGAGTTTTAAAATAGAACCTTCGGCTCATATCGCAATTCTCAATGATTCGTAATAATGAGTCTAGGGGCAGTCCCCCGATGGTTGCCCTTCGCTAATTAGGGGTAAGCCCAGGGGTGCTACCCCTAAAAAATGTTTACAAATCAAATAGGATTGCTCTAGCCGTACTCTCGCATGAATCTACTAGCAAAAATCAAAACAATACAACTTCCTCCAGCGCTGCGATCGAGAAATTATCGCCTGTTTTTTGCAGGACAAGGCCTCTCACTGATTGGCAGTTGGATGACGCAAGTCGCTACTATTTGGCTTGTATACAATTTGAGCGATTCACCTTGGATGCTCGGCGTGGTGGGATTTACAAGTCAAATTCCCACATTAATTTTACTGCCTTTTGCAGGAGTTTTAATCGATCACTGGAACCGGCACCGAGTGATAATTGCCACTCAAATATTAGCGATGGTTCAATCCTTAGCGCTAGCATTTTTAGCGCTAACAGGAGTCGTTAACATTTGGCAGATCCTGGTACTGAGTTTCTTCCAAGGCGCAATTAACGCCTTTGACGCGCCGGCACGGCAAGCTTTTGTACCGGAACTTGTAGAAAAGAAAGAAGATTTAGCAAATGCGATCGCCCTCAACGCTTCCATGTTCAACGGCGCCAGATTAATCGGCCCAGCAATTGCAGGTTTGCTAATAGCTACAGTCGGCCCAAGTTATTGCTTTCTCATTGACGGACTCAGCTACATTGCTGTAATTGCAGGCTTATTAGCGATGCAGATCAAAGCCCGTAAAATTGCCGCAACTAATACCAAACCCTTACAAAGATTAAAAGAAGGATTCGTTTATGCCTTCGGGTTTCCCCCGATTCGAGCAATTTTACTGCTATTAGCATTAGTAAGTTTTGCGGGAATGTCCCACACAGTTTTAGTCCCAATTTTTGCAACCAAAGTTCTGCAAGGCGGCCCAGAAGCCCTAGGCTTTTTGATGGCGGCTTCGGGAGTCGGAGCCTTTGGGGGGGCGATTTATTTGATTTCGCGCAAAAGTGTAGTTGGCCTTGGGAAATGGATTGCGATTTCACCGGCAATTATGGGATGTGGACTCATAGGTTTTGGTTTGTCCCGCGTCTTGTGGCTGTCATTAATCATGATGTTGTTTGTGGGGTTTGGTTTCATTTTGCAATTTGCAGGAGGAAACACATTTTTGCAAACAATTGTGGAAGACGACAAACGCGGAAGAGTGATGAGCATATACACGATGGCATTTTTTGGAGTGACACCGTTTGGGAATTTAGTTGCCGGCGGATTGGCAAATTATATCGGCTCTCCCAATACAGTCATTATTGGAGGTATAATTTGTGTTTTAGGCTCCATAGTTTTTACCAAACAGTTACCAGCTTTAAAAAACTTAGTCCGGCCACTTTATCAAAAAATGGGTTTAATTCCGCAGTAGCGATTTAGCGGAAAAGCACAAATGCTAACATTAAACAACATTCCCAAAGCTAATATCTGACTGTATCTCTAGCAATCCTCAGCAATTTGTAAACTTCCCTCTTTCCCTCTTATCTTCTCTTTCTCTGCGCCTTCTGCGCCTTCTGCGCCCTCTGCGGTTAAAACATCCAAATTAATTACGCAAGCAGAGGTTAAACTAATCGCAAATACAAGTGGAATTCCACAGCAGAGGGCCTTCTCTTAAAAACCTGAAGCGTCGTCATGGGAACAATTCTCGGCACTTTCATGGCAGTTTTGGACATCCCCATCACCAACGCATCTCTCAGAGATATTCAAGCAGCCTTAAGCGCAACTTGAGAAAAAGGTTCTGGGATTTCCACCGCGTATCTAGTCGCAGAAAATATTTTTTAGCTTGTTCACCATTCTTGTTGGGCTTCTGCTTCTGCTTGGATTAAATTTTGCCGCAGTTGCACCCAATTTATTTGATGAGAGGGCAAGTCTTCGATGAGCTTTCCGCGCTGTAAATGCAGAATTCGCGTGCTAAATTGCTCGGCTAATTCTAATTGATGGTTTACCATTACAATTGTAGTTTTGCCGTTTGTTAGCTGTGTCAATACTTGCAAAAGGTGAGCGGCTTTTCCTGCGTCTAGGGCGGATGTTGGCTCGTCTAAAAGCAAGATTTTTGGTTGTAGGATGATGCCGCGGGCGATCGCCACGAGCTGTTTTTGGCCTGTGGAAAGCTGCAATTCGCTGCGATCGAGCCATTCTTGGGGTATGTGCAGTTGTTCGATCGCCCCGCTAATTCTCTCAGCAATGTTTGATGCAGCCACCCCCCGCAGCTTCAAAGGATAAGCCAATGCTTCTCGCACCGACATTCCCAAAAGTTTGGATTCTTGCAGGATGAGGGTGATTTGTTTGCGGAGTTCGATCGCAGGTATTTGGCGATATTCTGTATTTTCCAGATAAATCGAGCCGCTGGTGGGAGTGCTGAGGCGATTTAGCAACCGCAACAGCGTTGTTTTCCCCGCACCTGAAGGGCCAACAATTGCCACGCGAGATCCCTTGTGTACCTGAAATGATATATTTTCCAACAAATGACTTGAGGCGATCGGTGTTTTCAAACTAACATTATCAATTCGCAGTTGAGGATTTGTTTCTGTATTATTTTCGGAATAATTAGGCATTTAATTAATTAAAAATATGGCTTTCGTGGAACGGGCATCTTGCCCGTTCTTGAGGCAGGCAAGATGCCCCCTCCCCAATCCAACTCACTCTTTGTGGAACGGGCATCTTGCCCGTTATTAAGGCAGGCAAGATGCCCGCCCCACAATCCAACTAAAACTCAAACTTTTACAGCTTTTTCTAAAGGAAAACCCAGCTTTTCGCGCTGTTCCAAATAAAGCTGAGCAACTCGCCGCGCCAAATTGCGAATTTTGGTGATATACCGAGTTCTTTCAGTTACCGAAATCACACCTCTAGCATCGAGTAAATTGAAAGTGTGAGAACATTTTAACACATAATCAAGACTCGGCAAAACCAATCCTTTTTGTGTCAATTGTTCGGCTTCTTGCTCGTACAATCCAAATAGAGTAAACAGCAATTCTGGATTGGAAGCTTCAAAGTTATAAGTACACTGTTCTATTTCTCCTTGCAGGTGAACGTCGCCGTAAGTTATGCCATCTTTCCACTGAATTTTGGTCATAGCATCGACTTCTTGGAGATACATTGCTAGGCGTTCTAGTCCGTAGGTAATTTCAATGGAGACGGGGCGACAGTCAATGCTACCGCACTGTTGAAAGTAGGTAAATTGGGTGATTTCCATGCCATCGAGCCAGACTTCCCAGCCGACGCCCCAAGCTCCGAGGGTGGGCGATTCCCAGTTGTCTTCTACGAAGCGAATGTCGTGGTCTTCTGGGCTAATTCCTAATGCTCTGAGGGAGTCTAAATAGATGTCTTGGATGTTGGGAGGAGAGGGTTTAATTAAAACTTGATATTGATAGTAATGTTGGAAGCGGTTGGGATTTTCGCCGTAGCGTCCGTCGGTGGGGCGGCGACAGGGTTCGATGTAGGCGACTGACCAAGGTTCGGGGCCAATTGCTCTGAGAAAGGTGTGGGGATTCATGGTTCCTGCACCTTTTTCTGTGTCGTAGGATTGGGCGATCAGGCAGCCTCGATCGCTCCAGAATTTGTTTAAGGTGGCAATGACTGATTGAAAGTTCACTGGTTTAAATATGGCTAGTATGTGTCTCAACTTATTTAAGCATACTCAAGGCACGGTTTATTGAAATAAACCCTGCCGAAATTAGATAAGAGATGCTGAACGTATCGCTGGATATTTAAGTTCTTTTTTCAGGTATATTGTATCGATCGAGTTATTGCGATCGATAATAGCAATGTTTTCTAGATCGATACTCGCATTGCGATCGGGCGCGTTGAGTCACTAACTGACGCAAAGTGGTCGATACATAACTCATGCTGCTGTCTGTAAGTGTTTGTAAGCATGAGCTTTGGCTAAGCGCACCCAAGGTTCTAGCAGCAAGTATCGATCGAGTTCGACTCTGTGTTATCCTCAGAGGCAATAAAAGGAAAAGACCTGCAAATCAATCCGTGTTTACTTCGTCCCAATGGATCATCTATCTCAATTTTTATAGACTCCATATAATTACCCTGATACCCCAGAATTGCAAGAAATACCCGCACAACTAGGTTTGACAACTTGCGAAGTTCAAGAGCTACATCCACTTCACCAAATCCTTCATGAACAATCTTGTCTCTTATTGTTATGAACTCTAATTCTGGAAATAAGTCTTCATATGGCACACTATAAGTCTTAAACATTTCCTTGAGGCTATTTCGTAAATTTCCTATCTGATTGTATGAACCACTAGCAAAAGACTTTTCAACTTTAAGCGCAAAAATATTATATTTTTTAAGATCATCTGGGTTATTAATACCTTGCGGGAAGTCCGATACAACATTTAAAATCTTGTCTCTGATTTGTCGGTAAATATTCGTAGGAAGAAGGCTCTTACTAGCATGGCTCGAATGTTTTTTGTTTAAGGATTCTAAAACCGTACATAAAAGTAAGAAATTAACTTCAGCCATAGGGCTAACAAATGTATCAATGTACCAGCTTAAGGCTAAACCTACACCTTTATCGCTGAAGGTTTCCCATGTCAAATTTTTAGCACACTGCTGCATGAATAGCTCTAAATGAGGTGATTGTATAACAGCTATTCCCCTGGGTTCACTACGTAGTTTTCTCCCTGACCAGTATTCACTTTTTATCTGAAAATGCTCATACCTCACAGCCTCTATTCTATAGATTTGAGCGACGCAATGCCCCGATGCAAGTGAAAGAAGAGATATGAGCCAAGCAGAATAAGTCTCATAGGAATCTTGTTCATTTTCACGAATATTTTTGAGTGTCATCTCTGCGCTTAAGATACCACTTTTATTTCTGCTTTCTATAGTTGAAACTGACTTAATACACATTTCAGCTTCAAGGTTTCCAATTTGAGCTGAGAAATTGTCTATTACTTCTATATTTGCAAGACCATACGCAATTTCTTGGGTTCCTCCCTCTTCTAAGGAATCTAAATTGTAATCAATGTCCAAGTCCCTAAGTCTAACTAGAGATTTACCCTCTTGCTCCATATTTTCCGAGTTGTCAACCCCAAGCGTGACTTGAAAGTTGGCATCAGCAATAATCGCCTTTATTTTCCATCCCTCAACAGTTTTGCCTTCAATCTCGTAATCACCCTCATATGCTTGTTGAACCATCTCTCTTTCAAGTCCATCGAGTTCCCAGAATTGCAGAATATCTGGTTGCTCTATAGTCACACCTTTCGACTGATAAATGGGAGCAGATTCATGAAATCTTTTGTGATTAATATGTTGATTTACTTGCGAGTTAATTTCTAGGGAAATATTGCCGTCTACATAGCAATATATATTAGCGTCCTTAATTTCTATCGGCTGAGTATCTTCTTCGTGAAACTTCTTAAATAACCCTGAAAAAGTAAACGGCTTCTTAAGTTCCATACTGGGGCCTCTAGAGAGTAAATAATCCTGTTTAAATTATGAGGTTGATTCAGCAGGTTGTCTGCTTCAATACCACACAGCCTAACAATTCAAATGCAATATAGCACAAATTAAGAAAAAGCGCTTCGATTTAGTGCTGCTGGATGCAATCATGCCAGATATAGATGGATATGAGGTGACGGCACAAGTGCGTCAGAATCAGAAGTTATCTTTTATGCCTATTGTGCTGATGACAGATTGCGATACTCCCAGCTTAGTTTATAGGGTAGATTATACTGCTCGAACCACTACCGCCGATCGCTAAGGCATCAGAAAAAGCAGCAGTCAGCGGAGAAAGTAGCGAATCTCAACTCCGCGATCGCCTCAACAAACAAGCTCTCAAAAATGCCATTTTATTGTAGCGCGATCTGCCATATTTCTACTGGTAAATAAACTGAGGCAGATATTGCTGTCTTGCGTCAGGTGTGGAGTGGAAGCGATCGCCAAATTGCCACTAAAAAACAGAATAGTCAGAACCCCGACTTCTTGAATAAGTCGGGGTTCTGACAGTGAAAAAGTTGAGATTACTTTCTAGTTTAGTTTGCGGGAGCCAGGGAAACTAACAGAGTGATGTTGTCAACGCCGATGACATAAACGGTGTCTCCCGGTGTGAGGGTGATTTGGCCATCGCACCGTGCGGGCCACCAGCTACCTTGGAAGCGGACGCGACCTGTTTGATTCGGGTAAATCGATTCATCAACGACTGCTTCTTCGTTGAAGTAGTTAAAATTGGTGTTGATGTAGTTATCCATTAAGAGATTCTTTTCTGTGCTGTAGGTGTGAGTAGAAAAAATAGAACCGAAAGCTTTTACTACGTTAAACATTTTGTTGACTCCTTTTGTGTTAATATATACCGAAGTTTTATCGCTTATTTTGTTAGCTTGGAAAAGTAGCATTTCCTGGTTGAAATTGATTACCAGGTTGTTAATGCTCTGATTTAGTCTGCGGGAGCGAGGGAAACTAACAGAGTGATGTTGTCAACGCCGATGACATAAACCGTGTCTCCCGGTGTGAGGGTGATTTGACCATCGCACCGTGCGGGCCACCAGCTAGCTTGGAAGCGGACGCGACCTGTTTGATTCGGGTAAATCGATTCATCAACGACTGCTTCTTCGTTAAAGTAGTGGAAATTGGTGTTGATGTAGTTATCCATTAAGAGATTCTTTTCTGTGCTGTAGGTGTGAGTAGAAAAAATAGAACCGAAAGCTTTTACTACGTTAAACATTTTGTTGACTCCTTTTGTGTTAATATATATCGAAGTTTTATCGCCTATTTATGCTCTTTGAAAAGTAGCATTTCCTGGTTGAAATTGATTACCAGGTGGTTAATGCTCTGATTTAGTCTGCGGGAGCGAGGGAAACTAACAGAGTGATGTTGTCAACGCCGATGACATAAACCGTGTCTCCCGGTGTGAGGGTGATTTGGCCATCGCACCGTGCGGGCCACCAGCTAGCTTGGAAGCGGACGCGACCTGTTTGATTCGGGTAAATCGATTCATCAACGACTGCTTCTTCGTTGAAATAGTGGAAATTGGTGTTGACGTAATTTTTGATGAGCATATTGTTAGCGCCGCTGTATCCTTGGGTAGAGAAAATCGAGCCGAAAGCTTTTACTACGTTGAACATGATATTTACTCCTGTTGTTTTCAAATATATGGATGTGTAATTGTCGTTTATGCTATTTGAGAGGCTGCATTTCCTCGGTTGAGATTGATTGATTGCCTTGATATTTCATTGTTCTTGCCTTCCGTGGTTTTATCAGGATAAAAAGCCAAGAATTGTTGAAATGTTGAGGGGATTTGAGAAGCGGTTGGGGGAGTATAAATCCAGTAATTCCGAGGTATTGAATTAAGGATTTTATGGTTGAGCCGTTGGTGGGATTTACCTCAGGCGTCGATGTTGTTAGCTACATTAGATATTGTCTGATTCCGCATTACTGCTGCTGTGAATATCTTTAATTTTTGGGTTGATTTTTTTGGTTTAAGTTTTTGATTGGGTTGTGACTCACTTGCTTTACACTTACTAATTTGCCAGGAGTCGAAGATCTTTGGTGCGATCGCCAGTCCACTTTCCGAGTCTGGTACTGGCACAGGACAGTTATGAAGCAGCAACTAACGATTTTTCAATGGTTTCAGCGGATACATCTGGCTGGTAGCTGTGCCAATTTAGCAAATTGGACTACCGCGAACGGTGAATTCTGAACTTACGCACTCTCGATCGCCCAATCCGGAATATCCATACATATCTAGTCCGTGACTTACGCACCAAACCCCTAAAAACTCGTTTTCTGACACCCTGTGCGCCATTAGGGGCCCGTAAGCGGATCTATGATATGAGGCACTTTACTAGGGCACTCACCCGCCCTCCCCATGCGATGTTGATTTGTACCTACCTATTTAGGCATAGAAAATAGGCGATCGAGATTGACGCAGATATCAGGAGGCTGTAGGAGTTTTGGATCGATGCAGCTCGATCGCACCCTGTTATCCAATTATTGAACAGGTTGAACTTAAAATCCATTCATAAATTCAGAATCTTAAATTCATAAAAGTCATAATTATAGACAACCTGCTGGATACTGCATAATTGTTACAGGAATTCTGAATAAAGTTTTAGCTAATTGAGACAAACCGAACTTGAATTTAAGCGACTGCGGCAATTCTTGTACGGAAACTTCTACGAAGCCAAAGCGAGTATAAAATGATGCGAGCCGCTTTCCCAAACATTCTAAATATAGCGGTTCTGTAGCTTGTTGAATTAAATATTTTGTGAGGTAGCTTCCCAAACCTCGATCGCGCCAATCTTTCGCCACCACCAAACTGCCCAATTCTTGCGCGCCCGCAAAGTTCCGCAACTGTCCGCAAGCTGCCAATTCCCCACCGCATTCGATGACCCAGAATTGCTGCCAGCGCAACTGAGTTGGATCGAGTCTTGCGCTCCAAACTAACTTTCTAATTGATTTGATATCTTGAGCTGAGGCTGGGCGGATGGCGCATTCAGACGGTAAGGAAAAAGAAGTTTCAGTCATTAGTTATAGTTGGTAACTACAGCAGCAATTCGTTTAAAAATGCGGAATACCTCGTAAAAGTCCTGGGCGCGATCGATTACGAACTCATAAGATAAAGCGTACTGCGGAGTGTCTTGTTTAATCAACTTAAGGAATCTGAAGTTGCTGCCATTTGTCAGAAGCCCAAAAGTGGGTCTGTCTCGATTGGGGTTACTCAGCATATAAAAGAGTAGCTGGGGAAGTCCTGCCTCAAGGGAGTATTGAGTTCGCTTGGCTTCGATTGCCACAACCCAAAAAGATTCCATTAAAACCAGAATATCAATGCTTCCTCTGACAAGTATATCTTCATCCACTGTAACCAGTTCCACCGATTTTTCTGACTCTATGTGAAAGGGAGTCAGATAAAAATCTGCTAAAAATAGCAAGGGAGCCAGTACCACCATTTTTACGGTATCTTCTATCATGGGGTACTCAGCACTGTTAGTGTAGCCAGCTTTTATTTTGTCTAGATATCGCTTTTCTTCATCACTAATTTCTGGTAAATCATCAATCCACTCCGGGAAAAATTGCTCGTCTTCTGCAAGTTGCAAGTTAAATTTTGTTTTGACCTCACGCAGTGTCAGTGTTTTTGCTTGAAGTGATTGTGTCATAGTTTTCTGTAGCGATTTGCTACTTGTAATTTATTGTAGCATATCAACTGTCGATCGCCTCCCACAAAACCTCCGCGCCAAACCGCACCGGATCGGTACAAGGCAACCCCGTTTCTGCTTGAACTTCAGTTATTGCTAACAGCGCTTCTGCTTCATTTAAGTGATGAGTGTTGAGGGCGATCGCGCTCACTTTTCCCCCTGAAAAAGCACCCGCCGCAGCGGCAACCATTTCGTACAGTTCGACCACTTTCGATAAATTGGGAATCGATACGTGCGGGTGATTGCGAATGCTAGTTTGTCCGGCTCTGTGGGCTAAAATTAAGTGAGTTGGCTGCGAACCCCGCAACAGCGGCAGAGTCGCCGTCGAACCCGGATGCAATAGCGAACCTTGCCCTTCTACGTGCAGAATATCGCATTCCGAACCCAATTTAATCACCATTTGTTCGACAGCACCCGCGGCAAAATCAACTCGCACTGCATCCAAAGGAATGCCTTCATTTCCGATCATTAAACCCGTTTGTCCGGTTGCCAAAAATTTGGAACGCAAACCCCGCTGCAAGCAAATGCGGTTGAGTTCTAAACTGGTTGACATTTTGCCAATGCTCATATCTGTGCCGACGGTTAACACGCGGCGACAACTTAATTTAGCAGCAGCAGCAGAGGCGATCGCACCGACAGATTTCGGTTCCTGACGCACGTCCCAAATCCATTGATTTTCGCTTAACGGAACTGTTATCAAAGGTGCAAGTTTCGCGTGCAAACCGTTGACAACTGACAAACCGGCTCCTACCGCTTGATTAATTTCTGGCAGCCATTCCGCAGGCAAAACACCGCCGGAAGGAGCGATACCAATTAACAGAATATCCGGCGCAAATTGCAGTGCTTCTGCAACGGAAGCAACTATCGGTACTTGTTGAGGAATGTCAGTTAATTCAGCCAAAGATTGTCCGGCACATTGGCGGTCTATTACTGCTACAATTTGTGCTTCGCTGTAGCGCAAAAATGCTAAGCCTGTTTTGCCGGAAGGGCCGAGAATTCCCTCGTGCAGCAAGATAGCAACTTTGCCATTTTTGATGGGATAGTTTTTAGTCATTGGTTCACTGTAAGTAGATGAAGCTTGAAAATACATCAGCCCTGGACGCAGTGAGTGAAACTTTAGCTTTCGCGAGCCGAAGGAAAGCAATCGCAAAGTTTATGATAGCTTGATATTCTGTTACATGGTAAAGTTTATGGGCGCCTACCTACTTACTTCTATTCTACAATCTCAACTCGCCGCACTCCCAATCCCGATCGCCCGTTTGGCAGCAAACACCCATTTTCGACGATCGCACCGGTGAAAGGATCGTCTAATAAATTTAAGTGACTGTCCAAATCCAAATAGTCAGCTAGCGGTGAAAGTTGTGCTGCTGCTGTATTTGCGATCGCGCTATCTGAATAGCAGCCGAACATTACTTGCAAATTGCAGGCTTTTGCTGTGTGAATCATCCGCATAGCTTCTGTCAATCCGCCTGACTTCATCATTTTGATGTTGATGCCGTGGACGCAGTGCGCTAACTTGGGTATATCCGAACTATTAAAGCAACTTTCATCAGCAAAAATTGGCAGGGGCGATTGACGGTACAGTTCTGAGAATTCATCCATATCGGCGACGGGTGAAAGCGGCTGTTCGACATAATTTATCTTGTATTTTTCTAGCCAGTGACACATCTCGGCAGCATCTTTTAAACTCCAACCGCCGTTAGCATCTACACTGATTTTAAGGTTAGCGGGTGCTTCGTCAAGCACTGCTATTAACATAGCTTTGTCGGCTTCGATTCCTTGGGGATTTCCTAATTTGACCTTAACGGCGCGGTATTTGATGCTTCCTGGATCTGTGGCATCTTTACCAAACCAATCGCGCACTCTTTCTCTTGCACCAGAGGGCGAATTAATGCCGATTGTGACGGAGGTGGGGACGATGCGCGATCGATCTAATCCCCACATTTTCCACAGCGGCAAGCCTGCTTTTTTGCCCAGCCAGTCGTGCATTGCCATGTCTATGCCGGCGCGGGCGGCTGAGGGTAAGTTGACCTCTGTTAATACTTGTTCGATTTTTTGGCGATCGAACGGAGTAAACTTTTCTAGCAGCGGTGCAACTTCCTGCAATGTGGCTAGCAGAATTTCGGTAGTTTGGGGCCGAGAACCTGTGGAAAAGGGCGATGCTTCTCCCCAGCCTTCGATTCCTTCGTGTGCTAATTTTACCCATAAATTGGTACTTTGGGCTGTTGTACCGCGGCTGATGGTAAGGGCAAACCGCTTGCGGACAGTGAAGGTTTCAATTTGAACGTGCATTGTCAGTGATTGGTGATTTTTTGTAGAGAAAAACCCGAGGTGGCGGATTGCGCCACTCTTGCGATTTGTAACTTTTTACTTTATAGTTTGATTTTGCTTGTTCTAGTTTATCAAAAACTTGATGAAATTCATTATTTCTGTTTCGCCGAAGAGAGTTGCTTTCTCTCTCAGCATTTGGGTGCTCTTCTTTGCTGTTGCTGGTTGCATCGTACAAGTTCTGCGCTACGGTTTTAACTATCAACAACGCTGGATTAGTTTGTTTAACTTAGATAGAGAAATAAATTATCCTTCGTGGTACTCGTCATTTACTTTGCTGTTTTGCGCGATTTTGCTAGGTATTATTGCTACTGCTAAGAAGAAGCAGGGCGATCGCTATTTTGGGCACTGGAAAGCGCTGGGGTTCATGTTTGTATTTTTTTGTTTAGATAAAATATTGAGTCTGCACGAAATATTAATTATTAACGATTTGCGAAAAGCACTGCATTTAGGAGGATTTTTTTACTTCATTTGGGTAATTCCGGGGGCGATTTTTGTTGTGGTTACTGCGCTGGCTTATCTCAAATTTCTCCTGCACCTACCCCGGGAAACAAGGGATTGTTTTTTACTGGCAGGCAGTATATATGTCGGTGGAGCACTTGGCATGGAAATGGTTAGTGGCTATTATGCAGATGCGGTAGGTCAGCGAAACTTGATGTACGGTTTGATGACTTCCGTTGAGGAAATTATGGAAATGGTAGGGGTGATCGTATTCATCTACGCCCTGCTGTCTTACATCGGTTCCTATCTTGAAAATATTGATTTGCGGTTAAAGATAGTGGATAATCCAGAGAGGTAAAACTGACGCTCTGCCACGATTATTAGGGCGGTTGAAATCGAAGATATTATGACTATCTACTTTTACAGCACTCGCAGCGAATACGGCTGTTTTTCTAACTTTTCCTCTCATGGATTCGAGTTAGACGGAGAATATTGGGCAACTACCGAACATTATTTTCAAGCACAAAAGTTTCCCAAAACGGCTTATTGTGACCAAATTCGCCAAGCAAAAACGCCGAAAGATGCGGCAAAAATGGGGCGCGATCGCTCTCGTCCCCTCCGCAAAGATTGGGAAGAAGTAAAAGATGATATCATGAGAAAAGCCGTACTCCGCAAATTTGAAACTCATGCCGAAATTAGAGAAATTTTACTCGCTACTGGCGATGAGGAAATAGTCGAAAATTCTCCTAGTGATTACTATTGGGGTTGCGGCAAAGATGGCAGCGGCAAAAATAGGTTGGGACAGATTTTAATGGAAGTAAGGGAGATATTGCGAAAAGGCACGTCAGAGTAAAAGATAATTTAAATTTTCCATCATAAAGCAGGACTTGTTTAATAGTAAGTCCTGCAAACCTCTAAGCGAGCATTTTCCCAATTTTATTAAACACGCTGACTCAAAAATCCGCCTGACCAACTGTCGAATTTTGTGCCAATCTCCTCAGGCTGTTCTGGTAGAGGGTTTAGCCTCTCCGAGAAGACTGCAAAGCAGGGGAAACGGTAAAAACCCTGCACCACATTTTGATTTCCACAACTACTGTCAACCCGAATTAACTTTTATCGTCGCAAGTACAGCATTTGTTCGCCAGTCGCCTCCCGGACACCGTTCTCCTTAGGTTGGCGATTCACAGGTCAAATAGCAAAACTCCTGTTCTGGTTAAAGTTTGTTTTTTATTGATGCTGTATCTTTCTATTGTGTACGATTTATGGAAAGTGTTAGCTATTGTACAGAATTCTTTACATTTGCGATTTATTCGGATACAATCGCGCCACTCTGTCGCAGTTGCTGTTGAATTCTGTTAAATTCTTTCTGTTCTGCGCTTAGCAAAGTATTGTCGATCGGCGATCGCATATCCCACTGCAATTCGGACAATAACAACAAACAGCCAGCCATAATTATTCCTGTGGTTAGATATTGCCAAGGTGCAACAAAAGTTAATAGAGGGATGCTAAATAAATGAGTTAGTCCGATCAGGAGAAAAGTGCGCGATCGCAAACCTAATCCCGTCAACAAATAGCCGATCGCGCTCAACCCCAACCACAAATCGCAAAGGTGCAGCAACACACCTCCCCAACCGGCAAAAATACTGCAATCGGTCAGAACCAAACCAGTTATCATCAAAATCGCCCAAGAGTAAAGAATCCAGCTAACTCGCTCGACTCTTACCCAAAACAAAGTCAAAACGGCCATTGCCGCAGTGCCAACTAAAGTCAAAGTTGACCACAGAATCGCCTGAAAGCTCCAACTGATAGGGAAAAACTGAGCCGTAAAAAAAATCCCCGCTGTCACCAAACCCCAAAGCAGAAAAGTTTGGTCGATGCGGGTATAAAATCCTGAGAAAAGAGTAATATTTCCAATTTGCCAGCGGAGTTGCAACAGGCCTTCGCGGTCTTGTACGTCGAGATGTTCCTGTTTGCAGCGGATTAGGGGTTCGGAGGCGTTGAAAAAGGTCATCCAGTGTTGGGGAAAGTATGAAGTTTTGTGTATTGTAACAAGTCTTAAGGAATATTTTTCAGATTTTTTCTTGTTCCCCGGCTCAGCCTGGGGACGTAGATTGGGAGGCTCAGCCTCGTGTTTTTCTCCGCAACCGACGAGGCTGAAGGCTGCGTTAAACTTAAACTAACGCAGCCTTGAGGTTTGAGTTCAAGCAAGTCTCCAATTCTTATCTTTTGGAGAATAAATGAAGGCAACATTCACAAGAATTGAGCCATCTTTTTGGCCTGTAGAGTAAATTTGCCACGTACCTGTGGGAACCTGCCGCAGATAGGGTTTATTTTTTCTTAGCCGATCGTAGATTGAGCTTTTTGAGCGTTGTACTAATTCGGCGGCACGTTCAACTGTGCAGCCCATTTCCACCGAAACTGCGATCGGCTGGGTGAACAAATTGAGCTGTTCGCTGTTATAATTAGTCATGAGAAATCCTCGGTCTATATAGACCATAAACAACATGAGAGTCCTACTGGTTGCACCCAGTGGCTCCCGAAAACTGATAAGCGATCGAAAGCGTCTCTAGTACCACCTAGGGGCGCTTGTTTGCTTGTTAAAGGCAGTCTAACACTGCTTTAAAAAATATACAACAAAAATAACGTATATTTTTACAACCTATGGTAAATTAGACGTATAATTTTTCAAAGCCTTGTATCACAAGCATTTTCTCCTCGTTCCCTGGAAGAGCCTGGAGACGCTGATCCGGAGGCTCGGCCTCCTGTTTCCCTCCGCAACCGACGAGGCAGAGCCTCTAGATATCGGTTCCCAGGCACAGCCGGGGAACCAGTTAAACCCAATAGATATTATGAAAAATACATTTATCTCTCGATTTACTCCTAGCTTGATGTCACCAGAAACCCTGGAAGCTATCTTAGTACAGCGTCACGCACTGGCAGAACGTTTAGTAGAGCTAATTCGGGTGAGCGCGCTAACAAATAACAAGCATTTTCAACTGCTAATTGGGCCGCGCGGCATTGGCAAAACACACTTGGTTTCCCTGATTTATCATCGCGTTGTTAAGATGGAGGATTTGCAGGAGAAATTGCTGATTGCGTGGCTGCAGGAAGAGGAATGGGGGATTGCGTCTTTTTTGGATTTATTGCGGGGAATATTCCGGGCAATTGCTAAAGAATATCCGGCTGCATATGAAGCTGAGTTACATGATGATGTTGAAAAGCTTTATGATTTGTCGCCGGAGCAAGCTGAATTTAAGGCCGCAGAATTGCTGAGAGACTTTGTTGGCAAGCGGGTCCTGTTGTTGATTGTCGAAAATTTAGAGGACGTGTTTAGCGGCTTGGGGGATTTCGGGCAGAAGCAGTTGAGGGCGTATATTCAAAATTATTCATTTTTGACAATTTTGGCAACATCACAAAGCTTGTTCGATGGAGTCAAGCTCTCTAATAATCCTTTTTATGATTTTTTTGATTTACATGAATTAGATGAGTTTAAGCTCGATGATGCTGTAGCTTTATTAAATCATATTGCCAAGTTAGAAGGAAATAATGATTTAGCATCTTTTATTCAAAGTCCAACAGGGCGCGATCGCATTAAAGTTGTGCATTACCTTTCTGGTGGCAGTCCTCGCGTCTATATTGTTTTTTCGGCTTTTCTGATGACTCCTGAATCGCTCGATAAATTGGTAGAACCGTTCATGGAAATGCTGGACAGCCTCACGCCATACTATCAGGATCGGATGAAATATCTTTCAAATCAGCAGCGAAAGATTGTTGACTTTTTGTGCGATCGAGGTGGTGCTGCACCAGTCAAAGAAGTTGCTAAACGCTGTTTTATTGAGCAGCGAACTGTATCTAGCCAACTTAAAGATTTGCGAAATAAGGGTTATGTCAAAACTGAGGAGATTGGACGGGAATCGTGGTATGAATTGCGGGAACCATTGATGCGTTTTTGTCTGGAGGTAAAGAAGCAGCGAAATCAACCGATTCGATTAATTGTCGATTTTATTCGGGTTTGGTATACGCGGAAAGAATTGCAGCAACGATTGGGATTGAGGATGGCGGATGTTGATTTGGCGGAGAAAGAAAGTCATTTTATGTATCGGCATGGTTTGAAACCGATTCCACCTGATGCTGTCATGGAACGAGAATATTATACGCGGGCGCTTGAGGCTATTGAGAGAAATGAGGAAGACCCGCGTCTGAAGGCTTATTTTGATGAAATTGAAAATTGTATTGAACAGAAAGACTATGTTTCGGCTTTAGAATATGCGGAAAAATTGGTAGCAAGTCGGGGTGAGGCAAAGGATTGGTCGGTAAAGGGATACTGTTTAAGTAGGCTAGAACGCTATTATGAAGCTGTGGAATGTTTAGACAAAGCTATTAAAATTGACTCCAATTATGTGAGGGCTTGGGCTCATAAAGGCAATGTACTCGACAGTCTTAAACGCTACGATGAAGCATTAGCATTCTTAGATCGGGCGATCGAACTTGACGACAATAATAAGTTTTATTGGTTTCTCCGAGGGAATGTACTCAACAACCTCAAACGCTATGATGAAGCCTTAGTATCTTATGATCGGGCGCTCGAACTTGATCCCAATTATCAGTCGGCTTGGGCTAAGCGAGGCGATGTACTCAGCAACCTCAAACGCTACGATAAAGCCTTAGAATCTTACGATCGGGCGATCGAACTAGATGCCAATTATCGATGGGCTTGGGCTAATCGAGGCGGTGTACTCTACAACCTCAAACGCTATGATGAAGCCTTAGTATCTTACGATCGGGCGATCGAACTAGATGCCAATTATCGATGGGCTTGGGCTAATCGAGGCGGTGTACTCTACAACCTCAAACGCTATGATGAAGCCTTAGTATCTTACGATCGGGCGATCGAACTAGATGCCAATTATCGATGGGCTTGGGCTAATCGAGGCGGTGTACTCTACAACCTCAAACGCTATGATGAAGCCTTAGTATCTTACGATCGGGCGATCGAACTAGATGCCAATAATCAGTCGGCTTGGGCTAATCGAGGCAATGTACTCTACAAGCTCAAACGCTACGATGAAGCCTTAGTATCTTACGATCGGGCGATCGAACTAGATGCCAATAATCAGTCGGCTTGGGCTAATCAAGGCAATGTACTCTACAAGCTCAAACGCTACGATGAAGCCTTAGTATCTTACGATCGGGCGATCGAACTAGATGCCAATTATCAGTTGGTTTGGTTTCTTCGAGGTCTTTTACTCGACACACTCAAACGTTATGAAGAAGCCTTAGTATCTTACGATCGGGCGATCGAACTAGATACCAATTATCAGTTGGTTTGGTTTCTTCGAGGTCTTTTACTCGACACACTCAAACGTTATGAAGAAGCCTTAGTATCTTACGATCGGGCGATCGAACTTGGCGATCTATCTTCATATTTCTTCTTCTATCGCGCCATTGCCATTCTCGGATTAAATCGTTGGGATGAAGGCCTCGTCGCCTTAGACCACGCATTCCAACGCATTGAATCAGACGATGAAGTTAGTTCTGAATATGCCAATTTAATTATCCGCAACCTATTCGCAAACACGCACGATTCGATAACTCAAACTCGCATTATCAGCCTAATTGCAGTTTATGAAAAACACAAATATCTCTCAATCTTAGCACAGGCAATTGTGCGAAACATCCCCGTCCTAATGTCAGAAATGGTCAGCGACAAAGCCGCACGCACTTGGTTAGAATTGTGGCAAGAACTAACCAGCAACTACGACGAACAATTCAAAATTCCCATCCGCCTGCTGGATGCGGCTGTCCGCTATAAGGAAACCAAGGGCGACAGACGAGTTTTGCTAGAACTTCCCATTGAAGAACGCAATTTATTAGAACCGTTGGTGTCCACAAAACCAGAATAAGCTGAAAACTCAACTTGCAATAATTTAGATAAGCAGCTATTTACCCTATACACTTAACATTGTGTAAGTCCTTTTATGTAATATGTTATGCAAAATCCCCGCCAAATAGCCTTTCTCGCACTCCGCGAAGTCCACCGCCGCGGTGCATTCGCAGATGCCGCACTCGATCGCGCTTTCGGCAATTCTCAACTCAACGACCTCGATCGGCGTTTAGTGACAGAATTAGTTTACGGTAGCGTCAGGAGAATGCGATCGATCGACTTCATCATCGACAAACTAGCAACAAAGAAATCCTCCCAACAACCGCCCGAACTCCGCACCATCTTACATTTAGGTTTATATCAACTCGAATATCTCAACCAGATTCCCCCCTCCGCCGCCGTCAACACCACCGTTCAACTAGCAAAAGAAAACGGATTTTCAGGACTCAGCAGTTTTGTCAACGGTTTGTTGCGCCAATACATCCGTTTAACAGATAACGACTTAAACCCCTTAACCGTTACTAATTATAAATCAACCGTTGAACGCCTAGGAATTTTGCACAGCTTCCCCGAATGGCTGGTGAAATTGTGGATCGAACAAATAGGCGAAACCGAAACCGAACAACTCTGTGAATGGTTCAACCAATCCCCCACAATTGACCTGAGAATCAATCCCTTAAAAAGCTCGATCGCCCAAATCGAAGCTGCCTTCAAAACCCACAACATCTCAACTAGCAGAATCCCCAACTTGCCACAAGCATTAAGACTAAATGGCAGCATTGGCGCCATCCAAAACCTCCCCGGATACAGCGAAGGTTGGTGGACAATCCAAGACAGCAGCGCTCAATTAGTCACCCATATACTAGGGGCGCAGCCCGGGGAAACTATCATCGACGCCTGCGCCGCGCCGGGGGGAAAAACCACCCACAGCGCCGAGTTAATGCAGGATGAAGGCACAATTTATGCCTGCGACAAAACCGCCAGCAGACTCAAAAAACTTAAAGAAAATGCAGACAGACTCCAGATGAAATCCATTAAAATTCATACCGGAGACAGCCGCCATTTCCCAGAGTTTGTTAACCTTGCAGACAGAGTTTTACTAGACGCACCTTGTTCTGGCCTCGGAACCCTCCACCGCCGCCCCGACGCCCGCTGGCGCCACACGCCCGAAAACATTCAACAACAATCTCAACTGCAATCGGAATTACTAGCAAATGCAGCGACATTTGTCAAGTCCGGCGGCGTATTAGTTTATGCAACTTGCACAATTCATCCCTTGGAAAATGAAACAGTTATTCGATCGTTCTTAGACAGCAATCCTCACTGGCAAATAGAACCGCCAACAATTGATTTACCCGTACAGCCATCACCCGAAGGATGGGTGAAAGTGTGGCCGCACAGACATCACATGGACGGCTTTTTTATGGTGAGGCTAAAGCAATTGAAAAACGAGTAAAGTCCTTACTCCAAACAGATAGTTTAATATCCCGGTTCTTGATAAGCAGGTTCTTCATAAGCAGGCTCTTGATAAGCAGGCTCTTGATAAGCAGGCTCTTGATAAGCAGGCTCTTGCGGTGGGTTATACTTCGGTTCAGGATTAGGATTGTAAGGTACGATCGCACCATCCTCATTCACAATCATCCCGCGAATAATCCTCTTAGGCTCCACCGGTTTGGGCTTAATACTGCGTTTGCGGCCCTCCAACTCCGGCAACTTCGGAAACTTCTCAACCGGCATTCCCTTAACAGCTTGACTCATAAAATCGCGCCAATTATAGGCCGCCGTACCGCTAGTTCCCCAGGTGGGATAATTGTCATCATTCCCTAGCCAAACCCCAGTCACCACCTGTGGAATGTAACCAATAAACCACAAATCCCTGACATTTTCCGAAGTACCAGTTTTGCCCGCTACAGCGCGATCGGACAAAGCCGCAGGCCCCCCCGTACCGTCTTGCACAACACCTTCCAACATCCAAGTAGTAATCGCAGCGCTATCCTTATCCAAAACCCGCTTCGGTTTAAAATTAGCCTGATAAATCACATCTCCCCGCTGATTAACCACCCGAGTAATTCCGTGGGCTTCAATAAAATTCCCTTGCGATGCTAATGTACCGTAAGCATTGGTTAACTCCAGCAAATTCACCTCCGAAGAACCCAAAGCCAGGGAATAAATGGGACTCAATTTAGACTTAATTCCCATATCGTTGGCTAATTTTATCGTCGGTTCAAACCCTACATCCATCAACACCTTCACAGCTACGACATTCACCGAACGCGTCAAAGCATCAGACATCGATCGCCAACCGCTAAATTTTTTGCCATAATTATTCGGTTGATAGCCGTCGATAATAATTGGTTCGTCTTCGTAACCGTCATAGGGAGAAAAACCAGCCGCCATCGCCGCGGCATAAACCAACCCTTTAAACGTCGATCCGGGCTGCCGCAAAGCCTGCGTAGCACGATTAAATTGACTTGCCTTAAAATCTCCCCCTCCTACCAGCGCCTTAACTGCCCCAGTCTTAGTGTCCATAGAAACTAAAGCGGCCTGTTCAAAACCCTGACGGCGGCCATCAACTTCGATCGCATTTTTAACAACCTCTTCCGCTATTTTCTGCCACTTCAAATCCACCGTCGTCTCAACAGTCAAACCGCCAGCTTCCAAAGCATCCTGAGAAACATAGCGCGGCAATTCCTTCCGAATGTAACTAGCAAAATAAGGTGCGACTACTTTAAATCGCTTCGGCGCACTTGGTTTAACGGCGATAGGTTCCGCCATCGCCTCCTTCGCCTGAGCCTCTGTAATTACCTTTGCTTCCTGCATTTGTTGCAGCACAAGATTGCGGCGTTTCTTAGCAATATTCGGATTAACCAAAGGCGAATATTCGCTCGGGGCCGGCGGCAAACCCGCCAAAGTTGCCATCTCTGCCAAAGTTAATTTATCGACAGTTTTGCTAAAGAAAACCCAAGCCGCATCTGCCACCCCGTAAGCATCCGAACCCAAATAAACCAGATTTAAATACCGTTCTAAAACTTGGTCTTTACTCAACTCTCGCTCTATTTTCTGAGCTAAAAGAGCTTCCCGGACTTTCCGCCTAATACTTCTTTCCTGATTAAGAAAAACAACGCGAGCCAATTGTTGCGTAATTGTACTGCCACCCTGCACTAAATCTCTTTCTATCAAATTAGAAACAATGGAGCGCACAATACCTTGATAATCCACCCCGCGATGTTTGTAAAAACGGCGGTCTTCTATGGCAATAAAAGCTTTAACCAACAATTCGGGAATTTCTTTAAGTTTCAGTTTCTCTCTGGTTGCAGGCCCCGACTGCAACAAAATAGTATTATCTGCTGCCTTAATTGTCAGCGTTCCGTCGCGGTTAAAGGCTGACAAATCGTTAACATCCGGCAAACCTTTGTCTAAGGTGTACAAAATCCATAAACCGTAGATTAAAGCGCCCCCGCCTATACTAGCAACACCTAAACTTATCCAAAATCTAGGGCGGCGGGAGATCCGTTTTTTAGTATTTTCCTGCGGTGCGCTATTTTCCTGCGGTGTGCTAATTTCCTGCGGTGCGCTAATTTCCTGTAGTTCCGTATGTCTCTGCAGTTCGGTGTTCTGCGATGCGCTCTTTTCCGGCAATTTGCTACTATCGGATTTTTGGGGTGATTTAGTTCCCCGCAAACTTAATCCCGGTCGCAGCAATTCTTTTCCCTTGCTTTGCAAGCTAGTAACTTGAGGTTCAATTTCCAACCAAGCGATTAAGCGCTTCAACCCTTCCCAATCGCGCTTGACTATTGGATATCGAGCGTATTCTGGCTCTAAATATTCTGAATCTAAATATTCTGACTCTAAATATTCTGACTCTTCTAGAGGTGCAGCATCTTCTGATACCACATACTCCGCTCGCTCATCCCTTGTCCGTGTAGAAAATTCCGCCTCCGATTCCGGCGAGTTGAGCTTATTACCCTTCGCAGTCTTCGGCGGTTCTCGATCGGAATTACCGCTTATTGCGTTAGTGACTTTGCTCAATGTATCTTTGATATTTGAGAAAAATTCTGCCACGTTCAGACCTTCAAACCTCATCAAGTCCGATTAAAAATTAAAAATTAAAAAAGCTAGCTTTCTTAAATTCTTAATTTTTAATTCGACATTTTTTCTTGAATAACACGCTGCCTTGAATTAGGTTTTTTGAATTAAAAATTTTTTAATTCACCACTCAAAATTCAAAACTTTTCTTAACGCTGCAGAGCTTGGTATTTTTTTGAGAAGTGAATTAGATTTTTTGAATTCAAAATTTTTTAACTCAAACCTCAACTCAAAACTCTGCTTAACTCGCATGACCCAGTGCCAAGGCTGCTACCAGCATACCCAAAACCAGGAAAGGCTGAGCACTTGCCTGATATTTAACATCATTTTCCAGGGGATTACGCAAAAAGTACATATCCTGAAAAGTAATTTGGGGAATTATCAGTAGCAGCAGAATGACAGCGTAAAGGTTTTGGTGGATGCTGATCAGGTAGCCTGCAATCCCAGCTTGAAAGATGTCAATCATCAACACGCAAATCCAAGCTGCTGTGCTGATGCCAAACATCACTGGCAAAGATTTTAACCCTAATTGCCGATCGCCTTCGACACTTTTGAAATCATTGACGATCGCAATTCCCAGCCCTGCCAAACTGTAAAACAGGGTCAAAATCATAATCGTGGGATCTAGTGTACCAAACAAAGCTTGACCCGCCCACCAAGGCAGGGCAATGTAACTAGCACCCAGGGCATAATTTCCCAACCAGCCATTCTGCTTGAGTTTCAGCGGGGGCGCAGAGTAGATATAAGCTAGAAACGCGCCGCCGAGAGTCAAAACAGTCATTATCGGGAATTCATGACCCGCCCACAAGTCTAGAGCATAAGCCACCCCAATCCCAGCGGCTAATAATACCAAAATTTGCGTTACTACTTGGGGAATCGAGATGATACCGGAGGGAATTGGACGGTAGGGCTCGTTAATGGCGTCGATGTCGCGATCGTAAAAATCGTTCAAAGTTTGAGTGTACCCGGCCAGCAGCGGCCCTGACATCAACATACAAGCTGCTGCGATCAAGAAATTTTCTAGGTTCCAAACATAGTTTCCAGAAGAGGCAGCCCCGCACACCACGCCCCAAATTAAGGGAATCCAGGTAATCGGTTTCATCAATTGCAAGCGAATCTTCCAGATAGAAGTTTCCCCGCTAGCGGCCCCTTTCATGCCCAACAGTTGCCTAGTTTTGGCACTGCGGTTTTCGGTAGCAGCACTTTCCGGTGCAGCTTCTGGGGAGATTTGGGATGGAGGAGAGTCAGACATAATTTGATGTTAGCGGTACTGCTACTATTGTGTCGTTTTGCATTTCAATAATAATTCAGATAGCTTACCACTGATATTTAAGGTAAATTCTTGAAAACGTACCCTGGCTTGGAGTTGATGCTAGGGAAAAGTAGGAGTTTCACAATATACTGAAATATCATTTTTTTGTGTAAATGTCAAGAGGATAAATACTTTTCTTGTAATTTCGCTGAGCCCGCCTTCTGGGGGAGATTTTTGCCAGCCGGTGCATTGAATGTCAATTACCAGCAGGCGATCGAGTTTTTTGCCATGCTACCCTTGACTCATCTCATCTGGCAGAAAATCAATCGATTTTCGATTTTCGATTTTCGATTTTCGATTTTCGATTTTCGATTAAAGAGATGCTACCACTTCTTTGATCCGGTTGAAATTGCCACTTAAGCAAGTCCAGGAGAATTACCACCAAATTACTTTCTCAACTCCGGTGTTACCTTCGCCCCATGTCTTCTATTTCTGCAATCAGATTTTCCCAGTGGATGTTTGAATAGTCGCGACCCCGCAACTTTTCCACAGTGGTTTGACTTCATCTCAGGTAATCTGTATTATACAATTTTTGTCTGTCAACTTCTAATTTTGTTTTCATAAGCTGTGCGTGCTAACAACTGCAACTTAACAAATATGGCGGTATGAATCAAAAGGCAGTCCCGTCCGCCGCTTGACTTCTACAACTGATTTGTAAGCGCCTTTTCTCTGCCTTTCTCTAACTATTTTTTCCGCCACAATCCGATCTAAACCGTTGGCGATCAACTCTTCCGGCGAAAGAATGTTTAACCGTTTCCAAGTAAACTGCAATTCTTTTTGATAATTGTAGCTGAAGCAAATCATCGGGGCGATGCGTCTGACGTGGCTTTCGGGAACTCCGGCTATTTCTGATAACTCTTCGGCGTGGGTAAAAATGTAGCCTTCGTTTTGCAAAGATTCAATATCGTTGGCGTAGACGATCGGCAAACCCAAGATTCTGACCATATCGTCTTTGGTACACTCGTTAATATCTATTTTGCCGCGCACGTTTGCCAGTTCTTCGGCATTCGTCGCAGTTGCAGGAACCAGTATACCTCTGGGTGCGGTTTTGATGAGATAACGCTTTTTCAAACTAAAAGCAGTAACAATTTGAGCAATCCACACGATCGTACCCAAATTAGTTGAAGAAGATACCGCTAGTGCTGCTAAAGTAATTACAACACCCCATCCCATCCAACTACGAATATTTGACTTTTGGCCTGCATAGGCGATCGCCAATCCGCCGAAGTAGGGAATAAAAGCATACCACACCCAGTTGGGAGTTTGACGCAGCCAGTATAAATCTTGAGACACTTTAATTTTATCCTTAAATAGTTGTGTTCTCACACTTTCTTATGTCACTCCCACTTTTTTAATAGTGGGCTTTCTTCTTCCTTCTTCCTGACATCCGTTACATCCGTTACATAATCCGTTGCCGAACTTCCTTCTTAATTACAATTCTCGCAGCAATTTTTGGCGTTTTTCTTCATATTCTTCGGCCGTAATTGCGCCCATATCGTAAAGTTTTTTCAATTCGCCGATCGCCCCAGTAACATCTTTTGCCGCTCTGAGGGCATACCCAGACGGCAACGTGCCACCATTGTACTGTACCTGAAAAGCTTGTTCCGACATCAGCAGCAGGCCGATAAAATCGAAAAATGCGATCACTGACGGAATTAATGTCCAAGAAAATAGCAAGTATAATACCCCTGCTAAGTTATTGCCCAAATAAAATTTGTGAACTCCGAAACCTCCAACAAAGAAAGCTAACACAACTGCTACGCTTTTATCTTTTACCATTTTTACTTTCCCCAGTTTTTTATTTTAACTTCCGCGATCGAATTTGAAGGCGGGACATTGAACGATCAACCTAAGTAATCTTACTAATTTTTACTCATTTATTTGGGTTTTTGCGAAACTTAGACATCGCAAAATACAGCAGAACTATACCGACTTGAGCTTGTAGAATCACCAAGTAGCCTCTCAAGAAATAATTGAGTTCGCTGCCTGAATTGAGAGAAAATATTAAAATGCCCAGGGCTGCGTAGGGTGCGAAACGTATCCAAATCGGCGTTCCCTCTAAGTTGCGGCTGTTCAAATTACTCATGGGTTTAAGCCTCATCCTAAATTAAAATTTAGCTATAAATTAGCCGGATTGTCAACTTCCGTTTGGTGCGACCGCCCGGGTCAGTCTCTCAATCATCAGCCGACAAGATATTACTTCCATGTTAAACCCTGTTTTTCCGCTCAAGTAAGGAACCGGGGCGGGTCGATCTGGATCTGTGGCTGATATTACCGATTAGGGTGAACCCGCCCCTAATAAAATTCCGGTTATTTTACCGGACTAGATATCAGGGGCGCACCGAGCAGGCTACTGCTATTTATGGTAAGAGTCGATCGCCCTGACGATCGCTCTCAAAAAAACTCGGTTAATTCACAATTATTAACAACCGCCCGAATTAACTCGCGCCGCCGCCCAAAAGAAACAGACTCAGGAGAGTACCGCTGTTCCAAAGACTGTGGAGAAGCATAGGAGCAAGGAGATTGCGCGATCGCGTGTACACAAACCCCAAAACCGCACCCAAAGTCGCCAAAGGCAGAATCTCAGAGACACTCAAGTGAGCCACCGCAAACAAGAAAGCAGAAGCAGCGATCGCCCCCCAAACAGGCAAATAGCGAGTCAGAGAAGGCAGCAGAAAGCCTCGAAACACGATTTCCTCAAAAACCGGAGCGGCGATCGCAGCAGTGCCGAAAAACACCGCCAAAGCCACGTTGTCCCTACCTTCGAGAACGATCGGCAAAATCGGATTACTGCCACCTTGTCCCTGCCAAAATTGCTGATTAATCAGCGACACCAAAACTACCAAAGGCAAAGCAACAAAATAGCCGCCAAAACCCCACAAAAACCAACTTCCTCGCCAATTAATCCGAAACCAACCTTCAGGCAAAGGCAAAAAAGACTTGACCGAAAAATACAGTACCGAAAGCCCCCCAGCCGACAGCAACAAATAAGTAGCAAAGATATAAAAAGCCTTGTCGCGCGGGTCAAAAGTAGCTGGGTTGAGTTTTAAAACAGCCAGAGAAACAGGCAGCAACAAATAGGGAATCAAGATTTGCCCGACAAAGAAAAAGCCGACCACAAGCACCTGCCAAACAATCTCACCATCCCAAGGCACATCCCAAGTCAAGCTCGCATTTCGCGCCAACAGCGGCCCCGAATCTGCTTTCTCTAACGGCTTCCGCTGCAACAGCCACTGCACAGTCAAACCAACCAGCAAAACCGTGCCAATACAAAGTGCGATCGCCGGAACGCCAACGACAATTGCCAACTTTTCTACAGCTTGCTCAGCCGTTGCTTGCTCGGCTGCTTGCAGCGCCACCAGCTCTTTAGAACGTTCTTGCAGCTTGTAAAGTTGACCTAGAGCGCGATAGCGAAACCAGCCCTCCAAAGACTTTTGAATGCTCGGCTCGGCATCGGGCAGCAGTTGAGCCGGATTGCTCCAAATTCCCGTTAAAACTTTAGCAGTTACCACCGAAGAGTCGTAATCTATTTGAGTTTTGTAGCGCTCAACTAAATTTGTCCAAGTTTGGAGCGCCGCCTCAGTTTTGCCACTGCTTGCCTGCAAAATTCCCAATCGCAAGTCAAGTTCGTTTAGCAGGGCTGACTGTTGCTCTATTGACTCTAACGCCGCCTTATTTTGAGCAAAATTCAGAGTATTATCATCAGACTTAGAGGCGATAGCCAACTGAATTTCTTTAACTTGTGCTTGAGTTGTTTCGAGAGTTTTGCGAGTCGAGTCTCGCGCTTCTTGATATTGTGTCAAAGCCGTATTTAAAGGATCTGCACCGACAATATTGTTGCGCGCCGAACTTAAATTAGCACTCTGATTATTTTCTCCTTGCCACTCCGAGGCGTGCAGCAGCAAATTTGTCTGGTAGAGTTCCAGCCGGCTTTGAATTTGCGGCTGATTCCAACTAGCAAGTAAAGATAAACCGACCATGGCGATCGCGATCGCCGTTAAAATACCTAAAATAACCCGCTTCAGTGTCATTCCTGCTTTTCCGTCCCGCGCGAATCCGTGGCTAAATCTTTTCCGTCTTTAATCATAGGTCGTTGCAGACGAGAGTATCCCGACAACTGGTAAAATTTCACTGGCTCATCTTTTTGACTCTCCTCAACAAGACTTACGCCACAAATCCTCGCTCCGCCATGTATGCGTAAGGTTCACACCTTAGCCCAACGGTGCTGATGGCGCACCCTACAGGAGTAGTGCGCCATCAGCACCCGCGATGTATGAGGTAATATCCGCACGGCGCAACCGCAGCGGGGTAGCAGGCTAAATCTAAAATCTAAAATCTAAAATCTAAAATCGAATGACTCGCATTATCTTAGTCCGTCACGGCAAAAGCACCTACAATCAAGAACGCCGCATCCAAGGCCGCCTGGATAAATCGATTTTGACAGAAGCAGGCCGCAGCACCGCCTTGCAAGTAGGCGACACACTCAGCAGTATCGCCTTTGATGCCGCCTATACCAGTCCCCTGCAACGAGCCAAAGAAACAGCGGAAATCATCCTGTCGCGCTTGACAAATCCGCCACCACTCCAGCCAACTGATAATTTGATGGAAATCGATTTGCCTCTGTGGGAAGGAATGCTGCGCCAAGATGCGATCGACAAATTCCCCGAAGCATATCAGCAGTGGCAAAAACAGCCAGACAAATTTTCCATGAAATTGCCATCTGCTGACGGAGAAATCGAACACTTCCCAGTATTAGCAATTTTTGCTAACGCCCGACACTTTTGGCAAGAACTTTTATCGCGCCACCACGACGGCACAATTCTAGTAGTAGGTCACAACGGAATCAACCGCGCTCTCATCGCCACCGCGTCGGAAATTACCCCGGATTACTATCAATCAATTCAACAGTCAAATTGCGGAATTAGTGTCATTAATTTTGGAAGTTCCCCTGTTACCAACGACGAACCGGGAGAGCCAAAAAAGAAAGTTGCAGTTCAATTAGAGTCGGTGAATTTAACTTCCCATACCGGGGAAATTTTCCCCAAACCGAGGGACGGACACCAAGGCCCGCGCTTGTTGCTGGTGCGTCACGGCGAAACCGACTGGAATAAAGCAGGTAAATTTCAGGGGCAGATTGACGTGCCTCTCAACGATAACGGCCGCGAACAATCCAGGCGAGCAGCAGAATTTCTCAAGGATGTAAAATTAGATTTTGCGATCAGCAGTTCGATGCTGCGCCCGAAAGAAACTGCAGAAATTATTCTCAAATATCACGGCGGTTTGCAACTGGAACTCCGCGATGAGCTAAGAGAAATCAGCCACGGACTTTGGGAAGGAAAGTTTGAATCAGAAATAGAAGAATCCTATCCGGGTTTGCTACAGGAATGGAAAACATCTCCTGAAACAGTGCAAATGCCCGAAGGAGAGAATTTGCAGCACGTTTGGACTCGGGCGATCGCAGCTTGGCGAGAAATAGTACAATCTGTTTCTGGTACTGGGATTGTCGTTGCTCACGATGCCATTAACAAAGCAATTCTCTGCCACCTATTCGGTTTGGAACCCGAACATTTCTGGAAATTCAAACAAGGAAACGGAGCCGTTAGCGTGATTGATTATCCCCACGGCCCCGATGGTTTGCCGGTATTGCAGGCGATGAATGTGACAACTCATTTGAGCGGTGGCGTTTTTGACCAAACAGCCGCAGGAGCACTGTAATTAGTAAAATGCTGGGCGCGAACCCGTAGACGTATTACCGGTCTGCTGTTTGACGATTAGGCCTTCGAGCCCCCCTAGCCCCCCTTAAGAAGGGGGGAAAAGAAGCGTTCTCAAAGTCCCCCTTTTTAAGGGGGATTTAGGGGGAGCGAGACTCGTGTCAAAGCGAAATTTATCCAAGCTTTTAGGCCTAAGTTAACACCAGTGCCCACCGCTACGAGTACCCACCTGAAAAATGTTTTAATTTTTATAGCAACTGCCAAGATGGTTAGGACGTTCTTAATTACTAAAACCCTTGCTTTTATTCCTTCTTCCTTCTTCCTTCTTCCTTCGTGTCCTTCGCGTCTTCGCGGTTCCATCTTCCATCCGTTACATCCATTACAGAATCCGTTGCCGAACTTTCTTCTTCAATATATTTAAATCTTAAGTTATGAGCCGCGAACTGCTACAAAATGTACGAGTGCTAGATCCAGTTTCAGGGAGCGATCGCATCGCTGATATTCTGATTGCTGAAGGTGATATCAAAGCAGTTGAGGAAAAAATTGCTGAGTTTCCCGCTGACACCCAAGTGCGGGATTGCCAGGGACTGATTTTGGGGCCGGGGTTAACTGATATCTACAGTCACAGCGGAGAACCGGGTTTTGAGGATCGGGAAACGCTGGAATCTTTGATGCAGGCTGCGGCGGCTGGGGGTTTTACGCGAGTGGCGATTTTGCCGGATACCTCGCCACCTGTTGACAATTTGGCGGGTTTAGCTTTGTTGCAGCAACATATCCGCAATTTGCCGCCCGGCCTGCCCCGCTTGTATTTTTGGGGAGCGCTCACAGCGGGCGTTAAAGGGCAGCAGATGGCAGAGTTGGGCGAGCTGGCCTCCTGTGCAGTGGTGGGTTTTGCGGACGGTTTGCCGCTGTCTAATCCGGCTCTGGTGAGGCGTTTGCTGGAGTATATCAAGCCTTTGGGCAAGTCTGTGGCTTTGTGGCCGTGCGATCGAACTTTGGCAGGAAATGGCGCGGCGCGGGAGGGTGCGGTGTCAGTGCGCTTGGGTTTGCCAGGAATTCCGGCGAGTGCGGAAACTTCGGCTTTGGCGGTAATTCTGGAGTTGGTGGCATCTGCGGGCACTCCGGTGCACATTATGCGCGTTTCTACGGCGCGCAGCGTGGAATTGATTCGGGATGCCAAGGCACGGGGTTTGCCGGTGACTGCGAGTGTGACTTGGATGCACTTGCTGTTGAATGTCGGGGCAATTTCAGGCAACTCTAAAGATTCCGGCGGGAAAAATGCTCTGACTGCTTCGTTGCCCTACGATCCGAATTTACGCCTAGAACCGCCGTTGGGCAATCTCAGCGACCAATTAGCGCTAATTCAAGCTGTGAAAGATGGCGTAATTGATGCGATCGCGATCGATCACAACGCCCATACTTATGAGGAGAAAACTGTGGCTTTTGCTGATAGTCCGCCCGGGGCGATCGGCTTGGAATTAGCTTTGCCTTTACTGTGGCACGGACTGGTAGAAACCGGCGAATTTTCGGCTTTAGAACTGTGGCGAGTGTTGAGCGCAGGCCCTGCCGTTTGTCTCGGACAAACCCCCCCCATGGTTGCGCGGGGAGTCTCTGCTGAGTTGATTTTGTTCGACCCGAAAATGAGTTGGACTGTTGACGGGTCAAGTCTGAAGTCGCGATCGGCAAATACGCCTTGGTTGGGACAGCAATTAGCGGGAAAAGTTGTACAAAGCTGGATTTATTAATTCTTGCGATTGAAATTCATCTGTTGTAGAACAGGCATCTTGTCTGTTTCTAAAAGTAGAACAGGCAAGATGCCTGTTTCTGGGAATGCTAGATGAGGTGACTCAGAAAAGAAGATAAATACATGATTACTGCTTTTCATTCGTGGAATTCTCCACCGCAAGACTTGACATTGGAGCTGGGCGAAATTCATGTTTGGCGCGTCTCTCTAGCTCAAACAGAATCTTGCTTGCAGAGTTTACAACACACTCTCTCTACCGACGAGCGGACAAAAGCTGAAGGTTTTCGGTTTGCAAAAGGTCGATCGCAATTTATTGTGAGTCGTGGCGCGCTGAGAGAAATTCTCAGTCGCTATCTTAACATAAATTCTCACCTTTTGCGCTTTGACTACAATCCCTACGGTAAACCTTCTCTCATCGCCGCCCAAGGGGGAAATACCCTGCGTTTCAATGTGTCTCACTCTGGCGCAATGGCTCTAATTGCTATTACCAAAAATCGAGAGATTGGTGTCGATATTGAATGTATCAATCCCAAATTTCCTTGCCTGGAAATTGCAGAAAAGTTTTTTTCACCCTTAGAACAATCTGTGTTGCTTTCGCTACCAGAACCTCTTCAACCCCAAGCTTTTTTTACCTGCTGGACTCGTAAAGAAGCCTATATCAAGGCAGTCGGCAAAGGACTTTCAATTCCCCTGAATCAGTTTGATGTCAGCCTCGCCCTAGGAGAACCAGCAGCGCTGTTAAATGTTGAAAAAAGCCCCGAAGAAGCATCGAGATGGTCTTTAATTGAATTAATTCCCAGTTCAGATATGGTGGCGGCTGTTGCGGTTGCAGGAGATTGCTCGAAACTTTATTGTTGGCAGTGGACAGGGGAGTTTTGATTTATACCGATCGCCAAGGGTAAAAGATAACGGCAACGGTCGCTACAATAGGTCTACTGGTTGAGCCTTCAAGCTCTTGCATTGTGCATCCTACACAGATAAATAAGGACACAACATTGTTGTGTCCCTACGTCATATTCGACTACCACTTGCAACCCTACAACTGATTTAAAAATTTAACCAAATCGATAGCCGAACCCACGTACCGTAATGATATATTCCGGTTGGCCCGGATCTATTTCCAACTTTTCGCGTAGCCAGCGGATGTGAACGTCAACTGTTTTGCTGTCTCCGATAAAATCTTGACCCCAAATTTTTTCCAGCAACTGATCGCGAGACCAAACTCGCCGGGGATAACTCATAAATAGTTCTAGTAAGCGAAACTGTTTAGGAGAAAATTTCACTTCCAGACCGCGAACCAACACGCGGCACTCTTCAGGATACAGAGTTATGCTCTTATATTGCAGCATCCTCGGTTCCGGTAACCGACCGAGGCGCTGGCGCCGCATCAGCGCCCGACAGCGAGCGATAAACTCCCGCATTCCAAAAGGCTTGGTCAGATAATCATCCGATCCGGCTTCTAGATAAAAAGCGCAATTGTTGGCACTTCCTCTAGCACCGATAATCAAAATAGGGACGGGATTTCCTTGATGCCGTAACATTCGACACAGATCCAAACCGTTAATTGAATCCATAATTAACAGGTTAAAGGTAAATTCACCGTGGTAGGACGAAGAACCCTGTACAGAAGGCAGAGCGTTGCGCCCGTCGCTAGTAACCACCACCTCGTAGCCCTGTTCTTTAAGGGCTAAAGCTAGCATTTCCCGCAACAGATCTTCACCTTCCAATAACAAGATGCGGCCGGCTTGTCCAACAGCCAACCTTGAAGGACTTTCGCTTAATTCAGCAGAAGACATAAATAAAAGTGGGAGTGATGTTTGTATGTGGCTAGCGGGAGGTGCCTTCTTCAGTAGCTGAGGCACTCTCGCGCGGAGATCGCTTGTACGAACGATCGCCAGAAAGTTCGATCGCTTAGAATCTTTCGCCCGTCCATCCCACAGACACGCGCTCGACCTTTGCTACTTGCTCGTGTAAGGAATACAGCCGTAGAGCAGTTGCCTGAGCTGCGCTGTCTGCCTGCGTCCAGGCCTCAGAAGTCTGGTCATTTTTCGGGGTCGGTGTTAATTTCATAAAACATTGCCCGCTATTAATTGACCACGTAACACCCAATCTAGAGGGAGATGCTAGTTATACTACTCTTAAAAGGTTATTAAAAGGTAAAGTTTTGGCTATCAAATGGTTAAATTATTAACGTTAAGTAATATAACGGTAAAGGTGCGATGGCACTGTAGAGCTTTTTTTAAGAATACAATAATAAGTTGGCCGAAATTCCTTTTTCTTCCCGTGTCGGCTACGATCGACGATAGCAAGTAAAAATTCTGTAGACTGCCTATCATGTTGCTGCATTTGAGTACCTGGCCCGAGGTAGAAGCTTATCTCGATAGCTCCCGAGGCATAATTATCCCGATCGGTTCCACCGAACAGCACGGGCCCACCGGCTTGATCGGCACTGACGCCATTGCTGCGAATGCGATCGCCTGCGGTGTCGGCGAAGCTGCCAATGCCTTAATCGGCCCGACAATTAATGTAGGCATGGCTTTGCACCACACCAGCTTTCCTGGCACAATCAGCTTCCGACCGCAGACGCTGATACTGGTAATCAGGGATTATATCACATCTTTGGCAAAAGCTGGATTTGAGAAATATTTCTTCATCAACGGTCACGGCGGCAACATTGCCACGATGAAAGCAGCATTTTCCGAGACATACGCACATTTGTCGGACTTGAATTTACCGAATGCCGATCGAATCCAGTGTCAAATCGGCAATTGGTTCATGTGCGGTTCAGTGTACCAACTAGCCAAAGAATTGTACGGAAACCAAGAAGGTTCCCACGCCACCCCCAGCGAAATCGCCTTAACCCAGTACCTTTATCCAGAATCAATCAAGCAAGCTCCGCTTTCGGAAGAAGTCGCTTCCGGGCACAAAATTTACGGTGCTGCTGACTTCCGCCGCCGATTTCCCGACGGGAGAATGGGTTCAAATCCAGGCTTAGCAACCCCTGAACACGGTCAGCAGTTTTACGAATTAGCAGTCAAAGAATTGACTAATAATTATTTGGAGTTTTTAAGTTCCGATTAACTTTTTTTCTCCTCGTTACTAGGAATAGCTTGGTAACGAGTAAAAATGTCAAACTCTTCTATATTTTACAGTTATGAGTGAGTCAGCGACCGGATAGTTCATCTATCTGAGAAAGGCTATATCTCCCGATTAACCATCGGGAGAATATCAAAACTACTCCACAATCCAAGGACTTAAACAAGGTGTCCAAGCACTCAATTCTTCTTCCTTGAACCAAAGGCTAATTTCCGCATGGGCAGTTTCCACAGCATCAGAACCATGAATAATATTGCGACCAACATTCACAGCCAAATCGCCGCGAATTGTCCCCGGTTCTGAATTCAGAGGATTTGTTGCGCCAATCATTTTCCTCGCCGAGGCCACAACGCCGTCGCCTTCCCACACCATCGCCACCATCGGCCCGGAAGTGATGAAGTCTACCAGTCCCGCAAAAAAGGGTCTTTCTTTATGTACGCCATAATGCTGTTCGGCAAGTTCGCGACTAGCCGTCATTAGCTTCATGCCAACTAGCTTAAAGCCTTTGGCTTCAAAACGACCGATAATTTCGCCGACGAGTCCGCGCTGTACGCCGTCGGGCTTAATTGCTAAAAAAGTCCGTTCCAAGATTAACTCCTATAATTGTGTTAACTGATCCAAAAGATAGAGTAACTCAGAACGCACCTAAAGGCAATTCTGAGAATTGGAAATTGTCATTTGGAGACTTATGGCCACAGGAAGAAGGAAGAAGGAATAAGAAGAGGGAAGAGAAAAGAGGGAAGAAGCAATAAAAGCAAGGGTTAAAGAAACCGGGTTTCTCAGAAAAATTTTTGTGAGCAGCGATGAATCTCCGAAGAAACAAGGTTTCGAGACTCCTATGCGTCTAGGACTGATTTGCAGGGAGCATCCCGATTCTGTTAAAAGCATTGTTTAGCAGTTCGAGCAGAATGCTCACTTCCCTATATAAGCTAACCAGTCTTTAAATTATCGTAAAAAAATAATCAACCTCTTGTGGGGTGGCTTTGAGCAACGCCCGAAATATGCAATCGAAATGTAGAACATTTTATCTCTAGCGAACAAGATGCTCGAACTTCTGGCACACTATGATACAAGTCACAATTTCCTGTGACTGCAAACACTCTTACCTATGATCTAAAATACGAATATGTATGATAATAAACACAAGTATTTAGGCTCGAAAATATAGATAATTAACAGAAGTATGAAGATTATTTTGACAGCAACTATTCAGGCGAAAAAAGTATGAAAGCCATTGTAGCATTCATTGAACCCAAAAAGCAAGAGTTTGCAAAATTGCCCTTGTTTGACTTTCTAGCCAATAAACATATTCACGCGAATCAACGACTAATTTTTGCACCTGTACTCGCTCCTTTGGCTGTGGGATTGATCGATGTAAATAAATATGTGCTGCGAGAATCTTCTAGTAATAACAAAGTTCAGGAACTAATTAATAAATATACTTATAAAAAAAACTATTACTGGCACGACTATCTAGAATACCTAGAGGAACTGGGCTTAAACCAGTTAATGAGTTACGGCGACTTCAGACTGCTTTGGGGTGAAGAAACTAAAAAAACTCGATCGCTTTGTTCAGTGATCGAACGCTACGCTTGGAAAGCCTCTCCCATTCAGAAACTGGTGTTAGTGGAAGCCCTCGAAGGAACCGCCCAAGTTTTTTTTGAAGCGGCGCTAGCAGTGGTAAAAGAATTACAGCCAATTACCCAAAAAGAATCTGTTGATTTTGGAGGAGGTTATGGGGGTTTAGAAAATTATCACCTTTTAAACACGCCAGAGATGTTGCAACTTTTAGCAGAGATCAAACTTACTAATGCGGAATGCCAAGCAGCTTTAGAATTAGCACAAAATGTATTTGAACTGTTTACAGAAGCGATGAACGAGCTGTTCCGACACAGCCAAAGAAATTCTTGCAAGACTGTGCTGCAAATATCCTCAATTTCTGCCTTCGCTCATTGCGCGATCGACTGTCTCGATATTTGTTAGTTTAAACAATCACTAAATTATCTCGGTGTACCGCCGTTTCTACGCCTGCATAGCCTAAAATCTCAGCAATTTTCTCGGACTTGCAGCCCTGGATTTGTCTCAATTCTAAACTGCTATAATTCACAAGTCCTCTAGCAATTTGCTTGCCGGCTGCGTCGCACAACTGCACGGAATCATCAGCTTGAAATTCTCCTTCTACTTGAGCAATACCCGCAGCTAAAAGCGATTTTCCGCCGTGGGAAATTGCCTTGACAGCACCCGCATCTAAATATAGTTTTCCTGCCGGAATTAGGACGTTAGCTATCCAGTGTTTGCGAGCGTTTACAGGGCGCGGTTGAGGCTCAAATTGAGTACCGATCGACTCTCCGTTAAGTATTTTCTCGATATTACCAGGAAAGCAGCCGTCAGTGATGACAGTCCGCACTCCCGATGCCGTTGCTATTCTGGCTGCTTCAATTTTTGTCACCATTCCGCCGGTTCCCCAGCCGCTGCGGGAATCTCCTGTTTGCACCTGAAATTCTGTGAGCTGTGCCATACTTTGGACTAGGGTGATCGGCTGCGCGTCGGGATTGCTGCGCGGATCGGCGGAATACAGCCGATCGACATCTGTGAGCACAAACAACCAATCTGCTTCTACCAAACTCGCTACTAGCGCCGAAAGCGTGTCGTTATCGCCAAATTTGAGCTCGTCTACCGCTACTGTATCGTTTTCATTGACGATCGGAATCACGCCCAACCTGAGCAGTTGCTGAAAAGTATTGCAAGCGTTAACATAACCGTTACGCTGCACTAAATCGCCCCTGGTGAGCAATACTTGAGCGATCGGCTGTTGCAGAGTAGTAAACAAGTCATCGTACACCCGCATCAGCCGCCCTTGGCCCACAGCCGCCACAGCCTGTTTTAAAGCAATGTTTCGCGGGCGTTCCGTCAAACCCAAGCGCGCGCAGCCCACCCCAACCGCACCCGAAGAAACCAAAACTACTCGATGGCCTTGCTGCCGCAAATTAGCTAAAATTTCGACCAATGCAGCAATAGTTGAAAGAGCTAAGTTTCCCGTAGTCGAGCGAGTCAGCGTCGAAGTTCCTATTTTAACAACAATAGTTTGAGTCATTTAAATCTTTCTAATTTCTGCTATCAAGAGAAGCCCCCAAAGCTTGAGAAACCCAAACTTCAAAAGAGCGCACCGGATACTTGCGAAGCGCATAGCCAGCATCAACCATGGGTTCCACTAAAATAGTAAACATACCCAAACGATTGCCTGCCAAAACATCAGTAAAAAGTCGATCGCCCACCATCGCCACCTGTTCCACCGGCAAATTCATCGCATTAATAGCCTTTCGCAACTTGCGACGCGACGGCTTAGCCGCACCCGTGATGTAAGGTAGATTCAAAGACTCAGCAATCCGACCGATCCGAGTCTGGCTTAAATTATTACTCGCCAACCACAGCGATACCACCGGTTTAATTTCTTCCACCCACAGGGTGAGTTCAGGAGAAGCATTCATTGCAGTGATGGGAACGAGAGTTTCGTCCACATCCAAAACTAATCCTTTAATATTATATTTCTGAAGAATATCAGCCGTTAACTTCATGACTGAATCGCCGAGAACTAAGTCAGGCTGTAGTATTTTACCCCAAGTCATAATGATTTTAGATTTTAGGTTTTAGATTGAGAAATAAGAAATTGGAAGTTAAAGATTAAAAAAGTAAAAAATCAAAAGTGAATAATTATTGCTTTTGCTTTGTGACTTTTGACTTTTTACTTTTGTATTAGTCATTGCCTATCTATTGAGTCGATCGCAACTGCTGGTCAACTTTAGCAATCGCAGCATCGTGTTCCGCCTGCGTGCGGCTAAAAATGTGAGTGCCGTCGTATCGAGCCATAAAGTACAGGTATTCTGTCTTTTCCGGAGTCAGAGTAGCTTCCAGACTTGCTATTCCCGGAGATGCGATCGGAGTTGGTGGCAGCCCTACATTGATATAAGTATTGTAAGGAGAAGGCGTTTCCACCTGCTTGAAAGTCAAAGGCTTTTCCTTCGTTTGCCTAATGCCGAGGGCGTATTCAACCGTCGGGTCAGAACCCAAGGCCATACCCTTATTCAGACGGTTGTTGAATACCCCAGAAATACGATTGCGCTCGCCCGCAACCACCGCCTCTTTTTCGACAATACTCGCCAGCGTCACCCACTCTTTCAAATCCAGCTTAGTTTTCTTCTGATTCTTTTGATATATCGGCAAAGCCAACTCCTCGAAGCGACCGAGCATTTGCTTAATGACAGCTTCCGGGCTAATTGCATCGCCGTCTAGCTGATAAGTATCCGGGTACAAAAACCCTTCCAAGTGAGGCAGGCCACTCGGTAACCAAGGGTACTGAGCGTAGGGAACTTGACTCGCCACCGCCATAAAATCCTTAGCCGGGAAAAAACCTTGCGCTTCAAAATAAGCGCTCATTTGTTGCAGCGACCACCCTTCTGGAATCGTGAAACTCTGCTGTACGACTTCGCCCTTCCAAATTTTGTCAGCAATTGCACTCAGAGGCTGAGTCGGCGACAGTCGGTAAGTTCCTGCTTGAAAACCTCCCTCGCGGTTTTGCAGAGTCAGCCAGCGGGTCCACATATTCCATGCCGAGCTCGATCGAATCAACCCCGCTGCCTCTAAATCCCGACCGATTTTTTGACTGGGAGTACCCTCCGGGATTTGGATCGAAACAGCAGCATCTTCTGCCGGATTCCCCAATGAGGATGTGATTTTAGGCGGCGCCGAAGCCCAGCTCCACCAAGCCCAGCCTTGCCAAGCACAAACTCCCCAGATTGCCGGTAGCAACGCCAGATAAAACAACCATTTAGAGACTTGCGGATTACCTTTTCGGCTCTCGCGCGCGCTGCCTTTTGTCATTTGTTCTTTACTCATAGTCCGTTGTCCTGGATAAGCGGGGGTTAACTAGCGACTAATGACTGATGACCTGCGATTGATGACCGAAAAGTTAGGAATACAAGCCCTTTAAAAGACCCTATTCACGCGGCCCAATTCAAACGCCCGATCGCGAAGGCAGAAGCGGCCATCTCGAAAAAGTTCGATCGGGCGAGCAGTTTACTTTTTTATAAAATAGTAAAAAATTCTGCTTTTTGCCATCAGACCTTGTGTCTGCAATTAATCTCTAATCAAGATCGTCAAAGAACTGGTCTTCCAGCATAGGTAACATCGGTTCCAGCCTTTGGAACTCTTCTTCCGAAAGCAATTCTGGCTTGCCGTCGTCATCCATTCTAGCCAAGATAAAGAACGGGTCTAGAGGCGTATAAATGGCATATTCCTGTTCTTCGTGGTAGAAACTGGTCAGCCACATCAGCTCCTCGAACTCGGACTCCTCATCTGGATCGACATCCGATGTCATATCCTCTTCGGGAAATTCCGGCAATTCGCCCACCACAGTCAGCGTCACCGCCGTGCGTCGGAGCGTCAAGTTCTGCTCTTGCAGCACAACTTTAGCTGTATCAAAAATTTTGTCAATTTCGGCTTCGTCTTCTACAGGAATTGCTGCTTCGTCGTTATCGTCTCCCTGCCAAGTAAAAATTTCTACGGGCGAGTCAATCGGAAGCAGCAAAGCGTATTCTTGACCTTCTAGATTCATAGAATATTCTATGTTGCAAGCCAGCGATCGCCCAACTTCATCCGTCAGGGTGACGGACTCTTCGTTGGAATTGCCATTCTCTTTTTTGCGGTATGGGGATGAGGACATCGCGTGTATCTTATTTTCCGTCAATAATTCAGTAACGTTTGCTTGACAATGGGGAATTTTCGTGGCGATATTCTGGCTAAGTGGGCGATCACCAGTCCACCAGCTTAAACCGCGAGACTCGCGGCCTTTTCCACAGGCGAGGAGTGCAGCGTTTAAATCTCAGTCGAGTCAGCAAGCGACACTGAGGACAAATCACGATTTTGTGCTTCTTCAGTACCGAGGTACAGCAGAATTTTCTCCAGTTTGTCAAGGGTTACAGGTGTGCGTAGCAAACTTGCACAACCAGGATATCATGCCTTTGTTACCAGCTATCAAGGATTAGGAATTGCTCAGATCTTTTGCCTCCGCTCGTCCAACCACTGCTGCAAAATCAGGGCGGCTGCTTTGCGATCGATCGAACCCTTATTTTGGGACAGCGAAATCCCTGCTGCTTTCATCAATTCCTCTGCCTCAACCGAAGTCAGGCGCTCGTCCACGTATTCTAGGGGGAGCTCTAAGGCTGTGGCGATGCGAGTAGCATATTTCTGCACTTGTCGGGCTTGAGTGCCTAATTCCCGGCTCAGAGAGTAGGGCAAGCCTGCAACCAAAATTTGAACTCTCCGCTCTCGCACGAGCTCTCGGAGATAAGCTACGTCTCGCTCGAATGACGATCGTACCAGTGTTGTAATGCCCGTAGCTATTAAACCAGTGCCGTCACACCCGGCGATGCCGACTCGTTTGAGGCCGATATCTAATCCCAGAGCTGAAATCCATAATTTATCGTTGGACATTATCAATCAATCAATTTTAGATTTTAGATTTTAGATTTTAGATTTACTGTTTTTTTGCGGAAATAATCTTCTTTAACGAACCGCTTCGAGGTGCGTTAGCCAAGCGGCGCGTTAGCGCTCTTGTTGCGAAGGAAGAAGAGAAGAAAGCAAGAAGAAGATAGGTAATCTTAAGTTGATATTAATCAAAAGCAGAAGGGAGATTTGGGGATTATGACAGAAAAAAGTAATTTATTGGATGATTAATTTTATTTTTTTCTGCCTTATACCTTTTACCTTCTGCTTTCACTTATTAAGAATTGAGTTCTCCGGGCCAGCGACCGTCAAGAGGCAACTCTGGCAGATTTAAAGGCAAAATGCTGCTGCCATCAGTTGCTGCTGATTCGGAATTTTGGCCGCCCAAGGGGTTAACTTGATTCGTTTGGCTGTTTCCTGAGTCAGCCAAGAGCGGTTTAATCTCGGAGGATGCGGGCCCTGCTGCTGCTTCCCCAGCCATCGGGCCGAGCCAGGACATCCTGCCGGGTACGGGTTTGCGAGTTGGCTGGAAGCTTTGCAGCATTTCTGATAGCTGCAGTCCTTCGAGAGAGACCAACTTGGACTCGCGCAATTTGTGCCACACCGAGCGAGACATCAGCAAACTGTGTTCCACGCGCACTGCTCCAAATTGCTCTAAATAAGCTTCCCGTTCCGGCTGATAGTCAGCGGAAGCCAGTTGCAGGCTTTGAACTGGGAAATCTTGAACGAGGCGCGCCATCTGGGACAGCAGTTCTGGGTAAAGCCAAGTGTAGGCCGGGTGTACAGTCAACTGGGCGACGTGCGGTTGCTGGCCGTTGCGGGATAGCTGCACCTGAAAATAGCCGATCGCGGCTTTGCGCTGCGGTTCAAACACGTAGCCGCTAACTACTTCTGTTTTGCCCAGCCACTGTCTGACACCTTCGACTAAAGCGCCGAAAAAACTGGTTTTGAAATCTTGAATGTGGCGATCGAATACTTGGCGCACCAGCGGCGGCATAGACGCGGTATCCAGTTGGTAGAGCAACTGAGCGTCGGCGTTGCTGACCGGCAGCAGGTTGGGCAAATCTGGCGTCGAGTTGGCCATTTCTTGAAGGCGTTCTGGGGCGATCGTCCAGTAAGTCATCTGCGCCAAAGGCTGAAACCCGTTTTGCCGATACAAAGCCAAGGAAGTTGTGTCGCCGACGTTCACTTCCAACAGCCACGTCCGCGCCTCCCAGACTGCCTCAAAGCAGTACCGCAGCAGCATAGAACCAATTCCTTTGCTGCGGGCTTCCGGGTCTACTCCTATGCGATCGATCCGCCAAGTGCTGCGGGTGCGGTTGAAGGGAGAAATCTGAATTATGCCCTTCACGCTCCCCTCTTCTTCGGCAACGTGGGCCCGGAACAGGGACTGACAAGGGTTGGGAAACAAGCTAAAAATCTTTAGCACTCCGTACCAGCGGCGAATCTGCTGCAACTTTCTACCCAGTACCACGTCGCAGCTTGCGCCCTTGCGATTTTCTGGCTCGTCGGCTGTTTCCGCGCACAGTTGTTCCATCACCTCGATGTCGCGATACTGAAACGGGCGAATCACAACCGGGTTTTGGTTTTGGGAGGGAAATGAAGTCATAGCATAAAAGTGGAGAATGGAAATTTAAAAATAAAAATTCAGAAAGGGGAAGAGCTAGATAAGTTTTGAGTTGTGAATAGGTAAATTTTGATTTCAAAACTTATAACTTTTGATTCTTCTCCCTTTCTTGATCGATCGAAAATTAAAAATTTCAAATCATCTTTTGGAATTTTTAATTTTCTGTTTTCAACTCAAGATTTTTGTGGCAGAGGTCGAATTACAACGACCGGTGTTCGCTCGTCACCATTCCCGGCAGGGTTGCTTCGCAAAGCTTGCTCTAAGAATGTTACCGATAAATCGGAGGTCGCTGCTAATATCTTAACTGCTTTCAAGTCATTAGCGTCTACGATCGCCGCCGCAAGTCCGGTTTCTCGTTGAATTTCTTCTACAACTTGCTGGGGATTGTCTGGGCCGAGGACAATAAATTGGTCAAAGGGAGGCAAAGTCCCGGTAACGTCGTCGATCAGCCTGGCTTGTTCCCCTGCTAGTTGGTAAAAGACTCCCGGTTTACCAAATATTTTAGCCACAGCGCCGATCGCAAATGCTGCTACTACGCGCCAAGGACCTACTACATCAACCAACGTCTGCATCCCGCAAGCCGTGGCCAAACTCGACGTGGGCAAGAAAAACAAGCACACTCGCTTTGCCGCCCATCCTGGTTTGACTTCGCTGGGATGGCGGTAGCGTCCCTGCATCAAAGCTAGGGGAGTTTCTGCCAAGGCGACAATATCGCCTTTCTGGGCGCGCGGCAGCACGTACCGCTTGACTATTTCGACGGGATTGTCCAATTCGGCCAGTATGTGAGTGCGAATCGGCAAGACTTCTGCAACTCCGACATTTCTGGCGATGGGTACGGTGTCCGAGTTGGGGAATTGCAGCGGGACTACTACGTTACGGACTTTGGGGATGCGCCCGCCTGGGCCGTAGGTGACGAAGTGTACTTGCACCCAAGCTGATTGCAATTTGGTTAAATCTTGCCCTTGAATGTCTACAGAGACTTTAATTTTCGTGTTTTTTTGGGCTTTAACAATATACCCGAACCAGTAATCGTCTGCTCTGGCTGCTGCCTCTTTGTGGCAAGGAATCACCTTTGTCTGGGAAGTAACGCCATCCAAACTTCCGTCAGACAGCAGTTTCACCTGTGCCCGCACTTCCGGCAACATAATCTCAAACCGCTGTGTCAGGTTGCGGAACTCCATTTCCCCGACTAAAAGATAGCGGTTGGGTTCGGAGATGGCTAAGTGCCATTCTCCGGCTGTTAGTTCTAGTTTATTTGGACTTCCAGTCCGGCGATAGTTCAACTCTAGGCCTAACCCGCCCAATGCTAGCAGCGAACCTGCTGCTGCGACTCCTGTTGCTAAAGTCTCGATCACTCTAATTACCGCCAATAATAATTTCTGTTTACTTTAGTCGATCTCTGTCACTTCGATCGACGATCCGGTAGTAATTGAAGTTTTGGGGGTTGTTGGGGGCGATCGAACTTATGCCCAATTACACGTAAGTGCGATCGCCTCTGGTGGCGGCAGCGGTCAATTTGCTGTTCAAAGAGATCTCCTGGTGAGTTAGATCACTCCCAAATCTGGCGTGGCTTAATCAGGGTATGAAAAAAATCAGTTGAAAATCCCGAATCTTTGTGGATAGTGGTTTCTCTGACTTGCATATTTAGCCTTTCCTACCGTAAATCAGCAACGCCTACAAAACAAATCACTTAATTCAATTATTTAATAGTTATTTTTTTAAAGACATATAATAATTTATTTTTTTTTAACGTTAATTTATAAGCTGGCACTCCACATTTTTTTAGAATATTTATTAATAATCATTTAATCTGTAAATAACTCTGTATACATGAGTTATTTTTGGATCGCTAAGCTAAGACTGTTCCAGATGTCCGATCGCGCGCCTCCAGCTTCTTCAATGTCGAATGAACAGCGAGCCGCTAGCGCCGTAGTGGTCAGTACCTTTGAGAATCTACTTCTTAAGTAACAGTCAAAATCTAGTTCTTAGGCAGTACATTTTCTGAGAAGTATATAGTTAGCCTAGTAAGTGTAGCAGTAATACTCAAGGATATCTATGACTGATAATAAGCAGCCTTTTAACCAGCCTGAAGCAAATCCTGACTTCCAGGAAAAGAAAGTTGACAATAGCGAGAACCAGCAGATTCAGGCTCAGACTAACGAAAATGCAGAATCACACGAAGATCAATCATCAGGCTCAGGCATTGGTGCGAGGATAGCTGGAGCAGCAGTCGGTGGTATACTCGGTGCTCGTTCTGGAGGCATTATTGGTGCTGTAGCAGGCTCAGTTGCTGGCGCTATGATTGGTAAAGGTACTGCTGATACTGTTAATCGTGCTGTAGATAATTTAGGGGATGCAGCACACACTGTAGCAGACGGTATTAAACACACTGTAGAAGAGCTAGGGACAGTAGTAAAGGAAACTGCTGAGGAAGTTAAACCATCTATCAAAGCTACAGCAGAAGCAGTCAAGGAGACTGTTGAGGAAACTAAGCCTTCGATTAAAAGTATAGCCGAATCTGTCGATCAGACAGTTAAGGAAGTCAAGCCTTCTGTAGTAGATGCAGTCAAGAGCGCATCCGAGGAAGTCACACCTACGATTAGAGAAGTAAAAGATTCAGTCAAGCAGACAGTCGAAGGTGTCAAGCCTTCTATACAAAGTGCAGCGGACTCTATTAAGAGTACTGCTGATGAAGTTAAGCCTTCTGTCAAAGCTGTAGCTCAGGAAATTGAGGGTGCCACTCAGGATCTTAGATCGACTGTAAAAGATACAGCGAAGGCAGTTGAGCCCTCTATAAAAAGTGCCGCCGAATCGCTTAAGTCCTCTGGCCAAAGTGCCGCTGAATCAATTAAGTCATCTGCTCAAAGCGCCGCCGAATCTGCTAAAGGTGCAGCGCAGGATGTTAAGTCATCTGCCCAAAATGCTGCCGAATCTGCTAAAGGTGCAGCGCAGGATGTTAAGCAGGATGTTAAGTCATCTGCCCAAAATGCTGTCGAATCTGCTAAAGGTGCAGCGCAGGATGTTAAGTCATCTGCCCAAAATGCAACCCCATCTCCTCAAGGTGCAGCGCATGATTTTAAATCATCTGCCCAAAATGCAGCCGGATCTGCTAAACCTGCAGTGCCTGATTTTAGGTCATCTGCCCAAAATGCAACCCCATCTCCTCAAGGTGCAGCGCACGATGTTAAGTCATCTGCCCAATATCTAGCCGAATCCGCCGCAGAGGAAAATAAGGATAGCGATATTCACATCTCCGGCAGTCCTGAACTCAAGGATCAAGTGGTCATTAATGACAAGAGAATCATTAAGGACTAGGTAAAGTAAGGGCTTAACTCCAGCTTGTTAAAGCTAGCCCTAAGAGAGTTTAACAGAGAGTGGATCTTAGAAAAGAGTCCACTCTTTTCTGTTTAGGAGGAATGCGATCGCCTATGGTGTAGCGCAGAGTATATTTATTGAGGAACTCTCTCCCTCAAGAACGAGATATTTCGTTCATAGTTGACAATTAGGTTGTCGCCCTTTGTCGTAACTGCTCAGGGCTTAACTCCAGCTTGTTAAAGCTAGCCCTAAGAGAGTTTAACAGAGAGTGGATCTTAGAAAAGAGTCCACTCTTTTCTGTTTAGGAGGAATGCGATCGCCTATGGTGTAGCGCAGAGTATATTTATTGAGGAACTCTCTCCCTCAAGAACGAGATATTTCGTTCATAGTTGACAATTAGGTTGTCGCCCTTTGTCGTAACTGCTCACCGCAACTTTGTGGCGATGAGCAGTTACACTTTAACTCAGAGCGCGCCACTTAATATTTCCTTAGCTAATTATGAATTTTTCCACTGACTTACTTAGAGTGAAACTTTGTTTGGCGCTAAAATTGTTAAGGCTTTGATTGTTGTGGCTCTTGGGGGCGAAGATACGGAAATATTTGTGTGGGAGGCGAACAATTGCTCGACTACTGGCAAAAGTTTAAAACGGCTAAAGTTTTTTGTAGAAAAAGCTGCTTGATAAATCGAGAAATAGTTAGGGTCAAGCTGATGTGGCCAGTTCAACCCTTAACTATTTAATATCCAAATTGCAAAGTCACAGAAGCTTCTACCTGCTGTTCCCCTCCCACCACAGGCGTTGTAGCGTCAGCAGCAGCAGCGCGAGCACCTGCCAATTGCCGATACATGGGAGGTGGCGGGCTAGCACCGTTGACTTGAATGCCCAGAATCTCTCCCCGCTTGAGGTTGAGGGCGCTAAAGACTGCATCCGCTTGCGCTTGAGCATCTTGAGTTGCTTTGCGGAGTGCTTGTTTTCGAGCAGATTCGATCGCACTTTCGGCAGCGGCAAAACTCACGCCGTCGATGCGTGTGGCTCCGGCATTCACCGCATCGTCAAGCAAAGTGCCGGCAGATGCAGTATTAATCCGAAAACTGACGGTATTCGTCGCCGTATAGCCAGTCAAGCGCTGTTGGTTGTTGTCGAAGTTATAAATGGGATTGAGGGAGATGCCGGCAGTTTCGAGTTTTTCGACTTGGCGCGATCGCAGCAACTCTACCACAGCGGACGATCGCCTCGCCACTTCCTGCTGCACCTCGGCCGCCGTTTTCCCCTGCACCTCAACCCCCAGCCGCACTTGTGTTTGAGTTGTAGGAATCGCTTCCACACCCCGCCCAGTAACAGTCAGCGTTCTGATCCGCTGTTCTTGAGCAGCCGCCGGATCTAATCCCGCGAAACTCACGAGAGTTAAGGTTAAACACAACGCTGTTACCAGGCTACGGAAATTAATGCGATCGCGCGATCGTAAAGTTGAATTCATAAATTTGATTCTCCTCACATACAACAGATGCTATACTTTACCTTCCCACTGAAATTGCTAAATATCCGGGTTGTTACATTTTTAGCAACTAAAAAAATAGTCCGTACTTCTGAATAAATTATGAGTTATTATGATGTCCGCAGGACGCTCCCCTAAAAAATTGGTGTTCTGGGTAAAATAAGAGGTTTGGCAACGATAAATATAGAAACCCACCCAGTTTATGACACTCCGACGCAACTACTATTTCATTTTAAATAAAATTTAAAAATGATAAAATTGTTAAAAGATGCAATCCTTAAAACAAGTTGCCCGCCGACTCAAAAAAGAAACTTACGCTGTTTATTTAGCCAGTATAGACCCGAGAGTACCTTGGTACGCCAGAATTTTAGCAGGCCTTACGGTTGCCTACGCTTTTAGCCCGCTCGACTTAATTCCTGACTTCATACCAATTCTTGGCTACTTGGACGATTTGATAATTGTACCTTTGGGAATTTGGCTGGTACTGAAGATGATTCCGCCACAGGTTTTAGCGGATTGTCGGGAAAAAGCAGCCGCAGAAATAGAGCGAGGAAAACCGATAAATCGGGTTGCCGCTGTTGTGATTATTGCCATTTGGATTGGCTTGGGAATATTAACAGCAATTTGGCTGACACGAATATTTAAACGTTAAAAAAAATCACCTATCTAGTTATTGTGTAGGGTGCGCGCCAAGCACCTTACCTTAAACAAGTCGTTTGACCGAAAAATATTTAAAGTTTAAAAAATTACCATTCTAGTTATAATATAGGGTGCGCCTAGCGCACCTTACGTTAAAAAAACTCGCCGTATCGCATCCCAGTATTATTTACCTTAAACAATAAAACTAACTTTTTAGCTATGACTCAAACCACTGATTTCCTCAGCCACCTCAACCCATCTCAGCGCCAAGCCGTCGCCCATTATAACGGGCCGCTATTAGTAGTAGCCGGCGCTGGTTCCGGCAAAACAAGAGCTCTAACTTACCGAGTTGCTAACTTAGTTCGCACGCATCGAGTTGATCCAGAAAATATTCTGGCGGTGACATTTACAAATAAAGCCGCCAGGGAGATGAAAGAAAGAATTGAGAAATTGCTGGCCACTCAGCAAGCTGAAGCGGAATATGGCAAACCTTTGGTAGAGTTGGCCCCGAATGTGCAAACCAAATTGCGATCGCAAATTTACCAGAGAATTACCAAACAGATTTGGATGGGGACTTTTCACTCTTTGTGCGGCCGGATTCTCCGCTACGACATTGAGAAATACCAAGACGAAAAAGGTCGCCAGTGGAAGAAAAACTTTTCGATTTTTGACGAGTCAGATGCTCAAAGCATCGTCAAACAAATCGTCACCAAAACCCTGAACCTCGACGACAAGAAATTTGACCCCAGAAAAGTCCGCTATGTCATCAGCAACGCTAAAAATAAAGGCTTGTCGCCTCAAGAATACCAAGCAGCAGAACCGGATTATCGCGGTCGTGTAATTGCCGATGTTTACAGTCGCTACCAAGACGCTTTAGCAGCCAACAATGCCCTAGATTTTGACGATTTAATCTTGGTTCCCGTTAAACTTTTGAGCCAAAACGAGGAAGTATTAAGTTACTGGCATAAAAAGTTTTGCCATATTTTAGTTGACGAATACCAAGATACTAACCGCACTCAATACGATTTGATTCGGATGTTGGTGACAAATAACGCCGACCCGAAAAACTTCGATAAATGGCAAAACCGCTCGATTTTTGTCGTGGGCGATGTCGATCAATCAATTTACAGCTTTCGGATGGCAGATTATACCATATTGCTGGAATTTCAAGAGGATTTTGGAGATGGTTTGTCCGATGCAAAAACTCAGACAATGGTAAAATTAGAGGAAAATTATCGATCGCGCGAAAACATCCTGCAAGTGGCGAACCACTTAATCGAACACAATACCGAACGCATCGAAAAAATTCTGCGCCCGACTCGCGAACCGGGAGCTCCGATTGTTGTCTGGCGGGCGGACAACGAATTAGATGAAGCGGAATTTGTAGCTGGTCAAATTCATTCCTTAAAGCGCCAAAATTCCGAATACGAAAACGGCAGTAACTTTGCGATTCTCTACCGCACAAATGCTCAATCTCGCTCCTTTGAAGAAGCGTTAATGCGTTTAGATATTCCTTACAATATTGTCGGTGGCCTGAAGTTTTACGATCGCAAAGAAATCAAAGATATCCTAGCATACCTGCGGGCGGTTGCCAATCCCGACGATAGCGTCAGCCTCAAACGCATCATCAATACTCCCCGTCGCGGCATTGGCGATACCACATTTTCCAAAGTGGAAGACGCTGCAACTCAATTGGGCATTCCCCTGTGGGAAATCCTCAGCGATGAATCTTCTGTCAATACTCTAGCAGGGCGATCGGCAAAAGCTATTATTAAGTTTGCCGAAATGATTGGTCGTTGGCAATCGCAACTTGAAACCCTGCCGGCTTCGCAAATTGTCCAAGGAATTATCCAAGATTCAGGCTACATTGAAGATTTGAAAAATCAAGGAACCGACGAAGCCACAAATCGCATAGAAAACGTCATAGAATTGTACAATGCAGTGCTACAATTTGAAGAACAAAACGAAGAACCGACGCTGACATCATTTTTAGCAAAAGCATCTTTAGCATCCGATTTAGATGACTTGCAGGAAGAAGATTCCCGCGTGTCGCTGATGACGCTGCACTCAGCAAAAGGGCTAGAATTTCCCGTAGTATTTCTAGTCGGAATGGAACAGGGTTTATTTCCCAATTTCCGCAGCTTGGACGACCCAAAAGCGATCGAAGAAGAACGCCGTTTGTGCTACGTCGGCATCACTCGCGCCCAGGAATTGCTATTTCTCACCCACACTCGCGAACGCCGCCTCTGGGGAGGTTTCCGGGAACACTGCACCCCTTCGCTATTCTTAGGGGAATTACCGACACATTTGCTGGCTGGAAGTGCGAAGAAAACTCAAGGGGGGAAAACGGCTACATCTAAGGGAAAAACTAATAATTCAGCCGCTAATTCCGGCAGTTCTCAAGCGGGAAACAATGGACAATCGGCGGATTGGCAAACGGGCGATCGGGTTTTTCATCATGCTTTTGGAGTTGGAGAAATTACGCACGTTTTAGGGGCGGGCGATAAAACTAATCTGGCAATTAAGTTTTCGGGTTTGGGCAGAAAAATCATCGATCCGAGAACAGCTAAGTTGCAGCGAGTGTAATAGAAAATCCGGCGGTTTAAACCGCGTCTATACAGGCAAAACCCTAGAATAGCGGGTTGAAGAAGGGGGGGTAAAAATGCGGTAAAAATTACGTTTTTATCTTTAGTCCACGTCGGGGATCTCGTTTATGTAGACGCGGTTTCAACCTTCGTTTTATCTAAGTAAAAAGTAGAAATAAAAACCTAAACTCTTATGTCTTACAGTCAATTTACAACCATCGGCAAGGTTAAAGAAGCCTTCAATCTTACAGTAGTGGAAGGAATCAGATTTCTGCCGGAAATCGAACCGATCGCACCCGCAACAGCATTGCAGACCATGCTGGAGACAAATTTGCCTTGGGCGATCGCCACTAGCACCGAAAAAGCCCGTTCTGAAGCTATTATTAACCCTGTATTGCTGGAAGTTCGCAGGATTCTGAACCAACAAATCAGCGTGTTTTCGGGTGAGGAATTTAATGTTGATGTAGCTGTTGGACTTACAGGAGTTTGCGATTTTATCATCAGCCGTTCCCCGGAACAATTAGACGTGGAGGCCCCGGTAATTGTGATGGTGGAAGCTAAAAAAGGAGATTTGAAAGTAGGTTTGGGTCAATGTATTGCTGAAATGGTGGCGGCCCAGAGATTTAATGAAGCCAAAAGGCGATCGATTTCCGTCATCTACGGCAGCGTTTCCAGCGGCACAGCTTGGCGGTTTCTCAAGCTGGAAGGGCAAATAGTGACGATCGATCTTACCGATTATCCGCTACCTCCAGTAGATAAAATATTGGGATTTTTAGTGTGGATGGTGCGCGAAAATTAGCATTATATCCCCATCGCCCCCCGCATCGCCAACAGCGCCACCCCGTAAGCAGCCGCAGTATGAATCGGCGTTTCAACAGGGACTTTTAAATAACGCTTTCTAATCGCACTCCAAACCGCATTTTTTGCCCCGCCGCCAGCCGTATAAACTTTGGTCAAAGGAGTTGCACCCAATTCTTGCAATAATTGATATCCCCGCGCTTCAATTCGCGCTATACTTTCTAGCAAACCGTGCAGAAATTCCACAGAATCAGTGGGACGCGGTTCGAGTCGCGGCGGCAAATTCGGGTCATTAATCGGAAAGCGATCGCCCTTTTTCAACAATGGGTAATAATCCAGCAAACTCTCTTGTTCTGGATCAATTTGTGTGCTATAAGTTTCTAACTCAACATCAGTAAAAAAGTGTCGTAGCACCGCACCTCCGGTATTAGAAGCACCTCCAACTAACCACAAATCGCCTAATTTATGACTGTAAATCCCGTATCTAGAATCATCTACGCGGGTATGACTTAACAGTTTGACTGCTAGTGTAGAGCCGAGAGAACTTACTGCTTCCCCTGGTAAATTGACACCGCTTGCTAAAAATGCGGCAATGCTATCGGTTGTACCAGCACAAATCATACAATCGCGGGGAAAACCGAAGCGATCGCCCACTTGAGCTCTCACTTCCCCCACAGGCGTGCCCGGTGCCACAACTTGCGGCAATTCAGGAGTTGCAGCGCCCGCAATTCCCTCTATCAGCCAATTCGGATAGCACAAAGTATCAACATCGAAACCGAGTTTCAAAGCATTGTGATAGTCGCTAATTCCCAATTTTCCGTGCAGCAGAAATGCCAGCCAGTCAGCTTGATGCAGGAAATAAAGCTTCTCAACAACAGGCAAGATGCCTGTTCCACAAAGACTGAATTGTTTTGTCGGGTGGGCTTCTAGCCCGCCCTCCTGCCACCACAGGAGTTTAGCCAGACTGGATGTAGCGCTTAATACTGTGTGGTTGGCAGGGGCGATCGCCCGCAACCTCTCAGTCACCGCTGCACCGCGCGCATCATTGTATAAAATCGGCTCGCATACTGGTATACCGTCGGTATTGCACAGCATGACAGTGGAAGATGTGCCGTCAAGGGCGATCGCCCTTACCTGATTGCGGATTGTTGGGGGAATTTGCTCGATCGAATCCCACAGCGCATTTTGCCACACCGAGGGCAATTCACGCTGTTGTTGCCCGTTGTTGGCAAAAGTATATTCAGTCTCACAATGTATTGTACCCTGGGAGTCTATGACAGTCGATCGAGCGCCAGTCGTGCCGAAATCTATTCCCAAATAAAGATTCATTTGTTACTCCGGCGAATTTTTCTATTTTGAGGAAACCACAAAGTTTATTTACATCTTATTGTTGTTTCTAACTCAGCTTCTTCAGCGAGAATATCAGCATTTATCTGGTCTTTGTCCTATTCTTTAAATAGGGGATGATTTTCTAAGGTGCGAGCCCTAGGTCTGAAAACTTTTAGGTCTTCTACAGATTTTAATAGGGCATATCTAACCTGTATATGTTTTAACATAATTGGTGCGTTACACTTCGCTAACTCACCCTAAACTTCGTAAAAATAAGGTTCGATAAAAAAGACTTGACAAAGGGCTAAAATCGCTATAAATTACAGCTTACAGCTCTCGATGTGAAAGAAGAGAGAACCATACAACCAACCCTAACCACCCCAACACCCCAACAACCCAACCCAATCCTTCTCCCCCCCACGCAAACACACGCGCACAGGACGGGAGGTGCCCCCGTGGTGCTTGCAAATTAAAGGTTAAATCATTGTAGCTCAACCACTCTTTCCTCCCCTTTCTCCTCTTTCGCCAACCGACACGATCGCCTAGCTTGCATTCAGTGTCATAATCAACTTTACCGCCTATTTCTAACCAGATTTTTTTCTGGACGCTAAAGCCAAAGTGACCCTGACTGTATTTTACCCACAATTTGTCGATCGTCCGCAAATCATCGCCAGGAAAATTCTCGATCGAGTTCGTATCGAACCAACCTTCCTTCTCGCGTCTAGCAGCTTTTAACATCACCTTGAATGTTTCCTGATCCGCCTCTTTCCACTCCCCTGTGGCCAATAAATCCCGGAGACGAGTATAGTCAACATCCCGCGCCGATTTCAGGGAGTCTGGTGGCGGAGGAGGTACTTGAGGTGATGGTTGAGGTGATTGAGAAGCAAGAGCCTGCAACACTTCAGTAGCAGACTGATAACGTTTCTTAATAGCAGGTTGTATCATTTTATCTAAAATCTGACCCAGTTCCGAACTGACAGATGTTTTTAAGTGTTCTCGCCACACCCACTCAAACTCGGTATCATCGAATAAATCAATTGGCTTAACCTGAGTTAACAGACACAGACAAGTGACACCCAGACTATAAATATCACTCGCATGAATAGCTTTGCCGTTGGCTTGTTCTGGTGCCGTATATCCAGCCGTCCCGATCCTCGTTCCCGTTACCGCTAGAGCCGTTTGTGTCGCATATTTCGCGGCTCCAAAGTCAACTAAAACCAGTTGCCCATCTTGCCGAAGAATAATATTTTCTGGCTTGATATCTCGATGAATAACTTGGCGAGAGTGAATGAACTCGAATACTGGCAGTAAATTATTAAGCAAATTGCGAATCTGCGTTTCGCTAAAATATCCCTTAGATTCTAGTGTTTGGGCTACATTTTCACCGTCGATAAATTCTTGGACTAAATACTGCCGTCCATCTTGACTAAAATATGCTAATAATTCGGGAATTTGAGAATGTTTACCCAACTGTTCTAGGCGTACTGCTTCAAGCTCAAATAACTCAGTAGCTTTCTGGATACTAGAAGTGCCTTGAAATTGGGGGTACAATTGTTTAATAACGCAGGGAGGTTTTGAGGGTTTATACTCGTCAATAGCTAGAAAAGTGCGCCCAAATCCCCCTTGTCCAATAATTTTTTGGGCTCCGTAGCGATCGCCCAATAGCAGTTTATTGCCGCATTTTTGACAAAATTTTGTAGAGCCAGAGGGGTTTTGGAATAGGCAATCAGGGTTTAGACACTGGCTCATAAAATAGGCTTAGAGATTACAGATTAAAGCTCTCGATGCGATGCCAGCGGAGATGGTTTTAAATGAAACACCAGATCCGGGTAAGGACATCGCATTGCCTTTCATCGTGTCAACTTAACCCCAAAAACCGCTTAACCCGAAAGCTTGGCAGGGGTTTAAACCCCTGCCAAACCAAGCATTGCCGTGTCCCTAGTTAAACTTTTGTCCCGCACTCAGGACAAAACTTATTGCTCGAAACATTCTTCGCGCCGCAACTCGGACAATAAATCAACTCCGCAGATTGCAACTTGCTGCGTTCGGGCAAACCAACCATTTGAGCGTTGCTCTTACCTGGAACTACCATCGGATAGCAGTTTTCGTCCCTCGTCACCTTCACGTTCATCACCACTGGGCCGTCATGAGCGAGCATTTGAGCGATCGCATCTTTGAGTTCCTCCGGCCGCGAAACCAGCATCCCTCTCACCCCGTAAGCTTCAGCCAGCATCACAAAATCTGGCATCCCCACAGTCATATTCGACGACGAATAACGCTCCCCATAGAACGCCTGCTGCCACTGCCGCACCATTCCCTGCCAGCCGTTATTTACAATCACAATCTTGACATTAATGCCGTATTGTGTTAGTGTTCCCAACTCTTGAATATTCATTTGGATGCTAGCATCGCCAGCAATACAAATCACTTGCTCATCGGGCAGGGCCATTTTCGCGCCCATCGCCGCCGGCAGCCCGAAACCCATCGTGCCCAAACCAGCGCTAGAAATCCAGCGGCGCGGCCCGTTGTTCAAGAATTGAGCCGACCACATTTGATGTTGACCGACATCCGTTGTGTAGTAAGCATCCGGCGCTTGAGTAGCCAACTGAGAAATCACCTGTTGCGGAGACAAAATGTCGGGGTAATGAGGCACAACTAACGGGTAGTCCTGTTTCCACTGATCGATCCTGTGCAGCCATTCCGCAGTCTGTCCGGTCTTCCCCGAAACTCCAGTTTCCCGACAGCGGCGCAGCAAATCGATCAAAACATGGCGGACATCTCCGACAATCGGCACGTCAGGGCCGCGATTTTTGCCTACTTCCGCCGGGTCGATATCGATGTGAATCACCTTAGCGCGCGCGGCAAACTCGTCTAATTTCCCGGTCACGCGATCGTCAAACCTCGCCCCTACAGCAATCAGCAAATCGCACTCGGTAACGGCAAAATTAGCGTAAGCCGTGCCGTGCATCCCCAGCATTTTCACCGACAAAGGATGGTTTTCGTCAAAGGAACCTTTGCCCATCAGCGTTGTTGTGACCGGCAATTGGAAAAGTTCGGCCAGTTCCTTAATTTCTTCGTGGGCCGCCGCTGCGATCGCCCCGCCCCCCACATAAAGCAAAGGACGCTTCGCTTCCTTCAGCAAATGAATCGCTTGATTAATCTGGCGGGGATTGCCCTTCACCGTCGGCCGATAGCCCGGAATTCTCACCGATCCGGGTTCCACGGGCAGATAGTCAAATTCTTCTAAACCCACATCCTTGGGCACGTCAACCAACACCGGCCCCGGCCGCCCTGTACTCGCGATGTGGAAAGCTTCAGCCACAATTCGCGCCATATCTCCCGGCTCGCGCACTACATAGGAATGCTTGACAATTGGCAGGGTAATCCCGTAAATATCTGTTTCCTGAAACGCATCAGTGCCGATCGCGGGACGTGGAACCTGACCGGTAATAATTACCATCGGGATCGAATCCATGTGGGCCGTCGCAATCCCCGTCACCAAATTAGTTGCGCCCGGGCCCGAAGTAGCGAAACAAACCCCAACTTGTCCGGTAGCGCGGGCGTACCCGTCAGCCGCGTGAGCAGCACCTTGCTCGTGCCGCACCAGAATATGTTTGATAGCGCCAGTTTCTTCAGCGCGGTAGAGTTCGTCGTAAAGTGGCAGAATTGCGCCGCCGGGATAACCAAAAATATGCTTCACCCCGTGGCGGATCAAGCTGTCTATCAGAGCAAATCCACCAGTTGCACGCCTAACGGTCACTTTAGTTTTTAGTTGCACAGAATTTCCTTCCTTAAAGTAATTATGATTTTTAATGAAAGCTTTTATACTACTTTAATCTTAATTAATGAAACTATGAAAATTTAAGTGGTGAGATTTTACGAAAGATTTCGCGCTCGAAGAGGGTTGGCCCGATCGAGACATTGTGGAACAGCAGAGGAAGAAAAGAAACAGAGAAAATAGCGGCCTCTATGGCTGTTTACCGCGATAGGACGCTTTTAGAGCATTCGTGATTCGGCATTCGACAAGAAAAACAATCGTCTCAGCAATTAACTAACGTCCTCACCATCAGGGGGATTGCTATGTTAGAGATCGATCGCGAAAAGAAAGCCCTTTTCCTTCTTCTTCCCTCTTCCTTCCGTCTGCATTCTTCCTTCTTGCCAAAGTTCACAGAACATCCTGCAAGACTTTGCGAGTATGTCGCCAAGCTACCATGCCCATCACTGAGACCAAAAAGCCCAAACTCAGTAACACGATCCGCAAGCCGAGGTCATCCGATCGGACGGCTTTGCTGACAGCATCTGTCAGCGGGCCGGTAATCGCTAAAGGCACGCTCAGAGCAATATTAATCGCATTGTTTTCCAATCCAAAGACCTTGCCCCGCATTGATTCTGGAGTTTTTTCTTGAATCAGAGCCTGCATCGGCCCGTTAATTAACGAAGCACCAAAACCGAACAGAGCACTCAATCCGAATCCCACCCACAACTGTCGGGTAAAGGCAAACATTGCTAATACAAAACCCATCATCAAGAAACCGATTAACGGCAGAGGTTTGTGGTGGAACCGACTGCCCCAGTGTCCCAAAAAGCCTGCGCCGAAGACCATTCCGACTCCCGCAGCAGCTAGCAAAAAGCCAAATTGAGTTTCTTTGAGACCTATTTTGCCTGAAAGTGCGATCGCCAGCACCTGAAGCGCCGCAAACACGGAATACAAAATCGTCAACTGCACCATCGCGTTGCTGACAAGGTGATTGTGTTTCAAATAGCGCAAACCTTCCTTGAGGTCTTGCCAAGGATGGACGTTTTTGCCACTGCTGCCTACATGACCTTCTTTGATCTGCATGGCATAGATCAAACCTGCTGAGATCAGGTACAATGCGCCCAGCAAAAACTCTTGAGAAGCTGATCCGAAGCTGTGTTTGACCCAACTAAACAGCGGTTCGCCGATCGTCATCCCGATAATGATCCCGCCCATTGTGGACGAGGCGAACAGAGCATTTGCTGACATCAGTCCCTCTCGCCCCACGACTAGGGGGACGGCTGCCGCTTCTGCAGGAGCAAAAAATTGCGTTACGGTAGAGATCAAAAACGTCATCGTCAACAAAACCACAAAAGCTTTGGGCAAAAACGGCAAAGCTACAATCAACCCGGCTCGAATCACGTTGCAGGCGATCAGCATTTGCTTTTTGGAAAAGCGGTCTACGACGATACCGGCTGCGGAACCAAAGACGATCGCCGGCACCGTGTAGGCGATCATCACCGCTGACAGCATAGAATTTCCCGAATGCTGCCAAGAAACAGGCCAGGGTAGGTAGTCGCCTGTTTTTAGTAGAATAATCAGCAATACGTAAAAGATTTTATCCGCCACTTGGGCTAATAACTGGCCCGTCCACAAGGCGAGGAAGGGGCGATTTCTCAGTAGGGCATCAAGCCCGCTGCGGTCAGGGGGAGGGCTGGCTGGGTGCATAGGAATAGTTTAACTGACCGCTTCTGGCAATTATAGTTTTCAGCAATACGTGTAAATCTGACATAGCAAAGCGGAAACTCGGAAAACTCCTGTCTCCTGCGTTCTTTTTCTGTTTTAGCAGATCGGCGGGGGACGGCTGCTGCAGTCTTCTTAACTCTACCGCGAGCAGCCGGAACCGAGAACCCGCTCGCCCCGAAAATCCGAGAAGATTGTTAAAGGTTGGCGTGCCTTTCATCGCGAGTACAAGATAGGGTAATATACTTGACAAAATACTTGCTGCTGGCAGTGATATTAAAAGATGTCACGCCGATTAAGTAATATAACGAAGGTACTAACTGTTAGGAGTGAGAAACTTGAAAAAGGTTGAAGCTATTATTCGCCCCTTTAAACTAGACGAAGTGAAAATCGCACTCGTCAATGCTGGTATTGTGGGGATGACTGTTTCTGAAGTTAGAGGTTTTGGTCGTCAGAAGGGCATGACAGAACGCTATCGCGGTTCTGAGTACACCGTGGAGTTCTTGCAAAAGCTCAAGGTCGAGATTGTTGTGGAAAACGATCAGGTTGACATGGTGGTTGATAAAATTATCGCGGCTTCCCGCACGGGCGAGATTGGCGACGGCAAGATTTTCATCTCTCCTGTAGAACAAATTATTCGGATTCGGACTGGGGAAAAGAACTTGGAGGCAATCTAAGATACTGGGGCATTGGGCATTGGGCATTGGGCATTGGTAATTGATCCTTAGTAACTGTCATTGCCAACGAAAAACCTCTTTCCTGTTTAGTTGTGATACCTAAGTGTCAATATCCAATGCCACAGTTACCCCCGGTTTTGGCTTTTTTCCTGATTATGGGTTGACAATTTTCGCAAGTTGTGGTATAAGAGCCTGGAAGGCTCGGCCGCGGTGAGAGTGCGATCGCTTGATATCGGGTGTCATTTCGGCAAAAGTCTGTTGCTGTGCGGGTACGTAGAAAATGGGGTCATATCCGAAACCTCCCGTACCGCGAGGAGTCTGCAGGATTTCGCCTCGGCAAATTCCTTCTACTTGCAAGGCAATGGTACCGTCGGGACGGGCGATCGCGATCGCGCAAACAAATTGTGCTTCCCGGTTTTGTTCGCTTCCCAATTCTGTGAGAAGTCGAGATATCCTGTCAGCATCGGTTTTGCCGTAGCGTGCGGAGTAAATCCCAGGTTGGCCGTCGAGTGCGTCTACCATTAAACCAGAATCATCGGCGATCGACCATTGACCAGTTGCTTTTGCCACTTCAGACGCCTTCAAGCAAGCATTAGCAATAAAAGTTTCGCCTGTTTCCTCAATTTCCAACTCTTCGGGTTTGAGCTGCAATTCCCATCCCAAATCCTGAAGATAAACTTGCATTTCCTTGAGTTTACCCGGATTGCCCGTAGCTACAACTAGCAATTTGCGATCGCTCATTATTTCTCTTAAAACTTACGGCTCCATATTAACAAAAGATTGGGAAAAGGGTTGCAACAAAATTCCCAAAATCTTATCAACATCTTGAATATAGTATTCAATCGGATCGATATAAACAGTAGTTTCCTCCAAAATCAAGAATTTCCAGTTAGTTCCCGTCGTCACCGCGCCGTAAATGCGATCGACCTCAGTGTCTTGGTTTCGATTGAAACATTGGGCCGCTACCATTGCGGCTACGCATTGACCCAAACCGCCAATGATATCTTCCTTTTTTGCCTCAAAAATTGTTATAACCGGAGCACTGATGAACAATTGTTCTGAAGATCCGCTAATAATATAATCGCAAAATCCTTGCAAACCTCTTTCTGGATCGACAGTAAAATCCTTACCGGAAAAAAGAGAAACTTGTTTGTTTAACAATCGCCGGACTTCTGCTAATATGGGGGCAATCAAAAATTCTGAGCGAGCTTTTTCGGTGGAAATAAAAGTGGCTAGCGGTACATAATCAATTAGGATTGTTGTTAAAATTTCGGATGGTGAAACTCGTTTTGTCTCGGCAAATAAATTGCGACTTTCATCTAAGGTTAATCCAAAATCTTTTTTGACTCTCGCAAGGCTGAAATCGCTGTATGCCATTTGCTTTTATCCTAAAATTAACCTGATCTAGCAATAGTATTTCATTGGTGAGTAAGATTTTTTTTACGAACCGCGAAGACGCGAAGGACGCGAAGAAGAGAAGAGAAGAGAAAGAGTTCACAATTGATGGGAGGATTGCTACGGCAATACTTTTTTTAACCGCAGAGGGCGCAGAGGACACGGAGAAAGAGAGATTTTATCTCAAGTAATCCGCGTTCATCTGCGTTTATCTGCGGTTGAAAACTCCGATTAATTATGCGCCCAAGCTTTCGCCCAGTTTAAGTTTTGCATAACTTCTTTCAATGTCGCCGCTTCTGAATACAGCCGCAACACAGGTTCGGTTCCGCTAAACCGAATTAACAGCCAACTTCCGTCTGCTAAACGGAATTTATATCCGTCAGCTTTGTTGCAATCTACAACTGCTTTGCCGGCGATTTCTGTTAAGGGTTGATTTTCCAACAGTCCCAGCAAGCGGGAACGTTCGTCCATGTTTGCTAGGTGTAAGTCGATTCTGTCATAAGCTGAAGTAAAGCTTGTTTCTTGTTGGAGTCGGCTGTAAATTTCGCTTAAATCTTCCCCGGATTTGACAACTGCTTCTAACAAGTACAGCGCTGACAGTAAAGCATCTCGTTCGGGGATGTGTGTACCGTAGCCAATTCCTCCCGATTCTTCGCCGCCGACTAAGACTTGGGTGGTTAACATTCGATCGGCTATATACTTGTAACCGATCGGCGTTTCAAATAAGGGCAAGTTGTACAGCTTGGCAATTTTGGGAATTATGTCTGAACCGCTGACTGTTTTGATGACTTCCCCCGTCAAGCCGCGGCGTTTTGCTAAATGTTCGATTAAGATGGGAACTAGGATTTGTGAACTGAGAAAGTTGCCGCTAGAGTCAACGGCTGCAATTCGATCGCTATCTCCGTCAAATACAAATCCGATTGACAAACCAGAACTTTTTCGCTGGTGAGTACGCATCACGCGGAACAACTGCGACAGGTAGCGCGGCAAAGGTTCCGGTGCACCGCCACCGAACAGCGGATCTCGATCGCTGTTGACTTCATGTACTGTTTCTTCTAAAATTTGAGCTAATCCTCCGGCGGCGGCACCGTGCATTACATCTACAAATACTGTAATTTTGCCGCTGGCGATCGCTTCTTTAATCGCCTCAATATCTACCATTTCCCGCAAGGTTTTGCAGTAAGCCGGCCAAGGATTGAAATTCTCCAATTTCCCGGGAGTTGCTGAAAGTGCCGCCGGATTTTCGAGTTTTTCTTCTATATGTTGAGTAACTTCGGGCGAAACTGAACCGCCAAATCCGCCCTTGACTTTTAACCCTAAATATGCACCGGGATTGTGGCTGGCGGTCAGGACGATCGCACCCAAAGCATTTAATTGTTTGGCAGCTAAACTGAAAGCTGGAGTAGGGGCGTAGGATTCGCTAAGCAGCACGTCAAATCCTGCGTTTTGGATGGCAACAGCCGCTGTTTTGGCAAATTCTTCAGCCAGAAATCGGCGGTCGTGACCGACAATTACGGTACCGCTGCTGCCATCGCTGCCGCCGGTTTGTGCGAGAACTTGTGCCGCTAGGGGAGCTACTAACGCCACGCGATCGAATGTAAAATCGTCAGCAATGATGCCGCGCCAGCCATCTGTACCGAATTTAATAGGATTCATTAGTCACAAGTCATGAGTCACCCGTCTATTTTATGGGTTTATTAGTCGATCGTCATCTGATTTTAGATTTTAGATTTTAGATTTTAGATTATGGAATTGCTCCCACAGCCTTTACTCTGGCTATTGACTGTTGACTGCTGACTGTTAGCTGCTGACTGTTAGCTGTCATTAGCCTTGCTTGATAGATTATGTTGGGTTTCGTCCCTCAACCCAACCTACTAATTACTGTTAACTGCCAACTGCCAACTGCCAACTGTCAACTGTCAACTGACTAAAAGAATGCGGGTTGGTGGCGGATCAAATTCAGGAATTCTTCGCGAGTTTTCTGTTCATCTTGAAAGACGCCCAACATGGCACTCGTAACCGTCCAAGCACCTGGTTTTTGCACACCCCGCATCGTCATGCACATATGGCTGGCTTCCATTACTACAGCTACTCCCTGCGGTTCCAATATTGTCTCAACTGCTTCGGCAATTTGGCGCGTCAAACGTTCTTGCACCTGCAACCGGCGGCTGTACATCTCGGCAATTCTGGCTAATTTGCTCAGTCCCACTACTTTTTGGTTGGGAATGTAAGCGATGTGAACTCGGCCCATAAACGGCAGCATATGGTGTTCGCACATACTGAATACGCTGATGTCTCGCACCAGTACCATTTCGTTGTGACCTTCGTCAAAGATAGCGCCGTTGAGGAGTTCTTCGAGGGATTGACTGTAGCCGCTGGTGAGAAACCGCATTGCTTCTGCTACCCGCTTCGGGGTTTTGAGCAATCCTTCGCGTTCGGGGTCTTCCCCTACTCCCAGCAGTATTGTCCGAACGGCAGCCATCATTTCTTCCTGGCCTACTTCTGAGGGTACGGGTACGTTGGATTCTTGACCGTGCGAGGAATTGCGATCGGGTCGAGTGGGGATTCGCGGGATGTTGTTCTCTGCGGTTTGTAACAGTTTCATGCTGTCAGTCGAGAGTGGGTTCGAGCCATTGGAATCGGTGGAAGATGCAATTGTCATAACAAGTTGGTGTGAGGGTGAATCGATTTTCGATTTTAGATTTTAGATTTTCGATTGGGGGATATAGCTAGAGATTCAAAGATTGTGGAATTCGAGAAAAATCCAGCAGTCTAAAATCTCAAGTTCACAAAACTCCTGCGTTGGACATGAGGGTAATTTCTTCAATTACTGCACTTGCTGGCAACTGAACTGCGTGCAGAATTGATTGGGCGACGATTTCTGGGGTTAACATGGCACTGCGATCGAAGTCGGCGTCCACGGTGTCTGTGTCCCACATGGGAGTATTGACAGAACCCGGACAGATTGCTGTTACGCGAATTCCGCGAGCCCGTTCTTCGGCGGCTAAGGTTTTAGACAAAGCCATGAGACCGAATTTGCTGACGCAGTAGGCTCCCCAGTTGGGGAAGGTTTGGCTGCCGGCGATCGAAGAAACGTTGATGATGATTCCCGATCCGCGATCGCGCATGGAGGGCAAAACTCCTAGAATGCACTGCCAAACGCTTGTAAGATTGAGGTCTAGAACGCTCTGCCAGTCGGCTAGGGACGTTTCCGTCAAGGAGCCGGTGTAGCCCATGCCAGCGCTGTTGACCAGGATATCTACGGAACCCAATTGAGCTGCGATCGCGCTGATGCTGCTTTGCACTTGCTCAATTTTGGCTAAGTCTAAGGGATAAGCTTCTGCTTTCACTCCGACTTCTCGGGCTGCTGCGGCAACGGCTTCTAAGTTTTCCGACTCTCGGCTAACTAATGCCAGATTTATGCCCTCGGCGGCGAACGCTAGAGCCGTCGCTTTGCCAATACCGCTGCTGGCTCCGGTAATCAGAGCCTGCTTTGTTGTTCGATGGTTCATTCAGTGTCCTAATACTTTCGCTCGGCAACTCCCTCAAGCGTTGCAGCCTTCTTCGGCAAATTAGAAAGCTGTTTGCTGCGGGTTATAACAGTTAATTATGAGATCGACATTAAGAACTGTTAAGCCGTGTCACCTGAGAAATTATAACACTGCTGACAGAACCGCAGAATAGTGAGTTATCAGTTATGAGTTTAAAGTTAAGAGATTTTTAACTCATAACTGATAACTTTGAATCGATCGACTCAAGCAGAAATTTCAGTGAATACACCGATGTGGCGAAACTTTTGATACCGAAGCTCGCGTCGCTGCTGAGCCGTAAGCTGTGTGAGTTCTGCTAAGTTTTCCAACAAAGCTTGTTTGAGCATGGAAGCGGCTTTGAGGGGATTCGAGTGAGCGCCACCGATCGGCTCGGGTACGATTTGATCGAGAATGCCGAGGTTTTTCAAGTCCCAGGAAGTGATTTTCAGGGCTTCTGCAGCCAAGTTAGCTTTGCCAGAGTCTTTCCAGAGAATGGCCGCGCAAGCCTCGGGCGTGGCGACGGTGTAGACGGAATGTTCCAGCATCAACAACCGCTCGCCGACACCGATACCCAATGCGCCGCCGGAACCGCCTTCGCCGATGACGGTGCAAATAATGGGAACGTCGAGGCGAAACATTTCTCGGAGGTTGCAGGCGATCGCCTCTCCCTGTCCGAGCTGTTCTGCTTCTAAGCCCGCCCAAGCTCCGGGAGTGTCGATAAAGGTGAAAATTGGCATTCCGAAGCGATCGGCGTGTTCCATCAACCGCAGGGCTTTGCGGTAGCCGCCGGGAGCAGCCATGCCGAAGTTGCGGGCGATATTGTCTTTAGTGTCACGCCCTTTTTGATGGCCGATGATGACGGTGGGACGCCCGTCTATGCGGGCAATTCCGCCGACGAGGGCCGGGTCGTCTCCGCCGCGCCGATCACCGTGAAGCTCGATCCACTCGTCGCTAATTGCCTGAATGTAATCGAGGGTGCTGGGGCGGCGCGGGTGACGGGCGAGTTGCAGCCGCTGCATGGGGGACAAGCTGCTGAAAATCTCTTGTCGCAGTTGTGTCGAGCGAGCTTCGAGTTTGCGAATTTCGTCGGTAACATCGACGCTGTTTTCTTCGGCGAGTTCGCGGATCTGGTGAATTCGGGTTTCTAGTTCCGCCAGCGGCTTTTCAAAATCTAGGAGTAGTGGTTTGCGGTCGGGGTTTGCCACGCTGATAATTTCTATAAGGTTTTAAGGTTTTGTCGATCAACTATTTTCCGATCCTACCCTGTCTGAGGATAGTAAAAAAGACGGAAAAATTGCCAACTTTGAGTTTTAAATTTTGTATGATATCAAATTTGGTCACATCATAATTATCATATGGCGCGCTCCGGAAGCTCGCGCTGCACTCCGAAAAATATTATTCCCATGCCAACGAAAGAGTCAACAGTTAAAATTTCCCATTTAACTGTTGACTCTTAACATCAAACTGACATTAATAAAGGTCGGAAACCGTGTTTGACAGAAATAAGACCGATTTGCTCCATCTTTTCCACAGTAATTTGATTCCGTCCCCAAGAAAAATTGGTATACAATTTTTCAAATTCCAGCAGCATTGATTCGGCAAAACACGCAAACAACTGTCGGCCCGGTACATCCATATTGACAATCTTCATAATTTTCCACTCAATATCGAGGGAATGCTCGACAATCCCGCCATTTAGTACGTAAATTCCGGGATGCTGAACCTGAGTTGCCAGATTTTTCGGATAGCCACCGTCAATCAATAAACAGGGTTGCTTCAATGTCTTGGGGTCAATTTCTACTCCCTTGGGCATACTCGCTACCCAGACTACAATATCCGCTTGGGGCAGGGCTTCTTCCAAATCCATGATTTTGCCTCGCCCTAATTCCGATTGCAAATCTTGCAATCGTTCTTTGTCGCGGGCAATGAGCAACAATTCTGCTACATTTGTTTTAACATTGAGCCAGCGACACACAGCACTGCCAATATCGCCAGTAGCACCGCAAACGGCTACAGTGGCTTTTGAAAGTTCAATCCCCAATTTAGGGGCTGCTTCTTCTACTTGGCGGCAGAGGATGTAAGCCGTGTGAGTGTTACCAGTGGTGAATCGCTCGAACTCCAACTTGAGATTGCGAATTTGCTTAATTTGCTGCAAGTTGAAAGTCTCAAAAATGATGGAAGAAAAGCCGCCTAAAGCAGTGATGTTAATCCCGTGTTTTTGAGCGTGTGCCATCGCATTAAGGATTTTGCGAGTGGCTGCTTTAATCCGGCGAGTTGCGAGCATTTCGGGCAGAAAACAGGACTCCACATAGTGGCCTTCTATTTTTTGTCCAGTGATGCTTGTTACCGTGATATGATCAACTATTTGGGGCGGCGCGCTGCACCAAAAATCGAGACCTTGATCGGCATATTCTGGATAGCCCAGCTCGTTAGCTACTGATTGGGCGTGTTCTAAGCTGGTTAAGTGACCGATTAGACCAAACATTAAGTTGTCAAATGAAGGAAGTTTGAAGATGGAAGTTTGAAGATGGAAGATGGAAGATGGAAGATGGGAAGATTAAAAAATTATATTTTAAAATGAGGTATCCCATTTTTTATTTTTTATTTTTAATTGTTTTCCCATTCCTTTTTTCCAAATTAACTAGGCTGCGAGGCCTTGTGCTGACATCCGCATGATATCGCGGTTGTTAAAGCCTATGTTGCCTAGGGCTTCGCCGTAGGCAATCATAAAGTCTTCGATTAAAGCGTCTTTTTCCATTCCCAAGACGCGGGCATCGTCTGCGACAGCGTTTAGCAGTTTCCAGATGATGGGCAGGTTTTGGCGGTTGGCGGCTTCTAGTTCCGCTTTGGATTCCTCAAAGTGAGCTTGCAGCCAGACTTCCCCAAAGTTGAGGTGGCTGTATTCTTCTTTGACGACGCCTTCGGTGATTTTGCGAGCAAAATCATCGGCGACGGGGATATAGATGTTGTAGGCTGCGATCGCAAAACACTCGATAATTAGCGATTGAATCAGCAAGCAAGTTACAATCTGACCCTCAGCCGCGGCCGTTTGGAAGTTTCTGTGCAAATCCGAAAAGAACTGTTTGGCAAATGCCATGTCCGGCGTGACTTTAAGATTCCGGCCGCAAGCTTGGAAGCCCTTCATGTGGCGGTTCTCCATCTTGGACAAGCCAATTAACTCTGCTTTTTTGTCAGCCAACAGTTCGGCCAGTGTCAGGTAATTGTCGTGAGCTTCTTGTTCGCCTTCAATCACAATGGCGTTGATGCGGCTGTAAGCATCTTTGTAAGTTTCGGTTTGAAAGTCAATTGTTGGGCTAGCCTCAAGCTGGGGCATAGATATGTAGTCTCCTCATATAAGCTTCTGGGATGTTTGGAAACCCCTTTAAAATTCGGGGTCAGTGACAGTGCACTTTACCTATTTTGAACGCACCCCATCTAAATCAGAGATTATAGCTGAGGATTCTTTCGACAAAGAACTTTTCTTTGACTACCGGGAAAAACTGGCGTCCTCAGCGTGTTAGCCGGACTTTGGCCCTCGAACACTCCAGAAAGACTATCGCTAGAATGCTATCTATTTACTAATTACTGGAATTAGTCGTTAGTCGATCTTTTGCCCGGAAATAGATGATAGAAATACGGTCTATGTCTCCACCTTTAAAGGTTTTACAGTACCAAATCTATCTCTAACATTATATCCTAACCACAACTTCCTCGCTTGGTACTCCTTCTTTCCCTCTACGACATATTATGTTGTTGTATGGGAATCTTCGGGGAGGCGATCGGGTTGGATAACCTCACAGGCTTATTATTTTAGGTTAATTCACAAATTTATGGGTAAATCCTTTGACAGATCTCAAGCGCTGGAATTGCTGAGTTTTATTTTGTTGCTGGCGGGGGCTGCGCTGGTGCTGCTGCCGCTGGCTGCTGTATTTTTGGTTTCGCTGTCACCATCTGGTGTTGGTGTCAAGGCCACAGGCTTGACTTTGGCGAACTATCAGGAGGCTTGGCGACGGGGTAATTTTTTATTGGCATTCTTTAATTCTACTCTAGTGGCGCTCGCAGTGACGGGTTTTCAGGTTGTGACTTCTGCTTTGGCCGGTTATGCTTTGGCCAGGCTGAAGTTTCGGGGGCGACAGGCCATTGTGTTGGGGGTTTTGGCAACGCTGGTAATTCCGTTTCAGCTTTTGGTGATTCCCATTTTCATGGTTTTGAAGTGGGGCCATCTGCTGAATACCTACGGGGCGCTGATTTTGCCTACGGCGGCTAACGGTTTTGGGATTTTTCTGCTGCGCCAGTATTTTATGACTGTTCCGGTGGAGTTGGAGGAGGCGGCAATGCTGGATGGGGCGAACCGCTGGCAGGTTTTGTGGCAGGTGATGTTACCTTTGGCCCGCCCTGCTTTGGTGACGCTGTTTTTGTTTACGTTTATCGGGGAGTGGAACGATTTGTTTAAGCCGCTGGTGTTTACGACGCGGCCGGAGTTGCGGACTGTGCAGTTGGTTCTGGCTGAGTTTCAGGAACAGTTTACTAGCAGTTGGCAGTTGTTGATGGCGGCGGTGGTAATTGGAACAGTGCCGGTGGTATTGCTGTTTTTGGCCGGTCAACGGCAGTTTATTCGGGGGATTGCGGCGACGGGGATTAAGAATTGAGTTGGAGATGCTTGGCAATTAAGTTTGTAGTCATTTGTGCAACCATTCTCAAGAACAGGCAAGATGCCTGTTCCACAAGAACATTTAGTATTTGTGGAACAGGCATCTTGCCTGTTGCTGACATTGGTACAAGATGTGAATTTGTAGTCACTGGGCGATTGAACTCGCTACTATACAAACGAAGTTCACTCCAAGTGGACTAAGAGATAAAGGGAATATCAAAGCTGTATTATTATGTGTATCTATGCAAAAGCTCGGTTTGTTTTTATTTGTCATATCTTTTTTGCCGTGGCTGGCAATCTTTTTGGTTGTGCCCTTCCTGCCGCTGGATCTTACCCAAAAAACTACTTTATCTGTCGTTCTGGCTGTTGGGGCGGAAGTTTGTTTTTGGATTAGCGTAGTGCTGTTGGGGAAAGAAGTAGTTACCAAATATCGGCGTTATTTGCATCCCCGCTATCTTTGGAAAAAACTCAGAAATTTTAACCGCAGATGAACAGGGTTCGACGCAGATAATGAGCCTGGATGTTGGCGCTTATCTGCGGTCAAGGTTGAGCTATTCGCTAAAAATTTGCAAGCGAATAGAGCGTTCTCCGTCTCCGAAATCCACTTCTATCTTTTCTCCCGAAAGAGTGTCCAAGCATCCCAAAAGCAACCGCAAGTTGGGTGTGCTTGCTCCTGTATCCACGTACAATCTATCTGCCAAACTGCCTAAACGCTTCCAAATCGTGTAGAGTTTGACTACTGTTTGTTCGAGCTGTGCGGCTTGTTTTACAACGTCGGCGGTGGTTCCCAAACAGCCTACTCGCAAAGATTCTTCTAAGGCCATTTCCATGTCTAAATGAGACTGATTGAGAGCTTGCACTTGGGCGGCGGCGTCGAGATATTTTGATAAGTTCTTGGCGTCGGATGTTAGCTGTTTGACAGTATCTACGTCGGGATTTTCTGCTACTTCTTTTTGAATTTCGCTTTGGTGAGATGGGGAGAGTTTCTCCATTTCTTTGACTAAAGGAGCGAGGTAGCGCGAAGGTAGAGAACCAGTAGATGCTTTTTCTTTGACTTCTTCGGGCAATAAATCTGAGTTCATTGCCATCCATTCGTCGGATAGTTGTTTGACTTCGCGGCGGGTGATGCGATCGCCATTGGCTGCTGCATCTGTTACCATTTGCTGGACTTCGGGAGATGCTTTGGCGGTTTCTACAAAGGCTCTTTTGCTGAAGTTTCTAATGGAATCAGGGTCTAAATCTCCTTGCTGGATCAGAGTATCGGCACTATTAGCTAATTCTATCAAAGAATAGGCTTGACTTTTGCCAATTTCTCTTTCTTTGAGCCAGTTCAAAAAGCCTGTACCGCGTCCTTCGCCGCCTTTTTTTTCTCTGTCTCGGACTGTTCGGAGAATGCGTCCCCGCCAAATGTCGGTTTGCAAGTCGAAGCGATCGCACACTTTCCAGGCATTGTCAACCTGATTTTCAAAATCAAACTCTGGTATTTGTTCGTCTTCGGGGTCTGGCAATTGGAAATTGATATCGGTAAAGCCGTTGAGGGCTTCTGCAAGTTCTGCGGGATTTAGGGGGACTTCAGCCATTAGGAAAAATTTGTGTAGTGCAACAGCCGGTTGAATTGGGAACTTGCACGGGTTGACAGTTGAGACGCTATATGTAGCGGTAAGGTAGGCAAGATTTACCTACTAATAGAGTTTTTGTGCAAGTCATATTATTATTGCACGATGGGGGGCGATCGGCGAAAAGATACCCAAAATGACTCCGGGCACGCCCCTGATGGGACTTGATGCGAGTGCTGGCTGTGCGGGGATTGAGTTAAAGTGAATGAGGAAATTAAAGGAACTAATAAAATTCTGGAAACTACCAAACGTTACGAGTGCTCTATCCCTTTGTTAAGCTAGAATTGAGAACAGTAGCTAAAGGAAAAATGCCATGTCAGAACAAGACATCGCTAATATCATTACTATCGAACCGGGGAAGCGAGGCGGTAAACCCTGTATTAGAGGCATGAGAATTACAGTTTATGACGTGTTGGAATATCTCGCTTCTGGGATGAGTTATGAAGAAATCCTAGATGATTTTCCCTATCTTACCCAAGAGGATATTTGGGCTTGTTTGAGTTTTTCTTAAATAGTTATCATATTAGGTTCGGTAATCGCTAATAATGATTTTATAGTAAGAGCGTAAGGCTCGCGAGCTAGAAGCTCGCACTGTAGTCGTAATTAATTGACTGGACATAATATTATCTCCCTGCGTGAAATCATGCCCAAAGACTTCTCCGGTAAAAATCTCCGAGGCCGCAACTTCAAAGGTCAAAACCTCACAGGTGCCAAATTCATCGGTGCAGACATCCGAGGCGCAAACTTCACCAATGCCATCCTCAGAGAAGCTGACTTCACCCGTGCCAAAGCCGGACTCCAACACCGCTGGACAATTTTTCTAGTAACTGTCTCGCTATTTCTATCGGTAATATCGGGATTGATGTCAGCTCGTGCTACTTTGTGGATAGCAGTTTTTTTCACTCCAGATATCATCAAACAGTACACCATTCGTCCCGGTGTAGTTGTGTTGATAGTTTTGGCAATTTCCTTTATAGCTATTATCCGCCAAGGTCTAGGGGCAGCGACAGAGGCAGGGGCAGCGGCAGTTGCAGTGGCAGTGGCAGGGGCAGGGGCAATGGCAGTGGCGGCGGCAGGGGCAGGGGCAGTGGAAGTGGCAGCGACAGGGGCCGTGGGAGTGGCAGGGGCAGTGGCAGCGGCAGGGGCAGCAGCGGTGGCACTGGCAGCGGCAGCGGCAGTGGCAGGGGCAGCGGCAGGGGCAGTGGCAGCGGTAGTGACAGCGGCAGTGGCAGGGGCAGCGGCAGGGGCAGCGGCAGGGGCAGCGACAGGACTAGGTATTTACGTTGCTTGGCGTGCCCTGGCTGGGGATGAGAAACACGCCTTGATTCGCACCGTTGCCATTTCCTTTGCCACTACAGGTGGCACTAGCTTTCGCAGTGCGGATTTAACTGATGCCAATTTCACTGAGGCAACTCTCAAAAGTACAGATTTTAGAACAGCCAATCTCACTCGCACTTGCTTCCGCAATACAGAAAAACTCGATCGCGCGCGTGTCGCTAATTCGATATTAGCTGATACCCGCGTCCGAGAATTACTCATCACTGGCAATGGCTACAAAAAATCCTATGTTGGTGCGAATCTCCAAGGAGCAAACCTGACAGGCGTTAATCTCAACGAAGCTAATCTCAAGCAGGCTAATCTCAACGAAGCAACTTTGCATCTAGCTAATTTGGAATGGGCAAACCTCAGTGAAACTCAAGCCTTGGCAACAGATTTTACAGAAGCTTATTTTACAGGTGCTTGTTTGGAAGCTTGGAATATTGACGGTAATACAAAGCTCGATCGCGCTGACTGTCGGTTTGTTTATCTTCTAGAAGATCCCAAACCGGGAACTGACGATCGCGATCGTCGTCCTCACCACATCAACAAGTGTTTTGAACCGGGGGATTTCGAGAAACTCTATAAAAAGATTATGGAAACCGTGCAAATCCTGATCAAAAATGGGCTTAACCCAGAAGCTTTTACCGCCGCTTTTCAGAAGTTAATGCAAGAATTTCCAGAGATTACACGGGCTTCCATTCAAGGAATTGAGAAAAAAGAAAACGATGTTTTACTGATTCTCAAGGTTTCCGAAGGAACGGATAAGGGAAAAATAGAGCAAACTTGGGACGAAGTTTATCAAGCAAGGCTGGAAGCTCAAAGACAAGCCGAACACTTAAAATCTAAAGATGAAATTATTGAAATTGAAAGACATAACTACCGTGTCTTTCAAGACTTTGTGAAAGGAGTGTTTAGTCAATACTTAGTAAATCCTTCAACCGTGCTTCAGCCATCGAACCCTACAATTAATATTCACAATCAATCTACAGCAGAGAATAAAGTCGCAAGCGAGAACATCGACCAAAGTCGCAAAGCTGAAATTTCAGGCGGAACGGTTCACGCTACCGGTGCCGGATCATTAAGTTTAGGAGATAATGACGGTACAACAGCCAACACGATCGAAGAGTTGCCTGATTCAGCCGTTAGCGCAGCCCTCGAAGAGGATCGCCCTTCCTAACAAAGTGAGTAATGCTATAATTTTAGTCAAACTCTGGTAACAGCGGAAATCAAAGCTATGAGCGTATCAGTAGGTTCAGAGAAACCGGAATTTAAAGAATTACTGCTGCAATTGCAAGCTGCGATTGCGAATGAAAATACAGAATTGTCAATCCAGAGTATAGAAAATTCCGAAAAGGGAGTAATTGCAATCTTTGTCAATGCTCTGACCGAGGATAAGCAAGCTATAATTTATCACGAGTTAAAGCAAAACTACGAACTACTGTTAAAGGCTATTGAAGATAAATATCAAGCTGAATTGCGAGCCAAAGATTGCGAGATTGCCATGTACCGTCAAGAGATAGCTATTTCCGAAGCAGTTTCTAAAAGTTTAACAGAACTTGAAACCGATGCTCATTCCAGTCAGGAAGATGAGTCGATCGCCGAATCAGAGGATGTGGAGTCACTAAGGGCGATCGCCCAAAAATACAAGGATGAATTAAAATATAAAGATGAGGAAATCGCCTTATATCGCCAGCAAATAGCTGAAATGAGAGAACTAACAGAGATGTTAGCTAAACAACCGCTGTCGATTAATATTATTCAGGAGGATAAGTAAGCATAAAGTCTTACCCAAACCATGCAAAGTGACGAAAGTCTTACTCGAATTATCCAGGCCTATGAGCAAATTATCAAAGATTTAGAAGCCAAGCACAAATCTGAACTGCAAGCTAAAGATAGAGATATAGACTTTTACCGTCAAAAAAGTTTGGAGTTAAATGAACTTCTAAAAGTGTTGGCGACGCGACCTGTTAATGTTATTATTAATAATGAAGTTAAATCTACATCAGAGAGTAAAGCTATGAGTGACCAAATCGACCAAAGTCGCAAAATAGAAATTACAGGCGGAACCGTTAACGCTAGCGGTGCAGGAGCTTTAAGTTTAGGTGATATCAGCGGTACTGTTGCCAATACAATTAATCAATTATCTGATTCTGCTAAACCAGATGAACCGGGAATCAAAGAATTATTGACTGAGTTACAAACAGCGATCGAGGCGGAAACTGATTTATCTGATGATGATAAAGCTGAAGCATTGGAGCAGGTAAAAACTTTGGCAGAAGTAGGGAAAAATCCCCAAGAAAGTACATTGCAAAAGGCGGGGAAAACGGCCATGAAAATTTTGAAAGGGACTATTGCTGGTTTACCTAGTGCGGCGACGTTGGTGGAAGCTTGCAGTAAATTGTTGCCCGCGATCGCAAGTCTTTTACTTTTACCCTAAAATTATTTATAAATTCAGACAGAACTTACACACTTCGACCAAAGAAACCGGGTTTTTTCGCAAATCTGCGCGTTTCAACGAAGTATTCTCGAAAAAACCCGGTTTCTGACCACCCGTGCGTAAATCCTAAGCTACTCACTCAGGATGACAACGCAGCTTACCGTCCAGATTTTTTCGGCGGTGTACCGTTAGCCCGCGAACGACGGATCAGCACGCTCATCACCTGCTTCGGATTGGCTGCACGCTGTACGGGGCTCCAATCGCCGACTTCGGCAAATCCCAGTCGGTACAAAGTGAGTATGGTTTCCCTGACTCCCTTGGGCGAACCGACAACCGTTAACAGCACCACTTCCTGTTCCGATACTGCTGCTGAGTCGTCATTTGGGCGATCGAATTTGTTGTCGTCAGGCACGAATTCCTGTGACATAATATGTTCTCCTGGTTTTGGGTTTTCTAGAAAAACCCAAAAACCCAGCCGCCCCGCATTTCAACGCATAGCAGGGCGGCTACAGAGGATGTTATGATGCTCCGTTAGCCTCCAGACTGCTGATACCAGTTTGGCGGTTAGCTGTCCATTGCTGTTACGAGCAGCTTTGGGCAGTGCAACTAGATTTTTGGGCGACGCGGGCTGCCTCCTCTACAAGCAAGCAACCTCTCACTTCAAAGCGTAGCCGCAGATGGGGGCCGCCGTCAATCGATTTTGGATTTTGGATTTTGGATTTTGGATTGAAGAATTGAGCCCCGGACTAATCTGGGGACTTTGGGGGTTTTGATGCGGGATTGGCGGGTTTTGGGCGATCGCACCAATTCTACTCACAAAACGATAGTATTTGCCACTTACCAATTAAAACGGCGATACTTTATCGCGTTCTACCTCCTCGCCTGCAGTCGTTTTCCCATTCAAAATTATTGTGCCATCATCGGGCAGATTGTCTAGTCGATCGCGCTTCCGAAAGCGATCGCGAGCCGAGACAACCACCACATACAGAACCGGCACTATAAACAAACTCAAGACAGTAGAAACAACCATCCCCCCGGCGATCGCATTCCCTAGCGATCGGCGGCTCGCTGCACCCGCACCTTCTGGGTTAACCAGAGGAGCAATCCCCAAAACAAATGATAAAGAAGTCATCAAAATCGGTCGTAAACGCTCTTGAGAAGCCTCAACTGCCGCCTTAGCAATTGAATATCCCTGCTCCCGTAACTGGTTAGCAAACTCCACGATTAAAATCGCATTTTTACTAGCCAACCCAATCAACATCACCAAACCAATCTGGCAATAAACATCATTCGCCAAACCCCGCAACGACTGAGCTAAAAGAGCACCTAAAATCGCCAGAGGCACCGATAGCAAAATAATGAAAGGATCGACATAATTTTCGTACTGAGCCGCCAACACCAAAAACACAAAAATCAGCCCCAAACCGAAAATAATCGGTGCTTGACCGCCCGACTCAATTTCTTCTAAAGAACTCCCCGACCATTCATAGCCAAAACCCGACGGCAAAACTTCAGCCGACACCTTTTCCATCGATTTTAGCGCCTGTCCAGAACTCGCTCCCGGAGCCGGAGTGCCAGTAATTTCAATTGACCTATATAAATTGTAGTGGTTAACACTTTGCGCCCCCACCACCGGAGTTATCTTCACCAAATTGCTCAAAGAAATCATTTCATTCTTTCCAGAACGCACATACAATTTCCCAATATCTTCAGGGTTATCACGAAACTGTTTATCCGCCTGAACATACACCCGATAATTGCGCTGCTGGAGATTAAAATCATTCACATACTGAGCCCCCAGAGCCGTTTGTAGCGTACTGAAAACATCATTAATGGGAATATCTAGAGCCTTAGCTCGATTGCGGTCAACCTCCACAATTAATTGAGGCGTATTCGCAGCAAACGTACTAAATACCGCTTGCAATCCCGGTGTCTGATTTGCCTGCTTCAAAATCCCGCCCATAGTCTGGACTAAGCCATCTAAACCGCTGTTACCTTTGCGGTCTTGCAATTGAAATTGGAAACCCCCAAATTGACCTAAACCTTGAATCGCAGGCGGATTCACGGGGAAAATTCTCGCTTCGGGAATCGAGAAAAACTTACCCCGCAACTTACCAATAATCGCTTGTACAGTTTGATCTTCTCCGTGACGTTCTTCCCAGCCTTTAAGTGTAGTAAATATAATCCCCTGGTTGGAACTGTTACCACTAAAACCAAAGCCACCTACAGAAAAAGTCCCCACAACTTCAGGAACTTTGAGGATTTCTTGTTCCACTTTGTCCATCACCTGCTGGGTGTATTGCAGCGAAACCCCTTGAGGCCCTTGAATAATTGTCAGAAAATAACCCTGGTCTTCCTCTGGGATAAATGCTGTCGGTACTGCTAAATAAAGCCAAGCGGTGAATCCCAGAGAAGCGATAAACAACAGGGTAACAATGGTTTTAAATCGTGTTAAGAATATTAAGGAATCTCTATATTTCTTTTGCGTCCAATCCAGAAAAATATTAATCCGGTTAAACACCCAACCCAACGGGCCGCCAAACTTCTTACCTGGGCGCAGTAATATAGCGGCAAGTGAGGGAGTAAGAGTAACTGCCATAAAGGTAGAAAGCAGGACTGAAAAAGCAATTGTCAGGGCAAATTGTTTATAGAGTGCTCCCGTTGTCCCAGGGAAAAATGCCACTGGTACGAACACGGCCATCAATACTAAGGAAGTGGCAATTACAGCACTAAAAAGTTCCCGCATTGACTCGGAAGCTGCTTGGCGGGCATTCATACCTTGGCGGACTAGACGGTCAATATTTTCGACTACGATGATAGCGTCATCAACCACTAAACCTGTTGCTAAGGTAAGACCAAATAGAGACAAACTGTTAATCGTAAATCCGAAAGCTTTGATAAAGGCAAATGTCCCAATCAACGAAATCGGAATTGTGAGGGTGGGAATAATCGTAGTGCGCCAATCTTGCAGAAACACAAAAATAACTATCACCACTAGCAAGACTGCTTCAAACAGAGTTTTGACTACTTCTGCCATTGACTCTTGGACAAATTGAGTCGTATCTAGTGCGATTCTATGTATCACTCCGGGAGGGAAGTTTTTAGCTAATTTTGCCATTTCTGCTTTGACGGCTTGGGCAACATTTAGAGCATTACTTCCGGGTAATTGGTAAATCCCTAAACCCACAGCGTCATTCCCTCGAAATCGCAGGAAAGAGTTATAATTTTCTGCTCCTAATTCTGCTCTCCCAACATCTTTTAACTTAACTAAAGTTCCATTTGTTTCGCTTTTAATAACGATGTCTTCAAATTCGGTGGGGCTTTTTAGACGACTTTCTGCCGTCAAATCAATCTGATACATTTGCCCTTCTGGGGCGGGTTCTTGACCAATTCTTCCTACACCAACTTGCAAGTTTTGTTCATTAATTGCTCTTGTAACATCTTGCATTGTTAGATTACGAGCCGCCAATTTATTGGGATCTATCCACAGGCGCATAGCATAGCGTCTTTCCCCAAAAATCCGCACGTCGCCCACGCCTTTTACTCTTTTTAAAGTATCTGCTAAATAGAGGTCGGCGTAGTTGCTTAAAAATATGGTATCGTATTCTTTATTTTCGGTAAATAATCCTATAGCCAGCAGCAGGCTGTTAGATTGTTTTGTAACTGTAACTCCTGTGCGTTGTACGACATCTGGCAATTGTGGTTGAGCAACTGCAACTCGATTTTGCACATCGACGGCGGCGATATCTTTGTTGCGGGAAGTATCAAAGGTGGCTGTAATGGTGCTAGTTCCACTGTTGGTGCTACTGGAAGTTAGATATTTCAGTCCTTCAATGCCGTTGATTTGCCTTTCTAGGATGTTTGTTACCGCATTTTCGACAACTTCAGCATTCGCACCGCTATAGTTGGCTGTGACGTTGATTTGGGTGGGGCTGATGTCGGGGAAGCGTTCGATCGGCAATGTGGGAATGCTGATTGCGCCTACCAAAACAATAATTAAGGCGCAGACGCTAGCAAAGACTGGTCGTTTAATAAAGAAATCTGCAAACATTATTTGGGTAATGGGTAGTTGCGGATGGCTAATGAGTAATTGCTAATGGTGTGCCGGATTTAAGGATTTAAGGATGAACAGGATTAATTTTAGTCACCCTCAATTTAATCCTGTAAATCTTGAAAATCTTGTTCAACCTAATTCAGATATTAATTTTTGCTACCCACTGGTAATTTTGTCTTTTTCTCTTCTGGTACCTCTGGTTGTTGAGCCATAATCGGAACACCGTCTGTGAGGTTAAGGATGCCTGCGGTAACAATTTTTTCGCCTGCTTGCAAACCTTCGATAACTTGATAATTATTCCCCTCAATGGCTCCCAATTTCACGGACTTTTGCCGTGCTATTAAAGGTGGCGCTCCAGGTTGTGGCTGTTCTGGCTTTTGAGCTGTGAAGACAAAAGTTTCTCCACCTAAGCGAGTGACTGCTGTTACTGGAACTAAAATTCCGGGGTTCTGTTTCCAGATGACTTTAGCTTTTACAAACTGGAGATTAAGCAGTTCGCCGGTGGGGTTGGGAAAGGTGGCTTTAGCTAAAATTGTTTGGGAATTGGCGCTGACGTTGGGGGAGATAAAACTGATTTGACCTTGGGCGATCGCCTTACCTTGAGCGTCGAGCATTTGTACTGGCAGCCCTAAGCGTAATTGAGGCTGCCGTTCCAAAGGAATTGATAACCGCAAGTCTAGCAATTGGTTCTCTGTCAGGGTGGCAATGGCGTTACCTTTTTGCAAGTAATCACCTACTTTCACTGGTATGTCGCCGATGACTCCCGCGAAGGGCGCGATGACAGCAGTTTCTTGTAGTTGTACTTCAAAGCCGCGCACTTGAGCCGCGGCCTCGGCAACTTGCGCTTGGGCTTGATCGAGCTGTTCTTGGCGAGTGCCGTTGGCTAACTGCGCTAATCTGCTCTTGGCTTGTGCGACTTCTGCTTCGGCTTTGGCTATTTCCTCTGGGCGCGAACCGTTTTGCAATTGCCGCAAAGCTTGCCGCTGCTGTTGCAAGGCTGCTGTCCGGCGCTCGATCTCAGCTTGTCTGTTCTTTTGCCGCTGCTGGAAACGTCTTTGAGCTTCTCGGAGATTGGCTTTGGCGGTGCCTTCTTTTTGGGTGTATTGTTCGAGGGTGTTGGCGGATTCTGCGCCTTCTTTTGCCAATGCCTGATATCTGGCAAGCTGCTGGGTGGCTAACTTTGCTTCGGCTGTGCTTGCCTCTATTTGCGCTCTTGCTTGGGCGATGTCTTCTAAGAGGCTACCTGTTTGGGCGTCGGCGAGGTCGGCTTCAGCTTGGCTAACGCGGGCTTGGGCTTGACCAATTTCTTCTGGCCGAGAGCCCGATCGCAGTTGGGCTAGGTTGGCTTGGGCTTGGGCGACTTGGGCTTGAGCTTGGGCGATTTCTTCGGGCCTGGCTCCTGCTTGCAATTCGGCTAAGTGGGATTGAGCGCGAATCAGGTTGGCTTGGGATTGCCTCAAGTCAGCTTGGGCGCTGTCGCTTTTCATGCGGGCGATGGCTTGCCCTTTGTTTATGAAGTCCCCGGATTTGACAAAAATCTCCGTGACTAGCCCTTCTACTTCGGGTTTGATTTCTACCGAACGCTTGGCCTCTAAGCTGCTGACAAATTCCGAGGAATCTTGGACTGAGCTGGTTTCTACGGCTGCAAGCTTGACTGGTATGCCTGGGGGTTGGGCTGCTGCTGCCGGTTGCTGGGCGCGATTATGACCCGATTGCCACGAGTACCAGCCGAAACCTGCTGCGCCTGTGGCGATCGCGAGCGCGGCAATTAAGGGCCAGCGCGATCGTGGTTTAGCAACAGGTTCGGGGCGATCGGCAACGGCTGCAAAATCCTGCGGTCGATCGCTGTCTGCATCGGTTGGGTGCTGTTCGGGTTTAGCAACAGGTTGGGGGCGATCGGCAAGGGGGGCCAAATCCTGCGGTCGATCGCTGCCTGCATCGGTTGAGTGCAGTTCCGGTGTGGCAGATTTTTGCTCTTCAGCTTCAACCACGGATTCTGGGGATTTAGAATAACTCATTGGCAGCACCACTTAGATTTTTTTTAACTTCTGACTTACTGAGACTTGGGCGGAATATTTGATTCTCCGTGGCCCCCTCAAACATGGGGGAATAACGACAAGCGATTTTAAACAGGATGGAATCGGGAAAGTACCTTTTTAATGAGGTTGGGGTATGTGCAGGGCTTTAGTCTGATCACAGTTAGCAAAGCCAGCGAGTGATTCTTTTTAGGAAAGCTTCTTGTTATCTCTCAAAAGTTACGATGGCAGGAATGATTACACATCCTTCTTATGAGTCACCTGAGTGGGTGAGTTGCAAGGATTTTCCCTTGGAGTCGGCGGATTCAGGGGAGGTTGGGGAGTCACGAACTCCGGCGATCGCGCTTTTTTCCTTGGCTAGTTGCTCGGTTAACCACTCTATCTCTGACGCCAGCACTGACTTGCAGCGATCGCCAGAGGCGAATTGATAGTCGTCGGTTAGTGGATATTCGCTTTTGAGGCTTTCGATGTAGTCTTGCCGGGTGTAACAGGCTCGCAAGCGGTGTTCCAATAGCTTCAGCCGTTCTTCGGGTTCTAAGTTACCAAAAAAGAAAAACTTAATTCGGAACCGGGAACCGCTGTTAACCCAGCTTTCTTGAGGGTGTTCGAGCATTTTTTGCCGCCAGAGTTCGCGCCCTTTGGCGGTAATTCCGTAGATTTTGCGCGGACAGCCCGCATCTCCGGCTTCTTCGGCTATTACCGAAATCTCCCCTCGCTCTTCCAAGCGCTTCAGCAGCGGGTAAATCGCTCCGTAGTTGACGCTGATGCAACTGCTCATAAACAGCTCCAGTTGTTGCTTTAACCGATAGCCGTGCAGGGGTTGCAACTGTAGCAGCCCAAGGGCTGATAATTCAAGCATTTATATCAAATTGATATTATAGTCTGGATTATATAACTATATCTGACTCATGGGCGATCTGGTCAATAGCTAGTTTCAAAGAAAATTAAGAATTAGATACACATTTAATAAGCTTTGTCAATACCCTTAAGATATGTTATTTTAGGTTCGAGAAAGGGCGATCGCTTTATATAAACCCATTTGAGATAGAAGAAGAGTGCTTATTTACCTCGATTTCGGTCAAAGACCAAGCAGCATCTCACTTTGAACACAACTGAGATGCTGCTTGGTCTTTGATGTCTCCGAAGTGCTTTAATAGACTCTGCTCAATAGCTGCGATTTCTGCCACATATCTCTTCTTGGTAAGAGCACCAGAACTTTTCTTGGCATGGGTTGGTTGAATTTTAAAACCCTCACACATTTTAGTATTTTTTGAGAATTTATCGCCGCCGCTGTTTTTTGGTAGTTGATAGTCCTATCATTTGTGTCAAGTCTTGCTACAAAAGAAGTGTTGGGTTTATTTTCAGAGGCCCTGTTTCTAAGGTGCCGATATGTGAGATTGTCGATTTTTATTGAGAAATTAAAGAATAACAACTCACCTTAACGCTAGTTAAATCCCGATGTTATTACCTGCGAACAATCATCCTCTAATATACTTTATTAAGTCCAAATAATCCCCGATTAGATGCTCTTACCATGACACATCCAGAGTGATTTATGTTTATCCTACAACCCCAACTCAACGCCCTGTAACTACTCGAAATAACCACCCAAAAAGCATCACGCTCAAGAAAATTACACCTCCGACAATTAACATCAAACCCAACAGCAAAGCCGCAACAAATAACCAATTGGCTTTTTTACCCGGTTCGGGGGAACCTAAATGAGCATCTAGCAATTCTATATTTTTGACATTAGCTTTCCAAGTAACATCTAACAAGTCTCCGGCAACGGGTACAGTACCGGCAACTGTATCAAATACGATGTTAGTGGCCATTTTGACTAAAGTCTCTTGTGGCACTCCCATTTGAGCGGACTTGAAGACAACATAGCCTGCAAAAAGTGAACTGATTAAATCGCCGCCGCCCGGTATAAGTCCCAATATCGGATCGAGTCCAATGCGGTATTTTGTGCCGGGAATCGGAATTGCATTGTCTAGTAAATGGCTGATGCGGCGGAGACGGCGCAAGGATGCAACATGAGATTTATTGGGAGTATTTGCGGAGGAATTTTGTATAGGAGAACGTGACATTTTAGATTACTCCTGACTTTACTTCTTAGTCCGCTTGGAGTGGACTTCGTTTGACAAGAAGCGACTTCAATCGCCGAATCATCTTTCATCATACAGAGAAACCCGGTTTTTGTTCAAAACCGGGTTTCTTGTTTCTAGCTTAGGGCTTTTAGTTTAGCCTGCTATTTGTTGCCTTCAGTGAAGTCGGCGTCAATTACGTCGTCGCCGCCGCCAGTGGGGCCGCCGTCTCCATAGCCACCAGGGCCACCGGGGCCACCAGGGCCGTCAGTTGGGCCGCCTGCTTGCTGGTACAGGTTGCTGCTGATAGCGTAGAATGCTTGCTGCAACTCTGTTGTCAAGGTTTTGATGCGATCGTCATCTTCACTATTTATCGCATCGCGCAAGTCTTTGATCAACCCTTCAACCTTAGTCTTGTCATCAGCAGGAACCTTATCACCCAGTTCCGCCAACTGTTTCTCAATTTGATAGGCTAGAGAATCTGCTTGGTTTTTGCGATCGATCCTTTCGCGACGTTCCTTGTCAGCAGAAGCATTCGATTCGGCTTCCTTCACCATGCGTTCGACTTCATTGCTGGGCAAAGTAGAAGCACCAGTAATGCTAATCGATTGCTCCTTGCCAGTACCTTTATCCTTAGCAGCTACATTCAAAATACCGTTAGCATCGATATCGAAAGTAACTTCAATTTGAGGTACGCCACGGGGGGCTGGTGGGACTCCATCTAAGCGGAAGGTTCCCAAATCCTTGTTATCATTCGCCATTTCTCGTTCGCCTTGCAAAACGTGAATTTCCACGTTTGTTTGGCCGTCTACAGCAGTCGAGAAAGTTTCCGACTTCTTGGTAGGAATAGTGGTGTTGCGGGGAATGATTTTGGTCATCACGCCACCCAAGGTTTCGACGCCCAGAGACAGCGGGGTAACGTCGAGCAACAAGATGTCTTTGACTTCGCCAGAGAGTACGCCGGCTTGAATTGCTGCACCGACTGCGACCACTTCATCCGGGTTTACCGTTTGGTTGGGCTCTTTGCCGAGGATTTTTTTGACCAGTTCTTGCACAGCAGGAATGCGTGTAGAACCACCAACTAAGACGACTTCATTAATTGCCGACTTGTCTAATTTGGCGTCGCGGATCGCGTTTTCTACGGGGATGCGAGAGCGATCGATCAAATCCGAGCACAGTTCTTCAAACTTGCCCCGCGTCAAAGTCGTGTCCAAGTGTTTTGGCCCGTCTTGAGTCGCGGTAATAAACGGCAGGTTGATTTCTGCTTGGGTAACGCTCGAAAGTTCAATCTTGGCTTTTTCTGCTGCTTCCGTCAGGCGTTGCAGTGCTTGTTTGTCTTTGCGGAGGTCAATGCCTTCGGCTCTTTGGAATTCGTTAGCGATGAAATCAACAATTTTTTTATCAAAATCGTCACCGCCGAGGTGAGTGTCTCCTGAAGTGGCCAGCACTTCAAACACGCCGTCGCCAACTTCTAGAATAGATACGTCGAAAGTACCGCCACCTAAGTCAAATACGAGGATGGTTTCGTTGCTCTTTTTATCTAATCCGTAGGCTAAAGCTGCTGCTGTAGGTTCGTTAATAATCCGCAGCACTTCTATACCGGCAATTTTTCCCGCGTCTTTGGTAGCTTGGCGCTGGGAGTCGTTGAAGTAAGCGGGAACAGTAATTACCGCTTGGGTAACAGTTTCGCCGAGGTATTTGCTCGCGTCTTCTACCAGTTTGCGGAGAACTTGTGCAGAAATTTCTTCTGGGGCAAATTGCTTGCCACGGGCGGGACAGTCTAGTTTGAGGCTGTTGCCGACTTTGAGGACTTTGTAGGAAACTTCTGTGGTTTCGTGGGTTACTTCATCAACCCGACGCCCGATAAACCGTTTTACTGAGTAAAAAGTGTTTTCGGCGTTCATCACGGCTTGACGCTTGGCGATTTGTCCGACAAGTTGATCGCCATTTTTAGCATATGCTACTACAGAAGGTGTGGTGCGACCCCCTTCGGCGTTGGCTATGACGGTGGGTTTGCCGCCTTCCATAACTGCGACGCAGGAGTTTGTCGTACCTAAGTCAATTCCAACTACTTTTCCCATAGGGGTGTTCCGGCTCCAATCTCTACAAAATTTTGGTGTTTTATCTGTGCGATAGTCTGGTTATTCAGGACTGCGATTTTACCTCGCGGTTTACGGGTAGTGAGTCCTGCTTTAATACAGTCTTCGATAGGGTGCTGATCTCTATACTGCGGGCGGTAGACCTTGCGATGAAGGGGTATTTACCGAACCTCTTGGGGGACGGTTGCATCCGTGAGGCTTGCACCGCTACAGTTGTTGACTGCTTTGCTTTTCTTTACTCTTCCCAATGTACGGTGTGCGATGGATTCGGGTATTGTGGCAAACCGTATACGTTGTGTTGTATTTGCCGTCTTATGTATATAAATTTTGTTTGGTTGGTAGGGGCGATCGGTTTTTTGGCTTCAAATCAGGTTTAATATCAATTCTGAAAAGGGACACGGCAATGCCCTGTCCCTATCAGTTTACTTCCAGGCTGTGCCTGGGAAGGAATATATTATTGAGGGAGAGCCTCCAGTCCGCCTCCTGGGAATCTCGGAAAATTCAAGAATTTTCCAGCTTTTAATTGCTATTTTTCACCGATCAGCAGAGCTGCCGGAAAGTAAGTCAGAGCTTCACCAATTGCCAACGTACCGTTACTTTCTACCGCCTGATTTGTAATTGCATCTTTCCAAACCGACGGCATTTGTTCGGATAATTTCAAATTAGTATCTTTCCAGACTTGTTTGCCGATCGGCATTTCTTCCGGTTTGACAATTCCCGTGAAAAACCGGGGAGCAATGACAATAACGGTAGTATCTTCAAAGCTTCTGGCAAAGGCAACAACATTATCTTTAAACGTGCCAACTGCTTCCAGGGGCAGATAATCGCCTGATTCAAAAACTTGCAAGTATTTTTTTCTCGCTTCTAGCGCTCTTGCCGTCAAAAATAACTTAATTCTCGCGTCTTCTCGCGTCGCAATCAAATCTTCAACCAGTTGCAAAATATCCGTCTGACCTTGCTCTTTAATTTCCCGCAAAACCTCGATTCTGCGCTCAAAATCAACGGGACGGCGGTTATCCGGATCAACGTGGCTTAAATCCCAGAATTCCGTCCCTTGATAAATGTCGGGAACGCCCGGAGCAGTTATTTTCAGCAGCGTTTGAGATAAAGAATTGAAAATTCCGTAATTAGCTACTTTTTGGCAGAAAGGTATAAATTTGTTGAGAAACTGATTTTGTTCCGAAGGTTCGAGAACGCTATCGATAAAGGTCATAAAACCAGTTTCGTAGTCGTTATCCGGTCTGAGCCAAGCCGTATAAACTTTGGCTTCGCGGACGGCTTTAATGGCATAATCTTTCAGGCGATCGACATAATCAGTGTTTTCAATTCCCTCAAATGGAAAACTGCCGATTAGAGTTTGGTACAAGAAGTATTCGTCGTTAGTATTGGGAACCATTCGATTCACAAAGTTGACTTTCTTAGAAGAGTTTAGCTCTCTCCAAGACTTGACTTGCTGTTCCCATTCATCGGGAATTTCGGACAAAACGTTAATTCGAGCTCGCACATCTTCGCCGCGTTTGGTATCGTGGGTAGCTGTAGCATTCATTTTGTGCGGCCAAGCGACTTGCTGCTGTTTGTTGAACTCGTGAAAATCTACCAGCGACACGCCGAACTGACTGGGGTTTCCTCCCACTTCGTTGAGGGATAAAAGCCGATAGTAGACGTATAAAAGCGTGTCTTCAACGCCTTTGGCCATCAAAGGCCCTGTCAACTGCTGGAGTTTCATTACAAAGTGCCGGCGCTGCTCTTTTTGTTCGGTTGTTAGGGTTTCTTCTTCTTCCAGCAACAGCACCGTTTCGATAAATTTAAGTTCCTTGAGGAGTCGCGGTACTTGTTCTTTCGCGTGAGCGATCGCATATTTTACGTAAGTGCGATCGGACTCTCTCAAACCCTCTTGATTGATGTAAGTTCGGTAGACGGGAAAAATCGTCAAAACCGCCGCCAATGCTTTTTCCAAACCGGGACGAGTAAAGTCATTTCCCTGTCTGGATTGACCCGAGATATTCTTCAAAAGTTGAGCTAGATTGTCTACATCTCCCGCCAAGTTTTTCTCAACAATCAGCCCTTTTTTATCTAAAAACAACTGTTCGTAGGGAACGGTCAAGCGAGTAAATCTCTGATATATTTCGCTAAATTGCTGCTCGCGATCGCATCGACAGAAAACGCCGTTTACGTAATTCAAAAAGTCGTAGCCGCTCGTTCCCTCAATCGGCCAATATGACGGCAAATCTTCTTCGTGTTCCAGAATTTTTTCCACAGTGATGTAAGTGTCTCCGGTTTTCTCCCGCAGCCGTTTCAAATATTCTGTGGGGTCGTACAGTCCGTCGATGTGGTCGATTCTCAATCCGGTAAACTTTCCCTCATCAACCATGTCGAATATCAGAGCATGGTTTTTGTGAAAAACTTTAATCTCTTCAACTTTTACCGAAATAAGTTCGTTTACCGTAAAAAACCTTCGGTAGTTAATTTCTTCGGCCCCAACTTTCCAGAAAGCCAGACGGTAAAACTGCTCGGAAAGCAATTCGTCTAGCAGATTAAAGCTTTCGGCATTGCCCTTTTCTCCGTTAAAAAAATTGATGTTTTCATCGATAAATTCCTGCACAAGGGGATTTTGATTGTAGAGTTCCCACAGCAGTCCTTTGACAAAAGCTATCTGATCGTATCTGGTTTTACCTTTAGTTTCTGAAGGTGTATTTTTAATCAAATAAAGAATCCCCAAAAACTTGATAAAATCAGGATGGCGTCTGCCTAATTCTCTGGCTAAATGCCCCAAATTATGACTGATAAATTTAGCATAAGATTCAATTCTTACTGGCAATTGTAAGCTATAATAATTGATGCTCAGCCCATTTTCGCTGTATTTGAGTTGAATCTCGCCATTTTCCAGACACTCTCCATAAAAATTGCCCAGCAGCGGAGCCAGCACTCGACCTCTGAGATGTTCGTAAGCGTGATTCCATTCAATATCGAAGTAATCGAAATAGTCGGAATCCGGGCCGTGTTCCAATACGTCTAACAGCAGCAAGTTTTGAGTGTCGTAAGCCATGTGGTTTGGGACAATATCTTGCAGCCATCCCATGTTCCGTTTCTTGATTTCGTATGTGAGGGCTTCAAAATTTTCTGATGTTCCCAATTCGGGATTGAGCTGATTTGAGTCAACGACATCGTATCCGTGAGAGCTGCCTTTTCTGGCTTTAAATATCGGTGAAGCGTAAACGTCGGTAATTCCTAAATCTTCCAGATAGCTAAGGATTTGTTTGGCGGCGTCAAAGTTAAAACCTGCATGAAATTGAAGCCGATAAGTAGTTGTGGGAATTCTCATCTTAATTTTACTCCTAATTAATTAGTTGGTTGGGTTTGTTGTTTAAAATTAGAAATAGCTGGTTGAGTGGAAAACGAACCCTCCGTTTCACTCCGCCCAAGCCCATCAATTTGAGATTTAAGTTTGAGATTTAAGTGAGATTTGAGATTGTTGCTCCCATCTAAAATCTCAAATCGCCAATCTGAAATCAGTTGTTGGGTTGAGCGGCAGCGAACCCTACGCTTCGCTCCGCCCAACCTACTATTTCTGTATTATTTCGTAAAGTGCGAAACTCTGGGGTTTAACAATCAATTCTTGCTCTGAAGTTATCTTTTCAGGCAAGCTAGAACCTGAACCCATCCATTTTTCATCAGCAGAGTCTAAAATTTTGTTCCAATTGCCTTGGGGAAGTGCAGCCGTAAAAGCTACCTCTTGCCTGTTGAAGTTTAGAATGCAGAAGATCTGGCTGTCATCTGTCCAGCGACGTAGAAATAAGATTTTTTCCGCTTCAATGCTGGACACTTCTAGACTGTTTTTGTCGAGTTTTTTAAGGGCTGGTATTGTCCGCCGCAGTTGAATCAAATGTTGGTGCCATTGCCAAAGGATTTTGTGTTTGCCTTCGGTTTGTTTTTCCCAGTTTAACTTACACTTATCGAAAGTCTCAGGACTCTGGGGGTCGTTAAACTCGCCTCGGCCTTCAAAGATTTTAAATTCTTGTTGTTTGTCTTTGCGGATAGCTTCAATTAAGTTTTCGTCCGAGTGGGAAACGAAGTAAAAAAACGGTGCTTCTTCTCCGTATTCTTCTCCCATAAAAAAGAAGGGAATGTAGGGAGAAATTAAGACTGTGCCTGCTGCAAGTTTCAATCCTTCCAAGTCAACTATTTTGGAGAGTCGGTCTCCCAAAATGCGGTTGCCGATTTGGTCGTGGGTTTGGGCAAACACCAGAAATTTATGACCGGGTTCATCCTTAACAGAATTGCCGTGTTTCCGCTTTCTGTGGGGGGCGTACTGACCGGAGTAAACAAAGCTTTCTTTGAAGGCTTTTTCTAAGTGTTCGCACTTGCCGAAATCTTGGTAGTATCGGTCGTCTTCTCCAGTGAGCAAGGCGTGCAGTGCGTGGTGGAAATCATCGCACCATTGGGCGTCTATTCCGAAGCCTCCCTGTTCTTTAGGACGTATAGTGCGGACATCATTTAAGTCACTTTCTGCTATTAAATAAAGTTGCCGTCCTACCTCTTGGGAAATCTCGGCAGTGGCATCGGAGAGTTCTTGCAAAAACGGTCTTGCACTTACTTCAAATATTGCTTGAATTGCATCTAATCTCAGGGCGTCGATGTGATAGTCTCGAAACCAGTAAAGGGCGTTTTCAATAAAGTAGTTACGCACGCCGTCGCTGTAGGCGTCGTCGAAGTTGAGGGGGTCTCCCCAAACTGAGCCGTATTTTGAGGTAAAGTATGGCCCGAATTCACGGAGATAGTTTCCTTCGGGGCCGAGATGGTTGAAAACTACATCAAGAATTACGGAAATGCCGTGTTCGTGGCAAGCGTTGACGAGTGTTTTGAAGCCTTCGGGGCCGCCGTAGGAGTTTTGAACTGCGTAGGGATATACGCCGTCATATCCCCAGTTTCGCTCGCCGGGGAATTGGGCAACTGGCATTATTTCGATGGCGTTGATTCCCAATTCTTTAAGTTGTTTTAGCTGGGGAATTATTGCTTCAAATGTTCCGGCTTGGGTGAATGTGCCGACGTGCAGTTCGTAAATAATCATTTCGGGTAGCGGCACGCCTTGCCAATTTGTGTCAGTCCAAGTAAAAATATTTTCATCTATTACTTGCGACGGAGCGTGTACGCCTTGGGGTTGATATTTTGAGGCTGGGTCTGGCCGGTCGGTTTTTCCTTCGATTTGGTAGGTGTAAAGGGTTCCTGGTTCGATGTCTGTAGCTGTCGTTTCCCAATAACCTTCTGCGGATTGTTGCAGGGGTATCAGGCGTTTTTTTGGGGAAACAATTTGGACTGCTATTTGTTTGATTGTGGGCGCCCAAACGGTAAATTTACATTGGTTGTTGCCGAGGTAATTTGCTCCTATCTTCACTTTGAGCTGTTCTCCTTATAAAATAGGTTGGTAGTTCGATCGCCCGACGCGCTATCAAATGCTTGCCCTTAACGTTCAGCGCCTGTTTAGACGGTAATATTACTTAATATCACAAACAACTAACTTTAGACAGAGGCATCAAAGGCTAAAATTGTGTACTGGGCAAAATTAGCGGTTGGTTATGTCTAAATTAGAGCAGGAATCGGCACGGGGGCGATCGCCAAATTAACGGCCTGGAAGCGTTAATATTTCTGGTTGATATCATGTCGAAAATCTGCCTAAAGGTAGGTAAAAAATCAGCGCGAGTGTGGATTTTATGGTTATGGCTTTTGGACGGGAAATCTGCTGCAATCTCGACTCGGCGGAGTCTCGGGAGTGGTTGGTCACAAACGGGATCGGCGGTTACGCTAGCGGGACGATCGCAAATCTACTCACCCGCCGCTATCACGGCTTGCTGGTAGCTGCCCTCCAACCCCCCCTGGGACGCACTTTGATGCTCGCCAAGCTGGACGAGACGGCTGTGTATCACGATCGCCCCTATCCGCTTTATACAAACCGCTGGGCCGACGCGGCGATCGAACCCCACGGCTACAACTACATCGAAAGCTTTCACCTCGAAGGCACGACGCCTGTTTGGAGGTTTGCTCTCGCCGACGCTATCCTGGAAAAGCGGATTTGGATGCAGCAAGGTGCTAACACAACATATATTCAATACCGCTTGCACCGCGCCTCACAACCGATCGCCCTCGCTGTCAAAGCCCTAGTCAACTACCGCGACTACCACCACACGACGAGCGCCTGTGACTGGCACATGAGCCTACAAACCTTGGAACGCGGGGTTTGTGTGACTGCATTTCCCAAGGCGACGCCGCTGTACCTGCTGACAGATGCCACACCAGAAGCTACATTCCAAGTCTCTGCGCCCTTATACAATTGGTACTACGGATTTGACTTGGCAGCAGAAAAGCGGCGCGGATTGGATTACTGCGAGGATCACTTGCACGCGGCGACTTTTCACATGACGATCGCACCGGGAAGTTCTCTCACATTGATAGCCAGCACGGAGAAAAATCCCGAACTCAACGGCGGTACAGCTTTAGAATGGCGCCACACTTATGACCAACAACTGCTGCACAACTGGTCAAAAGTGAGTGAATGTCCCGACTGGATCAATACCTTAGTGCTCGCCGCCGACCAATTTATCGTCAGCCGCCCCCTACCGGAGGAACCCGAAGGCAAAACGATCATCGCCGGATATCCCTGGTTCAGCGACTGGGGGCGCGATACGACGATCGCCCTACCCGGCCTCACAATCTGTACCGGGCGATGGGAAATTGCGCGATCGATTTTGCGGACATTTGCGCGGTATGTCGATCGGGGAATGCTGCCGAACCGCTTCCCGGATGCGGGCGGCGAACCGGAATACAACACCGCAGACGCCACGCTGTGGTACTTTGAGGCCATCCGCGCTTATATCGATGCCACGGGAGACGACGAACTTTTGACCGAACTCTGGCCGGTGTTATGTGAGATTGTTGACTGGCACTTGCAGGGTACTCGGTATAACATCCGCGTCGATCCCGATGACGGTTTAGTCTACGCGGGCGAAACCGGCGTGCAACTGACTTGGATGGACGCGAAAATCGGCGATTGGGTGGTGACGCCTCGGATTGGTAAGCCGATCGAACTCAGCGCGCTTTGGTACAATGCTATACAAGCTATGGCAAGTTTTGCTCGAAAACTGGGCAAGCCTCACAATGAATACCAGCAATTGGGCGATCGAACAGCCGCCGGATTTCCTCGCTTCTGGAACGCCTCAAGCGGTTACTGTTACGACGTTCTCGACGGTCCAGACGGACACGATGCCTCGCTGCGGCCCAACCAAATATTCGCCGTATCCTTGCCCCTAGACTCGATTCCTCCTCACTCCGCCAACTCATTGTCCGCGGGGATGCGCCAGGAAACCCGCTATACGCCGTTACTGACGCCCATCCAGCAGCGTGGCGTGGTGGACGCCTGCGCTCAACAGCTTCTGACTTCTGTCGGCCTCCGCAGCCTCTCGCCGCAGCACCCGCAATATCGCGGCGCATACGGAGGCGACCAATTGCAGCGCGACAGCGCCTACCACCAAGGCACAGTTTGGGGCTGGCTGATTGGCCCGTTTGTCTTGGCGCACTTACACGTATACAAAAACCCAGGACAAGCTCGCGAATTCCTCGAACCGATGGCACATCATATAAGGGGCGGCGGAGTTGGCAGTCTGGGCGAAATTTTTGAGGGCGACGCCCCTCACTCGCCGCGAGGCTGCACGGCTCAAGCTTGGACTGTGGCTGAGGTGCTGCGGGCGTGGTTGGCAATTAATACTGTGGGTGTTTAAATTAGTAGTGTTATCAATCATTTGGTAATATCGCAAATTCAAGACCTCAAGAGAATCTCTCTTTCTCTGTCTGTTCTCTTTCTCTGCGTCAAGAGCACCTCTGCGGTTCGTTTAAAAAAAGAGTTCACCAATCTGCCTATCCTTGCTATAAACTAGGTGGGTTATTCAGCAACGAAATCAAGACAACTACTAATTAAATAGGAGATTTATGGCATTATTATTAGCGGGCGATATTGGCGGAACTAAAACAATTTTGCGCTTAGTGGAAAGGACTGTTAACGGTGAAATGAATCCTCTTTACGAGTTTCGCTATCCGAGCGGGGAGTTTCCCGATTTAGTGCCGATGGTGCAGCAGTTTTTGAGGGAAGCTGCTACGAAATTGGATTTGGCGCCATTGCCTGAAAAAGCTTGTTTTGCGATCGCAGGCCCGGTGGTTAACAACACTGCAAAACTGACTAATTTACCTTGGATGTTGGATGCGAAGCGTCTGGAACAGGAATTAGGAATATCACACGTTAGTTTAATTAATGATTTTGTGGCGGTTGGCTACGGCGTGTGGGCTTTGGACGATCGAGATTTGCACACTTTGCAAGTTGGCAAACCCCGCCAATACGACCCAATTGCTGTGATTGGTGCGGGTACTGGTTTGGGAAATTGTTTTGGAATTCCCGAGGCAAATGGCATCAGGGTTTTTTCTTCGGAAGGGGGACACGGTGACTTTGCTCCTCGTTCGGAGTTGGAGTTTCAATTGCTGAAATATTTGTTAGCCAAACACGACATTTCCCGAATATCGATCGAGCGTGTAGTTTCGGGACAAGGGATTGTTTCAATTTACCAGTTTTTGCGGGACAGAAAGTTTGCTCCTGAATCGCCGGAGATAGGGGAAGTTATCAAAAAATGGGAGTCAGAAATCGGTAAAACCGAGAAGAGTGTTGATCCGGGGGCGACAATTGCACAGGCGGCACTCAAAAAGTGCGATCGGCTTTCGGAACAAACAATGCAAATGTTTGTAGAAGCTTACGGTGCAGTGGCCGGAAATTTGGCTCTGACACTGTTACCTTACGGCGGTTTGTACGTAGCCGGCGGCATCGCTGCTAAAATTTTGCCGCTGATTCAAGAAGGGGGTTTTATGCGAGCGTTTACGCACAAAGGCCGGATGGATTCGCTGTTAGAAATGATGCCAGTTCGTCTTGTTTTGAATCCCAATGTAGGGTTAATTGGAGCGGCTGTTTGTGCGGCCGGTCTTTAGGATGATTTTAAATAGTTTGGGCGGGCAAGATGCCCACCCCACAAGAATTTTGTGGCACAGGCATCTTGCCTGTGCAAATATTTGGGGCGGGCAAGATGCCCACCCCACAAGAATTTTGTGACACAGGCATCGTGCCTGTGAAATCCTTGTGACACAGGCATCTTGCCTGTGAAATCCTTGTGGCACAGGCATCTTGCCTGTGCAAATATTTGGGGCGGGCAAGATGCCCACCCCACAAGAATTTTGTGGCACAGGCATCTTGCCTGTGAAATCCTTGTGGCACAGGCATCTTGCCTGTGAAATCCTTGTGGCACAGGCATCTTGCCTGTGACTGAAGCTTGGGCGGGCAAGATGCCCACCCCACAAGAAATTCAGAAAAAGCTAAACTTCATATATTTGCCAGAAAAAAGGATATTCCTCTGGAGTCACTGAAAGACCAGCTTTGACAGGATTTTGCCTAATATATTCCCAAAAAACCTGAAATTCTCGTTCATCTCTGACAATGTGGTCATGTCGCTCATCCTGCCATACAGTACCAATATGCTTCATCACCTTGGGAATTTGTTTAGAACTGTAGCTTTTCATACTGTGCAGAATGCTGCTGAGCGACCAGAATTTATTATCCGACTTTGCTAAAGGCTGCATTAGCATATGCACATGATCGGGCATTACAACTAAGCAGAAGATTTGATACCTTTGCCTATCAAAAAACTTGCAAGCATTTAGGACAACTTGTCTGGCTGCCGGAGTTAATTCAAGCTTCTCCCAAGTATTAAAAGTGATGAAATAGACCGCTCCTTCTAACTCCCAATGAGGTAAATTTCTGTAAGCAACTTTTAATTGAGCCTCTCTGAGTTTAAGCGGCAGACTAGAAGCCTGTCCCAGAAAAAGCTGATATTGACCTGTGGGGTGGGCATCTTCCGCGCCCAAATCCTGATTGCTTCCCTGACTCAAATTTTCGCGAATCATATTACTAAGCAAAACCACAACTTAATCTAAAATAGCCTTCATCAGGCAAGATTCCCATACCCTTACAGCTCATTTTCCTAAAGTCTTTAAATTTTTGTGGGGTGGGCATCTTGCCCGCCCCAAATATGCCGCTTAAATTGCCACAGCTTATCTCATCTTCAAAATCTTCTGGGCTGCACTTTCCGACACCGGCATCACCGATAACCGATTGCCTTTTCTCACCAGCAAAATCTCATCAGCGCTAAAGTTTTTTTTCAGTTCATCCAAAGATATTAACTTAGCAAACTCCTCAACAAACTCAACTCTCACAGTTTGCCAGCGAGGAGCATCAAACTGCGATTTAGCATCATAATATTCGCTATTCCTATCGAACTGAGTAGGGTCAGCAACCCCAGTTTCTACGACGCGCACTAAGCCGACAATTCCCGGTATTTTAGTATTAGAATGGTAAAAAAATACTAAATCTCCCCGACTCATTTCTCGCATAAAATTGCGCGCTTGATAGTTGCGAACGCCATCCCAAATGGAAGTGCGATCGTGCTTCAAATCCCCAATACTATAAACATTCGGTTCCGACTTCATTAGCCAATAATTCATACAATCTATTCGCTTGGGTTAGCCAAATATTCTTTAATTTTATCTAAACACTGCTGCATAGCTTTTTGCATAAAAACCTGGACTAGCAACAACCCAAGCGGATAGAATACCGGAGAAGTCAGCATAAAATAAAACTCCCAATCAATCCGAGTTCCCTTTGCTGTAGCAGTGAAATTCCAATCTCCGCCACCAGACTCAATGAGTAGAGAAACCGGAAACTTAAACCCTCTAACCAGTCGGTAGGTTTGTCTTTCTGGCTTTTTGAAAGTAATGATTTCTTCATCAATCACCGAAGAGTCGGAATTTTCTATCCGCCGCACGCCGCCTTCACGCATCTCTCCACCATCTGCCATCTCAGCTTTAATAATTGCTGGAATTGGGCCATATCCGCGAAAGACTTTTGGCAGATTAGACAGGGATGTAACAAAATCAAAGACTAATTCAGGCGATGCAGCGATTTCTACTAATGCGTTGGTTTTAACTAACATTTATTCCTCCCCCCACCTGATTTGATAATGAACTGTGAGTTAAAAGTGCGTAATTTTAATTATAAAATATCCTTCCGCTTCTGCAACCACAGAGTCAACATCAAATAAACGAAAATATGCACGCACAAAACACCCCAATTTAAACTCAAATTCTCCCAGGTTGGATCGTAAACAGGAGTAGGCTCAAACGGCTGAGGAAGCGTACTCCCATCCGGTAATGTAGTAGGCGCCGGAACCATCCCATTCACATTAACTAAAGAGCCGTAAGCACCCACAGACCAGCGGCTTAACATCAGCCAAGAAAACTTGCTCGCCGCACCTTCCATCTTAAACAAAACTCCCGAAAAAATAATCTGAGGCAGCAATAAGAGAGGCAAAGCGCTATTAGCTTGAGAGCTATTTTTAACAATCGCAGAAACCACTAATCCGAGACTGACACAACTCATTAAAGTTAGGAATGTGGTAATACTTGCTCCCACAGGCCAGGAAATAAAACTCGGTTCGGGGGATTTAAAAGCAATCAGAATAACTCCTACCATTAACAGTGTTTGCAATACTGCCACACCAGAAAGTATAAAAATTTTTGAACCTAAATAAGCAAACAATCCTAAATTGACCAAACGTTCTCGCAAATAAATAGCAGATTCTTTAACAATTTCTTGCAGAGAAGTTGCCAGTCCTACCCAAATAGCCGCACAGGTAAATACAAACAAAACTCTGAGCGCTAAAGGTGCTAAAGTTGCTTCGGGTGCGCCAATTAATGGGTCTTTATCTCTGACGGCTAGCCGCAGTAAACTAATGCCTATCGGCGCTGTTAAAAGAGCTAAACTCAAGTTAACTAAGTCGCGAAAAACGAGTTGGAAATAGCGCTGGGCAAGCAAAACGAGTTGTTTTACAAAAGATTGAGATTTTGGTACAGAAGGTGCAGAAGGTATTTTTGCATTAGCGTTGCCTGTGCTGAAGTGGTTGACAATATAGCGCTGATAGTAGGGAGATTTATTAAACTTTTCTGCCCAGCTTTGAACGTGGGTTTCTCCTGTTTCTAATTCGTTGTAAATGTCGGCAAAATCGCCAGTTTTGACATCGAAAAAATCGAGCGCTTCCCTAGGTGGGCCGAAGTAACAAAGGCGTCCGCCACGACCCATAAACACAATCCGATCGCACATCGTGATATTTGCCGTCGCGTGAGTCACCAGAATCACCGTCCGGCCTTGATTTGCCAACTTTCGCAGCAGTTGCATCATCTTCTTATCCAAACCCGGATCGAGTCCTGAAGTCGGTTCGTCTAAAAAGAAAAGTTTCGGGTCTGCTAACAGTTCAACTCCAATGCTGACCCGCTTTCGCTGTCCGCCGCTAAGCTGTTTTACCAAAGCCTTGCGACGGTGAGTCATTTCAATATCTTCTAAAGTTTTTGCGACTACCTGCTTGACATCTGTATCGGGAGGTAAGCGCAATTTAGCTGCATAACTCAAAACTTCTTCTACTGTCAAATCTGCGTGCACAATATCATCTTGAGGCACGTAACCGATTTGATTGCGGTAAATATTGAAGTTTTGGCGCAGGTTGTCACCGTTGAGAAACACAGCGCCGTTAGTAGTTTTTTCAATGCCTAAAAGCGTCCGCATTAAAGTAGATTTACCCGCACCGCTACCACCAACTAAAGCCACAAACTGCCCCGGTTCGATCGCCAAAGTGATGTTATCCAAACGCTTCGGAATCACCAGACTGTCAGCATCCAAACGAATTTGATGGCCGGAGTCTTGCATCTGCAACTCACCGCTGCGGTAAGTTAGAGTAAACGGGCCGATCCGAATTGCATCTCCCTCGGACAACTGTACAGAATTTGTCACTCGCTGACCGTTAACAAAAACCCCGTTAACGCTGTGGTCTCGCAAAATATAATTGCCGCGACTGTCTTGGTCGATTGTGGCGTGGCGTCTAGAAACAAGCGGCGCATCTAATTGCAGCGAAGCGTTTGGATCGCGACCCAACAAAACCGACCGATTCTTAAGAATAATTGACTGCTTGCTAGGGACAGCAACCTGATTCGCCAGCGGATTAAAATAACTCAGCAAAACTTGATTTTGAGGATCGAGACCGATTTTAATTTCTGTGCCGTTTTTCAGACAATAACCGTCATTGGGAGTGATGCGAGTGCGATCGACAAATAAGCCATTAAGTAGGTCGGCGAGAAAAAACAAAACTATGTTAAGATACATAAATAAAACTCTAGCTCTAGTGGGGTAACTAATATATGGGCGCTCGATTAAGAGTATTTCTGACTCAAGAGCAAGACAAAACCCTATCAAATTTGAGAACGGCGAAAGTACCACAAAAAGTCAAAGATAGAGCAGAAGTAATCAGGTTAAATGCACATGGCTGGTATGTTGAGAAAATAGCTGCTCACTTTAACTGGGCTTCACAAACAGTGAGAGGAGTTTTACATAAATGGGAAAAGTTTGGTATAGAAAGCCTTTGGGAAAAACCAGGTCGAGGGGGAAAAGCCAAGTGGAAAGAAGAAGATCTAGAGTTTTTGGAAGAATGCCTTAAAAAAGAACCACGTACATATAACAGTTTTCAATTAGCTGATAAATTAGAAAAAGAGCGCTCTATTAAATTAAGTCCCGACAGATTAAGACGGGTACTAAAAAAAAGGGGATTATTTGGAAAAGAGCTAGTCCAAGTCATAAAGGAAAACAAGACTCCAAAGAACGAGAAATAAAGCAATCAGACCTAGATATGCTGGAATGGGCTGCTGCTGCGGGAGAAATCGACTTAAAGTATTTAGATGAATCAGGATTTTGTGCGTGGAGTAAACCGAGTTATACCTATTACAACAAAGGTCAGCAAAAACGTATACAACAAACTAAACATCGAGGTCGTAGATTAAGTATTGTGGGGCTTTTTGAACCTTTAAGTAGTTTCGTCTATGGTTTGGTCATTGGAGGTGTTGATAGAAAAGCTTATATTCAAATGATGGATCAAGAAGCCGAAGCTGCTGCTAAGATGAAACGGCTCAGAATCATCGTACAAGACAACGGACCCATACACAAATGTCAGGAGGTTAAACAGTTATGGTCAAAGTGGGAAGAGCAGGGTTTATATATCTTTTTCTTGCCCAAATATTGTTCCGAAATGAACCCAATTGAATTAGAGTGGCAACACATTAAAGAAGATGAATTAGCGGGACAAATGTTTGACGATGAATTAGACCTCGCCTACGCCGTAATTGATGGAGTAGAAGTTAGAGGCCAAAGAGGAAACTACAGTACACAACGTATTAAATTTAAGTCCCATCACCCTACTTAATTTTTTGTTACATACTTGTGATTTTCCCCGCCGACCTACTTAGTGCTCGGTCGCTGGCCGTCACCGTCGTAAATCCAGTAATTATTGCCAATTTGGCGCAAAACAGCGTGAACGCCCGAAACTGCGCGCCAGGGTTCGGGAATGACTAAATCAGCACGAGTGCGATCGCGCCCCAATACGTGCTGCTGCTGTTTTAACTCTAACTGTAAAATTTCCCCTTGATTGCTTAATACTATATAAGGTCGATCGCTTAAAGCAGTCAGTTGTCCTATATTGCCTGTCATACTTCAATCGCGGTTTTTGCACTCACTTTGGTCAGCATATCAAAAGTAGGACAACAATACACTTATATTAAGCAAGTCTACTTGGCAACAACCGACAAACTACGAAGCCGATTAATTGCCGCCGCCAATTCAAACCGTCGAAACATGGCAAAATCCCCTTCAGGGAAAGGCGATAAAATATCCATCCCCTGCGCCTCAATATCTGCCATTACCAAATCTATGATTTCCGACAAAGTGCGTTTTCCGTCCATGTATTGCTGCTTAGCATAAACCATTGCCGCAGCGATCGCCCTTAACTGTCCGCTGTCCACAATTTGCTCAACAGCACCCAAATCAATCTCCTCATTTCCGAAAGCCAATTCATCAACATCTCGCACCTTCACCCGCACATCTCGCCGTCCCCGACTCGGATCTAAACTAGCAGGAATCGGCACTCTTTGAGTAATCTCACCAAAATTTTCTCCCCCTTCAGCAGCACGGCTAATCGAGTAATTTTTAGCAATTTCTTTAGCTTTTTCCGTCACATCATCTGCTTGAAAATTCTCCATTGCAATCACAGTATCCGCCACCTCAAAATAATCGCCACTTCCCCCCATGACTAAAATAGTCGATACGCCATAATCCGCATACAAATGTTTAACTTTATCAATAAACGGCGTAATCGGTTCCTTATCCTTAGCGATGAGTTCCTGCATTCGGTGATCGCGAATCATAAAATTCGTCGCCGCCGTATCCTCATCAACTAATAAAACAGGCACTAACTCCCCTTCTGAAATAGCGACTAATTGCGTCTCTAAAACAAAAGACTGAGCTTCTTCCTTCTTCCCTCTTCCCTCTTCCTTCTTCCCTCTTCCTTCTTCCTTCTTCCTTCTCCCCACTTCCAAAGCCTCAATAATATTAGCAGCTTGCGAGGTGCTACCGCTCGCATTCTCAGTATAAAATTGTGCAGTATCTCTACCTTGTGGCAAGTGGTTAATAAACGGCGAAATATCAACTCCCGCTACACTTCTCCCATCTTCCGCCCTAATTTTAACCGCCGCCGGATTAGCCACCACAAATTCCCTACCATCTCCGGGAATTCGGTTGTAAACTCCCAACTCAATCGCCCTGAGTAAAGTTGATTTGCCGTGATAGCCGCCGCCAACAATCAAAGTAATGCCAGCGGGAATACCCATCCCGGAAATTAAACCGCGATTCGGACAATTAAACTCAAATTTTAACGACGGCGGCGACTGAAAAGCCACAGCATTATTTAACAAAGGCCTGTTGTCAACACCGCTGCGGCGGGGTAAAATAGAACCGTCAGCAACAAACGCAACTAATCCGTTTTGAGCTAACTGCTGCCGCAGCCAGTCAGCATCTTCTACAGTTTCAACATGACGGCGACATTCCGCAGCATTTAAGTGAGGATATTTGAGAGAACTGCTGACAATTTGCGGGATATCTTCGCACAGCATTTCAGCAGCTTGTCGCCCTAAGATACTGCGTCCGCCCGCTGGAAGTCCGACCGCAAATCGCAGTTCAACTCCTCCTAAATCTTCGATATCGGATGTATTTGAGGAAATGATAAATGCGGAAGTTCGCTCTAAAACTTCTTGTCCGAAGCGAGTCACTGCAATCATACCGCTTTTCCCAGTGCCGCGTTTGCTGCTGATGCTGTGGGCTGCTTGGTCAAACTGGCGAGTTAGGTAATCTCGCAAGGCTATTTCTCGACTGCGAGAATTGAAAAGTTCGCGGGGAATTTGAGCAATGTTTGGCGGAACTATGACTCTAAATTTACTGGGAGAAGCAAACGGATCTCCCTGCACGTAATCAATAATTAATGTGAATTCAGAAAAGTCGTAGTTACCTTGAATGTCTTTGTAGGCTTTGTAGCCTCGATTGTCTAGTTGCAGTAAATGCCGTTGCAGGGTTTCTTTGTTAGTCATTAGTCATTAGTCATTAGTTATTAGTTATTAGTGGGTGGTTGGCAGTATCAATAACAGTCATCATGCCCAATGCCCCATGCCCGATGCCCCATCCCCAATTCCCAATTCCCCATGCTCAATTCCCAATTACTAATTACCTAATTCCAATAATTTAGCCACGGCATTAACAACAATTTGAGCAGAACCGGTGAAAAAAGGTCGATCGATAGTTGCTACTGTATCGCTAGATTGGTGATAGTGGGGCGATCGCAAATTTGCAGTATCCGTCACCAACACAGCACCAATTCCTTTATACCAGAAAGGCGCGTGGTCGCTCCGCAAAACATCGGGAGTCAGCAACCCTTTCAGGGGAACCGGCAGCGCCACCACAGGGGGCAAATCCGCTTTTCCAGACTCCGCAAAACTTTTCAATAGCAGCGGATGTTCCGCATCCCCAATCACAGCGATAAACTCGCCTTTGTCGGGAGAAGTTACCCCCGATGCTTCTAGAAAAGGTTGCGCTGTCAATCCTTCGGGATATTGCTGGCATCCGGGCGTGCGGCAGGCATAACCTACCATATCTAGGACGATCGCTCCCTGCAAATTTTTTAACCGCGCGTCGCTCCCTGTAAATGCTAAACTGCCTAAAAGTCCGAGTTCTTCCCTGTCGAAAAATGCTACTTGCAATGTCCGAGGTGTGGGGCGAGAACCGAGCAATCTTGCTACTTCTAAAACTACTGCAACTCCCGTCGCATTGTCGTCAGCGCCTGGGGAGTTTGGTACAGTATCGTAGTGTGCTGCCACTAAAATTGCACCGGCGTTTGAGTCAGTGCCTTTTCTCTCAGCGAAGACGTTGATTCCCCGATCGAACGGCTGCAAATCTGGGGAAAATCCTAATGTTTGCAGTTGTTTGGAAATGTAGTCTCTAGTAAAAGAGCGAGATCGTTCTCCATCGCGTTCTCCTGTTAAACTATCGACGTGTTTCCACAACCTGGACGGGTCAATTTGGGACTCAAAAAAATCCTTTTTTTCAGCAGGAAGGGGTAAGGAAGACGGGTTTTGGGAAGTGTGGATATTGCGATCGATCCCTAATTCGGGTACACCCGACAACCGCTGCCACGAGTCAGAACGCCAACCCACAGCCGCCACCGCAACTAGAATAAATAGTGCTATCCAAATCAATTTTTTCATCAGTAAGTCTATGTGAGATTTTAGACAGGGCTTACGCACTCCTCGCTCTCATCAAGCGTTTTTTTTAGCAGGAGAGAGGACTGCAACGAAGTCTTTTCGTACAACCCGGTTTATCTGTCTAGGACTGTTAGATTTTAGATTTTATCTTGATACCCGAGTTCACAATAAACCTGTTTCCAAAAATGAAAGTCAAAACTCTTAATATTAGCTATGATCGAGGTAGTTTTGTGCTTTTTTTCCCTACTAATAAACCAGGGAAAATTATTTTAATGTCGCCGCCCAATGTGTCTTGCTTATTGGAGTATTCGACGGCGACATTCACCTTACTAATTTACCTTTAACATTCACAACTCAAAACTACTTTTTTTCCCACTCAATCTCCTTATTCTCCAAGATCAAGCCACTGCTGCTGGGAAAAGCATAAGGAATAGTTTTTGCAGAAAATTCAACTATTTGAGTTGGTTGTTGAAACCACTCGGAATAACTCGGGTTTAGTTGGTCGTACAGTGCTTTTAAAGCTTGAATTTCTGTCTCTAGCTGCGCTGCTGCTTGATTGATTCTGCGAGCTTGTGCTTGCAAGCGTTTTTCCCCGGTTTGAACGTTGTTTTCTACTTCTTGCCAGTGCTGTCCGGCCAGCAATTTGTCTAGTTCGCCTTGTTTGTAATTGAGTACAGCCTGTTTTTGTTCCAGTTGCTTTTCAATATTTTTAGTTTCTCGGTCAATCTCCTGGATTTGCTGCAACCACTGCTCCCCAAAAGCAGCAGTTTGCTGGTGGAACTCAGCAATGGCTTCAGGAGTATTATTTTTGGGAAAACTGACTGCCACTCGGCACTCAGAGCGCTGTACGCCAAGTTTTTCCCGCGACTCTTGCAGGGCGGTAACTTCTGCTTGCAGCGCGCGGACTTCTTTTTGGAGTTCTGGGATGGTCTGACTCATGGGTTCAATTAGTGGACCTCTGGATCGATTTTAAGCTAATTGTTTATTTTTCTAACAAATCCCGGTCGCCTCCTTGCGGGAATTATCTAATTTTAGCGCGCTCCCACCCGGTGTCTAGGCAGAATGGCGGATAATTTGTGGCACAATGGCTGATGACACATTTTAAATTAAGATTAAAATTGTAATTACTCGTAAAGCTAAGTTATTAGCTGGGGACAATTTTATTTACAACTCCACCTCAACTAATGTTAGGTGGGTTTTCTTAGCGGAGAGCAAGTTATGCTAAAACTTTTAACATTTATTACAAAAAATAAGTTATTTAAAATTAGGAGCTAGAGAAATGAAAATAATTTTTCACTTAGTGGTGGGATATTTAGCGGTTGCTATTTTTCCTGTGGAATGTTGCATTAATCCAAAAATATTACAGACAAGTGTAGGGGATGGATCTGGCACGCGCCCTGTACAAGGAATTTTGGTGGGCTCTCAGAAACATAGCTATTTGCGATCGGCATCTCACCCCCTTAGTTCTGCAAGCGCCGCATTATTTTTGGATAAATTATCCCAAATTGAGCCAGTAAAATTACCCACCTACAATTAATTATATACAATCTCACGAAACTTCTAGAAAAGAACCTACTATTAGGTTAACAATAATCTCTTATCGGGTTTTTATTTCTTTATTAATCTCATTATTGCTCAGGGTAAAACAGTAAATAGCTTATCCAAGACGATGAGGTTAATCAAGCCGAAGTCTGAAACAGAGAATGACAAGCTACCACAAGGAGAAAAAGTGTTGCAGCCAAAAAAACAACAGGATATCTGGCATACTATTGCCCAAATGACGCAAGATTTGCAGCAAACTGCCGAATATGCCCTCGATATTTGCGAGGAAATGAACGTCTCAATAATTGCGACCACGCCGGGCGGTCATATCCTGTCGTTAAACCAAGCTACCTGTCAACTTTTGGGATACTCTAAAAAAGAGTTGTTAGGCCAACCAATAGACGGACTTTTTAAGAAAACTGAATCACCGCCACCCGAGTTAGAGTTAGCCAGTTTAACAGCCGAAGGTGCTGTCCGCAACGTCCAAAAAGTCTACATTTCTAAACAGCGAAAAAAAATAATTGTACTGCTTTCTATTTCAATTATTCGCGACGATCAAGGCAAGGTCAGCGGCAAGTTATATATAGCACAAGATATTACTGATAGCAAGCGGGCTGAAAGAAATTTGCGGCGCAGTGAAAAAAAGTTTCGGCAACTGATAGAAACTGTGAATGCTGTGGCCTTTATCTATCACCGCCGACAGTTGCGCTATGTCAATGCTCAGACAGAAGCTCTGACAGGATATACTCGCGAAGAATTGCTAGCATTGGATTTATACGACTTAATCCATAGAGATTTTCTAGAAATAGTTAAAAACTGGGGTAAGTCTAGCCACGCGCGCTCAAGTGCCGGCTCAAAATATGAAGTAATAATTCTCACGAAAACCGGAGAAAGGCGCTGGATTGAAGCAACTGTAGATATTATCAAATTTGAGAGAAAAGCGTCAATATTAATCACAGCTTTTGACATTAGCGATCGCAAATTAGCAGAGTTAGAACTAGAAACATCTTTTTCGTTGCTTCAAGCAACTATTGAATCTACTGCTGACGGTATTCTGGCGGTTGACAGTACAGGAAAAGTTCTCACCTTTAACCGCAAGTTTGCCGAAATGTGGCAGTTGCCGGATTTCCTGCTCGATTCGAGAGATAACAACCAAATTTGGGGGTTCGGAATCAACCAGTTAAAATACCCGGAAATATTTCTCAACCGCGCTAAAGAATTGTCCCATCGCCCCGCAGCAGAAAGTTACGATATCATAGAGTTTACAGATGGCAGAATCTTTGAGCGCTACTCGCTGCCGCAGCGCACCGGAGGCAAAATTACTGGTCGGGTATTCAGCTTTCGGGATGTAACGGAACGGGTGCAATCCGAAGAAAAACTACGCAAAAGCGAAGAACGCTTTCACCTGCTGACGCGGGCGACAAATGATGCCGTATGGGATTTTGATTTGTTAAAAAATGAGTATTGGTTAAGCGAAGAATTTGAAAAAGTTTTTGGATACAAACTCAACGAAACTCAGACGATAGAATTAGAATCTTGGTGGCTCAATATTCATCCTGAAGAACGGGAAAGAGTGATGTTAAGCTTCAACGAAGCAATGAATTCAGACGCTCAATGTTGGTCGGAAGAATACAGCTTTCACCGTGCAGATGGCGGATATATTTTTGTGCTCGATCGCGGCTATATCATCCGTAATGAAAGTGGCAAAGCAGTAAGGGCTATCGGCACGATGATGGACATCACTCAGCGCAAGCAAGCTGAAGAAATTATTCGCTATCAAGCTGTTTATGACCAACTCACCGGTTTACCGAACCGAATACTTTTTAACGAGCGGCTGCTGGCGTCATTAAGAGAAGCTAAAAAAACCCAAAAAATGCTAGCAGTGATGTTTTTAGACTTGGACAGGTTCAAAAAGATTAATGATACACTAGGTCACGCTGCAGGCGATCGCCTGTTAGAAGGTTTTGCTGGACGCATCAGCGACACTTTGCGATCGACTGATACGGTTGCCCGCTGGGGAGGCGACGAATTTACCATACTGCTTTCCGATATCAATTGCATAGAAGATGCAGTTAAAACAGCTCAAAGAATATTCAACAATTTAAAGCCAGCATTTAAACTAGAAGGACAACCCTTTCATGTTAGCAGCAGCATCGGCATTGCCCTTTATCCAGATGATGGTGAAGATGCCGAAACTTTAGTCAAAAATGCCGATTCTGCCTTGTACCGGGCTAAAGAAATGGGAAGAAATAACTATCAGTTATATACTTCAACAATTAATCCCCAATGCAGCCAGTTACTAACTATAGAACACAGGCTGCACGAGGCTTTAGAACAGGGAGAATTTGAGGTTTTCTACCAGCCAAAAGTCAACATTACTACTTGGAAAATTCAGGGCATGGAAGCCCTGCTGCGCTGGCAACATCCACAATTAGGTTTAGTTACTCCCGCTACATTTATTCCGATCGCCGAAGAGAACGGACTAATTGTAGCTATTGGGGAATGGGTACTACAAACAGCCTGCACTCAAAATAAAGCTTGGCAGGATGCTTTGCAGCCAGATTTGCGGGTAGCAGTCAACGTTTCGGCTCGGCAGTTTCAGCAATTTAATTTATTAGAAATGGTAGCGAACTGCTTGGACAAAAGCGGTTTAGCACCCAAGTATTTAGAGTTAGAAATTACCGAGACTACAGCCATGCAAGATGTGGATTATACCACAAAAGTTCTCAGGGAGTTGCAGAATATGGGAGTGCAAATTGCGCTGGACGATTTCGGCACGGGTTATTGTTCTCTAAATTATCTCAAAAAGTTTCCCTTGAATATCTTAAAAATAGATAAATCCTTTGTCAGCGGATTGACGACTGATCCCTGCGAACGGGCGATTGCCAAGGCTGTAGCGACGCTGGGGCGAGATTTGAACTTGAGTGTGGTAGCCGAAGGAGTAGAAACTAAAGAGCAGTTGGAGTGTTTGCGCGAACTCCACTGTCAAGAAATTCAGGGTTATTATTTCAGCCCTGCCCTCTCGGCTGGTGAGGCTAGCAAAGTTTTGGGAAATTCTATGTTGAGGAAAGTGCAAATTGCTTAATTAGTCATTAGTCATTAGTCATTAGTTGTTAGTCATTCCTCAGCGATCATCAGTCAATTGTAGGCTGCGTTATGTGCGGTTAAAGATTTATCTCTGGGTGAAAATAGTGAATCTGCGCGCCTCACCCACTAATAACTTTCAGGTGCTTCCTGTGCACGCGAAAGTTATATAGCAATCCTAAATTATTTGTGAATTTCTTACTACCTCTCCTTACCAAGGGGAGGGTTGGGGTGGGGTAAAAAATTTACGACTCCTGCAAGGATTGCTATAGTTCTTGACCGCAAATCTTAGTCTCCCCACTTATTTTCCTGCGCTGCACCCCCAACATCATCACTGCTAGAGCGCTGTGGCGAGCCTAAGTTGTCCGAGAATTCGTTAAGATGCTTGCCCAAAGCGTGACACAGCGCTATTAAGTTGAGGGATGGTCAGCTCCGAGGCATCAAGTCCTCGCTCCCGCCACCGCAGTTAAAAGCTTAGCTGGGTTAGGGACACGGCACTGCAGTGTCATTGCAGATAGTCCATACAGATCGTCGATCGCGATCGCCCCCGCTTGTTAAAACTTAAAATAGTGTGCAGAATAACCCACTTGCGGCTAAAGACAGAGGAAAATATCGCTACTCCAACATAAAGGCTTTGTCTATGCAGCCGATTCGCACATTTAACGTTTCCCCCTCGCTACCGGCAATTCTCGAACCCCTCCGCAAGCTTGCCTATAACTTGCACTGGGATTGGAATGTTGATACTAAAGACCTTTTCCGCCGCCTCGATCGAGACCTGTGGGACTCCAGCAACCAAAACCCGGTGCTGATGCTCGGAACCATATCTCAAGAGCGACTGCAAGAAATGGCAGAAGACGAAGGCTTCATTGCCCAAATGAACCGAGCAGCCCAGCAGTTAGACGATTATCTCAAAAATCGCGCCTGGTACCGCAAACAGCGCGGCACCGAGCAGCAAGAATGCTACGCTTACTTTTCGATGGAATTCGGCTTAGTTAAAGCCCTACCAATCTATTCGGGCGGTTTGGGTGTACTCGCAGGCGACCACCTCAAATCAGCTAGTGATTTGGGCTTACCCTTAGTCGGTGTTGGCCTGCTGTACCAAGAAGGTTATTTTTCGCAGTATCTCAACGCCGACGGCTGGCAGCAAGAACGTTATCCGCTCAACGATTTCTACAATATGCCGCTGCACCCCGAACGCAATCCCGACGGTTCGGAATTGCGGATTGAGGTAGACTATCCCGGCCGCAAGGTTTACGCGCGGATTTGGCGGGTACAAGTGGGTACGGTTCCTTTGTACCTGATGGATACAAATATTGCACCTAACAGCGCCTACGACCAAGATATTACCGACCAACTCTACGGCGGCGATAAAACTCTGCGGATGCACCAAGAAATCATGCTGGGCATCGGCGGCGTAAAAATGCTCAAGGCATTGGGGCTGACAGTTACGGCTTATCACATGAATGAAGGCCACGCGGCTTTCATGGCTTTGGAACGAATTCGGATGCTGATGGAGGAATATCACCTGAGTTTCGTAGAAGCGGAACAGGTGGTGGTTTCGAGCAGTATGTTTACGACTCACACGCCGGTACCTGCTGGGTTTGACTTGTTCGAGCCGGATATGGTGATGCACTATCTAGCTCAGTACCCCAAGATTTTTGGCTTGTCGCAAGATGAGTTTTTAGGATTGGGCCGCGAGAATACTGGCGATTTGTCCGCACCTCTGAATATGGCAATTTTGGCAATTAAAATGTCGAGTTTTGTTAACGGGGTGGCGGCTTTGCACGGTGTGGTGTCGCGCCCGATGTTTCAGGGTTTGTGGCCGGGTTTGCCGCAGGAAGAAGTACCGATTACTTCGATTACCAACGGGGTGCACGCTCGCAGTTGTGTGGCGAAGTCTACTCAGGAGCTATACGATCGCTACCTCGGCCCGGATTGGGAAATGACTCGCAAGGACGATCGTCTCTGGGACAGGATGTCGTCGATTCCTGATGAGGAACTATGGCGCAATCACGAACGCTGTCGCTCGGAGTTGGTGGTGTTCGCCCGGGAGTGGCTGCAAAAGACTTTGCGCGAGCGCGGTGCGGCCCAAACGGAAATCGAACACGCGCGGGAGGCCCTCAATCCCAAGGTGCTGACGATCGGGTTTGCCCGCCGCTTTGCTACTTACAAGCGGGCGACGCTGTTTTTGCGCGATGTCGATCGAATCATGCGGATCATGCGGGATCAAAATCGCCCCGTGCAGTTTGTGATTGCTGGGAAGGCTCACCCGATGGATATTCCGGGTAAGGAATTGATTCGGGATATCGTTCACTTCATCCGCGAGCACGAGACGATGAGCTCGATGGTGTTTTTACCGAACTACGACATTAACGTTGCTCGGATGATGGTTTCTGGCTGCGATGTGTGGCTGAATACGCCGCGCCGCCCCCGGGAAGCTTCCGGGACTTCGGGGATGAAAGCTTCGATGAATGGTTTACCGAATCTCAGCATCCTCGACGGATGGTGGGATGAGGCTGATTATGTTCGTACCGGTTGGCCGATCGGACATGGGGAGTTTTACGAAGATACTAAGTATCAGGATGAGGTCGAGGCGAATGCTTTGTACGACTTGATGGAAAAGGAAGTTGTACCTCTATTTTACAACCGGGATGCTGATGGAATTCCCCGGGGTTGGACGGCGAAAATGAAGGATTCGATTCGCTTGAACTGTCCTTTCTTCAATACTGCTCGGATGGTGAAGGATTACGCGCGGCGGGCTTATTTCCCGGTGAGCGATCGATTCTTCACGATGACTTCGGATAATTGCGCTCCCGCCAAGGAGTTGTCTCACTGGAAGAAGCAGGTTCTCGCGAAGTGGAAGGATATTAAGATTGAGGCTGTTGATATTTCCCAGGATAAGGAAGTTAAGGTCAATCAGTCTATCGCTGTTAAATCTCGGATTAACCTGATGGGATTGACGCCTGCAGACGTGCAAGTCGAACTTTATCAAGGTTCGGTTGATGCTAACGGAAATATTGTCGGCGGCGTGCCGGTGGTGATGGAGTATTTGGGAGAAGATGCTAACAATGCTAGCCTTTATACGGCTGACATTACTTATACTTCTAGTGGTTTGCAAGGTTTGTCGTTGCGGGTTTTGCCGAAGCACAATAATCTCAGCAGTCCTTATGAAGCTGGGGTGATTCTCTGGGCACATTAAAGGGAGGAAGAAGGAAGAAGGAAGAAGGAAGAGGGAAGAAGGGCACGACACGGATTCGGACACGGATACACGGATGAATTTAACTGTGTTTCCCAATTCTCCCCCTCTCCCCCTCTCCCTCTGGCTGTCTCATCCTCTCTCTCGCACTCTTTATGGAAGTTGGGAAATGACTATGTAGCCGGTTGTGCAATGATCGCCCAATACCACCTTCCGCTCTATTTCCTAGTACCACCAGTGAGCGCGTATATAAGCGTACAGCAAGGCATCTAGCGGGTCTTCTAAGGCTTCGAGGGTGCCAACACTGGTGGGGATTTCGGGGAGGTTTGAACCACCGATGAACCCTGATTCTTATGCAGGATGTTTGCGAAATTCCGAGCTGGTTCGAGGCTCGATCGATATCTACCATATACTGGCAGAATTTCATCAATTAGAGTTGACATTCTGCCAGTATTCCTTTTTTGTGGCGTTGCTGAATACAGGTATAAATCGAAGATTTCGGAATTTTTATCAGCCCAGTCGGGTGAGTTTTGTAACTTCCGATAAAAGTTGATTCATACCGTGAATCAGCCAAGCCCAGAATTTATATCCATCCATATGAAATCCGCCGAACAAAATAGTGGTTCCACAAGAGTCACACTTTTTCACACTGCGATTTCCTAAAATTGAAGAAGCCTTGAGACACCTCTAGTTTACGTTATTTACCTACAGCCGCTGGCTGCTGACGGTTTCGCACTTCCAGAAAAATCAACAAAGCATTAACATCAGCCGGATTTACCCCACCAATTCTGGCAGCTTGGCCAATCGTCAGCGGTTTCACCTTAGCCAACTTTTCCCGCGATTCTTTGGAGAGAGTTGTAATTGCCATGTAATCCAAATCGGGCGGCAATTGTCGGCGTTCGTGTTTGGCAATGTCATCGATTTGATTTTGCTGTCTTTGCAGGTAGCCGGAATATTTGATGTCAATTTCTGCACCATCTTTCTCAGCCAACTTCAGACTAGAATTGCCTAAATTGTAGCGTTCCAAGTCCACATAATGAAAACCAGGACGACGCAACAAATCAGCAAGAGTAATTGAACCTTTAATCACTTGTTGAGTGTCTGCAAAAATTGCCTTGCCTACTTCCTCGTGCTCTTTCACCCGCGTCGAGTACAAGCGTTCCTTCTCTGCCACAATATTAGCTTGTTTGCGATCGAACAACTTCCAGCGGCGATCGTCAATCAAACCAATTTCCCGTCCCAGCGGCGTCAAGCGTTGGTCAGCATTGTCCGATCGCAATAATAGCCGATATTCCGATCGCGAAGTCAACATCCGGTAAGGTTCCCGCAAATCCTTCGTACACAAATCATCGATCAAAGTGCCGATATAACTTTGCTCGCGAGGAAACACAATCATCTCCTGATTTTTCGCAAACCGAGCTGCATTAATCCCCGCCACAATCCCCTGTGCAGCCGCCTCCTCATATCCCGTTGTACCGTTCACCTGACCCGCGCAAAACAGCCCTTCTATCTTCTTAGTCATCAGCGTTGGAAAGCACTGAGTAGCCGGCAAATAATCGTACTCCACAGCATAAGCAGGGCGCATCATCTCGCACTTTTCCAAACCCGGAAGAGTCCGCAGCATTTGCAATTGCAAATTTTCCGGTAAACCAGTAGAAAATCCTTGGATATAAAGTTCAGGAATATCTCTACCTTCCGGTTCAATAAAAATCTGGTGACTTTCCTTATCCGCAAACCGCACAATCTTATCTTCAATACTCGGACAATAGCGCGGCCCCTTCGCATCAACCCAGCCGCCGTAGACTGGAGAAAGATGCAAATTGTCTCTAATTAACTGATGAGTAGCTGGCGTAGTTCGAGTTAAATAACAAGACATTTGTTCCCGTTCGATCCAAACTTCTGGATCGAAACTAAACCAGCGAACCTCTGCATCTCCCGGCTGCGGTTCCAGGTGGGTATAATCCAGAGTACGCTTGTCAACTCTTGCGGGAGTTCCTGTTTTTAACCTCCCTGTTTCAAAGCCCAAACGATTAAGAGTTTCCGTCAAGCCAACGGCGGCAAATTCTCCGGCGCGTCCGGCGGGCATTGACTTATTACCTACCCAAATTGTGCCACCTAAAAAAGTGCCTGTGGTCAGAATGACTGCTTTACATTCAAAAGCGACGCCGAAGTATGTTTCTACTCCGATTACTTCTTCGTTTTTGCCCAAAACTAAGTCTGTTACCATCGCTTCGCGGATGGTCAAATTCTCTTGATTTTCGACAATATTATTCATTACAGCGGCGTATTCCCGCTTGTCAGTTTGTGCTCGCAGCGCCCAAACTGCGGGACCTCGTGAAGAGTTGAGGACGCGCTTTTGTAAGTAGGTGCGATCGGCCATTTTGCCCATTTCCCCACCTAACGCATCAACTTCGTTAGTAAGTTGGGTTTTAGCCGGGCCGCCGACAGCCGGATTGCAAGGTTGCCACGCAATTTTGTCGAGGTTGAGGGTGAGGAGAAGGGTGCGACAGCCGAGGCGAGAAGTGGCGAGGGCTGCTTCGCAGCCGGAGTGTCCGCCACCTACTACGATGATGTCGAAACTGTCTTGGAATTCTACTGGTGTTTGTGCGGTCATGGTCTGCGTTTGAGCGGCAAGGACTCGTACTTTATTTTAGCAGTAATGTCGATCGTTTTGGGGTTGGGTTTTTGGCAAAAATATTCATGGGGGATTTTTAACCGCAGATGAAGGCGGATGGATGTCTGGTTTAATGTGAATTTGGCTGGTTGATTAGCCTCAAATTCAGGCAGATTAATCGAGATTAACATTAAGTAGGTCGGCGCAAAAAAACCGAAGTATGTTAAAATAAGTAAAGAAAGAGAATACATCTACTGAGGTAACTCAATATATGGGCGCTAGATTAAGGGTATTCCTGACTCAACAACAAGACAAAACTCTATTAGAACTGAGAATTGCGGATGTTCCACAAAAAGTCAAAGATAGAGCAGAAGTAATTAGATTAAATGCACATGGCTGGTACGTTGAAAAAATAGCTGCTCATTTTAACTGGACTCCACAAACAGTGAGAGAGGTTTTACATAAATGGTCGCATCTAGGCATGGAAGGGCTTTGGGAATCGCCTGGTCGAGGGGCAAAACCCAAGTGGAAAGAGTCAGATATAGAGTTTTTAAAAGAATGCCTCAAAAACGAACCACGTACATATAACAGTCTTCAATTAGTCCAGAAATTAGAAAAAGAACGTTCTGTTAAACTAAGTGCCGACCGATTAAGACGGATACTAAAAAAAAAGGTTTATTTGGAAATTCGCTTAGAAAAAGTCATAAAGGAAAACAAGACCTCATAGTACAAGAAACGAAGCAATCCGACTTAGATATGTTGCAATTAGAGGCAGCGGCGGGAGGAATTGACTTAAAATATTTAGATGAATCAGGATTTTGTGCGTGGAGTGAACCTGGTTATACTTATTACCAAATAGGTGAGCAAAAACGGTTGGAACAAACGAAACGGCGTGGTCGCAGACTAAGTATTGTCGGACTTCTTCAACAGGGAATCAGTTTTGTTTACGGTTTAATCATTGGGGGTGTTGATCGAAAAGCTTATATCAAAATGATGGAACGAGAAGCCCAGGAAGCTGCTGAGATTGGACGACGGAGAGTAATCGTACAAGACAACGGCCCAATACACCGATGCAAAGAAGTCCAAGAATTATGGCCGCGTTGGGAAAATCAAGGTTTATATATCTTCTTTTTGCCCAAGTATTGTTGGGAAATGAACCCCATTGAATTGGAGTGGCAACACATTAAAAAAGATGAATTGGCAGGACAAATGTTTGATGATGAGTTAGAACTCGCCTACGCCGTAATTCATGGAGTAGAAGTTAGAGGACAAAGGGGAAATTACACTACACAACGTCTTAAGTTTAACTCCAATTAGGTAACTTAATGTTTTGTTACATAGATAGGTTTTTTACCGCCTACCTACTTATGCTCGGTAATACGATCGACAGCCAGCGACCAAAAGGGCAAAATTACCACAACCTTGTTAGGGCCCGAAGGCACATTTGAATGTTTAGAACTTCCAGGCCCTAGCGAGGCGCTGTGAGGAGTATTTCCCCTCCAAATGCTAGGAATTGCACTCGACTTTAACAATCAAAGATCGGATATTTTGCCGATAGACCAGACAGAAACCCCTCTCACAATTAGGTAAATTTATACCCAGCAGCTAGCAGATTACCTACATCTTCTCTACTCTTCCTTCGCGTCCTTCGCGCCTTCGCGGTTCAATAATTCCGTACTGTGGCAGTTTTGCGCTATGTTAGACAAAAAAATCTCAACAAGCGTACACAAGTGAAATACTTCTTCTTATCCGACGGCTGGAAAGTTGGGCGCGTCTGGGGCGTAGGCGGCGAGTGGAGTCACGCCGCCTGGAGGCGGGCGCCGGACATCCAACAGCTCAACCTCTGTCTTTCCGATCGCAACGAAAAAATGTGGCTCTACCGCGTAGAAGACGCCGTGCTCATGGTAGAAGTCCAACCAGCAGTCCGTCCCGATCCCGCCGATCCCGCCAAAAATATCGGCAACGTCACCCTCACCAGACTGATCGATGCCGAGCAAGTCCTCGAACGCCTCGGGACGATCGCCGCCCGCTGCGAAATGGGCAACCCGCAACTAATGTAATGTCCAACATATTGCAATCGGTTCTAACACTCGATACACTTCTTTAAATAACTTTCATTTTTATGCCTCCACCTTTGAAGGTAGATGGCAGTCGGCAAAAGGCAGAGTTTAAACCCTGCAGGTAACTGCTGGGGATTCAGAATCTGATTTTTCCGTAAAAATAGACATCATCACTTACACCTTGGAGAACCGCAGTCAATGGGACTACCCTGGTATCGCGTACACACAGTCGTCTTAAATGACCCAGGCCGATTGATTTCTGTACACTTAATGCACACTGCCCTCGTGGCAGGTTGGGCCGGCTCAATGGCCCTTTATGAACTAGCAGTTTTTGATCCCACAGACCCAGTTCTGAACCCAATGTGGCGTCAAGGGATGTTCGTGTTGCCCTTCATGACTCGCTTGGGAGTTACGGGTTCTTGGGGCGGTTGGAGCATCACCGGCGAAGGTAACGTCGATCCGGGCTTCTGGTCCTTTGAAGGCGTCGCCGTTGCTCACATCATCCTCTCGGGCCTGCTGTTCTTAGCAGCAGTTTGGCACTGGGTATTTTGGGACTTAGAACTTTTCAGAGACCCTCGCACCGGTGAACCAGCCCTCGACTTGCCAAAAATGTTTGGCATTCACCTGTTCCTCTCCGGCTTGCTCTGCTTCGGCTTTGGCGCATTTCACCTTTCGGGACTTTTTGGCCCGGGAATGTGGGTTTCCGATCCCTACGGCCTGACCGGTCACGTCCAGCCAGTGGCGCCTTCTTGGGGCCCTGAAGGCTTTGACCCGTATAATCCGGGCGGCATCGTGGCTCACCACATTGCAGCGGGCGTAGTCGGCGTAATTGCCGGTTTGTTCCACTTGACAGTGCGGCCGCCGGAACGTCTTTACAAAGCCCTGCGGATGGGGAATATCGAAACTGTACTTTCTAGCAGTATCGCTGCCGTGTTCTTCGCAGCCTTTGTAGTTGCGGGTACGATGTGGTACGGTTCTGCTGCCACTCCGATCGAACTTTTTGGCCCGACTCGCTATCAGTGGGACAGCGGCTATTTCGGACAAGAAATCGATCGCAGAGCTCAAGCTAGCTTGGCCGGTGGCCAAAGCTTCCAACAAGCTTACGAACAAATTCCCGAAAAATTGGCTTTCTACGACTACGTGGGCAACTCTCCTGCTAAAGGCGGTTTGTTCCGGGCCGGCGCGATGGTCAACGGCGACGGTATTGCTAAATCTTGGCTGGGCCATCCAGTATTTACTGATAGCGAAGGTCGGGTATTGTCGGTTCGCCGCCTCCCCAACTTCTTTGAAACTTTCCCAGTAATTTTGACGGACAAAGATGGGGTCGTTCGCGCTGACATCCCCTTCCGCCGTGCTGAATCAAAATACAGCTTTGAACAAAGCGGAGTTACCGTAAGCTTCTACGGTGGCGAACTTAACGGTCAAACCTTTGATAATCCTCAGGATGTTAAAAAGTTTGCTCGCGATGCTCAAAAAGGTGAAGTGTTTGAATTCGATCGTGAAACCTTGAATTCTGACGGGGTGTTCCGCACTTCGACTCGCGGTTGGTTCACTTTCGGACACGTTTGCTTTGCTTTGCTATTCTTCTTCGGCCATATCTGGCACGGTTCTCGGACTATTTTCCGCGACGTGTTTGCTGGAGTTGAGGCTGACCTGGAAGAACAAGTCGAGTGGGGCCTGTTCCAAAAGGTGGGCGACGTAACTACAAGAAGAGAAGAATCTATCTAGATTTCGCCAGCCTCTGGGTACGTGGGAAACTTCCCCGCTACACAAAAACCCGGTTTCTTGAAGAAACCGGGTTTTTTTAGTTAATAATAAAACCAGCAATTAAGATAAAATAATACGGCAAGGGAAGATAGGGAAAATTTAACATGGAAAGTGTTGCTTACATTTTGATTCTGGCTTTAGCCATAGGCGTACTATTTTTTGCGATCGCCTTTCGGGAACCTCCCCGGATTGGCAAATAATTAGCTATACGCCTCCAGCAAGTCCAAAATATCTTGAACCGGACTGCGGTTAGCCCGCATCATAGTGATCTAATTTGATGCGGGACTATTTCACCGCTGTGTGCTAAGTGATTTTTCTAGTCCAGCCATTCATCAGACCCAAGGCGGTTAGATGAATGGCAATTTGCTGGCAATGCCTGTTAAAATCAGCAATCATGCGCTGTTCCTCCTGCCAACACACCAATAGCCGCGTTCTAGAATCGCGTTCAGCCGAATCAGGTCAAAGCATCCGTCGGCGGCGTGAGTGTTTGAGCTGCCAGCACCGCTTCACAACTTACGAACGCATAGAATTTGTACCGATTACGGTGATCAAGCGGGATGGCAAGCGCGAATCTTTTGACAGGTCAAAATTAGTCAGGGGATTGATTCGGGCCTGCGAAAAAACCGGTTTGTCTTCCGGGCATCTCGAAACTCTGGCCGAAGAAATCGAGGCCCAACTCCAAGGTCGATCGCTCCGAGAAATCGCCAGCTCAGAAATAGGGGAACTGGTGCTGTTGCACCTGCGGCCGCTCAGCGAAGTCGCTTATGTCCGTTTTGCCTCCGTATATCGGCAATTTCGAGGCATCCGAGATTTTGTAGATACCCTAAATCACCTTCAGAATCCCCTCAACGAACCTGAAGATGCAGAAACTAGACCCAATTTTGAGGCAGATTTGCCGGATTCGGAATCAGTCGATCGAGAAAGCCCCGCATCCTGCGCTAGTCCCAGCTAAGCTCGCTTAAATTAATTTTAAACCAGTATGCGTGTAAGTTATAATAGTCTACTTGACTCGGAATGTTAAGATTAAACGTTTTAACACAGAGTATGGAGTAACAGTAATGGCAAGCGCTGGTGTGCAGTTGCACCTGGCAAAAGTTAGCGAAAACTGACTTTAGTAAAAGATTTTGAAAAAAGTTAATCGCTTTTTCACCAAAATCTCTAATATCTGCCGGCACAAACGAAAAACATGAAGGAGAGAAATCCTAGGAAACTATTCGCATGGTCAATCTCAAAACCACAGTCAAAGACATCGGCTTTACTCACGAAGATTTTGCAGCCCTACTTGATAAATATGACTATCACTTTAGCCCGGGCGATGTAGTAGCGGGTACAGTTTTTAGTATAGAACCCAGGGGCGCTCTGATTGATATCGGTGCTAAAACAGCAGCGTACATTCCCATTCAGGAAATGTCGATCAATCGAGTCGAAAGCCCTGAAGAGGTATTGCAATCAAACGAAACTAGAGAATTTTTCATCCTTACCGATGAAAATGAAGACGGACAATTAACCCTGTCCATCCGGCGCATCGAGTATATGCGGGCGTGGGAAAGAGTGCGACAACTGCAAGCAGAAGATGCCACAGTACGATCGCAAGTATTTGCCACCAACCGTGGCGGCGCACTCGTGAGAATAGAAGGCTTGCGAGGCTTTATTCCCGGTTCTCATATAAGTACCCGCAAACCGAAGGAAGAATTAGTCGCCGAAGAATTACCATTAAAATTCTTAGAGGTAGACGAAGACCGCAACCGCCTAGTGTTGAGTCATCGTCGCGCCTTAGTTGAGCGCAAGATGAACCGCCTCGAAGTCGGCGAAGTCGTCATCGGTACAGTACGCGGTATCAAGCCTTACGGTGCCTTTATCGACATCGGCGGCGTCAGCGGCTTGCTGCACATCTCGGAAATTTCACACGATCACATCGATACGCCTCATAGCGTCTTCAATGTCAACGACGAAGTGAAAGTGATGATCATTGACTTGGATGCCGAGAGGGGCCGGATTTCTCTCTCCACCAAGCAGTTGGAACCGGAACCGGGCGCGATGGTCAAAAATCGCGAATTGGTGTACGAAAAAGCTGAGGAAATGGCAGCTAAGTTCCGGGAGAAAATGCTGGCTCAAAAGCAAGCTAAAGCAGGCATAGACATTCCTGTAGACTCAACTGATGCTGATGATGACTTCTCCGACGAACTCGAAGATGTGCCCTCAGCAATGGAAGAGGATCTGCCGGAAGTAGCACCCGAAGCAGCACCCGAAGCAGCACCCGAAGCAGCACCCGAAGCAGCACCCGAAGCAGTATTAGATGTAGAGGAAGAAATCCCTCCTGCGACGGAAGAATAACATCGTAGTTAGTGTGATTAAAAGAGGGAAAATTCCCTCTTTTTTTTTTAGTTAGTCATTAGTTATTAGTCATTAGTCGCTGCTGGGTGGTTGACAATTCCCAATCCCCAATTCCCAATTCCCCATTCTTAATTACCGAGATTTAAGATATTTCTGTAGACCGATGCAGCGATCGCACTGTCAATTGAAACAAGTGACAGCGCGATCAATCTGCCTAAATAGGCATGGCTTTCATGGTGCTAATTTGTTAAGATTTATAAAGGGCAGAGACATCCGCACAGGTGCAAACTCATCAAAATTCTCACGCCAGAACCAACCAGACGAGCAAAGTATACAACAAAATTCTTATAAATTTCTTGCCCTGAGGCTCAAAGGCAAGTGGATCATGAACATCGAACTATTAAAAGAAAAATTAGAACAGCTAAAAAAACGTCCCAATTGTAGCAAAGGAACGATCGACCAAATCGAAAACTGGTTAACTGGTTCCCACATTTTGCAGAGATTGAGAATTAATCCTTACTACGTAGCAGGCGATACAGTCAAGAATGTTAAAAAAATTACTTCGGAATTTCTGCACGGAGTAAAAGCCGGTGCCTTCGACTTGCACTGGGATATTCACTGTCCCCACTGCAACATGATTACAGAAGAATTTAAGGAGTTGGCAGACACATCAGAAATGTCTTTTTGCCCGATGTGCGAGCGCGAGTTTAAAATTGATTTACTCGATCGTGTCGAAGTTACTTTTTCCCTAAACAAAGAAATCGAAGACCCGCAACTGCGGCCCGTCTGCGCTCCCCCTCCCGTACTCCAGAGCAAACTGCAACTGGTAACGCCTTTATACTGCACCGAATCCGAGACGGTCACCTTAGAAGAAGGTCGATACCGCTACTGCTGTCCCCTGACTTTAGCTAAAGGGATTTTAAAGGTTGAAGGTGCGGAAACAGAAGACCTACAAGAAATTCAACTCAAGCAGTTAGCCGGGCCAGATTTTGACAAAACAGAGCTAGCCGTGCGTCCGGGAAAAGTTAAGCTCGAACTAACTAATACCGATCACAATTTGTCTGGGTTGATTTTGCATTCAGATGAATTGCCCGATGAACTGACATTAGAACAACTGCCCCTGCGGCTATCAGGAATGCAACTGCTTCACCACCCGGATTATAAGCGTTTGTTTGGGGATCGAGTAATATCCGAAAGAGAGCGAGTCAAGATTCGGGCGATTACTATTATGTTTACCGATATTACCGGTTCTACCAGAATGTACGAAACGCTGGGAGATACGAAAGCTTACAATATTGTGCGCGATCATTTTGAAATTTTCTTTGAGTCGATCGAGAAATTTGGCGGAAAAGTAATTAAAACTATCGGCGATGCCGTCATGGCTTCATTTATCAGCAACGAACAAGCAATTATGGCTGTCGCTGGTGCTGTAGCCTGTTTGAGAGAGTATAACTCAACTCGCCAACCACAAGAGTGGATTCAAGTCAAGATTGGCATTCACCGAGGTACGGCTTTGCTGGTAAATCTTAATAATTCGATAGACTATTTTGGCTCTACAGTCAACAAAGCTGCCCGGATTCAAAATCTTTCTAAAAGTGACGAAGTTTCGTTTTCCGAAGAAGTTTACAGCGACCAAGCATTTTTAAGTGCATTAAAAACTGCTGGAGTCTCCGAAATTCACAAACGAGTTGAAGATTTAAAGGGAATACAAGGCGCACAAGTCGCTTATACTGCTAGAATTAATACGCAATCAGTAATCCCGCTGTCTTCTAAACTTGTCGCTGAAAAAAGCTAAGTAGGCAAGCAGATATACTACTTAGTTATTGCCAGCTTCTCGTTGCGATTGTCCCAACAGCAGATAGAATTCTTCGATCGCGCTCAGATAATGACCTCAACAGTGTAGCTCCTTCTTAAGGGATGTTCATAATGGCGATAACTTAAGTAAGCTCTGACAAAAATAGTCTGAATTAATCAGCCGCACCCTTACCAGAGATGTGGGCGGCTCAATAACTGAAGTCGAGGACTTCTCATGATGACTTCTCCTCAATTATCTCCAGAAAATACACCCGAATCGATCGCACCAGCCGCCCTCGACAACGAACAATCAGCAAAAACCGATGCCCCCTTTCCCATCGTTGGGATTGCCGCCTCAGCAGGAGGGTTAGAAGCCTTTACCGAGTTACTCAGCCATTTACCGATAGATACGGGTATGGCGTTTGTGCTGATTCAGCATTTAGACCCCACTCACAAAAGCCTGCTGACCGAGATTCTCGCCAGAAGGACGCAAATGCCTGTTAATGAGGTAAAAGACGGCATAGCTGTAGAGCCGAATCAAGTCTACGTTATTCCGCCCAACACCAAGATGGTGGTATGTAAAGGCGTGCTGCAACTATCTCCTCGCGAGAAGATTTATGGCAAATATATGCCGGGAGATGCCTTTTTTTCATCATTGGCGATCGATCGCGGCCACAAAGCAATCGCCGTAGTATTATCCGGGGGAGACGGAGACGGTTCACTGGGACTCAAGGCAATCAAAGCAGCCGGAGGCATGACTTTTGCTCAATGTCAAGATACAGCAAAATTCGATAGTATGCCGAATACCGCTGTTGCTACAGGAAATGTGGATTTTGTTCTGCCACCGGAAAAAATTGCCGAGGAACTGGCAAAATATAGTCACAGTCCGCTTCTAACTTGCACAATTACCCTAGCAAAAGTTGAAGAATCGACCGAACCGGGAGATGCCCTAGCAACTATTTTTGCACTGCTGAAATCGACCACAGGCGTTGATTTTAGCCACTACAAACCCACCACCGTCGCTCGACGCATCCATCGACGGATGGTATTGTACAAGCTGGAGAGCTTGGATGATTACGCCCAACACCTTAGACAAAATTCCGCTGAAGTCAAAGCTTTGTATGAAGAAATCCTGATCCACGTTACCAGTTTCTTCCGCGATCCCGAAGCCTTTGAAAAGTTAAAAAAGCTGGTTTTCCCCACGATTACCCAAAATAAATCGGCAAATGCTCCCATTCGGATTTGGGTGGCGGGATGTTCCACAGGTGAAGAAGTTTATTCGATCGCCATTTGCTTGTTAGAGTTTTTGGGCGATCGAGTTATCCCGCCGCCGATCCAGATTTTTGCCACGGATATCAGCGAGGCGGCGATCGGCAAAGCCCGGTCTGGTTTCTACTTAGAAAACCAGATGGTAGACGTTTCACCAGAACGGCGTACTCGCTTCTTTATTCGCCCCGAAGCAGGAGGTGGTTATAGAATCCGCAAGGCCGTCCGCGAACTGTGTGTATTTGCCCGACAAGACTTAGGTAGCGACCCGCCTTTTTCCAATCTCGATTTAGTTAGCTGTCGCAATGTGCTGATCTACTTGGGAGAGTCATTGCAAAAAAAAGTGATGCCGATTTTTCATTACAGTCTTAACCCAACAGGCTTTCTTCTGTTAGGCACTTCTGAGAGTACCGGAAAATTTTCATCATTATTTACTGGACTCGATAAAAAAAATAAAATATATGCCAAAAAGTTGACCGCGACTCGTCCCATTTTTTCGTTTACGCCGAGTTCCTATCCCGTCGTTAAAGCTGCTCAACAACAGGAAATGAATGAAGAAACTTTGATAAATAGCTTGGACTTGCAGCGAGAAACTGAGCAAATGATTTTGAATCGCTATGCCCCAGCCAGTGTACTTGTTAATGAGGAGATGAAAATCCTGCAAGTGCGGGGAGACATCGATCCTTACTTGAGAGTGGCAGCCGGAACGCCGGACTTAAACTTGCTGACAATGGCAAGGCCAGGCTTGCTTGTTGAGCTTCGCACCGCAATTTATCAGGCCCAGACGCAGAACGTGACCGTTAGGAAAGAAAGGGTTGTTGTGGAATCGGGCCGACGATCGACTATGGTCAATATTGAGGTGATGCCGTTCCAGCCGCACAGCTTCACAGCACGCTATTTTTTGCTGCTACTTGAAGAGGTTTTACCGCAAGCGCTCAATTTCCGCATCGTCACTTCTGAAAGCTGCGATCAAGATGATTTAGCTTCTGAAAATAAGTGCCTGAAGCAGGCCCTTGCCACCGCTAACCAAGAAAAAACTGATGCTCAAGTGCACCTGCAATCGCTGATCCAGGCTCTGGAAAATCTCAACCAAGACCTCAAAATTGCCAACGAAGAAATCCTATCGAGCAACGAGGAGTTGCAAAGCACCAACGAAGAACTAGAAACTGCCAAAGAAGAGATTCAAGCCACTAACGAGGAACTTACCACCACTAACGAGGAACTTCGCAGTCGAAATATTGAACAAAGCCTGGTAAATAACGATCTGACAAATTTGCTTGCTAGTATCAATATCCCTGTCTTAATGCTGGCAAACGATTTACAGATTCGACGCTTTACGCCAACGGCGCAGGAAATTTTTAATCTGATTCCCACAGATATTGGACGACCCTTTAGCGACATCCGATCGACTCTTGACGTTCCTGACTTGGAACAGATGATGTTGGAGGTGATTCATACTCTCCACACGAAAGAACAAGAAGTTCAAACTTTATCGGGATATTGGTACAATCTCCGCATTCGTCCCTACCGCACAACGGAAAACCAGATTGACGGTGTGGTGATGGTTTTGATCGATATTGATTCTCTAAAACGCAGTGCCAGAAGCTTGGAGGAGGCCCGAAACTACGCTGAAACCATCGTGGAAACTGTGCAAACGCCTTTAGTCGCGCTAGATGCTAATTTCCGAGTGAATAAAGCAAATCGATCGTTCTATGAAACGTTTCAGGTTTCATCCTCAGAAACAGCGCAATCTTCGCTGTTTGAGCTAGGAAACGGGCAGTGGGATATCCCGCAATTACGATGGATCTTGGAAGATATTCTGGTGAGTGATGTTGAGCTTCAAAACTTTGAGTGGAATCACGTGTTTGAGCACATCGGGCAGAAAACTATGCTGCTGAATGCTTGTAAACTCGAACGAGAAAACAAAGCTTTAATGATTCTGTTGTCGATCGAGGATATCACTGAGCGCAAGCAGTTGGAGATACTACGATCGCAGTTATTGGAGCATGAACAGTTGGCCCGCCAACAAGCAGAAAGTGCTAACCGTGCTAAAGATGAATTTCTCGCGAATCTCTCCCACGAACTCCGCAATCCCCTGACTCCGATCCTGGGATGGGCACAAATGCTGCGCTCCGGCGTGCTTAAGGAAGCAGCGGCTAATCGCGCTCTAGAAGTGATCGAGCGCAGCGCTAGGACGCAATCTCAGTTAATCGAAGATCTCCTGGATATTGCCAGGATTACGAGCGGCAAGCTCGCTCTTGATAGCAGTTTGATCGATCTGGTTTTGGTGGTGCAAGCTGCGGTGGATGGGGTTCAATTATCAGCGGATGCCAAAAATATTCAAGTTGTTTCGCAGTTGAGTTCTGCAACTGTTTTAGGCGATGCTGATAGATTGCAACAAGTTGTGTGGAATCTTCTGTCTAATGCAATTAAGTTTACTCCGGCGGGGGGACGAGTGGAAGTAACGCTGTCGGTGATCGAGAATTACGCTCAACTTCGAGTTAGCGACACGGGAAAAGGCATTCGGGCAGACTTGTTGCCGTATATTTTCGATCGTTTCCATCAAGGCGATTCCACCAGCGTCAAGGCTAATCAAGGGCTAGGATTGGGTTTGTCGATCGTGCGTCATCTGGTAGAATTGCACGCAGGAACGGTGGAAGCGGATAGTCCGGGTGAGGGACAAGGAAGTACAATGACTCTGAAATTGCCGCTGGTAGCCTTGCCTCAAAAGTTGACATCGGCTATCAATTTAAAAACAATTGCTTTGGCTGCGCCTTTGAATGCCTCTACCGATATTGTCCCCTCTCTCGAAGGCTTGCACGTTTTAGTTGTAGAGGATCGGATCGATACGCGCGAACTCTTAGCATTTGTGCTAGAAAGCTACGGGGCTGAGGTTTTGACGGTTGCATCTGCCAGAAGTGCGATCGTTGCTATGAAGGAAAACCCCGGCAGATATGACGTGCTAATCTCTGATATCGGAATGCCAGAGGAAGATGGGTATTTCTTAATTCGAGAAGTGCGAGCTCTTGCTGCAGAAGCCGGAGGAGAAATCCCAGCCGTTGCGCTGACTGCTTATGCGAGCGATAAAGAACGCGAAAGGGCGATCGAAGCGGGTTTTCAAAGGCATATTTCCAAACCCGTGCAGCCCCTTCAACTAGCATTAATGGTTGCCAATTTAGCGGGACGGTTTTAATTTATTGATTGTAGGGACCAAACAATGTTGTGTCCTAAATTTGTAGGACCACAACAAGAGTCATCTCCAAAAAAGCCTGTTTTGAACAGGCAAGAGGGCTGTTCCACAATAATTATTGGAGATGTCTAATGTTGTATCAGGATTTTGTAGGAACACAACGATTGCGGGCAATTAAGAATTGCCAAAAATAGCGCAACATGGGAAAATAGAAAAAAATATAAAAATTACGGAGTTCAGATTCTTGGTAAATATTAAATGTCGGGGTATTACCTTCTCCAATATCGAAGCCGTAATCTTTGATAAAGACGGCACTCTAGAGGATTCTCAAGAATTTTTGAGACTCTTGGGGATTAAGCGATCGCGCCTCGCAGATGCTCAAATTCCGGGCGTTGGAGAGCCTTTACAAATGGCTTTCGGTATCGAAGGCGGCAGCATTGACCCTACGGGCTTGCTAGCAGTCGGTAGTCGCAGGGAAAATGAGATTGTTGCAGCGGGATACATCGCCGAAACCGGCAGGGGATGGCTGGAATCTTTAAGTATTGCGCGCCGCGCTTTTGACGAAGCTGACGAAATGTTTAAAAATAGTGCTGTTTCTCCTTTATTTGTCGGCAGTTTGGAAGTGCTGAAATATCTTTCGGAAGCGGGTTTAAAACTGGGAATTCTTTCGGCGGCTACGACGGAGGTTGTGCAGAAATTTGTGAAACACCACGCATTAGGTGACTACATTCAGTTAGAAATGGGAGTGGACTCAACGGTTCATAAACCCGACCCGAAATTGTTTTTGCAAGCTTGTGAGAAACTCGGAGTAACTCCCGCAGCAACTTTGATGGTGGGAGATTCAGCGGGCGATATTCAGATGGGTAAAAATGCGGGCGCGGCTGGCTGTATCGGCATTTGTTGGGGGAATGCCCAGGTTAGTTATTTGGAAAACGCTGATGTGGCGATCGCATCTTTGGATGAAATTAAAATTTTAGCAGATTGAGCAAACATCACATCAATTCCGGTGCCACCGGAATGATTGTTGACTGTTGACTGTTGACTGTTGACTGTTGACGGGCGGGTCAAAAAACTGAATGGTTGAGTGTTAACTGTTGACTCGATTTAATTATTCCGATGCAACCGGAAACCCTATGAGATGTTGCAGCATTGTCAATAATCTTTTTATGAACAGGCAAGATGCCTGTTCCACAAGAGATGAATTTTTGTGTGGAACAGGCATCTTGCCTGTTAAGCGAGAATGGTGCAACATCTCAGTTCCTACAGACAACGCAAACCCAGAATTACGACATCTCTTTCCACGCCGTCAAGTTCGGCAACTTGTGGCAGATATCCCCAGCGCTGAAAGCCAAATTTCTCAAACAATCTTACACTCGGCTGATTGTGAGCAAAGATTATTCCCATGAGAGTTTTAAGCTTCAATTCTGGACTCCGCACAATTGCCGATTGCAATAATTTTTGTCCGACTCCGCAGCGTTGGCGATCGGGTGCGACGTAGATGCTAACTTCTGCTGTATGCTGATAGGCCGCGCGTCCGTAGAAAATCTGCAAACTCAGCCAGCCAACAATATTTTGTTCTGATTCCATTACCCAAATCGGCCAGGAATTGGGGGAGTGTTCTCTGTACCAGGGAAGGCGACTTTCGACTGAGACTGGTTTTAAATCTGCTGTGGCCATTCTGCCCGGTATTGCTGCGTTATATATTTGGACAATTGCTGGCAAATCGCTTTCTTCTGCGTCGCGGATTTTCATCGTTTGGTTGACGGTTGGCTGGTGAGTGTTGACTGTTGACTGTTAACTAATGACTCTTGTAGAGTTCCATAATATCGCTGACAGCCATCCGCGAATTTGGTCCCAAAGTCAGCGGCGATGTGTGTCCTCGCTGCAAGTGTTCTGCCGCCGCACAGCCGATCATTGCTGCGTTGTCTGTACAATATTTTAATGGCGGAAACAATACTCGCAAGTTGTGTTTTGCTGCTGCTGCTTGTAAGTGTTTTCGGAGTCCGCTGTTTGCTGCAACTCCCCCACCGACTACAATAGTGGTAAGCCCGAAATTTACGGCGCAGTCGATCGCTCTTTTCGTTAAACCCTTGGCTACTGTTTCCTGAAAGCTGGCCGCAATATCATTAATTGTAGAGGCAGGCAAGATGCCTTCCGCACCCCCATTGTTATTTTGTTTCTTGAGTTTCTGTACTAATTGCAAAACTGCGGTTTTCAACCCGCTAAAACTACTGTCGTAAGGATGGTAGCCGCCACCAGGCAAGGAAATTCTGCCTTCTGGTAGAGGGTATGCTTGGGGATTGCCAAGGGCGGCCAATTTGTCAATCAGCGGCCCGCCGGGATATCCTAGCTGCAACAGTCTCGCAACTTTATCAAAAGCTTCGCCGGCGGCGTCGTCGCGCGTGTGTCCTACAGTTTCATAAACGCCGCAATCTTTGACATAAATAAAGCTAGTGTGTCCCCCGGAAACTAACAAACACAAAAACGGTGGCTGCAAGTCGGGTTCGGTAAGGTAAGAAGCGTAGATGTGCCCTTCGAGGTGGTGGACGCCTAAAAAAGGTTTTTGATGGACGATTGCCAAGCTTTTCGCCGCTGTCAGCCCGACTAACAATGCACCTACTAAACCGGGGGCACAAGTCGCTGCAATGCCGTCAATTTCTGACCAACTCAGGTTTGCTTCACCTAGACACTGGGCAATTACCTGATTTAGCATTTCTAGGTGACTCCGCGAAGCCACTTCCGGCACTACTCCGCCAAACTGCTCGTGGATTTTAATTTGTGATGCTACAACATTGCTGCAAACTTGACGATTCTTAACAATCGCTGCTGCGGTTTCGTCACAACTTGTTTCGATCGCGAAAATGGTTGCCATTAACTGGTAATTTTATTTGATAGGTTAGTTATTGCTAGCTTAACTAATTCGGCGCAAGTCCCCCGCTCTACCTGTACTCAGGTTATTGTTAAGGGATTTTTGCCCCCCGAAGGACAGAGGCCATCATCTGATGCAAGGAAGCTATATCCTCGCGGTATTGCTAGCTCAGCATTGACCTATGAAAACGCGAATCCCTCATTCTATTGGGCTTTGCCGCATCACTGATGGATACTTTAGACTGTCAACAAATGCGGTAATTTGGATTCGCGATCGGCAAGTTGAAATGCTTGTACAAAAACTTATTGTTTTGTAACAAAAGGAAACAATTCCATGCGACGATTGTTTGCTGCAATTTTAGTGTTGAGTGTCTGGTTCAGTTTTGCTCCAGTTGCTTCGGCTTACAATTTAGTGCCGTGCAAAGACTCTCCCGAATTCCAGGAACTGGCTAAAAATGCGCGTTCTACGAATGGCGACCCGGCATCTGCGAAAGCGCGGTTCGATCGCTATTCTCAAGCTATGTGCGGCCCGGAAGGATACCCGCACTTAATCGTAGACGGCAACTTGAGCAGAGCAGGGGACTTTTTGATTCCTAGCATACTGTTCTTGTATATGGCAGGTTGGATTGGTTGGGTGGGCCGTTCTTATCTGCAAGTTACCAAAAAATCAGCAACACCAGAGGAAAAAGAGATTATTATCGACGTTCCTTTGGCTCTCAGATGTATGCTGAGCGGCTTTTTATGGCCTCTGGCAGCTATCACATCAATCACCAGCGGTGAAATGTTTGCCAAGGAAGACGAAATTACTGTTTCCCCCCGCTAAAATAGGGAAATGGAGAAGCGCTAATAGCTAACAGTTAAGTAATTAACTGCAAATTAGCAATTAGGCGTAGACCGATCGGCAATTACCAACTGTCTCGAATTTTCAGGAGCAGAATTCATGCAATATTTTGTCAGGTTTCTTTCGACCGCACCAGTATTGGCTATCCTTTGGCTATCTATTCAAGGCGCGGCTTTAATTGAATTTAACCGTTTTTTCCCAGACCTGCTTTTCCATCCGATGCCTTAAGATTTGAGGGAAATTAGGTTGCAAAACCTAGGAGGAAAAAGTTGAGAGTTTTGAGTTTTGAGTGATGAGTTACAGGTGAATTTAAAGCTCAAATATCAAAACTCTCAAACCATACCAGTTAGTGCAAAACCAGCACCTAAATGGGTGAAAGCCAAGGATATAAACTATTTAGTTATCAAATTAGTTACCAATGACTAATGACTAATGACTAATGATTAATGACTATTGACTAATATTGTGAATCGATGAAGTCTTATCTCGCCGCAGCAATTCAAATGACTAGCTTGCCTGACCTGCAAAAAAATTTGGTTCAGGCAGAGGAATTAATCGACCTGGCAGTACGTCGGGGTGCGGAGTTAGTTTCCTTACCAGAAAATTTCTCGTTTATGGGAGAAGAGGAGGAAAAAATGGCTTTTTCAGAGGCGATCGGACTCGAAAGCGAAAAATTCCTCAAAACGATGGCCCAACGGTTCCAGGTAACGATTCTGGGCGGCGGATTTCCAGTGCCGACTCCAGGGGGGAAGGTATACAATACTTGTTTGCTGGTAGACCCAAACGGCACTGAAGTGGCAAGGTACAAAAAAGTACATTTGTTCGATGTGGATGTTCCCGACGGCATTACTTACAGGGAATCGAACACTGTGAAAGCTGGTGAAGATTTGCCGTCAGTTTATGTGTCGCCGGAGTTGGGGACGCTGGGACTTTCCGTGTGCTATGACGTGCGGTTCCCGGAAGTGTACAGGCATTTGTCGTACAAGGGGGCTGATATTTTGTTCGTGCCGGCGGCGTTTACTGCTTACACTGGCAAGGATCACTGGAAGGTTTTGTTGCAAGCTAGGGCGATCGAGAATACTTGTTATATGATTGCCCCTGCACAAACTGGCCGCCACTACGGCCGCCGTCAAACTCACGGTCACGCGATGATTATAGACCCTTGGGGTACGGTTTTGGCGGATGCTGGAGAGGAACCGGGTGTGGCGATCGCAGAAATTAATCCCGATCGACTAGAACAAGTCCGCCGCCAGATGCCATCTCTGCAACACCGGGTTTTTATTTGAAGGAATTTTGAGACCAAATGGTCTCAAAATTTCAGTCCTAGTGGGCCACCCGACCTGAAAAGTTTTTATTCGATCAAGTAATTGTGTCGGTTCGTACACAAAAAAACTTAGATCATGTGGGTGCGATCGACAACAATAAGCGGGCGGGGGCGGATTGACGCTGATCTATGAGTGATATTGTCGATCGGACGTGACTCTGGCCCCGACAGCTTAATATATTGTTTTTTCCCGCAGATGAACGGCCAATAACTCGCGATAAAATATCTAATGCAGGTTCAATGGGCGTGCACTTCTGCTAAAAGGCGAATTGGCGAAAGTAGAATTGCACGAAATGCGTCTTTTTGGAGAAATGAAACACACTCTTTCGGTTTTAGTTGAAGATGAAGCGGGTGTCCTCACTCGAATTGCTGGTTTGTTTGCCCGTCGGGGTTTTAATATTGAAAGTCTGGCCGTTGGCCCGGCGGAACAAGGAGGAGTGTCTCGGATTACGATGGTTGTACCGGGAGATGACCAAATTATCGAGCAGTTGACAAAGCAACTGTACAAGTTGATTAACGTGCTTAAAGTTCAGGATATAACGGAAATTCCCTGTGTGGAACGGGAGTTAATGTTACTGAAAGTTAATGCTGCTAGCGGGACGCGATCGGAGATAATTGAGTTAGCTCAAATTTTTAGAGCGCGAGTTGTGGATATTGGTGATGATACGCTGACATTGGAAGTTGTGGGAGATCCCGGTAAAATGGTGGCGATCGTCCAGGTTCTGAATAGATTTGGGATTAAGGAAATTGCTCGTACTGGGAAAATTGCCCTAACGCGGGAGTCGGGGGTCAATACTGAGTTTCTCAAGTCTTTGGAAGCGAAACTTTAAGGAAGAAGGAAGAAGGAAGAAGGAAGAAGGAAGAAGGAAGAATGTTTTAACTTCCAATTGCTAATTTCCAATTCCCGATTCCCTTTTCCCACTTTCCTTTTACCAATGACTACTAACTAAGGACTAATGACTGATGACTAATTACCATTTAGGTTGACTTTCTATCAAAAGTGTGGCTGCCATGCTGTCTATCGGCTTTGAGAAAAAGTATCCTTGTCCGTATTCGCATTGCAGGGCTCTGAGTAAATTAAGCTGTTCGCTGGTTTCGATTCCTTCAGCAATTACATCCATACCTAAATGACTGGCTAAAATTAAAATAGTCTGTACAATCGCTTCGTTGCCTTCATCTTCAGTCATGCGGCTAACAAAAGCTCGATCGATTTTTAAAGCATCAGTTGGAAAAGTGTGCAGGCGGCTCAAAGAAGAATAGCCAGTGCCGAAATCGTCAATATATAATTGAATTTCTAAATTTTTCAATTCCGCGAGGATAGCCACTGCAGATTCGGCATTTTCCATGATAACCCCTTCAGTAATTTCTAACTTTAAACTGCGGGGGTCAAGCTGAGTTTCTTGTAAAATTTCGCGGATGCGATCGATTAAATCCGGTTGTTTAAATTGTTGGTTAGAAAGGTTGACGCTGACAGTCAACGGCGAATTTGCTGGGAATTTTTGGTGCCACTCGTGGATCTGACGGCAAGCCGATCGCATCATCCACCAGCCCATAGGTATAATCAATCTCGTTTCTTCAGCTACTAAAATAAACTCGCCAGGAGATACGACACCCCGCTGCGGGTGATACCACCGCAGCAGCGCTTCAAAACCGCTGATTTTACCGCTGATTAGAGAGACGATGGGCTGATAGTAAAGCTGAAATTCCTGGGAGTCTAAAGCGCGTCGCAGGTCGTTTTCCAGTTGCAAAAGGGCGACGGCGCGAGTGTGCATACTTAAGTCAAAAACTTCGTGGCGAGCTTTGCCCAATCCCTTAGCATGATACATCGCAGCATCTGCATCTCGGAGCAGTTCTTCAGGTCGATCGTACAACATGGGTAAGGGGACAGGGGGAACAGGAGAGTCGGAAGATAAGCAAGACAAAGAAGTTTCCCGATCGATATTTCCCAGATTTTCGAGGCTCGACCGTTTGCTGGTTTCCGTTGGATAGGGAGGAAAACCAGAACAAACAATCCCAATGCTAGCACTGGTAAAAACTTGATACTCGTTAAGGTAAAAAGGCTCTGCCAGTTCCGCCTGCACTCGTTCGGCAATCACGATCGCATCGTCGGTGCTTTTGATATTTTCCAGCAAAATAGCGAATTCGTCGCCGCCGAGACGGGCAACGGTATCTCCAGCGCGCAAACAGATTCCCAGGCGCTGCGCGATCGCAATCAGCAACCGATCGCCAACTAAATGCCCCAAACTGTCGTTAACAACCTTAAAGCGATCGAGATCGATAAACAGCACCGCAAACAAAATCTCGGGGCGGCGTTTTGAAAGAGCGATCGCGTGCCCCAAGCGATCCATAAATAAAGCTCGGTTGGGCAAACCGGTTAGCATATCGTGCAAAGCATCGTGTACTAACTTATCTTCTGCTATTTTGCGGAGGGTAATATCTTCGACAGTGCCTTCGTAGTAAAGTAAATTTCCGTCAGGGTCGCGAACTGCCCGGCCGTTCTCGGAAACCCAGATAGTAGTGCCGTCAGCGCGGTAAACTTGGGACTCGAACTCAGACACAAAACCGTGTTTTTCGATCGCGCGCAAAAACTCGACGCGCCGATTGGGATCGAGGTAAAGTTGGCGGTCTATATCTTGGATATTCGCGATCAATTCGGCGGCCGACTCGTAGCCGTAAATTCTCGCCAAAGCAGGGTTAGCGCTGAGGTAGCGTCCGTCGGGCGTTGTCTGAAAAATGCCTTCGATCGCATTTTCAAAGATACTGCGGTATTTCTCTTCCGCCTGTTGCAGGGCGAATTCTGCCTGCTTGCGATCGGTGATATCCGTCAACGTGACGAGATAGCCTAGAACTTCACCGCTTTTGGTCATTTCTGGCACTGCTTGCCAAAAGACCCAGGTTGTGAAGTCACCCTTGCAAAAACGGTACTCTAACTTACAGGGCAACTTGTCTGTGACAGCGCGATACCACTGGCTCAAAACACGCTCGCGGTCTTCCGGATGCAAACTTTGCGCCCAACCTTCGCCTATTGCCATTAGCGCAGTCAGTCCCGCCATCTCCAAAAATCGCTCATTGACGTACAAGCAATCTCCAGCAGCGTCGGCACGAAAAATCCCGACCGGCAGTATTTTTGCCAAGGTGTAATAGCGGTATTCGCTTTCTAGCAGGGCGCTGGCTGCTACTTTAGTCTCTGTGATGTCAAACATTGCGCCTTGAAGAATGACAGACTTGCTTGCTTCATCGCGAACTGCGGTCGCTTGATCGCGGAACCAGACGACTCGACCGTTGCGGGCGATCGCGCGGTATTCTGAAACCAGCGACCCCTCGCAGAAGATATCTTCTCCATCAGTGAATTTCTGTGTGGCGTTTTCAACTAACACACGGTCACGGTCTTCTGGGTGAACGAGTTTCAGCCACAGGTCGGGATCTGCTCTCCATTCCGCTACAGAATAACCTAGAAAAGTCTCGATTTGCGGGCTGATGTAAAGTTTGGCAGCCTTGCGGTTGAGGGGAGAAATGTAGGTGACAGCGGGCATTTGTTCTACCAGGGCGCAGTATTTCGCTTCTACAGTGGACAGTGCTGCTTCTAGGCGCTGGCGCTCTAATTCGGCGGCTGCCCGTCCCGCAAAGATGCTGAGAATTAATCGGAATTTGGCAAGATGTGCTTCGACCAGGGGTCGATCGTGAAAAATACAAATAATGCCTAAAGGTTCGCCGTAAGAGTTTTTCAGCAAGACTCCCAGGAAACTGCGCGCACCTATAACTATCGGTCTGCGGTCTTCTGGAAAGGTTTCGCATAGGTAGTCGGGACACGAATACATTCCCCCCTCGAGCACCCGCGCTTCGGGAGTATTGGCGGTGTCGCACTCAAAGTTTGGCTGCTGCTGTCCGTCGCTCCAAAAACTGATAAGTTGCAATCTATTGGTCGCAGCATTGCTGCGTGCCTTCGGCTTAATCGATTTGGCAGCGACGGCGGTGCGAACTCCGAGTGCTGAGGCTAAGTGGCAAACTAAGGCATCAAAGAATTCAGCCCCCCCCGGCGAATCAGTAACTGCTAGGATTTCGCCCAGCAAATGTTCCTCTAATTGCTCGGAAGCAGTAAATTTGGGAGGATTCTCGGCATTCGGGCGATCGAGATTTTCTCCCATCGAACCCGAAATGCCCAGACTTAGGGTTTTGCAGGTTCGAGGCCCCACAAGAGGCGAAGAATTCACACTTAGGCGCTCTTGCTTGGCTAAGAATACAGCGCGGCCCATACCTAAAACTTTACCCAAGAAGCTGTCAGTTGCCGGCCACAGATTTGAGTTCGGGAAAATCAAAAAGTTTTTCCGCATTTTCAATCCCGCAGATAAATCGTCGGGCTTTAATTCTGCCAACTGCCGTTGCTCTTGGGCTAGCGGTAGACTAGATGGCCTTCGGTGGCACTTGATATAAATCGCGGACACCAAGGCTAAAGTCGCCGATAATCCCAGAAAATATGCAAGAATCTCAAAGTAAAAAAATAAATCTAGCTCGAACATCGATTAGCACCGCTCGACAATTGTTGTAGTTATCTGAAGCCAATCTATTTAAAAATAACTAAGTATCGTCACGGATGGGTAACGAATACAAGCTCAGATCGCCGTGAAGGCGACAAGAGAGTTAACAGTTCACAAAAAACCTGGCAATACTTGACATTACGGAACTTTTTGTGGTTTTTTTCGTACAGGATCAACCCGGACTGGTGAAATTGCAAACACATATACGGTTGTGGCACTCCTCTAAGGGTGAGTTTACGTTTACTTTTATAATCATATTTAACGCTGCATTCACATCAGCATTAATCCGACTTTCATTGAAAGAGCTAAACCACCCTCGTTTACCTCTCTTACCCTGGCAAGACTCTTGCTTACCCACAGGCTCTAAATCCCAAAAGCTGGGCTTATTTGTATAAGATGCTTGTGTAATTATTACCTTGATACAGAATAAATCCGTTTTGTAAGTAATAAATTTTATGAGCTGGGTATGAGAAATTACCACAAAATTCTGAGGCTTCTTTTCTAATCTTATATTTTGTTTATCCCTCACCTTGGTGCCACTAATTAACTGGATTATTTTCTCATCCACCAACCGCTTGACAATCAAACTGCTGGTTTGATGAAGGTAGTTTTCTAATCGCTTGTTTTGATTAAAGGTGATTTGCTGGATTTGGCGCGTGGTAGATTTTCCCTGGTGAAGTTTTGACCGTAAAAAGGCTCTGCGCTGATTGAAACCTTCATTGATTGATTTGTGATGTTTTTTATCATAGATAGTTGGAGTAAATGTTGGCTTATTGGATGCCAAAACTACGACGTTATCAATCCCTAAATGTGTACCTGGTCTGAGGTGGCAATTTAAATCCACCAACGTTACAGGCTTTTGATTGGCAACCTCAACAAAGTAGCTCGCTGTTGGAAAACCTCTCCTTACCTTGATTAAATTTGGAAATTTTGTAGAAATTATTATGTCATTTTGAGATAAATGAAGTAGTCCATTATTTTTGTCACCTCCCCTTTTTTCTCTCGATTGGTTATCAGGACTTAACAAGTTACGTCGCCAGATTTTATGTTTGTATTGGGAGATGCTGGGGAGAAATGAAAATCGAGGTAGATCGAGATCATAAGCTATTCTTGACTTTTGGCAATCCTCCCAATCGTGAACAACTGGTTTGAGAATTTGAGTGCTAATTTTAACAGGGAATGATTGAGAGCCGTCTGTAGATTTTAAGATGGCAGATAACTGTCTGATAAGTCTGGTAGTACCAACTTTAGATACCGAAGGAAAAAAGTGTTTCCTCATATAATATTTACCAGGATTGTAGAGATTTATCAACAGAAACGATAAGTCATCAAACTGTTTATAAAACTGATGCTGCCCATCTATGTAAAGCCTTTCAACAACAATCATAAATTTTGGGATAAACGAAAAGTTTTTTGTTGCTTTGCTAAGCAATATACAATAAAGTCTAGGGATTATCTGATCTAGTGTAACACCCATGATGAAAGCGATCGTTTTTCACACGCCCGGAAGCCCGTCCGTATTGAAACTGCAAGATATCCCCGCGCCTACTATACAAACAGAAACTGAAGTTTTGGTACGGTTGCGAGCGGCGGGGATCAATCCGATAGATACTAAGTTGCGATCGCGCGGCACTTTTTACCCCGAGAGAACTCCTCACGTTTTGGGGTGCGACGGTGCTGGAGTCGTAGAGGCTGTCGGCGCTGGTGTGCAAAGTTTCCAAGTGGGAGACGAGGTTTTTTTCTGCAATGGCGGTTTGGGCGGGTCGATCGGTACTTATGCTGAGTTTGCCGTTGTAGACCAACGCTTTCTCGCCATCAAGCCTGCTGCTTTAAGTTTTGCTGAGGCGGCGGCGGCACCGTTAGTTTTAATTACAGCTTGGGAATCGCTGTACGATCGAGGGCGTTTGCAAGCCGGCCAAAAAGTGCTGGTTCAAGCTGGTGCAGGCGGTGTCGGCCACGTCGCGGTACAGTTGGCGAAGTTACAGGGGGCAGAGGTTTGCACGACCGTTAGTTCTGAGGAAAAAGCCAATTTTGTCAAGCACTTAGGGGCAGATTCAGTTATTTTATACAAAAATACCAATGTTGTCGATGAGGTTTTGACTTGGACTCAAGGACAAGGAGTTGATTTGGCTTTCGATACAGTCGGGGGAGAAACTTTTTACCAAACTATTCCGGCTGTGAAGATTTATGGAGATTTGGTAACCATTTTGGAACCCGATCCAGCTTTGGGCAATTTGAAAACAGCGAGAATGCGGAATCTGAGAATTAGCCTGGAATTAATGTTAACACCCATGCTGGAAGGTTTGGTGGAGGAACAGGAACAGCAGGCTCATGTTTTGCAGAAGTGTGCTCGTTTGTGCGATCGCAACTTGCTAAAAATTCACGTCAGCAAAACTTTCCCTCTCGAAGAAGCGCAAGCCGCTCACGAACTTTTAGAAACAGGATCGGTAACCGGTAAAATAGTGATTGAAATTGGGGGTTAAAAATGCGGATGGTTAAAATTGCCCGTTGAAGAATCGCGGGCGATTGAGAATGGCGGGCGATTTCAAGAGACTGTTGGCGAATTTAAAAAGGGTGAAACCAAACATCCAATAATCATCGCAAGAGAACTATAGCAATCCTAAATGAGTCGTAAACTTTTTACCCCACCCCAACCCTCCCTGAACCCGCGCAGGGCTGTTTCCTTCTCTTGTAGGGGCTGCCCGAATCCCACCAAATGCCTAACAAATCGTGGATGGGTCGGGTCGGCATTCTTGGCAGGACAAGAGTCAAAAGGCTTGTTTTCCTGAGAATGAAACAGCCCTACCCCTTACCAATGGGAGGGAGTAAGAAATTCACAAATGATGCGAGGATTTCTATATAGAGCCCATTTGACATCTTGAGGTCGATCGTTCACAACGGTCGCTCTCTTCAGAATATTGCTAGACCACGGGTATCAGCCCGAGCATTTAACTATTGGATTACAGAAGATTTATCAACAAATAATGACAAAAGTCTCGTTTGAATTGTTGAAAAACTACTATAAAATAAGCAAAATAAATACAGTAAAAATCGGTATTTATTCCGGTAAAGGCAACATGGATAATTGAACCGTCAAATTCTTAGAGAGAAAGGTGCAAAATCCTCGTTAATAATTTTGATATAACTCTGGCTAATTCGACGGTTAAGTGAATCTTTGTTGTATTAGGCTGATGATTAAAAGGCTGGCAGCCTAAAAGATGACAAATCGCTTCTATAAACAAGAGCGAAAACCGCATAGGAAAAATGCCACTGTCGATCAAGAAATTTGGGGGTCAAGTGCTGAAGTTGACACGACGAAAGGCACGGCGCCGTGTCCTAATTTTGGATAACTAACGGCGATTCACTTGTATAGTCATTTCAAATAAATCTGAGACAAATGCAAGATGATGTAAAATCAAGAAAAATTGTTAACTCGGAGCCGAAAAATGGCATACAGTCTAGATTTAAGAAAAAGAGTAGTGGATTATGTGGAAAATGGAGGGGGTATAACTAAAGCCGCCGCCCTGTTTAAAGTAGGAAGAGCAACAATATACAGATGGCTAGGGAGGGAAGACCTTCGAGCCACTAAGGTAGAACACCGTGAGCGAAAGATAGACTGGGAAGCGCTCAGAAAAGATGTAGAAGAAAATCCCGAAGCAAGATTAATAGAAAGAGCAAGGAAATTCGGGGTGAGAGCGAGTGCCATATGCTATGCCTTAAAGAAAATGAAAATTACGAGAAAAAAAAAGAATATCGTTATAGAGAAAGGAATAGAGAAGAAAGAATACAATACTACCAAACACTGAGAAATTTAATTAAAGCTCATGGGAGTAAAAGCCTTGTATTTATTGATGAGTCAGGGTTTGAAGAGTTTCATGCTTGTGTTTATGCGTGGTCAAAAAAAGGAAAAAAAGTATATGGGGATAGACAAGGAAAACGCGGAAAAAGAGAAAATTTAGTAGCAGGAAGAAGAAAAGGAAACAAGGACTTGATTGCACCTATGGTCTTTACAGGGAGCTTGAATGCAGAAAGTTTTGAAGGGTGGTTAGCTTTATATTTATTGCCATCTTTAACAATACCATCAATATTAATCATGGATAATGCACCGATTCATCGTAAGACAGCAATTAGACTGCTGGTGGAGGAAGCAGGCCATCAGATACTTTTTTTACCAAAATACTCTCCTGACTTAAATGATATTGAGCATGATTTTAGTGCATTAAAGAGAGCTATAATGTATTCGCATTCTGCCACATCTCTTGATGAGATTATTCGCGCTTATTGTGCAACTTAGTGTCTCATTTTTATTTGAAATAACTATAACCAAATTTCCAGCGTCACCAGCAGCCACAGCTTCAGCCCATAGCGGGGAAAAACTTCTCCACGATAGTTTAGCCACTCGCGGATTAGTGTTCGATCAAGGTAAGGCGCGATCGCCGCATGACGATTCAGCAGCAACGATCGCGCTTGCCGCTGCCAATCCCTCAAAAACCACTGCTGCATCGACATCACCATGCCACTTTTCGGACGGTTGACAATCACATCGGGCAGCAAATCCGCCACAGCAGCTTTGAGAACCGCTTTTTCCTGGGCGCCCGAAAGCTTATATTCTGGCGGAATTTGCAAACTCAGTGCCACCATCCGCGCATCGAATAGGGGCGATCGAGCTTTTAGTCCCGCTGCAGCCGTGAGATTATTCACCTTGGTCAAAATGTAATCGGCTCCTTTAAACTCAATGTTGAGCCGCATCAGCCGATTCAAAAACGTCGTTTCTGTCTGTTGCAATTCCTCAGCAAAGACGGAAGGCGCATTCTTCACCTTTTCCCAAACCTCCGGCTTCAGCAAACGTGGCAAATCCACATAGCATTTTTGAAACGAAGTCAAGTAAGCTGCGCTCAGATCTGGTTTACCCTGAATCGAACCATACAAACTATTCAGTAACATCGGCTTATTTTTCGGCCCGCCAAAGCACGGATCGCCGCCTTCGCCATTGAATACCACGTCTGCGAATTGCTTTGCCGATCGCCCCAACAGCAAATTGGGAACCGTCAAGCCTTCCCCCACCGGATCATCCATCGCCGCCAGCGTTTCCGGTAGCAACTCCCAAATTTGCTTTGGCGAAACTTCTAAAATATGGTGCTCAGTGCCACAATGTGCTGCGACGATGTTGGCAAATTCAATCTCGCTGGGATATTGAGCGCCAAAGTGCATCGAAAAAGTGTGTACCGGACGATCGTGCAGCCTTGTGGCGATCGCCGCGACGCAACTTGAGTCAATCCCGCCCGAAAGGTATGCTGCGACTGGTTCTCCCGGTGGTAGCGCTTCCTGCACCAGTTGTTCCAAAAGCGATCGCACTTGTTGACTATGCCATTCCAAAGGGCGATCGGCGTTAGTAATTTGCTCCTGTGGCTGCCAGTATCTCTGCGCCTCAACATCCGGTAAGTACAAGTAGCTACCGAGCCGCAACTCTCGCACGGCTTCCCACAGCGTTTGTGCTCCGGGTACAAACGCACAGCACAAGTAGTCGCGCAAAGCAACTAAATCAAGTTCTCGATCGTGATACGGATTGAGCGATCGCAGTCGGGGCGCTATCCAGCGAGTCGTTCCTGTACGGGTGTAATAAAGCGTTTTGGCTCCAACGCGATCGCGCCCCAGACACAAGGTTTGTTCGTCTCTATCCCACACGGCAAGGGCAAATTGTCCTGACAGCAAGCTCAGTGTTTTAGTACCGTACTGCTCCCATAGCCACGCGACGATTGCCAAATCGGTCAATCCATCTGTGTCAATCTGTTGTTTGAGCATGGGGGTGCGATCGAAGCAGCAGTCACCTACCAGCACAAATCGCTGATTGGGGCTGAAGGTGGGTTGAGCTCCGATTATGGCAAAACCGGAAGTTGCCCAAGTTGCAGGGTGCGATCGGGCCGCAGGGCCCCAAGCAATTACCCAATTAGGGTAGATAGACTTCTGAGTCTGCATTTTAAATTAGACATCTCCCATAATTAATTATTGTGGAACAGGCATCTTGCCTGTTCAAAACAGGCTTTTCTGGAGATGACTATTACATTAAAAAACGTTTGAAAGTAACTTATAAATTAAGCGAAAAATAGCTGTTCCAGCGATCGCACCCAAAGCACCCAACCATCCCACAAACAACACGCCAGTGATCGGAGAATTCGGATAAATCGCAAGTGCCGCCGTCTGCAAAGCCGGGAAAAACCACAGCAAAGCCAGAGTACCTGCACCAATAATCAACATCTCAGTTTGTTCGATCGCCCTGCGGTACTGCCCGTAAATCAAACCCGCCACAATCATCCCCAACAATCCGATACTCAAGCCAGGAGAGGGCAGCAAACTCGTCAGGGCGATCGCCAGCAACCCCCCCTCAAAACCCGTAAACGCCGCCCCCGACAAAACCTCCCAAATCGAAAAAGTCGCTCTCTGCGAAGGTTGCAGCCCTCCCGGAGGTGTTGCAGGAACCCGTACAGGAGGAGGCAGAGTCGGTTGAAGAGGTATCGGAGGCGGCGCCACCACGACTGTAGGTGGTTGAGAATGTTGTTGAGGCCCAGACATCAGAGCCGCTTCCACCTCACTCGCAGATTGAAAACGCTGGCTGGGAGCTGACAATAACATTCGATCGAGAACGTGAGCCAAACGCGAACTTACCTGCACCCGCGACTGCCAATTCCACTCGTTTCTGTAACTATCAAAAAGCTCCGTCGGCTGCAAACCACTCAGCAAAGTAATACAAGTCACAGCCAAAGCATACAAATCCGTTGCCGGATAAACTTCTTGCCCGCTCATCTGTTCTGGCGGAGCGTAACCCAAAGAATAAATACCCGTCGAAGCTTTTGCACTCCCAACACTTTGTGTTACTTGTTTAACAGCCCCAAAATCTAATAAATAAAGCCGACCGTTTTTACCCCGCATAATATTAGCAGGTTTAATATCCCGGTGAATCGAACCGCGAGAGTGCACAAAATCGAGAACCTTCAAAATTTCTCGCAGCACCTCCACCGTTTCCGCCTCCGAAAACCTGCCTTTAACAGCCTGTTCATCCTCCAAATTTTTACCGTCAATAAATTCTTGAACCAGATAGAAAAACTGCTCGTTTTTTCCCGGCTGCAAACTCGTAACAGTCAGCTCAAAAAAAGCCAGCAAACTCGGAATTTGGGAATGTTCGTTTCCCAATTCTTCCAGCACCGCCGCTTCCCGTTCAAACAGAGTTTGAGCGATTTTTAGCTGGGGCGGAGTCAGACTTACCGACGGCTGCAAAAGTTTAGCAACGCACTGCCGCATCGCCGGAGTATAGCGGTCTCTGGCCAAAAACGCCGCCCCAAAACCGCCTTGACCCAATAACCTCACGGGCAAATAGCGGCCGCTCAAAATCAGGGGCATCCCGCAAGCCGTGCAAAACTTTTGCTGCACCGTTTTCAGCAGCGAACTGTCATTGAGGTCGGGAAAATAGTTTTGAGGGCGCGGGCAGCCCGGGCGGGTGCAGTAAACTTCCATTTTTGTTTGCTAAGAAGAAGGAAGAGGGAAGAAGGAAAAAGGAAGAAGGAAAAGGGAAGAAGGAAGAAAAAGTGATGGTTAAACCAGATTTCGATTTCTCAACTAACCGCGAACTGCTAACTGCCAGCGACCTAAGAGATTAACTTCCCGCTGAGTTGGGAGTTGCTATTTCTATGAATCCCAAATCGAGCGCCGGGGGTTCTTTCTTTTCGTGGATGGTCGAATAAGTAGCAAACTGGGGCAAAATTTCATTGCTGAAAGCCTCTGCTGCTTTAGAACGGTAGCGGTTGGGGTTGTAAATCAGCGACAAAATGCGAGTTACCAAAACTTCGTCCATTTGAGATTTGTGCAAGACGCCCATGAGCAACTCTTTTTCGATCGCCGAAACCGAGACAAAAGCAGCTCCCAGCCCCGACTGAACGGCATTTTTAATGGCTTCGATCGAATTTAGTTCCATCTCTATTTTCAAGCGGCGCGTGTCTATGCCGCAGCGAGTCAGTACCTGATCGATTACTTTGCGGATCGTAGACTGCGAATCGAGGGATATAAACTGCAATTTGTAAAGGTCTTCTTTTTGGATACTTTCTTGTTGTACCATCGGGTGGGACGGAGGAAGAATCAGAGCCAGTTCGTCCTCAGCGTAAGGAACAATTTCTAAAGCTTCTACAAGTTCGGTAGGAATCTCTCCGCCAACAATTGCCAAATCGATTTGCCCGTTCGCCACACTCCACGCCGTGCGGCGGGTCGAGTGAACGTGAAGCTGTACAGCTACATCCGGGTACTTTTGGCGAAACATCCCGATCATCCGGGGCAGCAAATAGGTCCCCGTTGTTTGAGAAGCGCCGACTATCAAAGTACCGCCTTGGAGATTTTGCAAGTCTTCCAGAGCTCGACAAGTTTCCTGGCAAAGCGATAAAATTTTCTCGCCGTAACTCAGCAGCAGGTGTCCGGCTTCGGTCAGTTGCGCCCGCCGCCCCCCCCGGTCAAACAGCGGCACGTCCAACTGTCTCTCTAAATTTTGCACCTGCAAGCTAACTGCTGGCTGGGATACATAGAGGCTGTCCGCGGCGCGTTTGAAGCTTCCTTCAGAGGCGATCGCCTTGAGAATGCGTAACTGGTCTAAAGTGAAAGGAAGGTCAGACATATATCTAAATTGTCAGTAGGTGTAGGGGCGGGTCTTCTGTCAATCTCTGCGGTCAATCGACAACCTGGTTCGATTTGGCGTGAAAAAGTCGGAGTTGACTTCGATGCCAGTCATTTGGCTGCAACAGACGCAACCTTACAGGCAGTTGTACTCGTCCTCTGTCCTCTGTCTTTAGTTGTTATTCGGTCACTAATGACTGATGACTGATGACTAATGACTGATAACCGCTGAATGCTCCCATAGATACTTTGTGACACAAATTGGCCGAGAATCAATAACTTTTCTTAATATTTGCAATGACGATCGACTTGGCGCTCGACTCCCACTTAGTTATTCTGGGCCTGTTACTGGTTTTTGCGATCGCCCACAGCGGTTTAGCAGCCCTCCGGCCCAAAGGTGAAAAGCTGATCGGGCCTAGACTTTACCGCGTTTTTTTTGCCCTTGTCAGTTTGCCGCTAGCCGTCATTCTGATTGTCTACTTTTTCAACCACCGCTACGACGGCGTACAGCTTTGGCAAGTACAGGGCGTCCCCGGAGTTAAACCCGCAGTTTGGATACTGTCAGCAATTTCCTTTCTGTTTCTGTACCCAGCAACTTTCAACCTCCTAGAAATTGCCGCCGTCCAAAAGCCCCAAGTTCACCTCTACGAAACTGGCATCATTCGTATCACCCGTCACCCGCAAATGGTGGGACAAGTGATTTGGTGCGTGGCCCACACCCTGTGGATTGGCACTAGCTTTACCCTCGTCACTTCCATCGGTTTGGTACTTCACCACCTGTTCGGAGTGTGGCACGGCGACAAGCGGCTTCAGGCTCGTTTTGGAGAATCCTTTGAAACCATCAAATCTCGAACCTCAATCATGCCTTTTTTGGCAATCCTACAAAAGCGTCAAACCCTTGATTTGCTTGAGTTTCTGCGCCCTTCCTATGTAGGGGTTGTCCTTTTTACGGGCCTGCTGTGGGAAATTCATCCTTTTTTGATGCGTGTAACTAGGAACATATACTGGTAGCATGATCCCTAGGATAGAAAAAAAATTATTAAATTTTGAGGGCTCATGGTGTTGTCGGTTAGCGAACGCACTTTTGCACAAGAGGTGTTTCAAGCCTCTACCCCCGTTTTAGTTCACTTTTCGGCTCCTTGGTGCGGTTTGTGCCGCGCGATCGACCCCACCCTTAAGACTTTTGAGGCACAGTGGGCAGAAAAAGTCAAGCTCGTAGGGGTGAATGCCGATCAATGTTTCAAGTTAGCCCACACTTATCGGCTGACAAGTCTGCCCACGCTGATTTTGTTTGAGGGCGATAAAGTTCGATTTAGATTGGAAGACTACCAAGGACGCGAGGAACTGCGGCGGACTCTGGATTCCTGGATGCTCGCGGCTCACGTAGCTTCCCCATCTCAACGGCTGCAACTTCAGGAAGTCGCCAACAGGTAACATCTTTAAGTCCCATAGCTGTTAGAGCCCCGACTTCTTAAAAAATTCGGGGATATAACAGCTATTGTGCCGGTAAGTACAAGATTTAACGAATTTAACAGGGGTTAATACCACCATGTCTAATTTAGTTAAGGTTGACTTGCTCGCTGCCTCCGAAGCGGGAAATCTCAAAGCATTAGCACTGTCTAATACAGAAATTGACGAAAAGCTGCGCTCGGTGCCCGTGTTTGTGATTACAGATGCGGTTGGTGCGCCCCTCATCGCTTCTGTTCCCAAACAAGGTCAGGGTCAAACCGGCAATGATTCGGTGACAGGAATTTTTATCAGCCAGCAGGATGCTCAAGCTTTTGTCGATCAACTGAAAACTACAAACCCTCAGTTGGCGGCGTCGGTGCGCGTCATGCCGGTGTCGCTGAGCGAAATTTACCAGCTTTCTCAAGCAAATAAAGGCAAGCCGGAGGAGATCCAATTTTCTTTCGTTCCGGCTCCGCAGCAGGTGCAGTCGGCTAAAACTGTACTTCAGCAGACTGGTCAACAGGTTAACGAGTTCAACGGTGTACCTCTGTTTGTTGCCAGAGGTGGCCCGGAAAATGGTTATTTGACGATTCAGCGGGGTCAGCAAGAGGTAATTCCCTTGTTTTTTAACAAGGAGGATTTGCAGGGAATGGTCGATCGTTTTAAGCAGCAGCAGCCCAACGTGACAGCCACAATAAAGATTGAGGTGGTTAACTTGGAGAGCGTTTTGGAAGCTTTGCGTACTGAGGACGACCCGTTCTTGACCCAAATGATTTTGATTCCGTCGCGGGAGTCGCTGGATTTTGTGCGCCAGCTTTCTGGAATTATCACAGACTTTGAGCAGTTGAGCGTTTTTAATAAGTTATTGACTGCATCCGCTAGCGGAGATTTTTTTGACTTAACTCTTGGCAATGATTTATTTCAAATACCTCCAAACAGTGCGACTCAATTTCCTGGCGGCGTGCGAGCCTTAGACGGTAACGATACCGTGAGTGGTTCATCAGATGATGATGTAATTAATGGGAATGCTGAAAATGATGTGCTGCGCGGCGGCGCTGGTAGCGACTTGCTGCGGGGTGGCAAAGGCAGCGATTTAATTTTTGGAGATGAAGGCAGCGATCTGCTCACCGGCGGTCAAGATAATGATAGTCTAGACGGCGGAAGTGGCAGTGATTTTTTGCGGGGAGGTAGAGAAAATGATAGTCTCAACGGCGACGAAGGCAATGATTTTTTATTAGGCGATGCAGGTTTTGACATTCTTACTGGCGGCGGCGAAATAGATACTTTTATTATCAAAACGGATGTTGAGGCAGGGGGGCGGGATGCAAATTCCGCCGATCAAATTACCGATTTAAATCAAGGGGATAGAATTGCGATCGCAGGCAGTATCACTCTTAATGACCTCAATTTCAATGCGGAGGGTGCAAACACGCTAATCTTGTTAGCAAATGGCGACATTTTAGCGAATGTTTTAAATGCAGCACCGGCAACTGTTCGCAGTTCCACATTCATCGCATCCACTACAGATTCGATTCTAAACTTGGGGTAATCGCGATCGACCGCTCCGGCGCATTGATTCATCCCGACCCCTGTCGGGGTGGGATTTCTGGGACATTAATGTGTAAAAACCCAAATCGATAACGCGCCCAACTCGGCATACTTCAAAAAAAATCAAGCATTTATGCCCAGTCGGGCAGGCGTGTGCCACAATTTGTAAAGAATTGTGGCAATATCTAGTAGAAACTTTAAACTACCTATCAGTCATGGAACTGCTTTATCAATACGCTTGGCTGATTCCAGTCCTGCCGCTGGCAGGCGCAATGCTAGTAGGTCTAGGCTTAATCACCTTTAACCAGGCAACCAACAAACTCCGACAAGCGAATGCGATATTAATCGTCTCCGCACTCGGAGGGTCAATGGTACTCTCTTTCGCATTGCTGTGGAGTCAACTACAGGGCCACGCACCCTACACCCGCAGTATTCAGTGGGCTTCTGCAGGCGACTTCTCGCTGAATATGGGCTATATTATCGACCCCCTAACGTCGGTGATGCTGGCGATCGTAACCACGGTCGCCTTTTTGGTGATGATTTACACCGACGGTTACATGGCTCACGATGACGGGTACGTGCGCTTTTACGCCTACCTGAGCATCTTCAGCGCGTCGATGTTGGGTCTGGTAATCAGCCCGAACATCGTTCAGATTTACATTTTTTGGGAACTCGTGGGTATGTGTTCATACCTGCTAGTCGGATTTTGGTACGATCGCAAACCCGCTGCTGACGCTTGCCAAAAAGCTTTTGTCACCAACCGCGTCGGCGACTTCGGCCTACTGCTGGGCATCCTCGGCATTTACTGGGCCACCGGCAGCTTTGAATTTGACGTGATGGGCGAACGCCTGCACTCCTTAGTCGAATCCGGTGCTCTTTCGGCGACTCTGGCGACAATCTTCGGCGTCCTCATATTTTTGGGACCAGCAGCCAAATCCGCTCAATTCCCCCTCCACGTCTGGCTGCCAGACGCAATGGAAGGCCCGACACCGATTTCGGCCTTAATCCACGCCGCAACAATGGTAGCCGCCGGCGTATTCCTGATCGCTCGGATGTACCCGGTGTTTGAAGGGCTGCCGGCAGTCATGAATTTGATCGCCTGCACCGGCTGTTTTACGGCATTTATGGGTGCTTCGATCGCGATTACCCAAAATGACATCAAAAAAGGCCTCGCCTACTCCACCATCTCCCAACTCGGCTACATGGTGATGGCAATGGGGGTCGGCGCTTACAGTGCCGGACTTTTCCACTTGATGACTCACGCTTATTTCAAAGCAATGCTGTTCCTGTGTTCAGGTTCAGTCATTCACGGGATGGAAGCAGTTGTAGGCCACAACCCCGCTCTCGCTCAAGATATGCGAGTCATGGGCGGCTTGCGGAAGTATATGCCCATTACCTCTGCTTGCTTTTTAATCGGAAATTTGGCAATCTGCGGAATTCCGCCGTTTGCTGGTTTTTGGTCAAAAGACGAAATCCTCGCCAGCGCCTTCGCAGCAAATCCCGCTCTGTGGGCTGTTAGCTGGCTGACGGCGGGGATGACCGCGTTTTATATGTTCCGGATGTATTTCAGCACCTTTGAGGGCGAATTCCGGGGCAATAACAATGCTATCAAACAGCAACTTCTGCAACCGGGTTTAGTTTTCGGCCCCGGAGCGATGAACGTTAAGGAATTGGCATCAACTGGCGAAAGTCACGACGAACAGGACCATTTACCTCACGAATCTCCTCTGACAATGGCTCTGCCGTTAGTGTTGCTGGCCGTACCTTCTGTGTTTATCGGTTTTCTGGGTACGCCGTTTGCCAATTATTTCGAGCAGTTTGTTCGCGCTCCTGGCGAGTCTCTCGAAGAAGTTTTGGAACACGCTGCTGAGTTCAATTTGACGGAATTTTTGATTATGGGCGGAAGCTCTGTAGGTATTGCTTTGCTGGGCATTACTTTGGCTTCTCTGATGTATTTGAGCCGTAAAATTGACGCAAGTGCGATCGCCCAAAAAATCAAACCGCTTTACGAGTTCTCCCTTAACAAGTGGTATCTCGACGATATCAACGAATTTCTCTTTGTCAAAGGCAGCCGCCGTTTAGCGCGGCAAGTCATGGAAGTGGATTTGCGAGTCGTCGATGGTGTCGTAAACTTAACAGGGCTTATCACCCTGGTTAGCGGCGAAGGTTTGAAATACTTTGAGAGCGGTCGCGCTCAATTTTATGCCCTGATTGTGTTTGTCGCAGTTCTGGGTTTTGCGATCGTTTCTGGAGTTAGTTAAATCTTTAGGGACACGGCCTGGTCCATTGGTGCCCACTTAATGTCAAACCGACCGTATCTCTTGTTTGTCTCGAAGTCTAGATCCCCCCTAACCCCCCTTGATAAGGGGGGAACAAGAGTATTCTCTCAAAGTCCCCCTTCTTAAGGGGGATTTAGGGGGATCTGAACTGGGCAAGCAACGAAAGATACAAAAGTTTTTAGGCTTAAGTTTACACGCTTTGGGCATTGCCGTATCCCCACTAGGAGATATTTGAAGAAATGGTATTAGGTTAATAAATCACAATTGACAATTAGCTAGTAGAAATAAATCTTTCATTAAAATTCACTGTTGCGATCGCATAATTTGTCCAAATAATAGCAAAAAAAAATGTTCCGTCTAAAGAAAGTATAAAATTTAGGCTAAAATTGCCAAAATGTGTTTAAACCTAATAACTGATGGATCATTTTAAAACGCAATGGATACAGCTAACTTTCCCTGGTTAACAACAACAATTCTGTTTCCCATTGCTGCGTCCTTGCTGATTCCTTTAATTCCCGATAAGGATGGCAAGACGGTGCGGTGGTATGCCCTAATTGTGGGTTTGATCGACTTTGCCCTACTTGTTTACGCTTTTTACACTCAGTACGACTTCAGCAATCCAGATTTGCAACTGGTAGAAAGTTATACTTGGGTGCAGCAACTCGATTTGAATTGGTCTGTGGGTGCTGACGGTTTATCGATGCCGCTGATTTTGCTGACTGGTTTTATTACTACGCTGGCTACTTTAGCAGCTTGGCCGGTCACATTTAAACCGAAGCTTTTTTACTTTTTGATGCTGACAATGTACGGCGGCCAAATCGCAGTTTTTGCCGTACAGGATATGTTGCTGTTTTTCCTAGTTTGGGAACTGGAATTAGTCCCGATTTACCTGATTTTGTCAATCTGGGGCGGCAAAAAACGCCTCTACGCAGCAACTAAGTTTATTCTATACACCGCAGGCGGTTCGCTGTTTATTTTGCTGGGCGGGCTGACGATGGCGTTTTACGGCGATACTGTGACTTTCGATATGCGGGCGATCGCAGCTAAAGATTACGCCCCCAATGTAGAATTGCTCCTGTACACAGGTTTCTTGATAGCTTACGGCGTCAAACTGCCGATTTTTCCACTGCACACTTGGCTCCCTGACGCTCACGGCGAAGCAACGGCACCCGCCCACATGTTGCTAGCAGGAATTCTCCTAAAAATGGGCGGCTACGCTTTACTGCGGATGAATGCGGGAATGCTCCCGGATGCTCACGCTACCTTCGCACCCATCTTGGTAATTTTGGGTGTGGTTAACATTGTTTACGCGGCATTAACTTCTTTTGCTCAGCGAAATTTGAAGCGGAAAATTGCTTATTCTTCGATTTCGCACATGGGGTTTGTGTTAATCGGGATAGCTTCGTTTACCGATTTGGGTGTTAGCGGTGCAATGCTGCAAATGGTTTCCCACGGTTTAATCGGGGCGAGTTTGTTCTTTATGGTGGGTTGCACTTACGATCGCACTCACACGCTCATGCTGGACGAAATGGGCGGTGTAGGACAGAAAATGCGTAAGGTTTTCGCCATGTGGACTGCTTGTTCTATGGCTTCTTTGGCTTTGCCGGGAATGAGCGGTTTTGTAGCAGAATTGATGGTGTTTGTAGGTTTTGCAACCAGCGATGCTTACAATCCTGTTTTTAAGGTTTGTGTGGTATTTCTAGCTGCTGTAGGGGTGATTTTGACTCCGATTTACCTGCTGTCGATGCTGCGTGAAATCTTCTACGGCCCTGAGAATAAGGAATTGTCGGAACACGAGGAATTGGTGGATGCGGAACCGCGAGAAGTGTTTATTATTGCGGCTCTGTTAGTGCCGATTATTGGCATTGGTTTGTATCCGAAGATGCTGACTCAGGTGTACGATGCGACTACTGTACAGTTGACTGCAAAATTGCGCGATTCTGTGCCGTCGCTTGTGGCTAAGGCTGCTACGGATAAAACTCTGTCTCTGCGTGCTCCGGCGATCGAGCCGAGTAAGTTGTGATTTGAACTGGATTTAGCAAGAAAACCCCCAAACGATTGTAAAGATAGGTTTTGGGGGTTTTCTATTTTTTTTCGGTGGGGCGATCGAGGCAAATCAAGGTTAGAATCTCAGTAATGTTGGCTTATTTTAAAGCTTTCAAGACCTCTCATCTACTAGATTCCTAAAAAATGACAGATAAAAGAAAAACTCAACTTGGCTACTTCATAGATTTTAAGCTTTGGCAAGATGCTTTGAAACTTTTAAGATTTGAAATTAAGCAAAAGCAATCTAACAGGCATTTCAATACTTTAAGTATGTTTTATTATGAAAAGCTTGATGCAGCCTGTCTAGATGCTGAGCCTCAAACTTATTTCCAAACTAAGATAGCAAGTAGCCTCTTTTATGGCTTAAAAAAAGAATTTGCTGTCTTCTCTTATGTAATACCTAAAACTGGTCTTGGACTACGTGACTATAAATTTTTTACTTACCCAATGCGAGCGGTTTACTATGCAGTTGGGCTTTACTTACTAAAGCTCTCGCAGGAATTTATAATTGAGACTCATAAAAAAGTAAACAGAATAGAAGCTTTTTATGGAGGCAATCTAAATTATAAAGCTCACGAGCTACAAATTACAGCAACAAACATTTACTACCGTAGCTTTCATGAACAATTCAAACAAAGAATTAAAGAAGAAACCATAAGCGGAAATCAAGACAAATTTATTTTACAGCTAGATATTGAAAACTATTTCAACGAAATATCAATTCCAAAGTTACTTCATTTTTTGCATACTTATGTAAAACCCAGTATGCAGGCGAGTATGGCATATGACTCCTTCACACGTGAACAAATTGTTTGTCTATTTCAATTCATTGCTAACGGAAAATCTTCTGGCATTCCTCAGTCAGATAACAATGTCATATCTAGCTTTATTGGTTACTTGTATCTAGTCTTTGGCGATTTACTTATAGATGATGTGTTGAAAAACTGTACCGCTATTATTGATTTTTATAAAATTATCAGATATACAGATGACATTTATATATCGATCACCTTTAAGCATGGGATTAGCCATGAAGATCAAGGTATTCTAATTCATTCAATAGCATCTCAAATTTCGGAACTTTTATACAGCCGCTTAAATCTTAAGCTTAACTTAAAGACGAGGCTCTATCGCATGGCAAAGCAAGATGAAAAAGAAGAACTTCTTAAAAAAATTCGTAGAGCGTATCCTAGCGATGAATACACTAATATTAGTGAAAAAGAGGAAGAACATAAAAGCAAAGAGACTGAAGTCAGCACTGAAACACCACAAGAAAAGCTAAATAAAGTATTTAAAGAATTAAGACAAATTAAAAAGTCGAGAGTTGAAGACTACTTCATACGAGATCGAGATAGTTCAACTCAAGATGAAATTTTACAATCAGTTTTTGATAAGAGCGTAGAACAGATTCTTAACAAACCAGAAAATAAAAAAGAAATACGCTCTATATTCAATAAGTTTAACTTTGATTTAGTTAAGGTTAAGCCTCTTGAAATCCTAGTTGTTCTTCTTAAAGATGAAGTATCTCTAGATAATTTTAAGAATTTCTGCCTTCGTAAAAATATTATTACAATAAGCGATGCAGATTTGATAATTAAATTTTTATCTCAGACCAATTTTGGCGAGGATAAACTACTTTGGAAGCTCAAACAAAATGCTCATATGAATGATATTATTGATGTATTCATTGAGGGAAAACTTAATTGCAGTAGCCCTGGATATTATAGGTTAGCCTGTATGCAAATGCATCAAATTGCAGTAATGCCAGAGGTGATTGAGCAAACTAGATTGAGAGTATTAAGTGAAAAAGAAAGCTCTTATTCTGTTGCGCTTAACCATCTGCTTAATGAAATTCATGCGGTATGTATAAAGAAAGAAAATGCAATTAATAAAAATTATGATGTTAATGATGTGATTAAATTTCTTCATTTAAATAATGTTCCACATGAGATCTGTATAAAGATCAGAAATTTGTTTGATCGTAGAAACTCTAATAGTATTTCGCATCCTGGTTCTGATGATAGCCTTGCTTGGGAAGTTACACAAGAAGAGTATTGGGATTATCATGAAAACGTTGGTAAGTGTTTAGATTTTCTGCTGTAGCAAATGGCTGCTAGGTGAGTTACGAATAATATGTTGAGCAGCCAGCAGGATAACAAGACGATGGATCGGAATAATATTGAGAGCTTTTTCGTCTAGTTTTTAAGTTTATTTGCCACGGCTCAACTCTGCCGTTATCCTTCGATCGATCACAATACCGAATACTTAAAAATTACCTGCGGTCGATCGCCCTTCAATTCACGCTCGATCGCTCTCTTAATTTCTAGCATTATGGTTCTGCCAAGAGTGCGATATTTGTCAAGGGCGATCGGAGTGTTAGACCGCAACTACAATATAATTAATAGTTATGCCGTGTAAGTTATCTTTTGAGGCATAGTTGTAAAGCTACGGGTGGGTAATCAAGATTTATGAGCTATTCAGAAGCATTTTCACCCAACTACATTACTGCACGAGAGCGATTTCGAGCAGCATCTTCATCTTTTGGTTATCAGCACACAGCCTATCCCATTGATCGGGTTAGTCCAACTGGTGAAGAATTAACTATTGATGTGGCGATCGGTGGTTCTTCAAACCCACGACGATGTGTAGTCATTTCTAGTGGCTTGCATGGAGTAGAAGGCTTTTTGGGATCTGCAATCCAACTTACCTTGTTAGAAAAGCAGCAACTCCTCACATCCTTGTCACCTGATGTTAAGGTTGTATTTATTCATGCTCTGAATCCTTATGGTTTTGCATGGCGACGACGTTGGAATGAAAACAACATAGACTTAAACCGTAACTTTTTATTATCTGAAGAAGTTTTTGATGGCAGTCCAAAGGACTATCCTAAACTCAATTCGTTTCTAAATCCTACTTTACCTCCATCACGCTTTGAACCTTATATTTTTCAAGCTATTTGGCTGATCTTGAGATATGGAATGACCAGTTTGAGAAACACTTTTCCTGTAGGGCAATACGATTTTCCAAAGGGACTTTTTTTTGGTGGCCATGCTGCATCCAAAACTCAAGAGATTCTAGCTAGCAATTTGCCCCAATGGATTGGTAATGCTTCAGAGGTAGTGCATATTGATTTCCACACAGGTTTAGGACGCTGGGGAACTTATAAGCTTTTGCTTGACGGATCTGCAACATCAGAATCTTGTTCAAGACTAGCTCAACGATTTGGAGCAGAAACAATAGAACCGAACAATACAGAAGGTGTGTCATATCCAATTCGCGGTGGATTAAAAACTTGGTGCCAAGCTCTTCTACCAGAGTGTCGCTATGATTTACTAACTGCAGAATTTGGCACTTACTCAACGATTAAAGTCTTGAAGGCATTGCGGGCGGAGAATCGTGCTTACTGGTGGGGTAAGTCAGACCAAAGCTATGAATGGACAAAAGACCAGTTGGTAGAAATGTTTGCACCCATATCTCGCAAGTGGCGAGAACAATGCTTAGCTCAAGGACTTGATCTTTGTAAACGAGCCTTGATGGACTGAAGGAGTTGCGACGGTAAGCGATCGCAATACCCAATACTTCAAAATTACCATTTGGTCGATCGCTCTTCAATTCGGTATTGCGATCGCTCTCTTAATTTCTAGCGTTATTGTTCTGCTAAGAGTGCGATATTTGTCAAGGGCGATCGCCCGGAGTAAGTGAGGTAACCTATTTACAGTGTAACTGATAGCTATAATTTATAATTATGAACTCAATCCAGTTTAAAAGATTCATAAATATCAATAGAATTAGAGGCGCCTATAAGGAATTGCGCCCAGACTTTTTTAAGATGTCTATTCATCACTAGAGCTGATCATTGTCTGTTTAGAACTACAGGAAATAGCAATAACAACTACTCATCGGGTTTGGCTTTGCAAAGCCAATTTTTGATAGTTCTGTCGAATAGGAATCTGAATGATGAACTCTGCTCCCTGGCCGGGATGAGAAACACACTTCAACTGTCCGCGGTGTTTTTCTACCACAATCTGGTAGCTGATTGATAGCCCCAGACCCGTGCCCTTCCCTACGGGTTTCGTCGTGAAGAACGGGTCGAACAGCCGCCGGTTCACTTCCTCTGTCATACCGGGGCCATTGTCGCAAATGCGAATCACAACAAATTGGGGAGCTTTGCGGGTCGCACCGAGCTTGGAGGAATCCACCTCAGCCGAAGAAAATGTAGAGCTTTCCGCAATGGGGGGATTGGAAATCGGGGATTTTTCTTCTTCCCCATACCCCACTGAGGTGCGAATTGCGATCGCCCGCGGCCCCCTTTGGTCATTGAGAGTGTCAATCGCATTCGCCAGTAAATTTACAAACACCTGGTTCAGTTGGCCGGCATAGCACTCCACCAGGGGCAGCGGGCCGTACTCTTTAATTATTTGAATGGCAGACTGGTCTAATTTGGCTTGCAGTCGGTGCTGCAAAATCAATAAGGTGTTATCAATGCCCTCATGGATATCGACCTCTTTCATTTCCGCTTCATCCAGTCGCGAGAAGTTTCGCAGGGAGAGGACTATTTCGCGAATTCGGTCTGCCCCGACCTTCATCGAATCCAGCACTTTGGGTAAGTCTTCCATCAAGAAATCTAATTCGATTGCCTCAATATCCTCAACAATCGCTGCTGTGGGATAGGGGTATTGTTCTTGATAGAGTTTCACCAGTCCTAGTATGTTTTCACTGTATGTTCTGACGTGACTCAGGTTGCCATATATGAAGTTAATCGGGTTATTGATTTCGTGGGCCACCCCGGCCACCATCTGTCCGAGGGAGGACATTTTCTCAGTCTGAATTAGCTGGGTCTGGGTGCGCTTGAGTTCTTGGAAAGAAAGCTCTAGTTGTTCGGCTTGTTTTTTTAATTGCGCTTCTGATATTCGCAGAGCTTGCTCTATCTGCACGCGATCGCGAATTTCCTGGCTCAGGAGCAGATTTTTTTCCTTTAATTCCTGCGTCCTCTCTTCCACTTTATGTTCTAAAGTCCGGCTGTAATCTTCTAATTGCTCATTGGCTTGTTTCAGGTTGTCAGTCGCCTCAGACAAATTGGCATAGAGTCGGGCATTTTCCAAGGAAATCGCCGCTTGAGAGCAGAGCACGGTTAAAACTTCCAGGCGATCGGGAGTAAACGCACTCCTTGTCAGATTATTTTCCAAGTAAAGCAGACCAATGAGCTTTCCTTTATGGACGATCGGCATACATAAAATAGACTTGGGTTGGGCGTGGACGATATAGCTATCCCTGGTAAAAATCCCCTCCTGACTCGCATCATTTAAGACCACATCTTTCTGAGTTCTAGCCACATAATTGAGGAGAGAAAACGGCAATTTTTGACTCGTTTCTATTGGTGGGGATTGCAGCACTATTACCTCATTATTATCTATGCTTGCCGTCCCTTCTACCACCAGTTGACCATCTTTTTCTAAAATTAAGTAGCTTTTTTCAGCCCCAGCATTCTCAATCGCAATTTTCAATAACTTAGAAAGCAGACTTTCCAGAACAATTTCGCCAGAAATAGCTTGAGAAGATTTCATCACAGAGGCGAAATCCAGTGCTGCAAAACTCCCCGTAGTCGTCGAGCTGGTCGTCCGCGATACGTCGAATCTGGGGGCTTCTTTAGTCAGTATTCGCGAGAAAAATTCAGGATATTCTTCTGATAAATCCTGCACTTTTGCCTTCGCTCCCCAGCGAACATAGCCATAGTAAGCATCCGTCAAATAAATCTCCGCTATCTTCTCCCTGCCGCGAGAGAAATAAAACTCGGCAGCGCGTTCATTAGCTAGGGCTTCTTCCTGAATGTATCCCTGTTCTCTGGCTCCTTGAATGCTAGCGTCATAATACTCCATCGCTTTGCCAATTTTACCCAATACCCGCGCTTTCTCCGCCTCCACTAACTCGTACTTATGCTGGAAGTTAGACGGGGCATGAAATGCCCATTTCTGCATTTTTTCTTGATTAGCTTCAACTAAGCTGATGTATTGCTGTTGTTCGGCGTCTGAAGCTTGAGGATAAACAGCGAGTAGAGCGAGGGAATAATAGAAGTTGTGAGGAGCACTAACTACCATTCCCATCACGCTGACTGCGTGTTCGGCGGCTAAACTGGCATTGGCAACGGCATTCTTTGGTTCTTTAAAGAGATATAAGAGAATTGTCTTAGCTAGATAAGTAATAAACAGCAAAATTGTATTGTTAGTTTCAATAAAAACAGGCAACATTTGTGTTTCATTAAAACTTTTGCCAACCAACTGACATTTGGCCTCAGATTCATTTTGAAGATTTAGCGTCACTTGGTGAAATATCTGGATGTAATAGATAGAATAGTCTTGTTTTAGTTTGAGCGCTAAATCAAGATATTGCTCTTGTTCCTCTTCTATAATATCTAATCGTTCGCCAGTCAAAAATATGCTCGCACAATAGACAGTAACACAATAACCGGCATATTCTATATCTCCAGTTTCCAGTCCACTTTGAAACGCTGACAGTAAGGGGAGTAAAGCTTGTTTAGCTGGCGCTTTCCAGTGTATAACAAAGCCATAAAATAATTGATTAACTCTACATTTAAGCGAGTTTGCATTAAATTTATTCAACAACTTTAATGCCAAGTGACCAGACTGATATCCGGCATCTATATCCCCTATTACCGAACACAGTATTAAACTATAAAAAGCATACGCAAAAGCAGCAATAGAGGAATATCCATACTCCATGCAGATTTTAACCAAAGTCACTGCAAGTGGGAGCAAAATTGCGGGATTAGCAGCAAGAACAGGAGAAATAAGAGAAGTCAGTATACTTAAAGCCGCTATTTTGTAAGGGTCTGTCATCTCTGGGAGATTGTCTAAGTCTGCGATATCTGGCAACTCAACCACAAAACCCCCGTTACCCTCGTCCTTTGACAAGGAAACACCCAGCATATCCAGCACTTGCATCCCAGTATCAATGGCTTTTAACATCTGATTTTGAGCCATATAAAACTGGATTTGTAGCTCGTATACTTTCACTTTTTCCAGCAGGGTGGTAGCTTGTTGCAGAACAACTTCAGCAAGAATTGCTGACTTTTCGTAATTGGTATTAATATATTCTGCTTCCACCGCTTCTACATAGAGTGCTAGTGTCAGATCGTAGTTACTCTGCCAACTGTTTTCTGCCAAGAGTTCTAACCCTACTCTTAGTTGCGTGACAGCAGTTTCATAAGCTGTTGCGGCCTTAGCTTTTTTGCCTGCTATCAAATTTAATCGGGCTAGACGATCTTTTTTTGCCTGATTGGTGATGAAGTCAGCCCCAACATTTAACTGATTGACAATCTCAAAGATATTTTCTTCAATCTCCTCTGTTGGAGTATGCTCTAGTAGCAGTTCACCAATTTTAAAGTGGGTCTGTTGTTTCTGAAATTCCGGAATAAGAGAATACGCCGCTTGCTGCACCCGGTCATGGAGAAATTTGTAAGCGATAGGCGCGTGATAGCTGTAAGGCAAAGGGGCAGGTGAGGATAATAGCAGAGGAGAATCTGGAGCTATTCTCTCCTTTACTTCCCTGCTCATTTCATCTGAGGTAAAAACGAGAGGGATTTTGTAGGCTTCGCTCAGGGGCAAAACCAAGCCAGCCTGAAGCGCTTCCCATAAATCAGCGGCCGTTTCCGACTCAGATTTTTCATTGACAATAGCCAGAACTTCTAAATTAAATTTGTCTCCAATACAGGCGGCTAACTTTAAGACATCCTGCGTCTCTTCCGGGAGTTTTTGAATATTTCTGGAAATCAGTTCGACGACATTATAATCTGTGATGCCTACCGCTTGAATTTGGTTCAATGACCAATGCCAGCACCCAGCACTGAAATCAAAGGTCAATAGCTTTTCTTGATGCAGAGTAGCGAACATCTGAGTCAAGAAGAAAGGATTGCCCTGCGTTTTATTGAAAAGTAGCTCGGACAATTCAGAAACCCGGTTTCTCAGAGCGGAAGACTCATTGAGGGTATCTGCTACCAGCAAGCTGACGTTGCTAATATCCAAAGGACGGAGGATTATATTATTTACAACCGCCCCATTCTTTTGAATCTCCTCCAACGTCAGCATCAACGGATGGGTCGGACTAACTTCGTTATCTCGATAGGCTCCCATCAGCAGTAAATATTGGCTGTCCGGGTCACAAATCAGCAAATCAATCAACTTGAGCGATGCCGAATCTGCCCACTGTAAGTCATCCAAAAATACGACGAGCGGGTGTGAGGGTTTAGTAAATACATGAATGAATTCTTTAAACACCCGATTAAAGCGATTCTGGGATTCAGATGGCCCTAATTGGGGAATAGCTTCTTGAGTACCGACAATCAGTTCGACTTCGGGAATGACATCTACTAGGACTTGGCCATTTGACCCTAAAGCTTCTAAGAGTTTCTCTTTCCAAATCGCTAGTTTTTCCGAACTTTCTGTTAACAGATGCCGCATCAAGCCCTGAAAGGCTTGAATCAAAGAAGCATAAGGAATATTTCGCTTTAATTGGTCAAATTTACCGGAGATAAAATACCCGCGCTGCTTGAGAATCGGTTTTTGAACTTCATTCACTAAGGAAGATTTGCCAATCCCTGAGTAACCGCTCACTAGCATCATTTCGCTGGTACCGCCGGAGACTCGCTCAAAGGCTGCCATCAAAGTGGCTACTTCTTGCTCACGACCATAGAGCTTTTGCGGGATGATAAATTGTCCAAATTTATCCCTCTTACCGATTGGAAATTTGTCAATTTTCCCATTCGCTTGCAGTTGATGACGGCATATTTCTAGGTCAGCTTTTAGCCCCCTAGCGCTTTGGTATCTGTCTTCAGCCGTTTTGGCTAATAATTTCATTACAATGTCAGAAATTGCTTGGGGAATCTCACCGATTTGCTGATGGGGCGGCACTGGTCTTTTAGCGATATGGCAGTGAATTAATTCCAGGAGGTCCGTGGCTTGATGGGGCAGCTTTCCAGTTAGCATTTCATAAAAGGTGACACCTAATGAGTAAAAGTCGGTGCGGTAGTCAATTGATCGATTCATCCGCCCGGTTTGTTCTGGGGACATATAGGCAAGGGTGCCTTCTAGCAAGTTGGGACTGCTGAGAATCTGGTTTTCTCGCTCTAGGTGCGTGGCAATGCTAAAATCGATAATTTTTATTTGACCAGTTTTGCGGTTGATAATAATATTCTGCGGTTTAATATCTTTATGAATAATCTTATTTTCATGCAGTTGAGCTAGGGTCTCTGCTAGATGAATTGCCAGACTCAGAAATTCGTTGATTTCAAGGTGTTTAGCCGTGATTAGGTTTTTCAGGGAGTCTCCTCCAAAATCTTCTAATATCAGCGCCAGACCGTTATTATGCTTTTCCACAGAGTAACCTTTGATAATCCCGGCTAGATTCATAGTTTTGACAATTTTATATTCATGCCTCAATCGTGCGATTTCTTCTATTGTGGGATACTCGGGTTTGAGGGTTTTTACTATAACCGGAGTTAGGTCGGACTCCCTAACGCCGCTATAAATAACTGTATTGACACCTTCATGAAGGGGCAACGATAAAAGTTTGTAACCGGGCAGCGTGGTATTCATATTCGTTTTTTCGATTGGTCCGATTATTCGGGTGGGGAATTGATGGATGGGAACCTGAGACAGCGATCTTCGATCGCCTGTTGGGAAAGATTAAACGAGCAGAGCATCAGCTTGTTAGCAAGTGCCAATATTTTGTCCGCTCCTTCAATGCTAAAGTGCATTATTGTCTAATCTTTAACTATAACTATAATACCTGTGCGGAAGTTGGAAAACCAAGGATTGGCGCTTGGATAAGCCCATTCCGATAAATTCTGCGATCGCACTATCTAAACCATCTGTTTAAAGTTCTCTGGACGTACTCCGAACAGACGCTTAAAGTTTTGATAACTCAGGTTCTTTACATCCCAGTAGCTCATTATCTGTCTCAGCCTGAATTATTCCAACTTAGGATTATACATCCTACTACAACCTATTTGTAGCAATTCGACCGGGCGCGATCATTGCTCTTAACAGTGTACAGGTCGCGATCGCCTTGCCTACTTTTTTAAGAGGTCTATTGTAAGAGTGTGCTAACCATAGCTGAGTTAGTTGAGGGCGCGATCGTCGCTAAGTTGAAAACCTGGTCTGTAAGTGAGCAAGATGCGATTATGGAAGAACTTGAAGATGAGCCCAGAGGGGAACCCGCATATACTTGTTATCCCAACGCTCTTGCCAAACTTGCAGCGCGACGGGCTTAGTATCACGCAGGTAAAACCCAAGAACTCGCTCCAGAAACCTGGTGAATTCGCGTAATACAGCCCGCGTCGGTAACAGGATCAAAAGTTACAAAAAAGGGCAATGGATGCAAACCATCCTTTGGAGTCGTGAAGAAGTCCCGCCTCGTGCCAAACATTTGTATGAGAGCAGCATCCGCCCAAAAATTAACTTAGAAGAGAATGTTCGTAGGATGGTAATCATTGATATAGAAACAGGCGACTATAAAGTTGATGAAAATGGTTTACACGCTGCTGATTACCTAAGTGCGAAACATCCAAATGCTAGACTCTTGCGTCTCTGTATTTGATTTAAACTTGCTGCATCTCTAGGTAGTGTCATTGAGCGTCTCTCTAAGTGATTTCACGTATGGTAGATGATAGATATGCTAAACTTAATTTTATTAGATATTGCTTGAAAGTCAAGCGGTTTGAGTTTAAATTGATGAGAACGTTTACTGCGGTGGTTCCGAAAGACCCTGACACTAATTTATATGTAGTCAATGTTGCCGGTTTCTAAGAGAGCGCATTCTCAATGAGAAACTTTAGATGGCCTACAAGCGAACTTAGGTGAAGCGAGTGAAATGTTGTTGGAGGATGAGAATCCAGCATTAAATCGGCCTTCTCTTCAGTACGAGCTTCAATTAAGTACGATCGCTCTTTTAGTCTTTACCCTTAATTATTCTAGTTTGTATAGTTGCTAGGATAGCAGCGAATACTAACCGGACTGCAACTCATGCTAAAAACCATCAAAGGTATTTGCATTACTTGCCAAACAATTCTATGATGGTTCATCATAATCTTGATGATTGTTTCGTTTCATTCTTCAAACTAAGCTAATATGCGATCGCTGGTGTTGACTCTAGCTCTCATATGTTTAGCCACCCCCGCTGTTGCCACAACCTGCGAGGAAAGCTTTCACAAAAAGGGGGACTTTTTGAATGGTGCCGCCTTTTCTGCACGTGTTCAGGTTGAGGGGTGATCGATAGAGAGAGCATTTTCCCAATTACGACCCATTTTGCCCCGCGAGGGTATCAAGACTCTCAGCACGGATCTGAACTTAGGTGTAATGAAATCCGAAAATCCCGCCACAGCATTTCAGCGTGCTTTGCGAATTGAGGTATTTGCCTCAATTGGCAAAGCAATCTATTAAATGTTGAAATAATCTTTACGCTTCCGAGTGGGGTGGGTGCAAGTAAAGACACCGTGAAGGGATACTTGTGTGGTGGACGAAATCAATAGTTCCCGCCAACTACAAATTAATATCTAATCATTCATTTGATGAATTTTAGTTTCCAACACTCGATCGCAATACCCGATACTTCAAAATTATCAGTAGAGCGATCGCCCTTCAATGAACGTGCGATCGCTCTCGGGGTTTCTAGCGTTAAGTTTATTGCTGAGTGTTCTGCATCAAGTTGGATGGAGAGCTTTTTACACTTGGCAAATTATATTTGGTCGCGGAAAGCTGTGCCACCATTTCTGCACGAGACGAAACCTCAAGCTTACGGAACATTCGCTTCAAAGCTTGCTTCACTGAATTCTCAGTAATCCAAAGTTCCCTCCCGATTTCTGCGTTGGTTCGCCCCAAAGCAACCAATTCGGCAATTTGCAATTCACGAGGCGTTAGGCGTGAGGTCTTGAAAGGTTGCTGTTGCGATTCCCTACCGGATAGCTTCGCTTCGCGCACTGTTGCAGCCCAAACAGACAAGTGCAAACAGATCGCACTCAAATCGGCTAGATTTTGTGTATCAAAGGCGGGCATTGACTGTTCTCGGGTACAGCCCACTACACCCGCTAATTTACCGCTATTTACGATCGGCCCCGCCATCACGTGCCAATGATCGGGACGGGGACAAATCATTGTCCAAACCTTGGGAGATGCCACCAATGCTTCATGGACAGGAGCGTGACGCTCCACTAGATAACGCACAACAGGATTATGTTCGATTGATAGTCCAATTTGCAGTGTTTTCTGAAGATTACTATCTACCAAGGGCAGCCGATCGAAGAAAAAGATTCCCCATCGTTTAGCTGCAAAATACTCACCGATTTTGGGTAGGACTTGCGATCGCAAATCTTGTTCGTCCTTCACCTGGTCGATCGCTTCAAATAAAAGCTGCAAGGGACTTTTCATGGTCATGGTGTCAAAAAGAGTACCCGATCGAGGTCTGGAAGCATTGCAATACTCAGTTTATATTACCCTTATAATCTCAAAAACAACTTGACATGACAACAGATTTGGAAATCGATCGCGATCCTACACCTTGGATGCCGATCGGCTTTTACGCAACTTCAATAGTCTTTAATGTCTGCTTAATTGCTCAGTTATTGACGGTTGGAGTTGCCTACTTCAATAATCCTGCATGGTGGAATATTCATGTTTGGCTAGTGCGAGGGTATGGTGGATTGTCATTAGTATTACTGGGATGGTCGTTTATCGCCCCCTTCTCACGCAGAATACGACATCTCGCCACAAGTTTGCCAGTGCTGCTTGGACTACAATTTGCCAGCATTCATCTCAAAACTCCTCTTCACCTAGAGGTACTTCATCCTCTGATTGGATGTGCGTTGCTCTATGTTTCTTCCAGCCTTGTACATCGTCTATCGCGCACTTTATCGTCCAGCAACTATGAAAATAATCAAAGTTGAGAGATAGAAATGACGCAAGATGCAATCTTCAGTCCCTTCTTTGCAACCGTGTTTCTAACACTCCTAGTCTAGGTGTATATGTACATCCGCCGTATCAGTTTTATCACCAGTCTAAAGCTCGGCCCGAACGAACTGGCTGTACCAGGCACACTGGCGCAGATATCGCCACCAAACGTATCCAATCCATCGGATAACCTAAAGAACCTGTTCGAGATCCCGATAATTTTTTATGCGCTTGTCCTATACCTCTTCATCACAAAGCAGGTGGATACAGTGTATGTGAACGCCGCGTGGGTCTTCGTTGTGTTTCGCACATTGCATAGTGCTGTCCATTGCACATTCAATCTCATCATACTTCGGTTCTACCTCTACCTATTTGCCACGCTCGCGGTGTGGTTCATCGCGATCCGCGCAGCACTTATCCACTTTGGCACAATTGATTAACCTCGCTCAAATGAGCTAGAAGTTATCAACAGTCGCCGAACAATGAGCGTGCAGCGGAAAGGCCGCTCTGTTTCTACCTGTGTGTTCGGGGTATTGGGGGGCGGTCTGCTACTGAACCAAGTCGTTAGGTCGCGATCGCAATACCCAATACTTCAAAATTACCAGTGGGTCGATCGCCCTTCAATTCGGTATTGCGATCGCTCTCTTAATTTCTAGCGTTATTGTTCTGCCAAGAGTGCGATATTTGTCAAGGGCGATCGCGCTTCTAAGATTCTTACGGCTTCAGATCGAGCAGTTTGCCGTAATTGACACCCGGATTGATTATTGTACCGCCTCAGATTGTTTGAGGGCTGCACTGAACGCCAAGTGGTTAAGATTCAGCAGCGATCGGGAGTGCTGAAATTATCTGTTGCCGAATGGGTATCTGAATCACAAACTCAGTGCCTGATCCAGGTGTAGAAAAACACTTGATTTTACCGCGATGCTTTTCAGTAATGATTTGATAACTAATAGACATCCCCAAACCCGTACCTTTACCGATGGCTTTGGTGGTAAAAAATGGGTCAAAAATGCGCTGCTTCACTGTGTCTGGCATACCGATTCCGTTGTCAGCGATCGCCACCTCCACCCATTGATTGTCTATCGCAGAAGTCCGAATCCTAATTTGGTTCGGGGTGTCTTTAAGCTCCTGATAGGAGCGTTTGGTATTCATCTCATCTAGGGCATCCAGGGCATTAACCAAAATATTCATGAATACCTGATTGAGTTGTCCGGGGAAACATTCCACCTTCGGCAAATTGCCATAGTCTTTGATCGTTACCACGGCTGGACACTCTGGTTTATCTTTGAGGCGGTGTTGCAAAATCAGCAATGTACTTTCAATTCCCTCATGAATATCAACATATTTGAAGTCTGCTTCATCCATACGAGAAAAGTTTCGCAACGAGACGACAATACCGCGAATTCGCTCGGTTCCTACCCTTAGAGATGAAATTATCTTTTGGATATCTTCAGTGAGGAATTCCAAATCGATTTCCTCTGCCATTGCTTGCACCTCTGGATCGTTGCTGGGATGGCGCTGTTGATAGAGTTCGATCATCTGCAGCAGATTTTGGGTATATTCGTCCAGGTGGGTAAGATTACCGTGGATGAAGTTGACCGGGTTATTGATTTCATGGGCAATTCCCGCAACCAACTGTCCCAAGCTAGACATTTTTTCGCTTTGGATAACGTGCATCTGAGCTTTTTTCAGTTCGTTTAGGGTCGTCTCCAGTTCTTTTGCTTGCGCGGTCGAGGAGATTGCTAGTTCTTCGATCGCAGCAACCTGGGGCAGAGTTGTCCAGCAAGCAATCGCCACTCCCACAAATGCCAGCGTCATCAACACAATCATCAGCAGATAGGGATTGTTGGTTCCGGCTTCTACCCGCAGCCTGGAGCGGATCAGCCAACTGATCGTCGCTGTACCACAAATCAGCGCAATCAAAATTGCGACCTGAAGCACCACAAAGTATTCGTTTTTAGGAGGAGTTACTGGCTTGGTATGGAGTCGATCCCACCACGGTAAATGCAAAGATGCCCAAGGAATCCGCAGAATCGCAGCGTCGATCGCTATCACTACTAACGGCAACAGCAATCCGAGACAAAAATCCATCCATCCCCAGGCAAAACCACCCACCACGAGGGAAATGAACTCCACCACCAGTAATGCTAAGGATAGTCGCCCCCAACGCACGACTGGATCGTTGCGCTGCATCCACAGCCCCAAGTGGAACCCCATGATAGAAATGAAAAAACTCACCCCTGACACCACGACAATTCGAGTGGTGTTGCCCCATACTAAAAACCCTAAACTACAGATAAAGGTTAGCAGCAGCGCGGGTTCTAGGGCACCCCGACGGGACGCTGCGCCAAATCCGGGAGACAACAGCCCATCCTGCGCGAGTTGGAAAAGGATGCGGGGCGTATTGCAAACGCTAGTCGCAGAGCCCAACAAAGAGCTAGCCGCAACCAGCAATGTGACTATGGCAGGGGCAGCGTCTCCCCAGAAAGGCTTGGCAGCCACCAAGAAATTGCCGTACAAATTGCCTTCTAAACCGGGAGCGGTTGCCAACTGCACCAACAGTAAACTGCCACCCACAAACACCAGAGGCATGAACCAGGCAACCCAAGACAACGCCTTGAGGGTGTCTTTTGGGTGCACACTGTCTGCTACAAAGGATGAAGCTGTATCGCAGCCATAGAAGCTATAAGCGGCAAACAAGTACCATTTCAGCCAGTCCTGGACACTGATGGCATCAATGCTGCTAGGCAAGAGTCCGGGGCTTTGGGGCGAAAAGGCAAGCCAGCCTAAACCCTGAACGCAAAAGAGGAGTAAAAAGCCGATCGAAGGAAAGACAAAAAATAGGTGAAGAATGGCGACGGCGCGGGTGCCACTGAATGCTAAAAAGTAAGCGATCGCAGTAAAACCGATCTCAAACACTTTTTCTGGAATATTCAGCCCCATCGGTTCTAAATGGAATTGAATCAAGTTTGTGAGGACGATCGCATTAATGGGCGGAAAGGAAACCCACCCCAAGTAGTAGGCAATCCCCAAGTAGCGGGAAAGGGCAGGGTAACGATGGAGCAATCGCGTGATGTAATTTGGTGTTCCTCCAGATACATCTGGATATTTCTCACCCAAACTCTGAACTTGAAGGTTAAACAGAATTCCGACGATAACACCAGGAATCCAAACCAACAGCGATGCGGAGCCAATTTCTGCTTGCATCGACGGCGCTAAGGTAAACCACATCAGATATCCAACCACACTAAACCCCCAAGCTTCCGCAGAGGACATGGTGCGCCGGAGGCGATTCAGAAATGGCACACGATCTATTTCCATAACCAGCAGATAGGGGTAATCCTATTGTGATACAAGTGCAATTTTTACACTCACTAAAAAACAAATACCTAGTCTTTCCTTCTAGTGATAAAAATTCTCAGATCGAGCTGATGTAGCGGTGAAAGATTGAGGCAATCAGTTGAGGTTGCTAGCCATCGCACTCTTGATCACAACAACTCATTAGAACTGATATCTGGCACCAGTTGCAATAACCCTTTCATGGGCGGGCTACAAGAGCAACGGCCCACAAAAAAAGTCACTTTTTTTGGAAGAGGTCGAAAAGCCTGTTAAGCGAGAATGGTGCAATATCTCAGTTGAAACTAACTCAATAGAGTCTTTTCACTTTGTTTGATGTGCCGTTAGCTAGCGATCGCAATACTCAATACCAAATACTTCAAAATTACCTGCGGGCGATCGCGCCGGAGCAAGTTTTGAAGCGATGCGCTAAAATCCTGTTCAGATAGCTATGATAGATTAATCATGAATATCAAGGCGATTATCTGGCAAGAAGATGGCCTATGGTGCGGCTCAGTTCCAGCACTTCCGGGTTGCTACACATAGAGAGAGTTAGGAACAATTGTTAGAGATGCTTGAAGATGCTGTTCAGGGTTGGCTTGAAGTCGTCAATCAACAAAATGAACTGGCGCCGGAGAAACAGTTAATTGAGTTATCTCTATGAAATCTGTTTCTGGCAAAGCACTCTGCAAAATCGTTGAGCGACATGGTTAGGAGCTAAAAAGAATCGCTTTGTCTCGTTAGAAGACTCTTTTGCTCTCCCTCCCTAATTCTTCAATCCACCGGGTCGTCTTCATCAAAAAAATTGAAAAGGTAAAAGCCTTTTTAGGCCTATGAAATGGTTGAGTCAATATCTTTACGAAATCAAATTAGATAAAGCTATTCTCTGGTGCTATCTCATTTGGTATGTTGTAGTTGTTTGTTTTCATTTCGATACTTCGCTTAAGATATGGATTAATTCCCTTGGTATAAGTGTTGTAATCGGTACGGGTCTGATGCTAAGTGTTTCTTCTAGTAAAGGCAAAAGAGATCATTGGCAGACATTCAGGTTATATCTCATGCCATTTTGTGTCTCAAGCTTCTCAGCCTTGATTAAAGAGCAGGGATTTATCGTATTCATATCACCAAATCTCAAAGAAACAATAGTCTCAGTATCATGCTGTGTTCTGTTTCTATCAGTTATTTTAGTAGTCAAAGTATTCACAAATAAAGTTATTTAGTAGGAGCAGGAAAGTTTGTAAAATGCAGCACAAATATGACATTTAAGGCTGTAATTCCCCCGATGGCCTTTAAAGACTATCGACATTGTAGAATTATTACGCCCCGATGAAGCGATTGAATTGCTTATTGAAATCGCTTTCTTAGTTTCTAGTCCGATAGTTCTTTGAGTGCGATCGCTTTTTGGTTGGGCGATCGCCGAGTTGTACTATACTGGCCTCTGTAAAGAAATTACAATGCTCCCCAGACGAAGATCGGCGGTAAGCGGGTTGCTAAAATCGGTCGATCGCGCTGGCATTTTTTGCCCTCAAATCCCTTTCTTTGGATTAATAGGCGTTTTAAATTCTGCTTTCTACTTTCTCCCTTGGGGCGACACAAGCGGTGGGTAATGCCCTCCCTACGGTCACTTCTCAATAACCAATTATTAATTGTTAGTATTCCATCAGGAAGCCAAAAAGATATATCATAATCTTAACCGGATCATTTCTTCCCAGATATGTTCTACTGTTCTAATCCCAGGTGTCCTCATCCTTTCAATCCCGACAACTCTAAATTTTGTCAAAGTTGCGGCCAGTCCGACCTCACGCCTCTCTTCAGAAACCGCTACCGCGTGATTCGACTGTTGGGCGAAGGGGGATTTGGCAGAACTTATGAAGCGGTAGATACGGATCGCATGGACGATCCCTGCGTAATCAAGCAGTTTGTACCCCAATTTCAAGGAACCTCCGCACTTGAAAAAGCCACAGAATTGTTTAAAGCAGAAGCAAAACGACTTTACGAACTCGGCGAACATCCCCAAATTCCTCGATTAATTGCTTATTTTGAGCAAGACAAGCGACTTTATTTAGTACAAGAGTTGATTGAGGGGCAAACTTTACTAGCAGAATTAACTCAGCAGGGTGTTTTTAGCGAAGAAAAAATTTGGCAGTTACTCGCAGATGTACTGCCGATTTTGAAATTTGTGCACGATCGCAATGTCATTCACCGAGACATCAAACTTGAGAATATCATGCGCCGCCGCACCTCTGTTAGCTCCTCCCTGCCAAAGGCGGGAAATTTTCGCAATTCAGCTTTCCGAAGAGGAGGGCGGGGAGAGTTAGTTCTGATAGATTTTGGCATTTCCAAACAAGTGACGGGCTCGCTGATGAGCAAAGTAGGCACGACGGTAGGAACGCCCGGATATTCGCCGATCGAACAAATGCGCGGTCAAGTTTTCCCCGGAAGCGATTTGTACAGTTTGGGAATAACTTGCCTGAGACTGCTAACTCAATGTTTGCCAAAAATTGACGGTTCCGATGACCTTTATGACCCGATAAACGGCGGCTGGATTTGGAGAGAACGGTTGCCCGCCAGCACAAAAGTCAGCAGCGAGTTGACAAAAATTTTAGATAAGTTAATTGAAGATTATCTCAAAAATAGATATCAATCGGCTGATGAAGTAATCAAAGCTTTAAATCTCTATTCTTTACCCCCCCAACCCCCTTTTGTCAAGGGAGGACAACTTGCTTTAAATTCTTCTGTGACAAAGGGAGGGCCACTTGCTTTAAATTCTTCTGTGACAAAGGGAGGGCCACTTGCTATTAATAGTCCGCTCAATCAAAGCGGGAAAATCAATAGCAATATCTCTGTCAATCCCAGGGGAAAATCCAACACCAATCCGCCTCCGAACCAGGCATCGCAAAAAATTGCCGCTGTCAAAAGCACTTTTGAATTTCAGGTGGTGACAGTAGACAAGCGCGGGAAGCAAACTAATGTTAACAGCGGCCAAGCGCGTTTTTTTGAAGAAAATCTTGGTAGCAGTACAGGGCTGGAAATGGTATCGGTTCCTGGCGGTACTTTTTTCATGGGTTCTCCAAAAGAGCGGGGTGATAGCGACGAAAAACCGCAGCACCCAGTAACTTTAGGATCTTTCTATATTAGCAAATTTCCAGTCACTCAGGCTCAGTGGACAGCAGTTGCGGCGCTGCCGGAAATTAAAATATTTCTCAATCCCGATGCAGCTCGTTTTAAAGGTGCAAATCGACCTGTAGAAAATGTATCTTGGTACGAGGCTGTGGAGTTTTGCGATCGACTTTCTCGCAAAACGGGTAAGAATTATCGCTTGCCTAGCGAAGCCCAATGGGAATATGCTTGCCGGGGGCAAACTACGGGGCCGTTTCACTTTGGGGAAACGATTACCAGCGAGTTAGCCAATTACAACGGAAATTCTAATTACGCTGACGCGCCGAAGGGAGTTTATCGCTTTCAAACGACAGATGTTGGCAGTTTTAAACCTAATGCTTTTGGATTGTACGATTTCCACGGAAATGTTTGGGAATGGTGCGCGGATTCTTGGCACAATAATTATAACGGTGCGCCTGCTGATGGTAGCGTTTGGGAGTCTGACGGGGACTCTTCGCTGAGGTTGTTGCGGGGGGGTTCTTGGAACGATCATCCTCCGAATTGTCGCAGCGCGTGCCGCCTCAGATATCAGCCGGATTGTAAGGCTAGTATTGTGGGTTTTCGAGTGGTTCTTTCTGTTGTTTAAGAATGGCGATTCCCTACGGGATAGCTGCGCTTCCCGCTTTTTTTAACTTAGCTAAAACTCAACCAGCTAAAAACTGTTTCAATAGTTAATTCTAACTCAATCCCCTTAAGTATTGGCAAATCAGTTGAACCTTTGTACAACTCCACTCTTTGCCCGGGAAATACCGCTAAAATACTTTCTTCTTCTGGAATCATTAACCACCCCAATTCAGTGCCTTGTTGCGAACAAGCAAGTAATTTAGCAAGCACTTTTGTTGGGCTTTGTTCGGGAGAAAGAATTTCAATCGCCCAGTCTGGATAAATTTCAAAGCGGTTAGCAATTCTACCAGATGGTAGAAAGGGAATTCTTTCCCACCGGAATACTGCTACATCTGGGACGAGTGATGCACCGCCGAAAGTGCAACGCAACTCTGGAAAAGTATAAGCAATCTTTGGTGTTTCGACTATGTGGTTGATGACATTGCAAAGCTTACCTTGCAATCTGCTATGTTCACCTTGAGGTCTGGGTTTTTGAAGGATTTCTTTGTTGATATATTCTGAAGCTGGGCCAGTTTCTGGAAGTTTTAGGAACTCCTCTAAGTTGGGCGAGATTTTAATGACTGTTGTCATAGGTAAAGTCGATTTTAGATTTTAGATTTTAGATTTTAGATTTTAGATTTTAAATTGGATAGATACAGCGTATCCCAGGTTTATTAACAGCAGTAGGGACACGGCAGTGCCTTGTCCCTACGAAAATTGAGCGCTCGGCGGGTGTCATTCATCAACGTGGAATCTGCTGTATGAAGGACAAATTCTTGCCTTAACTAGCCTTCTTTTGAGGAGCCAGTATGCGTTCCACGCTCATAGCAGCCACGCTCACTGTCACCACAGCCATGCCGAGAATTGCCACAGGCTTCAACTTCTCATTGATAATTAGAAACCCGAAGAGTGCGGTCATCGCCGGTCCCAAAGTGCCAATTACTGACGCTAAGGCTGCCCCCGCGAACCGGATGGCAAAATTATTCAAAAGATAGCTAAACAGCGTCAGCACCCCTAAAACAACGCCTCCCATAATCAAACCAGGCCAAACATTTTGGTCGATGTTAGGAGCAAAATTGTCCGACAGCGGCACCCACAAACTCAGGGCAGAAAATACAAAAATCGCGGCGAAATTAACTAAACTAAAAGGAATTGGGTGCAGCTTGCCCGCGGCCATTTGCGTCAGCAATACGTAACCTGCAAAGGTAATCCCAGAAGCCAGTGCCGCCGTGACTCCCACCCCGACATTGCCACCGCCTGGAGCTTGGGCCGCAAAACTCGGCCACCCAGCTAAAATTAGGCCTGCGGTAATCCCGAATATTGCCAAAAAACCGACTGTGCTGGGGCGAGAACCAAACAAGATCCAAGAACCTAGTACGGTGACGATCGGATAAATAAAGAAAATCGTAATCGCAATCCCCGCGGGAATATTTCCGATCGCCAAATAAATCAAAACCTGAGACAAAAACAGAAAAAATGCGCTTCCTAAAACTTTACTCCACAAAGCTCGATCGCCCGACTCGAACAACCGTCTAATATCTTTCCACACAGAAGGATACAGAAATGTCGCCAATATCGGCATCAAAGCCATCACCACGATCAGCCGCATCAACAAAATCAACAAAGAATTTCCAAAACCCGGAGTCACCACCCCCGGAAATTCAAACAACCCAAAAACCATGCGAGGGTTTTTGCCTTTAATCAGAATTCTTAAACAAACATTAAACAGCGACAATACCACCGCCGAAGATAAAGCCAGTACCAAACCTGTCTGTACTTGAGAAGGTGCTTTAGCGGTTGCGGTCGGCGGCACTGAAGAAGGCTGTGGTAGGGGTTCCCGCGGCGCATCCGCAGGTGTTGGCTGCAGAACTTGCGGGCGGACAGAATTAACAGAATTAGTTGATTCCTCCGAATAGGAATCTTGAGCATCGAAAGGATTGTCAAGATATGCTTCTTCTTCTTCGAGTTCTTCCCTGATGCGGTTGACGAGATTTTGTAACAGCTCTTCCCCTTGCAGTTCCAGGGTTTTCATGTTGTTGAGCCGCACCGACAGCTCGCTTTCATAACTGGTTAAATCTTGTTCCAGCATCTGAAAACTGCGATCGATCCTTTGATCCAGCGCCGCCAACAACTCCGAGGCTCGTTCGTCGTAGTTGCTCGGCGGCAGGGGTATCGGGAACTCGCCACTGGGAATAGGGCTGCTGAGAGAATTGCCCGAGTTAGCGCTGAGTTCGTTGAACCGCTGCACCAACAAATCCTGCAAATTGTGAGCCAAAACTTGAGCCAACTGCTTCAGCCACAATTGCTGCTGCTGAATATATCGCCCAGACAGAGATTCCATTTGCTGAGACTGCAATTTGCGATATTGCTCCCGGAGGCCTTCAATATCTTCAATCAGGTGATTTTTTTCAGTTTGCAGCCGAGTAATGTCTTGATTTAACTGGCCTTTGACATTTTGATGCAAAGCGTCCAGTTCTTGCATTACTGAGTGGAGGACTTCTTCTGCTGATTGTGCATCCTCTGGCTCGTCCTTTGACGAGTATACGTTCCGCTGCGCCATTAGCCTATAACCTCTAATTTAAACTGCACGTTCAGTGTTCTTAAGTATTTTGACAAATCAGCTCCCAACTTTTAGTGAGTTGATCTAAAAGATTGCGGACACTGTTCAATCAATAGTAGTCGCTAAGCTAGAAATGTGAGAAAATTGCGTGAAGCAAAGCTATCCCGCAGGGAATCCCCCCAAGAACACTTTGTGCAATTAGAAATCATACTACAGCTTGACCTCTCCACGGATTGCTCCCGGTAATTCTCGCATCTAACTCACCCGATGGCACCCGAATCACAAGCCTAAGAACCCGTTCCGCGACTAAATTTGATTGGGGGGTCGCAGTCCTAGCCCCTCAACGGATAACTTGATCCTGCAGCCAGAAATCCGGTTTCTTTTGTCCGCCTTTCTCCCGCACTCCCGCACCCAGGTTTATGATTTTAACAGTTCCGATCTTTTGCTCGCGAAAGTTTTAAGAGGCGATCGCACCCTGAAAAAGCCACCCCGCGCCATCAAAAAATTAACACATCCCATCCCCGAAGAGCAACAGATATGGCATCCGAAATTTATGACAATTCCTTTACAAGCGATCGACAAAGCCTGAATATTTCTGAGGATGCGGAAGTGTGTGTCTTTCCGGCATCATTTGCCCAGCAGCGCTTGTGGTTTCTCGACCAATTCGCACCAGAAAACCCTTTCTATAATGTAGTAACCGCACTGCGCTTAACTGGTTCCCTCAACTTAACAGCCTTAGAGCAAAGCTTCAACGAAATAGTGCAGCGGCACGAAACTTTGCGAACCACTTTTGCAGCGGTATCAGGCCAACCAGTGCAGATAATCTCTTCCGCTTTCAAGACTAATTTAAAACTATTAGACTTGCAAGATTTGCCGCCAGAACAACGCCACACAGAAGCAAAGAAACTCTCCGCAGCAGAATCTCTTCGCCCTTTCAATTTATCCACCGGACCGCTGATGCGAGTCACCCTCCTGCGGCTGACAGAAACCGAGCATATTCTCTTACTAAATATGCACCACATCGCCTCCGATGATTGGTCGATCGGGGTACTAATTCGAGAACTGGAGGCTATCTATACAGCTTTGATAAATCAACAGCCATCTCCCCTACCAGAATTATCACTTCAATATGCCGATTTTTCAGAGTGGCAGCGCGAATGGTTGCAAGGTGAAGTATTAGAAAATCAGCTAGCTTATTGGCGGCAGCAATTGCACGGGATTTCTGTGTTAAATTTGCCGACAGATCGCCCTGCACCACCTAGGCAAAATTATCGCGGAAAAACTCAATATTTAGAACTGCCCAAAAAGCTGAAAGACGCACTTTTAGCGCTCTCGCAGCGAGAAGGAGCGACTTTATTTATGACAGTCCTCGCAGCATTTCAAACTTTGCTTTACCGTTACTCGCAACAAGAAGATATTGTGGTAGGTTCGCCGATCGCCAATCGCAACCAGAGCGAAATAGAAGCATTAATCGGTTTTTTTGTCAATACTTTAGTGCTGCGAACAGACTGCTCGGGAAACCCCACATTTCGAGATTTTTTGGGCCGGGTGCGGGAAGTAACCCTGGGAGCTTATGCTCACCAAGATTTGCCTTTTGAGAAGCTCGTCGAGGAATTGCACCCAGAGCGATCGTTGAATCGCCACCCGCTGTTTCAGGTGGTATTCGGGCTGCAAAATGTGCCGCTGGACGAGCTAGAATTGCCAGGATTAAAGTTGAGCTCTTTTCCTTTGGAGACTCAAACAACGCGCTTTGATTTTGAGCTGTATTTGTGGGAAGCTTCCGATAATTTTAGGAGCAGATACGGCGAACAGTGGGAAGATTCGGAAGGGCTCAGAGGCTTAGCTGTGTACAATACGGATTTATTTGATGAAGTTACGATCGCCCGAATGCTGAGGCATTTTAAAACGCTGCTGGAAAGCATTGTGGCTAATCCAGAACAAGGAATTGCTAACTTACCTTTATTGAGCGAGGATGAAGTGAATCAATTATTCAGAGAATGGAACGATACTCGGACAGATTATCCTCAAAATAAGTGCATTCATCAGTTATTTGAGGAGCGAGCCCTGCAGCATCTGGAGGATGTCGCCCTAACTTTCGACAGCCAGCACCTGACTTACAGAGAACTCAACAGTCGCAGCAACCAACTGGCGCGCTACCTACAAAAACTGGGCGTGGGGACCGAGGTTTTAGTGGGGCTTTGTGCAGAGCGATCGATCAACCTAATTGTCGGAATGTTGGCTATACTGAAAGCGGGAGGAGCTTACCTACCGTTAGATCCGAGCTATCCGCGCGATCGGCTAAACTTGATGCTGGAAGATGCTCAAGTTAAAGTCTTGCTAATTCAAGATAAATTGATTGAGAATTTTCGAGACTTCTCAAACTCGGTGATTTACTTCGATCGCGACTGGGAACACATAGCCGAAGAAAGCGCCGAAAATCCCGCTAACACCGCAACAGCAGACAACCTAGCTTACGTTATTTACACATCTGGCTCAACAGGAAAACCCAAGGGAGTTGCTGTCACCCACAAAGCAGTAAATCGGCTGGTACTCAACACCAACTATATAAAAATAGAACCTACCGATAAAATTGCCCAAGCATCCAACGCTTCATTCGATGCAGCCACATTCGAGATTTGGGGAGCCTTGCTTAACGGCGCTCAACTCGTGGGAATTAGCACCAATATTACTCTTTCGCCTCACGATTTAGCCTTAGAACTGCGCCAAGAAGGCATCACAGTTTTGTTTTTAACAACTGCCTTATTTCAACAAATTGCTAGAGTTTTACCGCAAGCTTTTGATTCGCTGCGCTGCTTGCTGTTTGGCGGAGAAGCGGTCGATATGAGATGGGTAAAAAAACTTATCCAACAAAATCAAACCACTAAATTAATTCACGTTTACGGGCCTACAGAAAATACCACATTTTCGGCTTATTATTGCGTGCAAGACGTACCAGAAACCGCAACATCTATCCCCATCGGCCGCCCGATCGCCAACACGCAAATTTATCTCCTCGATGCGGATTTGCAGCCGGTGGCGATCGGTGTTATAGGTCAATTGTACCTCGGCGGTGACGGACTGGCGAAAGGCTACCTCAACCAACCAGATTTAACTGCAGCAGCATTCATTCCCAATCCTTTTAGCAATAAATCTGGTTCTACCCTTTATAAAACAGGTGATTTAGGTCGCTATTGGGTTGACGGCAACATCGAGTTTTTAGGTCGCATTGACGACCAAGTAAAAATTCGCGGCTACCGCATCGAATTGGGAGAAATTGAAGCCGCTTTGTGCCAGCATCCACAAGTGCGCGAAGCAGTAGTAATTGTGAGGGAAGACATCCCAGACGATAAACATTTGGTAGCTTATGTTATTCCTGACGGCATTAAGGAAAAATCGGAAACTCAAAATCTCAAGTCAAGTGACTTGCGCCAATTTTTGAAAGAAAAGTTACCAGGATATATGGTTCCTGCAACTTATGCAGTGTTGGAGAATATGCCACTGACGCCTAATGGCAAAGTAGACCGCCGCGCCTTGCCTGATATAGATACAGACAGCGAGGATCTAACAGAAAATTATGTAGCGCCTCGGACTGATCTCGAAAATGCGATCGGGAAAATTTGGGCTAAAGTTTTGGGAAAACAGCAGGTTAGTATCTACGATAATTTCTTTGAGCTAGGTGGGCATTCCCTGCTAGCAACTCAGTTGATTTCTCGCATCCGAGACGCTTTGCAAGTCGAGTTATCGGTCAGCAATTTGTTTGAGGCTCCGACTGTGGCGAGTCTGGCAAAATACATTGAAACAATGCGCTGGGCGGCGAAAGGTTTGGATACTGCCAGAACACACGAAAATGAGCGAGAAGATGTGGAATTTTAAGCCCACATTCCGCACCCCCAACTGGCACACACGCAGTTGGGGTGCCTTTTGAGAGTCTCCAGCCTAAGATAAGAGTCAGTAAAAATACCCTGAATGCTGTGTCAGGAGCACATCAAGCAGTTGGAGAACTCTCAAAATTTACCTCACGGGCATGAGTCATATATTCTTAATCTATAACAATTCAAAACTACCGTCATAACTAACTATTAATTTCCAGCATCTATCATCAGCAACGCGATCGTTATACATCATTGCTGAATCAAATAGTGATTGAGTTAGAGTTGGCTTTACTCATTAAATAAGTGATTTGATTCACAGTAATAAATAATAAGACCTACAGGATGCGGTCAAGGCGGCTAAGGATCATTGGTTTACCTTCCGTCTAGCAGAACGTTTTTTTGCTGAACCAACTTCCTGAAACAGTTCCCCAAAAATCGAGCTTGTTTCACTCTGGGACAGTTTGGAACGTGACAGCAGGACATCTGCACAGATATCTTGAAAGTCAGTGCTGGTGGGTACAACAGGAACATTATTGCTGTGACAGACTTGAGCAACGATCAGGCACGCCCGCAAACCGGAGAAGTTTCCATTTTGCTGTGTGCGCTCCCGAAACTTCTTAACAAGAGACACAATCACTGAGGCATCTGCTCGTATCAATCCTGATTTTTGGACAACAATCTCTTCCTGAGTCAGTTCGTCTGGCTCAGGAATATCGATCGTTATCAAGCGATCCATCAGTGCCTCCTGAGTTGCATGAACTCCGCAGTACTCCTGTGGATTCGAGGTAAAGATGATTCGGAACTGGGGATGGACGCGAATATATTCCTGTTGCTGAACAGGAGTTGGTAGCACCAGTAGCTTTTCCTCCAATACGGAGAGCACCACATTATTAACTTCAGGACGGGAACGATTGAACTCATCGTAGACCAGGGTGAAGCCCTCACGGCAGGCAGTGGTCAGGGGACCATCGATCCAAATCGGGCGGAATTCTTCTTCCAGCTTGACAACAGTGCGAATATAATTATCAACAACTTTCTTGCTGTTATGGCCTTGTTGGTTACCAATCAGATCGGAGGACTTGTACTCATCATCTCCAAACGTCAGCAAAATCGGACGCTGCAAAAGATTAGCCAAATGTATTGCTAATGTTGTTTTGCCGGTTCCAACCGGACCGCGCAGGTGGACAGAAAAGCCAGCGTGAAGATAGCGCAGCGCACGCTGAATCAGACAATTGATTGCTGGTGTATTGACAAAATTATAGGAGTTGGCTTGCACAACTGTAGTCACTACTCAATCCCTCACACGACATCTGTTGGGTTAGCAGTGGAAGGTGGCGCAGTTGCAACACTTGTTGCATAACTGCCAGTGGAAGAAATGGGCGTCCTTGGTACATAATCTTGTACACCAGCTACACCAGCTACACCAGCTACACCAGATGCGCCAGGTACAGCCCCTACGCCAGGTACAGCACCTACGCCAGGTACAGCACCTACGCCAGGTAGACCCGATAAACCAGATGTACTAGGTAAACCAGGTACAGAACCACGTACACGAGGTACAGCCGCTTGACCGGTTAAGCCAACAGCTTGTGCATACCTCAAATAAGTGTCTACTGATGCCAGCACAATCCTTGCTTCCACTACTAACAGTTCAATTCCCACAAGGGACACCCGTACCCACACATCGATGACGACACCCTTATCGAGGATGCGATCGATGACTTCAGCCAGACTAGAAGATGAGTTTACTGTTTCAACTGCCATGATTACTTCTTTTGATAGATGTGAAATTTTGCAAAAAATTACTAACGAACGATTTTATGAGTAACCCTTGTTTTTGATTTTTCACCCCCATTTAATAAGAATTTCTCCCACATTTTAGAGTCTATCTGACATTGATTCCACATCGGATACTTTTTATTTTTACATAGATTTGTTGCTTTTGATGAATATATGTAAAGTAATGTTTAAATATATTAGCACAGAAAATACGAGATTCGATTGATGGTATTTTTAGAAATAAATTCAGATAAATTTAGAGGATTCAAAAAAAGAAAAATTTTACATTCTCCTCTAAGATGGGAAAGTGTCAAATACTAAAGAGTTGAAACAATGATGACTTCTACGCCGCTCCTGCCGAAAAGTTCTCAATCCAACGCTAGTGGAATGATTGCAACACCTGCCCAAGGCTCAAGTTTAGCGGATGTTCTCGAACGAGTTTTGGATAAGGGAATTGTGATTGCAGGCGATATCTCTGTTTCCGTCGCCTCCACCGAACTCCTGCATATCAGAATTCGTTTGTTGATTTCCTCGGTTGATAAAGCGCGGGAGATGGGAATAAATTGGTGGGAAAATGACCCCTATCTCAGCAGCAAGCCTCAGGCTTTAATTGAAGAAAATCGGCAACTTCAGGAACGGTTAGAAAGTTTAGAAGCAGAAATGCGATCGCTCAAAGCTCTAGCTAGCAGTGAACTAACGAATCCTGATTCTATGCCAACAAAGCCTCTGTCTACTGAAAAGGGCACTAACCCTCCAGATGAGATATAAAAAGGTGGCATTATGACATTAGTTGGCACACCCTCTGAAAATTCTGAGATAGCAAGTACCCCTAACCAATTGAACAGTAAAGCGGGGTTGGCTTCTTTACTGTTAACAGTAATAGAATTGCTTCGTCAGCTTATGGAAGCGCAAGTCATTCGCCGCATGGAACAACAAGTTCTCAGCGAAACAGAGTTAGATAAAGCAGCAGAAAGTCTGCAAAAGCTGGAAGAACAAGTGTTGCAGTTATGCAAGATTTTTGAAATCGAGCCAGCAGATTTGAATGTAAATCTGGGAGAATTCGGCACCCTTTTACCACAACCTGGAACTTATTATCCAGGAGAAACTAGCAACAGTCCTTCTATCTTGGAACTGCTAGACAGACTTTTAAATATTGGAATTGTGGTGCATGGCGATGTTGATTTGGGCTTGGGGAATCTGGATTTGATTCACGCAAAACTGCGGCTGATTCTGACATCAAAACCGATATAAAGGTTCTTTCGTTTAAAAAGAATTATGAGTTTAGGTTTTTATCTTTACGGAATTTTACCCGCGCCCTTTTCGGAAAAAGTGGTTCTCGAAGGATTAGATCGACAACCAGTTCACAGCTACAGCGTTGACGGGTTCAACTTTTTATACTCAGAAGCAAAAAACAAAAAATATCTCACTTCCCGACGCAATTTATTGTGTCATGAAAAAGTTTTGGAACTCGCCATGAGTGAGGGGTTCCGCACTCTACTACCTCTTCGCTTTGGATTGGTAGTGAAAACCTGGGAAACGGTCACTGACCAATTGACTCGTCCCCATAAGGAAAAACTGGAAGAGTTATTTCAACAATTAGAAGGACGCAGAGAAGTTAGCGTTAAGGTATTTTGGAATAGCCAGTCGGAGATTCAGGGATTACTAGAGTCAAATGTCAGCTTGAAAAAAAAGCGCGATGCGCTGGAGGGTAAAGCTTTAAATCAGTCGGAAATCATTGAAATTGGCAAGTTGATTGAAAATGGTTTGCAACTTCGCAAGCAAGCAGTCATTAATGTTTTCCGCTCTGAATTAAACGCTTTGGTAGAAGAATTTGTGGAAAGCGATACAATGACGGAAGAGATGATTTACAATGCGGCTTATTTGATTCCCTGGGACAGTGAATCTAACTTTAGCCAAAAAGTAGAAGCAATCGACCAGAAATTTGGCGATCGCCTACGAATTCGCTATAATAATTTTACGGCTCCTTATACATTTGCCCAGCTTTATTAAGGAAAACTAATATTATGCTTCTCGAACTGTTAACTTTTCCCGTTTCAGCACCACTTGGTGGAATCATCTGGCTAGGAGAGCAACTTCTAGAGCGTGCTAATGCTGAATTAGATGATGCACAAAATTTGCAAAAACAGTTATTAGCTTTGCAGTTAGCGTTTGATATAGGTGAGCTTTCAGAAGAGGAATTTGAAATTCAAGAAGAAGAACTTTTGCTGAAAATTCAAGCCTTGGAAGACGCAGCAGAAGAATCTGAAAGTGGAACTATCTAACTTTTACACTTACGCTTTTCTAGAAACACCAGCCACTGTTTTGGAGTTACCTGTCGGCATTGGCGTCAGCGTACTTCTTATCAGTCATGCTGGCGTTTCAGCTTTGGTGGAACCAGAGGTGTCTTTAGAATCATTGCAGAACGATGACGAACGATTAATCCAAGCAGTTTTGTCACACGATCGAGTGATTTGCGAACTATTTCGCCAGACTACAATTTTACCCTTGCGGTTCGGCACTTCCTTTGTCTCAAAAGAAAGTTTATTGACTCATCTAGAATTCCACGCTGAGGAATATTTAGAAAAGCTACGCCAACTCAATGGTAAAGCCGAATATATGTTGAAGTTTATTCCCCGAACTCTAGATGAACCCGTTATAACGCCTGAAGCAGGAGGAAGACAGTATTTCTTAGCCAAAAAACAACGTTATCAAACACAGCAAGACTTTCAAATAGCTCAAACGGCCCAATGGGATCGGGCAGTTCATCTGATTACCCAGATATATAAGTCGGCAATTGTTGTTCAACCGCAGGGTGAAGAAGCGCGGATTTATCTTTTAGTCAGTCGCCAAGACGAACCCTTACTTGCAGAACAATTTTTAGCTTGGCAAAAAGCGTGTTCTCGTTGGGAATTACAGTTAGGAGAAGCCCTACCTCCTTACCATTTTATCTAAAAGTTATATCTGGAATTTTTCAATCTAAAAAATATCAGGAGGTGTAGAGATGGATGATCTGGTAAAGTACGACTCGCTTCACCTAGCAATGTTTAGCGGTAAAGGTGGAGTAGGAAAAACTACCATTGCCTGCGGTTTTGCTCGGCGCTGGGCGAGATTATTTCCCAACCAACAAATACTGTTAATATCTACAGATCCAGCCCATTCTTTAGGCGATGTGCTACAAACAAAAGTGCAACACAACGCCTTCCCCTTACCTGATTTACCTAACTTGAGCGTTCGGGCGTTAGATGCTAAAGAATTACTCCTAGAATTTAAGGCAAAAAACGGTAGGTTTTTAGAGGTATTAGTTGAGCGGGGAAGTTTTGTTGAGGGCGAAGACTTAACACCTGTTTGGGATTTAGACTGGCCCGGTTTAGATGAAGTTATGGGTCTGGTGGAAATTCAACGCCTGCTGACAGAAAAAGTGGTAGACCGCGTAGTAGTAGATATGGCTCCTTCCGGTCACACTTTAAACTTATTGGGAATCAAAGATTTTTTAAATATAGTTTTAAATTCTTTAGAATTATTTCAAGAAAAACATCGGGTCATTACCCAAACTTTTAAGCGAAGTTATACCGCTGATGAAGTTGATGACTTTTTGGTCAAGATGAAACATGAATTAGCAGAAGGCAGACGCCTGCTGCAAAATAAAGATATAAGCGCTTGCTTAGTGGTGGCGATCGCCGAACCTATGAGCCTCTTAGAAACGGAACGATTTCTAGAAAGCTTGCAAGTATTAGAAATTCAGAGCGGTGGCTTATTCATTAACCGAATTTTAACAGATGCTAATACAGATTTAGACCGCTATAGCGAACAACAACAATTGCTAAAGAAATTCGTAGAACTACCAGGAAAGCAGCCTGTTTTTATTGTACCGCAACAGGCATCAGAACCACTGGGCAGTGCGGCGTTAGACAATATTATTAGCCAAATTCAAAAAATTGATACAGTTGCAATTGCTCCACCAGCACCCATACAATGGCCCGCTAAAGTGCTACCCAGTTTCTGCGATTTTATCGCAGAAGGACGGCAACTTATCCTTGTTGGCGGCAAAGGAGGAGTGGGGAAAACTACAGTAGCAGCTGCTATAGGGTGGGCGTTAGCAAGTCGTTATCCTGATAAAAATATTCGCCTCATTTCCATCGACCCCGCCCATTCTTTGGGAGATGCTTTTGGAGGAAAATTAGAACACAAACCCACTCAAATAACTACCAATTTAAGCGGTCAAGAAATCAATGCTGATATAGTTTTAGAACAGTTCCGAAATGATTATCTTTGGGAATTAGCCGAAATGATGAGCGGCGAAGGAACTGAAGCCAAAGCAGTGAAAATTGCTTACACTCCCGAAGCTTGGCGACAAATTGTAGCGCAAGCTTTACCTGGTATTGATGAAATGCTGTCCCTGATCGCAGTGATGGATTTATTAGAGCGCAAACAGCAAGATTTAATTATCCTGGATACTGCCCCAACCGGTCATCTTCTGCGCTTTCTAGAAATGCCATCTGCATTGGCAGATTGGTTAGCCTGGATATTCAAGCTGTGGATGAAGTATCAAAATGTTTTAGGTAGGGTAGATTTCATGGGGCGGCTGCGGAAATTGCGACAACAAGTTGTACAAGCGCAGAAGAAATTGAAAGACCCCAACCACACCGAATTTATTGGTGTCATCCAAGCTCAAGCTGCAATTATTGCAGAACAAGTGCGGTTAAATGAGTCTTTGCAAAATATGGGAGTTCCGCAGCGTTACATAGTGCATAACCGCTACAGTCAAGATAGCTCACTTGATGCTGGTTTATTTCCCGATCAAACTATTATTCACTTACCGATTTTACCCCGTTCTGTGGAAGCGCTAGACCGAATTAAAGGGGCAGCAAATCTCCTCTTTTAACTAAAATATAAGTAAGTCGGCGAGAAAATTTATAACTATGTGAGGAAAATCCTCCTGATAATGAATGTGATTTATTTCCCATTGCTTAGAGCTGTATTGCTCTTTGATAAATCTGTTGAACATTGACTCAAGCGACTGCACTTATAGCGCCATTTCTACCCGCAATCCGCCCGAAAACGAGACATTCGGAGACGTTCATTGATGTTTGGTATCGAAACCCCCAAATAGAACCGAACTCACCCGCAGCAAAAAGCCTGGGTATTGGATTTCCATCTGGATCTAAAACCCGCGCCTCTTTGTCACCTCGCGGGCCACCCTGAGTGTTGTAGCCCAGCTTCGGCACCCCCAACTGCGTGTGTGCCAGTTGGGGGTGCGGAATGTGGGTTTAAGGCCGCCACAGCCAGAACCTACAGGATTTTAAGTCACATTTTTAGTCACGAAATTTCAGTGCAGAATGCCCTGACAGCTTCTGCAAACTGCTGGTTGTGCTCGATTAATGCCATGTGTCCTCCTCGCTTTATAGTAACTAGCTCTGCTTGAGGTAATTCTGCTTTCATTCGCACGCTAGCTGGGGGGGTAGTGGCGATATCTGAATCGCCGCAGATCACCAACACTGGAATGTCAATTGATGGCAAAGTTTTTGTTTCCTCAAATTTGAGCATTCCCAGTGTGCCGCGAGCGAGAACGCCGGGAGAACCCAAGGCTGATAAGAAAGCTGAGAAATCTAATTGACCGCGCGTTTCAGTGCCTTTAAATCCCGATACTTCTACACTGATGTACAGTGAACCATTGAGATAGCTCAGCCAAGTCATTCCCCACATAATCGGTTCAAGAGCTATGGTGAGGTAGAGCAGAGGTTGAAGCAGCGGCTTCTGCAAAGCGCGCCATAAACCGCTAAAAATAGCGGTTTTGAGGGGATTAGTATAAGTCGTATCTACCAGAATTAAACCAGCTACTCGACTACCCAGAAGTTCTGGGAAAAGCCGACTGAATGTTAGAGAAATCATGCCGCCCATGCTGTGTCCGAGTAAGATAACAGGTTTATTTCCTGCTATAGCAATGACGGCTTCGAGATCGCGGGCAAATTTTTCTAGGGAGTAGTCGCTGTTTTTTGGTCGAGTGGATTTTCCCAGACCTGGAAGATCCCAAACAATCACTCGGAAGCGATCGGTTAGTTGCCGTTTCGCGTAATACCAAACCATACTGTTGGGCCCCCAACCATGGGAGAGGATAATCGGCTGTCCGTCCTCTGGGCCGTAAAATTCTACTTGTAAAATAGTGCCATCAGGCCTCTCTACCCGCTGCACCGTACCCGTCCGCGTGGGCTTCGGTTCGTCAGCACCGGGGCGGCGGAACAGCGGCAAACTGATAAAGCGGCCGCCAACAGACCAAAGAACCATCAAGACTCCGCTGACTAAGTAGGAATTCCCTTCAAGTTCGCCGATGTACCATTCGTAAATAATGTATATACCTCCGCCAAGTACCCCGAGGGACAGCAGTCCTACCAGCCATAGGAACAGGAAATTGAAGGGCATGAACGGCATAAGCTGAAACCTTGGGTAGAATTTGGGTTGCGGATTCAAACAGAATCATACTCAGGTTAGGCCACAGTAGGCAAGGGGTAAGTTAAGCTCTTAGCTTGTGCGCTGGTGGAATTTCTTTTATATTTGCAAAAGTAATCACAGGATGACTCAAAATGCCAGAGCCAAAAATATCGAGTTCATCGCCAAATGCCAGAGATTCTGTCACGGTGGAGTTAGTTGAGTTTTTATCTTACCTTCGCAGTCTAGATATTAATATTTTTGTTGAGGGATCTCGCCTGCGCTGCAACGCTCCAGAAGGAATTATTACACCAGAACTGCGCGCCGAAATTTCTCAGAAAAAAGCCGAAATTATTTTATTTTTAAAAGCAGCTAATCGTACTTCTAGTTTCACTCCTACACCGATTGTTCCGATGGGGCGGGACGGAAATCTACCGCTTTCCTTTGCACAGCAGCGCTTGTGGTTTCTCGACCAATTAGTACCGAACAATCCCTTCTATAATGTTCCCGCAGCATTGCGTTTGACAGGTGCGCTCAATTTTTCGGCGCTGCAACAAACCTTCAATGAAATTGTGCGCCGCCACGAAGCTTTACGCACGACTTTAGCAGTAGTTTCGGGGCAACCCGTTCAGAGAATAGCTGCTGCTTTCCACCTCCCGATTAATGTAGTGGACTTGCGAAACTTGCCAAAGGAATCTCGACAAACTGAAGCAAACAGGCTCACCGCCCAGGAAGCTCAACGCTCTTTCAATTTGTCCAATGACTTGTTGCTGCGAGTCACATTATTGCAGTTAGATGATGCCGAATATTTACTAATGCTGAATATGCACCACATTGTCTCCGATGGTTGGTCTATCGGAGTGCTAATTCAGGAATTAGGCGCACTTTACACGGCATTTGCTAGCGAAAAACCTTCGCCTTTACCGGATTTGTCGATCCAGTATGCTGATTTTGCCAAATGGCAGCGCGAATGGCTGCAAGGGGAAGTTTTAGAAACGCAGCTTGCTTACTGGCGGCAGCAGTTAAACGGCATTTCTATGCTAAATTTGCCTGCGGATCGACCCAGGCCAGCAATTCAAAGTTACCGAGGCAAAAGGCAATTTTTGCAACTGCCAAAACAACTGAGCGAGGCTTTAGAAACGTTGAGCCAGCGCGAAGGAGTGACGCTGTTTATGACTATGCTGGCAGCTTTTAAAACGTTGCTTTACCATTACGCCCAGCAAGAAGATATTGTTGTAGGTTCGCCGATCGCCAATCGCAACCGCAGTGAAATAGAAGCATTAATCGGGTTTTTTGTCAATAGTTTGGTGCTGCGTACAGATTTGTCGGGAAATCCAACTTTTCGGGAACTTTTAAACCGAGTCAAAGAGGTAGCATTAGGAGCTTACGCTCACCAAGATTTGCCGTTTGAGAAGTTAGTAGAAGAACTGCACCCCGATCGCGCGTTGAACCAAAATCCCTTATTTCAGGTGGCGTTTGCGCTGCAAAACGCGCCGGGGAATCGGTTAGAATTGCCAGAATTAACACTCAGCCCGCAGCAGTTAGATGTGGGTACAGCGCGGTTTGATTTGGAGTTCCATTTGTGGGAGCGATCGCCCAACAGCTCGGGAAGCAACCAATCGCCCAGCAATAAGCTGTGGGTTGATAGCTCTCTGGGCATCAGCGGCATGGTTATTTACAGCGCCGATTTATTTGATGAAGCTACGATTGCGCGCCTGATCGGGCATTTTCAAACTCTGTTAGAAAGCATTGTGGCAAATCCCGAACAGCGAATTGCCAACTTGCAATATTTGAGCGCCCAAGAGCGCTATCAGTTGTTAGTTGAATGCAACAATACTCAGGCGGATTATCCGCAAGATTTGTGCATCCATCAACTATTTGAAATGCAGGCCGCTGGGACACCGGATGCGGTGGCGCTGGTATTTGGAGAGGAGCAAGTCACCTATCGAGAGCTAAATTTTCGCAGCAACCAACTAGCACGTTATCTGCAAAAAATGGGGGTGGGGGCGGAAGTTTTAGTCGGGCTTTGCTGCGGGCGATCGCTCGATCTGATCGTGGGGATGTTGGGTATCCTGAAAGCGGGAGGAGCTTACTTAATTTTAGATCCGAGCTATCCTGCTGAGCGATCGAGCTTTATGCTAAAAGACGCTCAATTATCTGTTGTGTTAACTCAGCAGCAATCGGTAGAGAATTTGCGCTCGCCCAATTTACAGATAGTTCGTTTAGACACAGACTGGGAGATGATTTCCCAAGAAATCGCCGACAATCCCACCAGCGCAGCCACAGCCGAAAATCTGGTTTACGCGATTTACACCTCCGGGTCCACGGGAAAGCCGAAAGGAGTGGAAATTGAACACGGGAGCTTGTTAAATCTCGTTTTTTGGCATCAAAGAGAGTTTGGGGTGTCAGCGGGCGATCGAGCAACGCAAATAGCAGCGATCGGCTTTGATGCTTGCGGGTGGGAAATTTGGCCTTATCTCGCCGCCGGAGCTAGCATCTACTTTCCAGAAGATGACATCAGGCGAGATCCTGAAAAACTGCAAAACTGGTTAGTATCAAAAGCCATTACCATTAGCTTTTTGCCAACACCTTTAGCCGAGAAAGTTTTGCTATTAGATTGGCCTCAAACAACAGCGTTGCGAATCTTGCTCACAGGCGGCGAAAAACTGCAACAACATCCTTTAAAATCCCATCCATTTAAGCTAGTAAATAATTACGGCCCAACCGAGAACACCGTCGTCACAACTTCCGGTTATATTCCTGCAACAGAGCAAACAGACATCGCCCCGACAATTGGCCACCCCATTGCTAACACTCAAATCTACATATTAGACAAATATTTGCAGCCCGTACCAGTGGGCGTTGTTGGCGAATTGTACATCGGCGGAAACGGACTCGCTCGCGGCTACCTCAACCGCCCAGATTTAACCGCACAACGCTTTATTGTCAATCCTTTTAAACCAAATTCAGGCACCATTCTCAATGACTTGTTTAGGAACAGGCAAGATGCCTGTTCCACAACAAAATTCATCTCTTGTGGAACAGGCATCTTGCCTGTTCTCGATAATGATGCAACATCTCAGTTTAAACCAAATTCAGGAGAGCGAATTTACAAAACCGGCGACTTAGTGCGCTACAGAGCCGATCGCAACCTTGAATTTTTAGGACGCCTTGACGAACAAGTAAAGATTCGCGGTTTCCGCATCGAATTAGGAGAAATCGAGACACTATTAACTCAACATCCGGCGGTGCAGCAAACTGTAGCAATAGCTTCCGAAGATGGACAGGGAGATAAACGTTTAGTAGCTTATATTGCCCTGAATCCAGAATATAGCGTTGCCCGCGAAAAAAACCAAATAATGCAATTGCAGGACGAACAGGTTTTGCAGTGGCAAATGCTCTACAATGAAACTTACAATCAACCTGCTGTTGACTCAGATCCAACATTTAATATTGTCGGCTGGAATAGCAGTTATACTAATCAGCCAATCCCAGCAGAACAGATGCGCGACTGGGCGAACAATCAAGCCGCCCAAATTTTAGCTTTGCAGCCTAGCCGAGTGTTAGAAATTGGCTGCGGCACAGGTTTGTTGCTGTTCCAAATTGCCTCTCGCTGCACTCAATATTGCGGAACAGACTTTTCACCTATTTCGCTCAACTATATTCAGCAGCACTTGGCAAATCAAGAGTTAGCTAATGTAACCCTGCTTCAGAAAATGGCGACTGACTTTGAAGGAGTAGAGACAGCAGCTTTTGACGCAGTAATTCTCAACTCAGTCGTACAATATTTCCCGAATATCGACTATCTCGTGCAGGTGCTAGAAGGTGCAGTGAAAGCAACTGCCCCCGGCGGCTTTATATTCATCGGAGATGTCCGCAGCTTGCCGTTGCTGGCAGCTTTTCACGCTTCGGTACAACTGTATCAAGCCGAACCTTCTCTCGCGGGCGAACAGTTGCAGCAGCGAGTACAAATGCAAATTTTTCAAGAAACAGAGTTAGTTATTGAACCAGAGTTTTTTAGCGCATTAAAGCACCGCTTTCCGCAGATTGGCGGCGTAGAGATTCAATTAATTCGCGGTAGTCATCACAATGAGTTAACTGATTTTCGGTACAATGCTATTCTGCATATTGCGTCTGAAACAGCACGCCCCAAATCAGCGCCAAAAGGGGAGTGGGGCGCCGAAAAACGGCTGGATTGGTTGGATGAAAATCAGAATATGACTGTTACCAAGGTGCAAGAAATATTATTGCAAAATCAACTCGATGTTTTAAGAATTGCTAATGTGCCTAATGCGCGGGTAACGGCAGCAGTTAAGGCGGCAGAGTTGCTGTCTGTTGTCGATAAATTTCCAACAGCAGGTCAGTTGCAAAAAGCCGTGGAAAAAGTCGAGGATTTAGGAGTCGATCCCGAAGCGTGGTATGCTTTGGAAGTTCCGTATAATGTTAATATTAGTTGGTCTAATTCCGACAGTCAAGGGCGCTACGATGTAGTCTTTGCACGGGGTGAAACTAGAGATTTTGTGCCAGAAACCCGAACTGATAACTTGCGTCCTTGGCGCTCTTATGCTAACAATCCCTTACAAGCTAAAGCAGCGCGTAAATTAGTGCCACAGTTGCAGGCTTATCTAGCAGAAAAACTGCCGGAATATATGATTCCGTCGGCTTTTGTGGTGCTGGAGTCGCTACCGGTGACGGCTAACGGAAAGGTCGATCGACTCGCTTTGCCTGCACCGGAGCCGATTAAGTTAGAATGGGCTGGCGGTTATGTTGCGCCTCATACTTCTATTGAGGAAGTTTTAGTGAAAATTTGGGCTGAGGTTTTGGGGATAAAGCGAGTGGGTATCCGGGACAATTTCTTTGAATTAGGAGGCCATTCGCTGCTGGCGACTCAGCTTGTTTCGAGAGTGCGAGATGCTTTCGGGGTAGAGTTGCCTTTGCGCCGGGTTTTTGAAGCACCGACAATTGCAGAATTATCTAAGATTGTTGAGAGTTTGAAAGAGAGCGATGCTAAAATTAAAGCTCCTGCTTTAGTGCCTGTTTCTCGCGAGAATCGTCGCGTGAAGCTGTCATCGGTGAACAGAGAAAGTAAAGAGAGAGGATGAAAATTTTATTGTCCCTTCCAAGAAATACACCCAATGAGTTCATACGCTTTCTGGAACAATAAAGGCGGCGTCGGCAAGAGCTTCCTTTGCTTTGTCGCTGCTTCTGAATATGCTCACCGTCACCCCGATACAGATGTCTATGTAATTGATTTATGTCCGCAGGCGAATGTGTCAGAAATGCTACTTGGCGGATATTTCACTAGCCCAGATGGGCTGCATTTTTTAATGAGCAAAACTCCGCGCGCAACAGTAGCAGGCTATCTAGAAGCGCGTCTGAACTCTCCATTTCGGATGGTTGCAGACATATCCCCATATCTATGCGAACCGAGAGAATTCAATCAGAATATACCAGAGAATCTAAGACTTGTATGCGGGGACAATTACCTGGAAATAATTTCTGAAGCAATCCGACAAACATCCCAGTTGGAAATACCTTATGACTCGTGGAAACAGGTGCTAACTTGGGGACGAGACCTGACGGTTGCCCTGCGTTCATATAGCGGCGATCGCGATACCATATTCTTCATAGACTGTAGTCCTACTTTTGCTATTTATACACAGCTTGCTCTGGTGGCTGCAGAAAACTTGGTTGTACCATTTATAGCGGATTATACTTCACGTCTGGCGATCGAGAATGTCCTCGCAATTCTCTATGCCATAACCGACCCCCATACTGCGCCATACGCACGAATTGCTTTTGCAAAACGCGCGAAGGAAGAAGGTCTACCTGTACCAAAATTACATACATTCGCTAGCCTACATTTGGCTGTGTACAAAGGGAGAGCGAGCAAGGCATACGAAGCTGTAAACCAGACAATTATGCAGATGATGGATGATATACACAAGAAGCACCGTCATATTTTTGCTAACTCCAAAGACAAGCCGAGTAACAGCTTCATTGAAATCCCTGATTTTGCCAGCGCTTCTGTACTTGCTGCTACGACTGGCACGCCCTTGCACAAACTCACACCAGCAGCCAAAAACATCGCGGGCGAGCAGGTGCAATTGAATGCAGAGTCATTGCAAAGGTACCGAGATGCACTTGAAAAGTTCGTGAACTGTATTTAGGAAATCGCCGTGGCGTCACCAGCAGCATTGAAGTACAAAACAGCGTCCAACACGGCTAGAACACTTCGCGAAACAGCTACAGATCCCCGCTTGCAACCAATATCGCGCAGTCAAACTCAAGTCTACTATCACTCCGCTCTAGCTGCATTTGTTGCTGTATGGGATGCTTACATAAACGAACTCGTTCGCAATTTTTTCGCTGCAACTGCAAATCCTTTAGATCCCAAATTTCATGCCGTACATTCTATTGCTAGAGATGCGGCGGAACGCGCACTTGAAAGATTTAATACACCAAACGCGGAGAACACGCGAAACCTTCTGATTCAAAACACTGGTTACGATCCTATTGGCGATTGGATTTGGCCTGCAAGAAGCCTCAGCGGATTAGCCGTTCGGCAGAGGCTAAATGAGATTTTAAGAGTGCGGCACAGTTTTGCACATGGTTTTGCTATTCCCGCGCTTTCTTGGACTCAAACAGCAACCGGAAAAGTTCGGCTTACGGCTAAAGCGATAGACGATGTTGATGTTTTTTTTACACATCTTGTGAATGTTACCGACCTCGGCATGAAGCAGCATATCGAAACGAGTTATAGTCTAGTATTGCCTTGGTAAAGATTTTAATCAAAGAGATGAAATCTTCTCTATGTAATATTTGTAGGCTACTTTGTACGCGCTTTCCTTTGAGGCTTGCCTGATAATTTGATATGACTCAGTATCTTTCCGACAATTCCCTCCCGGCTGGTGAAGAAAAGCTTAATCTTCCCGAAGAAACAGAAGTTTTCGTCTTCCCCGCATCTTTTGCCCAGCAGCGGCTTTGGTTCCTCAATCAATTAGCACCGGGCAATCCTTTCTACAATGTCTCAACAGCACTCCGCTTAACAGGTTCCCTCAACTTAAGATCCTTAGAGAAAACCTTCAACGAAATTGTGCAGCGGCACGAAACTTTACGCACCACTTTTACGCTTTTGGAAGGGCAACTCGTACAAATTATTGCTCCCTTTTTAACCGTATCCCTCCCCACAATCGACTTACAAAATCTCTCGCCAACTCAGCAGGAAACCGCAGCGCTGCAACTCGCAACCGATGCAGCGCAATGCCCTTTCGATTTAGCCGCCGGGCCGTTATTTAAAGTAACGCTGTTACAACTCAGTGGAACAGAACATATATTGTTGCTGAATTTACATCATATTGTGGCTGATGGTTGGTCGATTGGAGTGCTAATTCGAGAGCTAGGAACGCTCTACACAGCATTTGTAAAAAATGGGATCTCGCACTTACCAGCACTGCCCGTGCAGTACGCCGACTTTGCAGAATGGCAGCACCAATGGTTGCAGGGCGAAGTATTAGAAACGCAGTTTGCTTATTGGCGGCAGCAGTTAAACGGAATTACCACACTCAATCTACCAACAGACAGGCAAAGACCAGCCGTTCCATCCTACCGCGGCGCCAAACAATTTATAACACTATCACCTGCTTTGACCGAGGCGCTAAAGTCATTTAGCCAGCAAGAAAGCGCGACTTTATTTATCACTCTACTAGCTGCTTTTCAAACTTTGCTGTACCGCTATACAGGACAAGTAGATATTGCAGTAGGAACGCCGATCGCCAATCGCAACTTGAGCGAAATAGAAGCATTAATCGGTTTTTTTGTCAACAGTTTGGTGCTGCGTGCAGATTTATCAGGAAACCCAACTTTTCGGGAACTATTGCATCGGGTAAAAAATGTCGCAATGGCAGCCTACGCTCACCAAGATTTGCCATTCGAGAAGTTGGTTGAGGAATTGCACCCCGATCGCGAGTTGAGCCGCAACCCCCTATTTCAAGTTAGTTTCAGCCTGCAAAACACTCCTGTAGCAGCGCTAGAATTGCCGGGAATCGCTTTCGAGGCGATCGACTTTGATGCGGGAACCGCCAAGCTCGATTTAGAGTGCCACTTGTGGGAAGATGCAGGAAGTATTCAAGGGCAATTTGTCTACAGCACGGACTTATTTGATAGCGGCACAATTGCGCGCATGGCGGGACATTTTCAAACCCTGCTCGAAGCCATTGTTGCCAATCCCAAACAGCACCTCAGCGACTTGGCTTTGCTGACAGCGCCAGAATACCAGCAATTATTAAATGATTGGAATGACACTGAGAGAGATTATCCGCAAAACCAGTGTTTCCATCAGCTATTTGAAGATCGAGTCGCCCGATCGCCCGATGCTGTCGCCGCCGTCTTTGAAAACCAGCAGTTAACCTACCGCCAACTCAACAGCCGAGCCAACCAACTTGCACATTACTTGCAGCAATTGGGAGCAGCACCAGAAGTTTTAGTGGGCCTTTGTGTAGAACGTTCCTTAGATGCGATCGTCGGATTGCTAGGCATTATCAAAGCAGGCGCAGCCTACCTGCCTTTAGATCCAACTTATCCTCAAGAGCGCCTTAACTTCATGTTAGAAGATGCTCAGGTGTCGATTTTGCTAACTCAGCAGCATTTAGCAAAAAACTTGAAGCAGCCGGAAAATTACGGAGTTTTTTCAGTAGTGTGTTTGGACTCCGACAGAGAAATTATTGCTCAACAAAGCCCAGAAAATCCAACTACAAATATCCTACCGGAAAACCTTGCCTACGTCATCTACACATCGGGTTCAACCGGAAAACCCAAAGGCGTTTTAATCGAACATCGGGGACTCTACAACTTAGCCCTAGCTCAAAAAGAAGCTTTTAACTTAAACTCAAATCACCGCATTTTGCAATTCGCATCCCTGAGTTTTGATGCCTCAATATTTGAGATTGTCATGGCCTTGGGAATCGCAGCAACACTTTACTGTGCCAAGAAAGAATCTTTGTTGCCCGGACAAACATTAATCCAATTTTTGCAGGACAATGCTATTACCCACGCTACCATCCCCCCCTCGCTGCTAGCTGTCCTTCCAAACGCCAAACTTCCCGCACTGCAAACAATCATCTGTGCGGGCGAATCTTGTTCCCCCGATGTGGTTAAACGCTGGGCTTCGGGGCGCAGATTTTTTAACGCTTACGGCCCTACAGAAGCGACAGTCTGGTCAAGTTTGGCCGAAATTTGCGATTCCCTGCGGGATAGCTTCGCTTCACGCAAAAAACCGCCCATCGGCCGCCCAATAGCTAACACTCAACTCTATATTTTAGATAAAAATTTACAGCCTGTACCCGTTGGAATTCCCGGTGAATTGTACATCGGCGGCAGCGGATTGGCGCGAGGCTACCTGAACCGCCCCGAATTAACCGCCCAGCGATTTATTGCTAATCCGTTTAGCCAGAAATCAGGAGAACGAATTTATAAAACTGGTGACTTAGCTCGCTATTTTCCCGACGGCAATATTGAGTTTTTAGGCCGCACTGACGCACAGGTAAAACTTCGCGGTTATCGAATAGAATTGGGAGAAATTGAAGCGCTGCTGGTTCAGCATCCAGCAGTCAAAGAAACAGCGGCGGTTGCTGTGGATGATTTGTCTGGCAACAAACGCCTAGTTGCTTATGTCGTCCCCCATCAAAATCAGACGATTAATCCTGTGGAAATACGCAATTTCCTCAAACAACAACTGCCCAATTACATGATTCCCAGTGCTTTTGTGGCGATCGATTTTCTGCCCCTAACTCCCAATGGCAAAATTGACCGCCAGCGCCTACCTGCACCGGGAAATCTAACTAAGAATTCAATAGATAAAAGCTGCATTGCACCTCGCACACCAACCGAGTCAATTCTCGCCAAAATTTGGGCCGAAATCCTCAACGCAGAGTGCGTTGGCATTCGCGATAACTTCTTCGATTTGGGTGGAGATTCCCTGCTGGCAATCCGCCTCATCAATGAGATTAACCAGCAATTTGAGGGCGAGTTACCGCTGTCTGCTCTTTTTTTAAATCCGACAATTGAAGGTTTAGCAGATTTGCTAAATTCAAGAACAAATTCTATGGAATGGTCGCCTTTAGTTGCAATTAAGCCTCGCGGTAAAAAGCCGCCTTTCTTCTGCGTCCATCCCATCTTTGGCGTGGTATTTCCTTATGTCGAGTTAGCGTTTCAGCTAGGAGAAAATCAACCGTTTTACGGGCTGCAACCTAAAGGGATTGACGGCGAAAGTTCTCCCTTAACTAGCATTGAAGACATGGCGACTGACTACATCGCAGCTTTGCGTACCGTTCAACCAAAAGGGCCTTATTTTTTAGGAGGCTGGTCTTTTGGAGGTTTGGTTGCTTTTGAGATGGCTCAACAGTTGCTCGCAGCGGGGGATGAAGTGGGTTTACTTGCTGTGCTCGATAATTTAGCGCCGGTTTCTGCTAACAAACCTTCTTTTTGGCACGGTTGCAAGTTTATTCTGACTACTGTTTCGCGCTCTATCTGGCCTTTTATAGTAGATTATTTTCGCTTGGTGGCTGCTGCAGAAAATGTTCAAAGTGGCGGTATTGTTGCCAGGTTTCCTAAATTAAATAAGATGCTTAATTTGGCAGCTAATTTTTTGCAGGGCTGGAATTGGAAACAGGCTGTTATGGTTAGCATCTTATCTCAGGAGTCAAAAAAACACAACTGGCGCGAGCTGGCAATTCCCTCAATGTTTACTGTATTTCAGGCTAACAGTCAAGCAACTCTCACCTATGTACCGAAAATTTATCCGCAGCGAATTACTCTGTTTAGATCGGAGGAACAGCTAAGCATGAGTCATCAAGATCCGACTCTTGGGTGGAGCGAATTAACGACCCAAAAAGTAGAGGTGATTAGAGTTCATGGGAATCACCTTACTATGCTGAGAAAGCCCTGCGTCGAGGGGCTGGCTCAACAGCTAAAGCATTGCTTGGATCAGGAATTAAGTGATTGAGTTACCCGCGGGCTTGTGCGTCGAAACCGGGTTTGATGTGGGAAATTATTATGAGTGATGAAGAAGTGGGCAATCTGATGTCCGGTAAAATCATCGTTATCACGTTTGTAGTTAGGATGTCAAAAACTTGCCCTCGCCCTAAGCAAACTTTGTGCAACTAGAAATCATATCAAATCTGTTAGCATCGGAATTATTCCTTCTATTCTCTTCATCTGCGTGAATCCGCGTCAATCCCTTGTCATCTGCGGTGAATACATTCTCTTTTTTTCACCGCAGATACAGGCAGATAAACACAGATTAACGCAGATGAATTCTATCAATTCCGGTTCACTCACCATCCATCCGTGATTGTTGACTGTTGACTGTGCTGAAATGCCTCAATCTAAAATCTAAAATTGCCCAATGGATTGCGCGATGCTGAAGATGATAGCAGCCAAACCTGCTGCGATCGGAATTGTCACCAGCCAAGCCGAACCAATTGACAGCAAAGTTTGCAAGCGTACTGTTTTCCAAGCTTTGATCAGCCCGACTCCGACGACTGCACCGACTAAAGCGTGGGATGTGGAAACTGGCAAACCGAAGCGGGATGCTAGCAAGACTGTGGTGGCTGTGGCTAATTCCGCGCAAAATCCGCCGCTTGGTTGGAGTTCGATGATCTTTTCGCCGACTGTGGCAATTACATTTTTGCCCCAGATGGCTAAACCGATGACTATTCCTGCGCCTCCAAGGACTAAAATCCACAGGGGAACGCTGAAATCTTCTGAGGGAAAGGAACCTGTGCGCCGGATGTAGGCGATCGCAGCTAGGGGAGCAACTGCATTTCCTACGTCGTTGGAACCGTGGGAAAATGCTACAAAACAGGCGCTCAAGACTTGAAATCTCGCCATTTGTTGCTCGATGGGAGAGTGGGGGAGTTTCGGAGTGGGGGAGGAGTTTGTACTTATTCCTTCTGCCTTCTCCCCTCTGCCTTCTTGGTTCTCAACTGATTCTAATTTCTTCCAGCTATTGAGTGTCAGGCCGATCGCAGCTATTGCCCCGATGCCAATGACAATATCGTGAATCGGAAGATTCCAGCCAAATCGATCGTGCGCTAGGGCGATCGCCCCTGTCTGCACCAAAGCGACATTCACAACAGACGGCAATACAATGACGCCAAATACGCTCAGCATTGCTGCACTCAGCCAAGGTATCCACTCGCGCATTTGAGATAGAGGATCTGGCCGATCGAGAATCGAATACTTCACCACACTGTAAAATAGCGCGGCTAAAGCACCGCTAGCAACAGGTGTCGCCACCCAAGTTAGGGAGATGGTGCCGATGGTTCGCCAATCCACTGCATTAATTCCGGCTGCAACACAGCTAAAACCCGCGATCGCGCCCACCACGGCATGGGATGAAGAAACTGGCAAACCTCGACTGGTAGCGATTTGCAGCCAGATCCCGCAAGCTATCAGCACTGACACCATCCCGATTAAAAATACTTGCGGTTTGGCTGCGAACACTTGTGCATTCACAACTCCTGTTGCCAGAGTTTCGGAAACTCCTTGGCCAAACAGCACTGCGCCGGAAAACTCCAGTATGCCTGCAACAATTATTGCCTGCCGCAGCGTTAGCGCCTTCGAGCCTACGGATGTCCCCATCGAGTTAGCGACATCGTTGGCCCCCAAGTTGGCGGCGACGTACAAGGCCAGTGCAGCCATTGCCGCCAGTTGCAGAAATACAACCCCAGAGGTATTTAACATAGAATTTTTTTGACATAAAACGGGCATTTCGATATATGATAAGGGATTGTGAGTTTTGGTAAATCCCATGAAAGGCGCAGAAATAATCCGTTCTATCGAAACGGAAGAAATAAATAGAGTCAAGGTAGAACTCAGCAAAGTTCTCCCCGAAATTTACGTCGGCGACACAGTGCGAGTCGGCGTGAGAATTAAAGAAGGTAACAAAGAACGGGTTCAGCCCTACGAAGGGACTGTGATTGCCATGCGTAACGGCGGGATTAATGAAACAATCACCGTCCGTCGCGTGTTTCAGGGCGTCGGCGTGGAACGGGTGTTTTTGATTCACTCGCCCCGCATCGCTACTATCCAAGTGATGCGCCGCGGGAAAGTCCGCAGAGCAAAACTTTACTACCTGCGCGATCGGGTGGGCAAAGCTACTCGCGTCAAACAGCGGTTCGATCGCTCCCTGTAGGAATGCACCCAGCTTCCCCTTGGTTCATGGTTCATGGGAAATTGAGAAATTTCAAAAAAAAGTTTCCCATTTAGGAGCGCACTGTGTTAAAATAGAAATCTAGAGGTTAAGCGAATTTCAGCAACCTCACCTGTGCGCTCTTAGTTCAGTTGGTAGAACGCAGGTCTCCAAAACCTGATGTCGGGGGTTCAAGTCCTCCAGGGCGCGCTGAATCACCAAACTTTAAATTCTGCCCGAAAGCGCCCGGATTATTGGCTGGCAACAGTCAAAACCGCAAACTTTCGGGTAGAATTAATTTTTGTGGGCGGTTCGCAAAAAATGCCATCAACAAATGCTCGGTGTCGCTTCTCGATCGTCGGTTTCGCCGATCGGCAGTTACACAGTTGATAGGTTGGGCTTGTAAAAAAGTCGTGGCTTTAGATTTGAGATTTGGGACTTGGGCGTAAGTGGTTAGTGTCACAAAATCTGAGAGCCACGGGCCACTCACACCATCTAAAATCTAAAATCTAAAATCTAAAATCGCAAGGAGGATTGAATCGTGGCGAAAAAAGACCAAGCTCAAGAAACTCAAGAAATAACGGCGCCTGGGTTTAATCCTGCGGGTTTTTTAAAGGAAACTAGAGAAGAACTCGACAAAGTGGTTTGGCCCAGCAGGCAGCAGTTAATCAGCGAGTCTTTGGCCGTGCTTTTGATGGTAATCCTCTCAGCAAGCCTGATCTATTTGGTGGATAACTTCTTTAACTGGGGCGCGGGAAAGGTGTTTGGGCCATGACTTTTGCATCAGAAGAATCTGAGTATTCCACAGAAGCGACGGCACAGGCAGCATCGCCAGAGGTGCCGGAGATTGATGCTCGCTGGTATGCTGTTCAAGTTGCCTCTGGCTGCGAAAAGCGCGTGAAGGCAAACTTACAGCAGCGGATTCAAACTTTGGATGTTGCCGATCGCATCGTTCAAGTAGAAATTCCGCAAACTCCGGCAATCAAAGTTGGCAAAGACGGTTCCAGGCGGCAGTCAGATGAAAAAATCTTTCCCGGCTACGTACTCATCCGTATGTTTATGGACGAGGATACGTGGCAGGTGATCAAGAATACCCCGAATGTAATTAATTTTGTCGGGGCAGAGCAGAAACGCCGCTACGGGCGCGGCAGGGGGTCACGTCAAACCGCTACCTCTGAGTCATTCAGAAGTAGAACGGATCTTCAGAAACGCTCAGGAATCAGAACCAGTTGTCAAAGTATCGATGTCTACTGGAGACCACGTTGTGGTACTTTCCGGGCCGTTTAAGGATTTTGAAGGTGATGTGATTGAAGTTAGCCCGGAACGAAACAAGCTCAAAGTTTTACTCTCGATTTTTGGGCGCGATACGCCTGTAGAATTGGAGTTCAATCAGGTTCAGAAACAGAACTAACTAATGGCAAAGAAAGTTGTTGCAGTAATTAAGTTGGCGATTACGGCGGGAAAAGCCAACCCAGCTCCTCCGATCGGCCCAGCTCTGGGTCAGCACGGCGTCAATATTATGATGTTTTGCAAGGAGTACAATGCTAGAACCGCAGACCAAGCGGGTCTGGTGGTTCCGGTAGAAATTTCGGTTTTTGAAGACCGCAGTTTTACGTTTATTCTCAAAACCCCGCCGGCGTCGGTTTTGATTCAAAAAGCGGCTGGCATTGCTAAAGGTTCGGGAGAACCTAATCGCAAGCAAGTAGGGACGATTACACAGGCTCAGTTACGAGAAATCGCTGAAACTAAAATGCCTGACCTCAATGCTAATGATGTTGAGGCTGCAATGAAAATTGTGGCGGGAACGGCTAAAAATATGGGCGTGGCGATCGCGGATTGAAGGAAGAAGGAAGAAGGAAGAAGGAAGAAGGAAGAAGGAAGAAGGAAGATTTTTCCTAGTCCAAGTTCCAAATTGCTAATCCAAAATTCCTGATTGTGAAGGTAAAATCTTCAATCTAAAATCCCAAATCCCAAATCCAAAATCGATCGATTCAGGGGGAGAAGCAAAGCTTCGCTAAGAATCGCAAATTTTTTAGATTTGAAATGACCAAAACGGCTCAATTCTAAAATCTAAAATCTAAAATCTAAAATCGACTAACCCCAAAAAAGAAAAATGGCAAAGAAAGTATCTCGAAGACTGCAAGAACTTCAAAAGAAAGTTGAAGACAGACCTTATCTACCGCTGGAAGCTCTGCAACTTTTGAAAGAAACAGCAACCGCTAAGTTTGGCGAATCTGCTGAAGCTCACATCCGTTTGGGAATTGACCCGAAATATACTGACCAACAGTTGCGGACAACTGTATCGCTACCAAAAGGAACTGGTCAAGTAGTCAGAATTGCGGTGATTGCTAAGGGCGAAAAAGTTAAAGAAGCTCTAAATGCCGGCGCGGATATTGCTGGTTCTGAAGAGTTGATCGATGAAATTCAGAAGGGCATGATGGACTTCGATTGCCTGATTGCTACCCCAGACGTGATGCCGTTGGTGGCAAAATTGGGTCGGTTGTTGGGCCCGCGCGGTTTGATGCCTTCTCCGAAAGGTGGCACGGTGACGACTGACATTGCTCAGGCGATCAACGAGTTTAAAGGTGGTAAACTAGAATTCCGTGCCGATCGAACTGGCATCGTTCATGTTATGTTTGGCAAGGCAGCTTTCTCAGCGGAAGATTTGCTGGTCAACCTTCATGCTTTGCAAGAAACTGTTGACCGCAACCGTCCTTCTGGTGCTAAAGGTCGCTACTGGCGCAGTTTGTACGTATCGGCAACAATGGGCCCGTCGATCGAAGTCGATATCAGTGTCCTGCGCGATACGAAAATTGACGCTGCCTAGTACAGAATTAAGCAGAAGGCAGAAGGTAAAAGACAGCTTCGGCTGTCTGTGTAAATCTCTCACAAGACTTACGCCAGACCCTTGCTAATCTCTGCCTTCTGGTGATAGCCTAATCAAAAATCAATAAGCTGAAGACCGCAGGTGCCGACCGCTTAATTTCCTGCCGAGGCTGAAGAAATAAAAACTCAAGACTCAAAGATTAGAAATTTTCTATTTTTAATTCTGACTTGTTAATTTTTAATTCTCTGCCCCGGCTCTAAGGTCGGGGTTTTTGGTGGGCAGTTTTCGATCCTAAAAGGAGGTGAAATAAGTATGGGCAAAAGTTTAGCAGTAAAAAATGAGATTATTGCAGACCTCAAGCAAACCTTGAGCGAATCTCAACTGGCGATCGTGATCGACTACACAGGCTTAACTGTTGCTGAAATCACAGATTTGCGTCGGCGTTTGCGTCCGAAAGGCAGCAGTTGCCAAGTGGCAAAAAACACGCTGATGCGAATTGCGGTTGAAGGCAACGACAACTGGCAGCCGATACAGGAATTGCTGACCGGTACGTCGGCGTTTCTGTTCGTACAAGAAGATATTGGCGGCGCGATTAAAGCTTACCAAGAATTCCAAAAAGTCTCTAAGAAGACTGAACTTCGCGGCGGCGTGATGGAAGGACGGGTACTGAAAGAAGCTGATGTTAAAGCATTAGCTGATCTGCCGTCGAAAGAACAACTCATGGCTCAAATTGCTGGCGCTATCAACGGTGTCGCAACCAAGTTGGCTGTGGGTATCAATCAAGTTCCTACTTCGATCGCTCGCGGTCTTAAAGCTTATGCTGAAAAAGACGGCGATTCAGCAGCAGAAGCACCAGCAGAAGCACTAGCAGAAGCACCAGCAGAAGCACCAGCACAACCTGAAGCAGAAGCACCAGCACAACCTGAAGCAGAAGCACCAGCAGAAGCTGAAAGCACATCTGCGTAAGTCATTAGTAATTAGTCACGAGTCAAGAGTCGTTAGTTTTGAGAAACAAACTCATGACTGGAGACGAGAAACTCATAATTAATGAGCAATCCACAATCCACAATCCACAATCTACAATCGAACTAGGAGTTCAAAAAATGTCTACTGCAACTGATGAAATCTTGGACAAACTTAAGTCTTTGACTTTGCTCGAAGCATCTGAATTGGTCAAGCAAATTGAAGAAGCTTTCGGCGTCAGCGCTGCTGCTCCTGTAGGCGGCATGATGATGATGCCCGGTATGGGTGGTGGAGCCGCTCCTGAACCAGTAGAAGAGCAAACCGAGTTTACGGTCATGCTCGAAGAAGTTCCTGCTGACAAGAAAATCGCAATTCTGAAGGAAGTCCGCGCAATTACCGGTCTGGGTCTGAAGGAAGCAAAAGACTTGGTAGAAGCCGCACCGAAGGCAGTTAAGGAAGCTATTGCTAAGGAAGCTGCTGAAGAAATGAAGAAACAGCTTGAAGCTGTGGGCGCAAAGATTTCTATCAAGTAGTCAGAGAATGTAGTTGATATCAATTCCGCTGACACCGGAATGATGGTTAACGGTTGACTGTTGACTGTTGACTGTTAACTATTCCCTAAAATTAATCGCGCGATAGTTACATCTCTCGCGCGATTAATTATTTTTGGCGTAGGGAAACGGCATTGCCGTGTCCTCTTAGATTTTAGAGGCGGCCTCCATTTGTCGCACTACTGTTAAAGCAGAATAGGAAACACCGGCAGTGCCTTCTCCGGGATGGGTGGAGTCGCCTACTAACCACAAGTTTTTAATTGGTGTGCGGTTGGCAAATCCGAATGGCCCGAAGGTTGGTATTCGCTGCCCGATGCCACCCACAACACCTCTATCTCTCGCCGTGTAGCGGGCAAAGGTGCGGGGTGTGGCGGCTTCTTGGTGTACGATCGACTCTGGCGTCAAATTGAAATATTCGCTCAAACGCGCGATCGCCCCTTCAGTATATTTTTGCTTCAATCCTTCATAATCAACCGAATTCCACCACATTCGAGTATCAGTAAATGACGAAGCTATAATTGTCGCCATTCCCTTCGGTGCTCGCCCATCACCCGGATGGCTGACTGAAACAAATAATGAATTATTCTCCCCAATCTCGCCTTCGTAATCGTAGAGAAACTGAAGGTGCGGCGGACAATTGGCAGGAATTGCGCTTTCATGCACTCCCAAATATATGACAAATGCACCGGATGCGGGCGGCAATTTATCAACTCGATATTTGTAGCCTGCCATTTGATTTGGGAGTTGGTTTTTTGTCTTTGAACTCTCTGATTTAACGGATAAATTATCTGTTAAATTATCTGTTAAATTTGCGACCATCGGCTCGCTTGACAATAATTTTACTAGATTTTGCGCGGTCACGTTGGCAACAATGCGATCGGCTGTTTCTGTCCAAACTTCGCCTGTTTTTTGATTGCGAATCACTGTAGCGGTGGCTTTGCCGTTGGCGGTAACAATACTTTCAACTGTGTGCCGCAATAAGACTTGACCTCCGTAGAGTTCGATCGCCTCTACCAGTCGATCGCTCAACACCTGCATACTTCCTTGTAGATGATACAATCCCTGCGGCTCTTGCGAAACTCCTAAAGCCGTAGCCGCGTAAAGTAGCGCCGTTTCTTCGGTATCGACTTGAGAATACAATTTTAACTGCAAATCCAGAAAAGTTCTCAAGCGCAAATTGTCGCCCAACCCACAAAGCCGCAAAGCATCTCCCACTGTCATAAAAGTGAAAGGCAAAGTAATTAAAGTATCGGGGCGAACAGCTTGAATTAATTGCCAGAAATCCCAGAAGTTTCTGGGCGGTAAAACTGGATCGCGCCCTTGAAATTTCCAGCTAGCTTTGAACAATGCAGACAATAATTGCCAAAAAGGTTCGCTTCCAGGAAACTGCCGCTGCCTTTCTTCCTGCCACTTTTGCGGATCTCGCCACACGCTAATCGGTGCGGTTTCTCCCGGCAAAAACACCGCACAAGCGGGATCGCAGGGTGTGGCGGCGGGAAGTTCTATGTCTAATTCTGAGAAAATTCGGTGGTGAATGCCTCCGGGTTCCAATCCTGCAACCTGCGTGGCGCCGACATCGAAGGTAAAGCCTTTGCGCTTGAAGGTGGAAGCGCATCCGCCGGGGACGATCGCCTGGTCTAAGACTAGCACTTTGTATCCTCTGCGGGCTAGCAGGGCTGCTGCTGTCAGCCCGCCGATTCCGCCTCCAATTACCGTGACGCGGCCCTTAGTGTCTGCTGGATTGGATTTGCCTAAAGGGGTGCGATCGCCTGTCATAAATTTATTTATTGTAATATTTCTTAATAGTATGCTCATATTTGGCAATAAAAAGCTCTTGTAGCGACAGGTTGAAATCTATCGCTACAAGAGGAAGGAGGCCGAGTTGACAGGACATTTCAGGGGTAAGGTGCAGCCGGATCGTCCAAAGCAACCCGAGTTTTTGCCGTAGCCGATTGGAGAATCAGGGACGCCGCCACTTGTTGAGATAAGCTTCACCAATCCCCGCCACAGCCTGCATTTGAGCTAGCTGTTCCCGTAAAGCTTTGATGGTTCTTAGCTGTTCTTGAGACTGTTGCTGCAAAGCGTCGTAATTTCGCTGTATCGCCGCACTCTGGCTCAATTCATTTTCCAGATATTGCAACTTGGTCAATTTGACTTGGAAGTCGCCGATCGCACTTGACTTTTCTGCTAACTCGTGCTGCAAAGATTCGTAACTCGACTTCGACACGGTTTCCTGGAATTGGCTTTCGAGATTTTGCTTTTCGGTGGCGAATTGCTGCTGCAAAGATTCCAGAGCACTGGATTTTTCTGCTAGCTGTTGCTGCAAAGATTCCAGAGCACTGGATTTTTCTGCTAGCTGTTGCTGAAACTCGTGTTCTCGGTGTTCTCTTTCGGCGACTTGCTGCTGCAAAGATTCCAGAGCACTGGATTTTTCTGCTAGCTGTTGCTGAAACTCGTGTTCTCGGTGTTCTCTTTCGGCGACTTGCTGCTGCAAAGATTCCAGAGCACTGGATTTTTCTGCTAGCTGTTGCTGAAACTCGTGTTCTCGGTGTTCTCTTTCGGCGACTTGCTGCTGCAAAGAAGCGATCGAACTTTCGCGTTCCGTCAACTGCTGCTGTAAACTTTCGTAACTTGACTTGGCTACTGTTTCCTGCAATTGGCTTTCGAGATTTTGCTTTTCGGTAGCTAATTGCTGCTGCAAAGAAGCGATCGAACTTTCGCGTTCCGTCAACTGCTGCTGTAAACTTTCGTAACTTGACTTGGCTACTGTTTCCTGCAATTGGCTTTCGAGATTTTGCTTTTCGGTAGCTAATTGCTGCTGCAAAGAAGCGATCGAACTTTCGCGTTCCGTCAACTGCTGCTGTAAACTTTCGTAACTTGACTTGGCTACTGTTTCCTGCAATTGGCTTGCGAGATTTTGCTTTTCGGTAGCTAATTGCTGCTGCAAAGAAGCGATCGAACTTTCGCGTTCACTCAACTGCTGCTGTAAACTTTCGTAACTTGACTTGGCTACTGTTTCCTGCAATTGGCTTGCGAGATTTTGCTTTTCGGTAGCTAATTGCTGCTGCAAAGAAGCGATCGAACTTTCGCGTTCCGTCAACTGCTGCTGTAAACTTTCGTAACTTGACTTGGCTACTGTTTCCTGCAATTGGCTTTCGAGATTTTGCTTTTCGGTAGCTAATTGCTGCTGCAAAGAAGCGATCAAACTTTCGCGTTCCGTCAACTGCTGCTGTAAACTTTCGTAACTTTCTTGCAGCGGATTTGGCTTTACACTCACCGATTCCGATAGAGTTTCTGCCGTTACAGCGTCATTAAACTCGCTTTCTTCGGCTGTTTCCCCTTGCAAGTCGGGGGCCTCTACCTGCGTTTCTTCACCTTTTTTCCAAGTTACAGTAACTTCCGTCTTGTCCTTAGAAATATCCAGAGCGCCTTGTGCCAAGCGTTCTAGGAGTTCCGACCTTGATATTCCGAGCTTGCGAGCGATCACATTTAATCGATCGGCACTAGAAGAAGTCAGCGAAAGTCCGACTTTGACTTTACTTTCTGAATTGGAACTAACTACATTGCGATTTTTTTTGACCATTGGCATTTTCCTCATGCCAACCTACACTTATTAGTGTAGTGGCTGAAGCTTCTATTAAAATTTATTCTTGTTACTTACCAATTGTGCCAGCTTCCGTTCCCAATTGAACAAAAATCCTTGAATATACTCTTGCGTCCATTCCTCGCCGTAGAACCGCTTAAACATTCCCTGGGCCGAGTTTTTTTCGGCACGATACCGCAGATAGCACAGTTGAGCTTGTCAGATACTATCTAACTTTGTGCCCGATGTCACCGATTCGGCGCGATCAACCAAATCCAAATCACCCGCCACATAGTCTTTGAACGCTGCAAAAACGCGAGTTTCCACAACTTCCGTTTCCTTGGGGCGATTGCACAGAAACGGCCACGAGAAAAACTGCTTCGCTTCCTCTGGAAAGCCGCCACCCCAGGGAAGGTCCGGTTGATGAGCTTGAAAAATATGTTTGATGCCCAGTACACTTAGCCTGGTAGTGAGCGTCGCCGCCAAACAGAGGCTGCATATCCAAAGTAATTAAATGGCAACCCGGCAGCGTTACAAAATCCGCCTCAAAAAACGGCAAATCAAAGTTAAGATGCGGGAATCTCACAAAATTGAGAACTTGCAACCTGCTGCCGCCTTGAACGTGAGCCACCCCAAACTACTGCAAATTCGGGGATGCAAAAGCCTAACTGGTAGTTAGGATTTCCTGAGTTTGTTTTTTTCCTTTGCCGACTGTAGCTTCTTTGAGTTCAAACCCTTGTGGAATCTGGTAAGACTGTAAGTCTAACCAATTTTTTATTTTAGCGATCGCCGCATCTAAAAAAGCCTGATAAAGAGTGATATCGATTTGAGATTTGAGATTTTACATCCTCAATCCACAGGTTGATAGTAAAAAATAAAGTTTTTTTCCTGCCTATTTGAGATTTAAGATTTGAGATTTTACCTACTCAATCGAGAGGTTTGTAGTCATGACTAAAGTTCTTACGGCGAACTTGTTTTTTTGAGAAATATATGTAAACTTAGTGGTCATCGCGAGTTCGCGGTTACAGCTAAAGGCACAGCATCTTCAAACAAAAATTTCTCAAGAAATTTCTCAGCCCATTCGTGACCGAAATAACTGCTAAACAATCCCGAAGCCGGCTCTCTGTCTGCACTGTATCCGTAACATTGATAAATTGGGGATGGGCAGCGCGATCGGGCTAATCTAGGGGCGGCTTTAAGAGTTTAAGGGCAGCTACCAATGTCTGGTGGATCTTGTAAGCCCTTGTTTTACAGCGAAGCTTCCAAAGTCGCACCTGCAACCCGATGATCTCGATCTTTTGCCAAATAGCTCACAGCAGCGCGAGCTTGAGGATTGTCAAATTTGCTCAGCGCGCGAGCAACTCGCAGCCGAATTCCCCAGTAATCGGCGCTCACAAGAGGTAATAATTGCTGCAAAGCCTCTTCTTGCTTCTGGGTATTGGCCAGCAGACCAAATCCGTCAATTGCTACTTCCTGAACTGGTACATCTTCGCCGCCAAGACCGATCGCACAAATTTCAAATATTGCATCAGGACACTGCATTTCATACAGCGGAGCCATAATGCTGCGGCGGACGAGCCAATTGTCATCGCGGCGAAAAGCTTCGACTAAATGAGAAATGGCCTCGGTTCCGAACCTTGACAAAGAGTTAGCGGCTTCTGCTCGCACGTTCGGATCGCGATCGAACTGCATCATTTTTAACAGCGCCGCAAAAGCTTCCGCAGTTTGAATCTGCCGCAATCCCATCGCCACGAACGATCGCACCATAAACTCGCGATCGTCCACTTTGCTCAGCAACATCGGCAGCGCCACCGCAGAATCGCACTTTCTCAGAGCCGTTACCCCCCGCAGCCTGTCTTGAGAATCCGAACTTTGCAGCGCTGCTTGGATTTCGCTAATTTCCATAAGCCAATTATATATTTTTGTTACGTTTATTTACAATTTTAGCAATTATTCCCGGATTTTGGGCCGATTTAAAAAAAATTCACTGCTGAATAAGAAATTTTGTGGGTATTTAAGCGAACTTTTGTATTAGTAATGAAGGCAATCAGTACCCTATTTATTTGAGGAGGCGGAGGCATCCTTTATTTTTTTAAATAGGTTTTAACAGCAGCTTTTTTACCAGCATCGGCTTGGGCGGAGTGCAGAATAGAATCATTTTTAACCCCAATTTTCGGAGATAAAAGCGCAATTTAAAACCTAATTATCCCGCGCATAAAATCCCAAATGATTGGAAACTGGACGTTCTTGCATGGGGATTTTATTCTGAATCGGAGCATTCAACAGTTTCGCTCCTGACGGCGATGCTACTGCAAAAGTTACGGACCCGCCACCATCTAAATTTAGCACATTCTCGGCTCCCAACTGCATCGAAATATCAGTTATTTCGCTCAATTTCAGCCCTTCACTGTAAAGCCTCTGCTTGCCGTCTACCAGAATTAACCACAACTTGTCGCCTGTTTGGTCGATCGCCGCCACTGCACGGGGATAGGGTTTATCCTGTTTGCGTTCTTCCTGACTTTGTGCTACGGGTTTGCCATTTTTTACCAGCAAAGTATCTCCGGCAACTGCATAGGCTGTCCCCGCAGGACAACTGCCGTTTTCGATTATTTGAGCGCGGTTTTTGGCATCAAAACAAAGGGCGGGAAAGCCTGAACTTGGTTGAGAATAAGCTTGGCTTTTGGCAATGGCCTGTCCGACATTATTTACTCGATCGCCGCTGCGGGGATAGTAATCCCAAGGTGCTTTCTCGATGCAGGGATAAAAAAAATTGCCGTTGACTGCTAATTGCAATTTAAATTCTTTCAGGAATTCAGTAGCGGTGCGGGCATTGGTTTCTGTTAAATCGGGTGTTGGGTTTCCGGGAGTGACAAAAATTCCTATTCCCGGCGCTTTTAGGTCGATGCTAACAATGTGAATTAGGGTGGGACGCGGATTAGTCCGAAATTCCCTGCGGTAGTCTATTCCTTGAAAGAGCGATCGGGCTTCGTTGGTTTGTTCGGGACGCAAAAAGTAGGGAATGTTGTAGAGTAGTATTGGTGCGAGCAATATTCCGAGACCGAGAATCTGCCAAATTTGTTTGAGGGTGGGTCGATAAGTCATACCATTTTAGATTTTAGATAGGGGACGGGAACACTGACAGATTTATATATTTTCCAGCATCCTCTACTAATATGAAGTATTCGGATTCCAATAATTTTAGCAATCAAATTTTACGAAATCGATCGTTCCAAGGACAAGTTCTTAACGGTGCTGATTTCAGCGGTGCGGATGTTAGAGGCTGCAATTTTAGAAATGCTCAGTTAGCGGGTGCGAATTTTCTCGGTGCGAAAATCGGGCTTTCTGGGCGACAGAAAGCTGTTTTGAGTGCTGGGGCGATCGCGATTTGTTTGGTTGTGGGCGATGTTCTGACTCGACTGATTTTGGGAGCTCAAGGACAAATACCGGACTCTCGCAGTTGGCCTTTTGTTCTGTTGCTGTACGGGGTTTTGAGCGCTGCTGGTTTCGCTTCGGCGATCGCCAGCAAACAGCCAAAAACCTCAAAAGCGGGTAGATTGGCACAAACAATTTCTGCTATTCTATCAGGAGCTTTGTTGGGGTTTTTCTATGCTGGCACTGCAACTAATAATAATTCCCAGGCTGCTCTTGCTGGAATGGCGATCGGCGGGGTGTTAATGTTTTTTGTGAGTTCCCGGATTCGTGGCCAATTTGCACAAGTGGCGATCGCATCGGCTGGAAGTGTGGCGACTTACGCAGCGGCTTTTTTGTTCAGTGCAACGGCGAGCGCTTTTCTGAGCACTCACCAACTGTTTTGGGGTATGTGTTTCGGTTTGCTGTCGCTGCTGTATCTTTGGTTTGCGTTTGTGTCTTTCTCGGCTATTGTTCGAGAGATTGGAAATGCTGAGGGTACTTCGTTCAGAGGGGCAAATCTCGTTGATGCTAAGTTCGATATAAATTACCTCAATCTAAAATCTCAAATTTAAAATCTCAAATTCCCTAATTGACATTTATTTCCTAACCCACGCTGAATACGACAAAGACAAATGGAAAAATGATCCTTACTTTTGATGGAGCCGCTTATAGCTACTTGCTTGCAGAAATTGCTCCTAGGGCGATCGAAACCGAAGAGGAATACGATCGCCTCCTGGCAGTGGCAGAACGGCTAACGTTCGCTAAAAACCTCACTCCAGAGGAGAGAGCTTTATACAAGTTGTTAGTCACGCTGATTGAAGTTTATGAGAGAGAAAATTATCCGATCGACAAATCGGAGCCTCATGAGATTTTGCAACACATCGTGACAACTCCCACCGTCAACCGCTAAAAGCGGTCTGACGGGGGCTTCTCAAATTCACAAATGAGAGTTCTTGTCTCACAGGCTGTCTACTGACTAAGCCTCCACAAGCAGCAAACGGTTGTCCTACCGTCCGTTTAAGTATGTTCAGTGAAGCGTTTAAATCTCTGTCCAAACAAACCGAACAATTGGGGCAATTATGAATACGAACAGACAGGTCTTTAACAACTCTTTCTTCACAATTAAAACACTCCATACTAGTGCCTTTAGCATCAACTTCTTGGGTATGCTTACCGCGTCTTACCGCTACTGCTTGCAATATATTCAAGAACGTCCGCCATGCAACATCAAGTATTGATTTAGCTAATCTGGTTCTAGCTAGACCCTTGATATTCAATTTCTCGAATCCAATCAGATCGTAAGTTGTACATAAATAATGAGCTACAGAATAATGAAAATCTTTGCGTTGACGGGCAATATGCAGATGCAACCTAGCAACTTTATTCGCTTGTTTTTGATAGTTGTTAGACCCCTTTTCCTGTCTGGCTAACTTGCGTTGTCTCCGTGCTAGAACAGCTTGAGCCTTGCGGTAGAACTGAGGAACGGCAATTGCTTCAGCGTCACTAGTAGTTAGAAACTTTTCTAATCCAACATCAATTCCCACCGCAGATTTAATTTTATCAACAGGTAAGGAAGTCGGTACTGTGTTATCTTCAAGTGCGAAACTTACATACCAACCATCCGCTTTGCTAACGATTGTTGCTTGTTTAATATCGAAACCGTCGGGTATCGGACGGTGCAAGATTACGGGAATCTCACCAATTTTAGATAACTTTAAAGCGCTACTAGTTAAGTGCGCTCCTGCTTTGGCAGAATTGACTCTTGGAAATGTAATCGAACAAATATCACCCTGTTTCTTAAACCTGGGTTTACCGCCTCTCTTACCGCTTTTATCGGGGACTAACCATCGTTGCCAAGCCTTATCCAACCGCATTAAATTTTGCTGTTGGCAGTCAGCATAAATATCTTTATATTCAGGAAATAATGATTTTGTTTCCTTTAAATTTGCAGCTTGTGAATAGTAATCAACTCGTGCAGGAATCTCACCAATTGGCTCACTTATCAGACTGCATCTATCGATTGAAGAGCGGGTGCGACGAAGGTAATCTAATCTTTGTCCAACAGCATAGTTCCAATGCCGACGCAACAATTCACCCCAGTGGATCAAAGTCGCCGCCTGTTCTTGGTTTGGTTGCAATCGGTACTGATAAGTGAGTAGCATAGAATTATTATATCATGCTTAGTGCTATGAGCTATAACAAAGGCTACCGTTGCGTATATTCGCTTAATATTCACAAGCGTGCTAGTGACAAAGTACCGAAAAAAGGTCATCAACCAAGAAATTCTTTCATAGGCTGCCTGAAATCCTTGCCACCACTTGTGAAAAGTGGGGTAGCAAGTTAACAGATTTCAACGGTGAACCCGACCACGTTCACCTAGTCATTGACTTCCCGCCAGATGTCGAGAAAAGCGACGCTTGTCAACAACCTTAAGACCATTTCAAGTCGATTAATTCGCAAGGAATTTGCTGATATTGTTAACCTAATTTACAGTAAACCAGCGTTCTGGACGGGTGCCTATTTCGTTGCCAGTTGTGGCGGCGTTACCGTTGAACAAGTTAGAAAATATGTCGAAAACCAGAGTGATATCGCAGAGTAATTGTCGGTTCGTCACCCACCCCACTCACTCTTTGAGCTAGGCGTCAAAGTTGTTCGGGGGTGGGATTCCTCACCCACCTGCTATCCCCCTCGCCACCCACCGCTAAAAGCGGTCTGGTGGGAGTACCCCGCAGTTTAGATGGAATCCAGCGGCACCCGTCAAGCGGACTTGGTAGGTATCATTGGATCGAGCGGTGTGGTGTCTGAGGTTGTGAATGGGAAAAGAGCGATTAGCAAGGCACAAGCTAAGGCACTAGGCGATTATTTTAAAATCTCACCTAGCTTGTTCATTTAATTTGGAAATTGGGCATTGGGAATAGGGCATGGGTTATTTGTGATTAGAAAAACTACTAACCAGTAACCACTAACTATTACCCATGCCCGATGCCCGATGCCCATGCCAGAGGCATCTGACCCTAGGCCGGCAGTCTCTGAATGTTACCGATGGGAGTTGCGGAATTAAGGTATGATTAGTTCAAAGATAAATTTGGAAAAAACAATTAAGTGACGCTCCTAGACCATATCACTGGCGATTGGTGTAGGAGCGTCACTATGGTTTTCTACTATTGGCATTATATCGGGGCGTTTATTGTCGGCGGAGCGCCCGTAATTTACACTCAAACATTGAAAAGCGATCGCCCTTGATTTTTCTAAAAGAATGCAAGGGCGATCGCTCTAATCAAAGTATTTATCTCATATCAGAGATTTTGTTTGCAAGCTGTTTTTTTTGCCTAAACAGCTTGTTTAACGGAGAGGGAGGGATTCGAACCCTCGTTAAGTTGCCCTAAACACACTTTCCAGGCGTGCGCCTTCAACCGCTCGGCCACCTCTCCAGGGCTAAATTCATTCATTTAGCCACAGCTAAACTATATTAGCAGAACAAATCTGATTTGGGAAGGGGTAACGGCATAAATTTACTGTTTAATGTGGGTAGGGTGTCAAACGACGCGGCTTGGATTCTCCTTCTGGGGTCGCAAACCCCTTCATCTAAAGGAGTTTGCCCGCCAAACCCCAATCTAAAATCTAAAATCTAAAATCTAAAATTCCATGACTGACTCTTACACAATTAAAATTCATAACAGACAGACAGGCGATCGCCACACCGTGCGAGTACCCGAAGACCGCTACATCCTCCAAAGCGCCGAAAACCAAGGAGTAGAATTGCCCTTTTCCTGCCGCAACGGCGCTTGTACCGCCTGTGCGGTGCGCGTCAAGTCGGGGGAACTGCACCAGCCAGAAGCAATGGGGCTTTCTGTGGAACTGCAAAAAGAAGGTTATGCCCTGCTGTGCGTCAGCTATCCCCGTTCCAACATCGAGGTAGAGACGCAAGACGAAGACGAAGTGTACGAACTGCAATTCGGTCGTTACTTCGGCAAAGGTAAAGTTAGAGCCGGTTTGCCGTTGGATGAAGAATAAGGCAATTTGATAAATTATCAACTACCAATTATCCATGCTTTATCGATTATGTGCGATCGCCCTTTGTCTGTTGTTAGCTAGCTGCCAAAAACCAGAAATTCCCCAAGGTACGATCGCCAAAGTAGAAAGGGCCATCAGCGGCCAAACAATCGAAGTTATCAGTACAGCCGACAAAATAGCCTTATTAGAACAAATCAGGCTGATTGGTATTGATGCGCCGGATTTAAAACAGCAGCCTTGGGGAGAAGCAGCCAAACAAAGACTAGAACAGCTAATTGGGGGAAAACAGGTATTGTTAGAATCCGACATCCAAGAGAAAGACCAGTTCGATCGCAAACTAGCCTACTTGTGGCAAGATAAAATTTTGCTCAACGAACAGCTAATCAAAGAAGGTTATGCCCTGGCATCAGTGCGATCGCCCAACACCAAATACCAGCAGCGACTCATCAACGCTCAAGAATGGGCGAGACTCATGGGTAAAGGTCTGTGGAATCCAGAACGAGCTTTGCGCCAAACTCCCGCAGAATTTCGCCAGCAAAATCGGAAATAATCATGAGTCATTAGTCATTAGTCAAGGACTAAAAACTCCTCAGTTATAACTAATAACTAATGAGCAATGATTTCATTCTTCCCTCTTCCTTCTTCCTTCTTCCCTCTTCCCTCTTCCTTCTTCCTTCTTCCCTCTTCCTTCGTGTCCTTCGCGTCTTCGCGGTTCCTACTTCCCTCTTCCTAATGACTGACAATCAACTGCAAAACTTCTTAGAAATAGCCACCGAAGCAGCCCTAGCCGCCGGTTCCGTCCTGAAATCTTTCTGCGGAAAATTAGAAAAAATTCAAGAAAAAGGTCGATCGGGCGATTTAGTCACAGAAGCCGACAAAGCCTCAGAAGCCGTCATCTTAGAAATTCTCGGCCGCCACGTACCCGACCACGCCATCCTCGCCGAAGAATCGGGCAAATTAGGGGATGCTAGCAGCAAATACCTGTGGGCTATCGACCCTTTGGACGGCACAACCAATTATGCTCACCAATATCCTTTTTGGGCCGTGTCGATCGGACTTTTAATTGACGGAATACCACAAATTGGAGTAATTTACGACCCTTTTCATAACGAATTGTTTCGGGCAGGCAAAGGATTGGGAGCAACCTGCAACCGTTCCCCGATCGAAGTTTCTCAAATCTCAGAATTGAGAACCAGCTTGCTAGTAACTGGCTTTGCATACGATCGGCGCGAAACAGCAGACAATAACTATGCCGAATTCTGTCACCTCACCCACCTCACCCAAGGCGTGCGGCGCAGCGGTTCCGCATCCCTAGACCTAGCGCACCTGGCGATGGGGCGATCGGACGGATACTGGGAACGGGGACTCGCCCCTTGGGACGTAGCAGCAGGTGTAGTCATCGTCTCCGAAGCCGGAGGTCAAATTACAGCTTATGACGGCAGTGCCTTTGAGATGAACTCGGGTCGGATTTTGGCCACAAACGGCAGAATACACGCCGAACTCAGCGGCGCACTGCTAGCCGTTCCTCCCTTATCTTCTTGGAAGTAGCGCCCCCGCAGCCAAGGATCGGGGGTAGTACGGGGGTCACAACCCCTTGACTCAAGCTACATTAAAGAATAGTGAAAAGCCAGGAAAGGAAGAGTAAAAGTTATGTCTTTTGAAATGACAAAAGGGCTGTTCAAGTATGACTTTACGGATCAGCACGCAATTTTGGGAATTCCCTTAGACGCCGAGTTTAACGACATCCGCAAGCGCTACATGAAAATCGCCCGCCGCTTGCATTCGGATACTTGCTCTTTTGAAAGCCAAGCCGATAAAGATTGGGCTAACCAATTTTTGTCAAAAGTAGTCAATCCGGCCTACAACAAATTTTCCAAGGAAAGCGATCGCAAAGAATACAGCCTGCTATTAGCAGCCATCGGCAAGCGCGTCGCTAAAGAACAGGCGAAAATGCAAATTGAAAGCGAAGCAGCCAAACAGTTAGCTACCGCTAAAGATTGGGAAGAAGCTTACAAAACAGCAGTTAGCAAACTCGCTCTCAAGCAGTACGAATCAGTTAAGGAAACGCAAGAGGCGATCAATCAAATTAGCGAACTTAACATGGTTTACCTGCTGCGAAAAGAGCGGGTTGGCGTTGGTGTAACGCCACCTCCGCCGCCCCCAAAAAAAGATCCACCACTGGTAGTAGATCCGAAAACAACAAAACAAGACCCGGTGACTCCACCGCCACCTCCGCCCAAACGCGAAGACTCGCCGGCCGAACCCTATTGCCGGCGAGCTCAAGGATTCATGAACAGCAAAAGTTACGCCAAAGCAATTTTAGAGTTGAAGGAAGGGGTGAAACGCGATCCGAAACACAGCCCGACCCACGCTTTGTTAGCAATGTGTTACCTTGAACAAAATCAAGCCACAATGGCAAAACTTGAGATGAACAAAGCTTTGGCATCAAATCCTGAAGAACCGACGGCTTTGGAGGTTAAGAAAAAGCTAGAACAAGCTTCCGCCAAGGGCAAAAAAGGTGACGAGAAACCTGGATTTTTTGCAAGTTTGTTTGGCGGGAAGAAGAAGTGAAAAGTTGGGATTTGTGAGTCTTGAATATTTAGAAACGGGTGAAAGGCTCAGCAGTGGAGTGTGATCGAGCCAAACAATCAAGACTTGGCGATCTCAAATCCGATCGCAGTCGGAATTATACCGTCCGTATGAGCGTCCCGCGATCGCGGGTGATCCAGAAAGAGCGGGACGATCGCACTGACGGGGAAAATGATTATTCCCATGCAAACGAAAACGCTATCACGCCTTAATTTGTTAAAGTCGAAGGTTAAGCTTGCCTGATTCGACTTTAACCGCGTTCCCTAAAGCTAAGCTTCTAAGCCCAATCTAAAATCTAAAATCTAAAATCTAAAATTGATATGACACCTTAATTTGTTAAAGTCGAATGTTAAGCTTGCCTCGTTAGACTTTAACCGCGTTCCCTAAAGCTAAGCTTCTAAGCCCAATCTAAAATCTTCTAAAGTCTAAAATCTAAAATTGATATGGTTCACCAACCCCCATCCGGCGCAAGAGATTTATTGCCCCTTGACGTTGCTCAAAAAATTTCGATCGAACGGCGCTTACAGCAGGTTTTTCACCGCTGGGGCTACCACCGGATTATTACCTCTACTCTAGAAAGGCTGGAGACATTGATGGCTGGGGGCGCGATCGACCGATCGACCTTAATTCAACTGCAAGACGCCGAGGATGGAGAACTTGGTTTGCGGCCGGAATTGACAGCATCCATCGCCCGCGCGGCTGCAATGCGGATGGCTGGGACTCGCTGGCAGCCTCAGCGCCTCTACTACAACGCTAACGTGTTCCGCAAAGGCCCAGATACTGGCTCAGGCGGGCAACAGGAGTTCTATCAAGCTGGCGTAGAGCTCCTAGGCGCGGGGGGGACGGTTGCGGATGCAGAAGTGCTGCTGCTGCTGTCTGAGTGCTTGCAGAGCTTGGAAATTGATGACTGGCATTTGGTTTTGGGAGAAGCGGGCTTGACTGCAACATTGCTAGAACCGTTTCCGCCAAACGTGCGCCAAAAAGTTCGGGGGGCGATCGCCAATCTCGATCGAATTGCCTTGGAAACTTTGCCGCTGTCAACAGAATTGCGAGAAAGAGCATTGCTATTATTTGACTTGCGCGGCCGGCCAGAAGAGGTGTTGCCAATTGTTGCCAAGCTGGATTTAGATTTGCCGCAGCAAGCCGCGTTAAATAATCTCAAATCGGCGATCGAATTGCTGCACCAATGCCAGTCAAAAATTCCCAATCTCAAATCCCACATTCACCTCGATTTGAGTTTAATTCAAACATTTGACTACTACACTGGAATTGTGTTTGAAGTTGTCAGCAGCAGCAAGACAGGACAGCGAGTTTTAGGACAAGGAGGACGCTACGACCAACTGTTGGGACTGTTCGACCCCCAAGGGCAAAATTCCCCCGGCATCGGGTTTTGTCTGAATATTGAAGATTTGCATCAAGTGTTGCTGACAGAGGGGCAATTGCCCACCCAGACGCCAGCTAGCGACTGGTTGGTTGTGGCTCAAACTCCTGAAGCTAGTGCCGCCGCGTTTGCTTACGCTCGCAAACTCCGAGACTCTACTCACCTAGTTCGGGTGGAAATAGATTTGGAGAGTCGGGAGACAGCAGAGTCGGCGCGGGAATACGCGCGCGATCGACGAATTACTCAAATTGCTTGGGTAAATGCCGAAGGATTGCCAACAATTGAAATGGTAAATTAGGCTAATTGGTTATTGGTAATTAGTAGTTGGTAATTGGTTAAAAATCACCGGATATGATATCATGTATCCTGCTGATTGAGAGAAGGTTTTGCCAATTGCTAATTGCTAATTCCCGATCTACCTAAAATGTTTTGAGAGAACACTATGGCACACACTATTGTTACGAATATTTGCGAGGGAATTGCTGATTGCGTTGGCGCTTGTCCGGTTGCTTGCATTCACCCCGGCCCTGGCAAAAATGTCAAGGGTACTGATTGGTTTTGGATTGATTTTGATACCTGCATTGACTGTGGCATTTGTTTGCAGGTGTGTCCTGTCGAAGGTGCGATCGTTCCAGATGAGCGGCCTGAGTTGCAGCAAACTCCCTCTTAATTGCAACTTGATTGCAATTGAGGGTTAGATAGCTACATTAACTAAGGGGTAAGGTGCGCGACCGGGCGCACCCTACAGTAACTTTTTTATGAACCGCAGAGGGCGCAGAGGACACAGAGAAGCAGGGTGAGAAATATTGGAAAAATCTAACTTTTAGATATCTAAGTGAGGTAATTAATTATGTTACTTTTAGATCCAAAAACTCTCGAACCGGCTACCGAACAACGCATTATTTTATATGATGTGAGTTGGGAGCAATACGAGCAGCTTTCTGATATGTTTGTCGATGAATTTCCCAGGATGACGTACTTGGAAGGAACGTTAGAAATTATCATGACGACTTCGCCAGAACACGAAAGGCTCAAAACACTTATTGCCCGGTTGATAGAAACCTATGCGGTTGAAAGGCTAATTAATCTCAACGGTTACGGAAGTGCTACATTTCGTCGCGAAGTTGTGAGACGGGGATCTGAACCAGATGAGTGTTACTGTTTGGGTTTACTTGCAGAAGTCCCGGATATTGTGATAGAAATTGCTCTGACTAGCGGCGGCGTTGACAAGTTGGAGGTGTATCGCGGTTTGCAGGTTCCTGAAGTCTGGTTCTGGGCTAACGAGCAATTTTCTCTTTACCGCTTGCGGGAGTCTGGTTATGAGTTAATTTCGAGTAGTGAATTTTTTCCTGAGTTAGACTTTTCTGTATTGAGTCAATATGTAGGATATGTTAACCAGACTGAAGCTGTTATTGCTTATAGAACTATTTTGCAAACAGCTACAGGAAGCTCAAATCAATAGACATCTCCAGAAAAGCCAGTATTGAACAGGCAAGATGCCTGTTCCACAATTTAAAAAAAGCAGATCGCACTTTACAAAAAAAACTACAATAAAATCCTATGCAGCCGATCGCACTTTCCGACTCTCACATTTTATCCATGCGTACCCACGCCGAAAGCGCTTATCCTGAAGAATGCTGCGGTTTGTTGCTCGGTCGAGTTACTGGCGGTGTTAAAACTTTGGTAGAAGTTTGGCCGACTGACAATGCTTGGAGTGCTGAGGCTGAGGAGAATTGGCCTGAACAAAAAGGATTGACAGAAAGACGCAGATATGCTATTAGGCCCGAAGATATGTTGCGGGCGATGAAACATGGGCGCGATCGCACTCTGGATATTATCGGTATATATCATTCTCACACGGATTGTCCCGCAGTGCCCTCAGAGTGCGATCGGACATTGGCCTGGGCCGAATACTCTTACATCATTGTGTCAGTCCGAGAAGGCTGTTCGGAAGACCTCCGCAGTTGGAGTCTTGACGGAGAGGGGAACTTTCAAGCAGAGGAAATTCGCCTAGTGGAACCGACTGAGATTAAGAAATAATTAGTAAAAATAACAAACACGCAAAAATGCGAAAGATTCAGATAGGATGTAATTCAAAATCTGCGCTACACACAATATCATGCTAAATCCTAATCTGGACGAGATCCAGCTCAACAAACAAGAATACGAACGCTACTCTCGCCACCTGATCCTGCCCGAAGTTGGATTGGAAGGGCAAAAGCGTCTCAAAGCTGCCAGCGTGCTCTGCATCGGTACGGGAGGCCTCGGTTCGCCGCTGCTGCTGTATTTAGCAGCCGCCGGTGTTGGCCGCATTGGGATTGTAGACTTTGATGTTGTAGACCATTCTAATTTGCAGCGGCAAGTAATTCACGGCACTTCTTGGGTTGGGAAACCGAAGATTGAGTCGGCTAAAAATCGGATTTTAGAAATTAATCCTTTTTGCCAGGTTGATTTGTACGAAACTCGCGTTAGTTCGGAAAATGCGATCGACATTGCCACTCCTTACGATATCATTATCGACGGTACGGACAATTTCCCTACTCGCTATTTGATGAACGACGTTTGCGTGCTTTTAAACAAGCCCAACGTCTACGGTTCTATCTTCCGATTTGAAGGGCAAGCAACAGTTTTCAATTACGAAGGCGGCCCGAATTACCGCGATTTGTACCCAGAACCCCCGCCTCCTGGGATGGTTCCTTCTTGTGCAGAAGGCGGTGTTTTAGGCGTTTTGTGCGGAGTTGTCGGTTCTATCCAAGCAACGGAAGCTATCAAGATTATCTTGGGTCAAGGCACTACTTTGAGCGGCAGACTGTTGCTTTACAATGCCTTAGATATGACGTTCCGGCAATTGAAACTGCGGCCTAATCCAGTGCGTCCGGTAATTGAAAAGTTAATCGATTACGAAGAATTCTGCGGCATTCCTCAATCAAAAGCGCAGGAAGCAAGTCAGCAAACGCAAATTCCTGAGATGACTGTCGCAGAACTTAAAGAGTTAATCGACAGCGGTGCGAAGGATTTTGTACTGTTAGATGTTCGCAATCCCAACGAGTATCAAATTTGTCAAATTCCTGGGTCGGTTTTGGTTCCTTTGCCGGATATCGAACACGGCGCAGGTGTCGCTAAGGTCAAGGAATTGTTGAACGGCCACCGCTTGATTGCACACTGCAAAATGGGCGGACGTTCTGCGAAGGCTTTGGGGATTTTGAAGGAAGCGGGAATTGAGGGAATTAATGTTAAGGGCGGGATTACTGCTTGGAGTGAAGAAGTAGACCCGTCTGTACCTCAATATTAAGCTCAATCTTTTTCTGGGGCGGGTGATTTGCCCGCCCGGAACCGGGATTATGGCGGCGGCAACTGTTTATTTCTACTTAGTAGATTCTTGAACTTACCTAGTAGATTCTTGCAATTAGCAAGTAACAAAACCCCACCCCAAACTAGAGCCCCGGCACCGAGACTAATCAACAATACGAAGGCAAAAGAATTAATTTCCACCTTCAGGAAAGGCAAAGGCAAAGCAACAATTTGATTCGGCGGGTCTTGTTTAATTAAATAAGGAGAACTTCCAGCCACTACCCCGGCTACTCCCAAACCAAAGCCGACAGCTTGAATCGTTACCTCTAGTTTGGCATTCCGATAAGCTTCTTCGATCGCCACAACAGATCGAATTGCCTCGGTTGCTTGGTCTAGCAAGCCGGAACTGTGTGTGAAATAGCCTAAATCTGCTTGAATCTGCCTTTGAAACTGCGGGCAAGTTTCTTTACTGAATGCTGCGAGGAAACTTAAATCGGCATCACTATCATTGTACTTTTTAGCTGCTTTGAGGTCAAGATTTATTTCATTTAATTTATTTTGGTAATTTTGGGCGTGAATGGCGATCGTATTTTCCAGCTTCTGCAACTCACTCAGCATTCGGGCATAATTCACAGCCCGCAGCGGCATCTTAATCATCTGATCTTTGAGATATTCTAATTCCTGCTGCTTTAAACCAGCACCTTTCGATCCCCGCTGCTGAGATTGTTCCCGCTGCAAATACTTAAAAGTATTGTCAATATCCAGTTCAATTTGTTTGTATTCCTCGCGAGTCACCAGGTAAAGTTTGCGACTATCGTGATAAGCGCGAAGAATCTTATTTCGGTACAAAAACAAATCCATAAAATCGCTGTACCGCGTCTCATCCCAGATTTCATCAGTTGCGGAAGTGTTGAAAAACCAGATAATAACGTGACAGTAACTATCGGGCTGACTCGGATTGCCGTACTCCAAAATCGGACTGCCGAATAACTCGCCTTGACGAGAGAAATCGGGCAGATTTTGACCAGAAATCAACTTTTCCAGACACTGTTTGCCTAAAGCTTGGAGAAACTGCGAATCTGCCCGCGCCGCCTGATTTTGTTCGACACTCAGCCCAGCCGTAAGCAGCAGAGTTTGCCCGAAATAACTCTGCACGAAATCCGGCAGCAAGCAGTTATCGGGATTAAACTCTTGGAAGATGCTAACATCGACAGCAGGTGTTTTAATGCTGTTAACATTTTGAGGAACAAAAATTTTTAAACCCAGGGCATAGCTGTCATTAATTCGCAGCGGTTGGGCAAAACCCTTGAGAGTAATTGGTTGATTCTCAACCGAAATCTCCTTATCAAAGGGTAGGGACTTGCGGTTGCCAACAACTTGTTTATTAATCAGGTCAACTCGGAAGCCGACAGGTTCCTCTTTTTTGTGCAAATAGCTGTCATTAAATTTTGTACTGACTGCTAATTTAGTTTGCAAAATATCATGGCACTTCTGCCACAAACTGGCGAATTCCACAGGGGAATGAGACTCTGATTCTAGGGCTTTGCAGAGGTGAAAGGCAAATAAATAGACATTAGGGGCATAGATTTTGCTACTTTGAGTCATTGCTGGTATCTGATTGATTATCTGCTGCGATTTTTTGTTGAATTTTTTTATAACTATCTTCAATGCTTGTACGCAGAGTTTGAGTGATATTGGTTAGTGGCGGTGTTGTACTTGGGGTGGGTTCGCCCGCATCGTCGAAATCTTTTCGCAGACAATCTCTTAATTGTTCTCCCAATCCATTTTTGCCACACCATTTGCTGATAGTAAAAGCAATGGGAAACAATTCATCATCTGCGGATTCTGCTATTTCTTCCTCTAATTGGGGTAATTTTTTCCAGGCTGTCGGCGTGAAGATACCCGGATTTTCGTGCAGCCATTTGAGAAAGATAGTGATAACTTGTTCAGGTTCCATTGTAATTACTCCCGTGATTAAAAAAATCTAAATTCGTAGGCGCAGGTTTCAGCAACAATAATTGCCTGAAATCGACAATCTCTCAAACCCGCCCCCACCCAACGAAAAATCATCATCTACATTTTAACATTTGATGCAAATTTCAGGTTGATGTGGGTTATTGGTGGGGCGGGGGCGGGTTTATCTAGATTGTTGGTAATCGTTATATATTGTTTGTAAAACCCGCCCTTACAAAATCATGATGGCACGCCTAACTTAATATCCCGTCGCACAGAATGCCGCCCAATATTTCGGATCGCGGAACGGCTGTTGATGACTCGAAGACGCTAACCATAATTCTACACTTTGTCTGAATTTTTCATCTAAATTTAACAATCCTACCCAAACTCGACAATCCTCCATACTCACCCCGCGCATCCAGTTTTGTGCCGCATTCAAAGCGACTGCTACTGAATCTGCCTCCGGCAATTCTTGATAAAATTTAATCATTAAAATTGCTGTGGCAAAATCATCGACAGCCCACAGACTGCTGACAACATTCATGCTACCCGCATACAAGAAGCCGCTGGGTAAACCAATGTATTCATCGGTCATTGCGGTTGAGTCGGTTAACCCGGTTTCGCAGGCGGAAAGTGTGACGAGACTGCACTGCGGTAACTGCAATTCGGCAAAGATTTCTCGCAGGGTGAGGCATTTTTCTGGGATGGCTTTTCTGCCGCTGCGTAGGGTGACATAGCGCTGTTTTTCAGCGGGCTGATTTGACTCTGGGGGCGGGGGTGAGGTTTGCGGTTCCAGGGAATCGGCTAAGACTAGGGATGACAGCAGCGGATTGTCAAAGTTGAAAATGCCGTGACAGGAAAAGTGCAGGTAGTTGGCGTTTGAGAGGTTTTCTCGGTTTTCGTTGAGGGCGGTTTTTGTGGCTTGTTTTTTGAGTAAAATTTGATGGGGATTGAATCGGGTTTTGATGGTTTCTACTTCCATGTCGGCGTTGAATAAGTCTTCGGTGGGATTCTGGAGGGCGAATAGTTGTTGCTGATTGGGTGGGGCGGAGTTTCTGGTGGTGAGGCGATTTTTTACGAGTTCCAGCAGTTGCAAGCTGGGGGCGTATTTCACGCCGGCGGGGAAGCCGTCGAGGAGGTAGCCGCGAAAGTTTGTTTTTTCTTTAAAGCGGGTTTCTGAGGTGAATTGTAGGGCGTGGAGGGGGAATAAGTGCAGGTAGCGGTGGGGTACTAGGATTAGTTGTTTGCAGTTGGGGGGGATGTGGGTGATTATCTCGTTTAGTCGCAGGATTTCTGAGAGTTTGTGGAGTTTTTGGGATAGGGTGTTTTGCCAGGTTTTGTTGGTTTTTTGGTTGCGGTATTCGTCGAGATAGTTTTTTTTCCAAATTTCTAATTCGGCTATTTCGGTTGTGGTATATGTGACTGGTTTTATGCTGTCGCGGGTGATGATGAAGGCTGATCCGCCCCAGCTATCCTCGGAGTTGGAGTTATTGCCGATGTACCATTCTATGATTGCTGTTTCGGTGTCTAAGGTTTGTTGGAATTTGGTGATGTCGATGGGTTCGACTTTTTGAGTTAGGGAGAATTCTGGTTCTCGCTGTTTTATCTGTTCCAGCAGTTGTGTTAGTTGCTGTAAGGTTGTTTCTAATTTGGCTTTTTCTTGTTGGAAATATTCGGGGCTGAGGCTGCGGGTTTGGGTTGTGCGTTGTGAGGGAGAGTCATCTGGAACCCCCCCCGGCCCCCCCAAGCTTCGGGGGGGAGAAAGAGTGGGAGTGGATGATTCTGTTTCTAGGAATTGTTGGGAGGCGGCAATTTGGCGGCGCAGGTTTTGGAGTTGCTGTTTCTCGGTGTCGGTGGCTGTTTTGGGGTAGATTTCCCTGTTGGTGAAGAGTTCGACTAGGTAGCGGGATTTGCTGCGTTCGATTGTTTGCAGGGCTTTGTCATATTGTTGGTGATTGATGCAGGATTGCATCATTTTTTCGTAGATGTTGAGATTTTGTTCGATGATTTCTCGTTTGCGTTTGTCGGATGTGATCCACTCGCGGCTTTGTTCGACTGCTTGGATGGCTTTTTCGTAGCCGAAGATGGCTGTTTCCCACAAGCTTTCTGCAAATCCTAAATGGCCTAGATTTCTACCTGTTTGCAAACAGTCAATTGGCCAAGTGGTGGGAGTGTCAACTTCTAAAGCAGCTTTAAAAAGTTGGATCGCCCTTTCTATATTCTCACCCCGTTCTCCCTTGATTCGGTCACTGTAAGCATTTGCCAAATTATTTTGAGTCTGTGCCCAATCTTGGGGAAAAGCATCGCGAGTGCGAACTTGTAAAGCAGCTTCAGAAAATGCGATTGCCCTTTCTATATTCTCACCCCGTTCTCCCTTGATTCTGCTATAGTAAGCAGCAGCCAAATTATTTTGAGTCATCGCCCAATCTTGGGGAAAAGCATCCCGGGTGTAAACTTGTAAAGCAGCTTCCAAAAGTCGGATCACCTTTTCGATATTCTCACCCCGTTCTCCCTTGATTCTGCTATAGTAAGCATTTGCCAAATTATTTTGAGTCGTCGCCCAATCTTGGGGAAAAGCATCGCGGGTGCGAACTTGTAAAGCAGCTTCCAAAAGTCGGATCGCCCTTTCGATATTCTCACCCCGTTCTCCCTTGATTCGGTCACTGTAAGCAGTTGCCAAATTATTTTGAGTCGTCGCCCAATTTTGGGGAAAAGCATCGCGGGTGGAAACTTGTAAAGCAGCTTCCAAAAGTCGGATCGCCCTTTCGATATTCTCACCCCGTTCTCCTTTGATTCTGTCACTGTAAGCATTTGCCAAATTATTTTGAGTCATCGCCCAATCTTGGGGAAAAACATCGCGGGTGTAAACTTGTAAAGCTGCTTCATATAATGCGATCGCCCTTTCGATATTCTCACCCCGTTCTCCCTTGATTCTGTCACTGTAAGCATTTGCCAAATTATTTTGAGTCTGTGCCCAATCTTGGGGAAAAGCATCGCGGGTGCGAACTTGTAAAGCAGCTTCATAAAATGCGATCGCCCTTTCGATATTCTCAGCCCGTTCTCCCTTGATTCTGCTATAGTAAGCAGTTGCCAAATTATTTTGAGTCTTTGCCCAATCTTGGGGAAAAGCATCGCGGGTGCGAACTTGTAAAGCAGCTTCATAAAATGCGATCGCCTTTTCGATATTCTCACCCCGTTCTCCTTTGATTCTGCTATAGTAAGCATTTGCCAAATTATTTTGAGTCTTTGCCCAATCTTCGGCATAATCATATCGGTTAAAAATTTTCAGTGCCACCTCGTAGCCTGCAATGGCAATTTCCATATTGCTGCTTTTGCTACCCAGTGGAAACTGTGCAATCAAGTTACTGAAATTGCCAATATTAATAATAATGTCTCTAGCTTGGCGGAAATTATTTTCTGCTATAATTTTAGTTGCCCATTTACGCAAGAAATCCGCAAAGTCATCATCGATCCGTTTTCCCTTGGCTTTCAGGATGGCGATTTGTGCTTCCTCGTTGGGGGAGTTAATCAGGGATTCGAGCAGGTCGAAATAGGTTTGTTTTTTGCTTTTCATTGCACTACCCATGTTTGGGATATTGTACATTTTTTGTGTGCTCGGCGCGGGGATGAAGAAACCGGGTTTTTGGGAGTTTTCGGGTGTTGAGCGATGATGGTCGAAAAAACCCGGTTTCTGGACTCGGCGCGGGGATGAAGAAACCGGGTTTTTGGGAGTTTTCGGGTGTTGGGCGATGATTGTCGAAAAAACCCGGTTTCTGGGCTGGGCGCGGGGATGATTAACCCAACCCTTCAACTAACAGATTGCGAGCAGTTTCCAACGCTTCCTGCAACTTACTTGCATCGCGTCCCCCCGCTTGCGCCAAATTAGGCCGCCCGCCGCCTTTCCCGCCGCAAATTTGAGCAATTCCCCCGATAAACTTGCCAGCTTGCAATCCTTTCTTATTGACTTCAGGACTAAAAGCTGCCACCAAACTTACCTTATCCGGTTCAGGAATTGATGCCAAAACAACCGCAGCATTTCCTAACTTTTGCTGCAATCTTTCCGCCGCTGTTTTCAGCGCTTCTGTATCCACATCACCCAATTGAGCTACAATGATTTTGAATTCACCTATCGCCTCAGCCGCACTCAGCAACTGGTCGGATTTCGCGATCGCCAATTCCGACTTCACAGCAGCCAAATGTTTCTGAGTATCCTTCAACTCATTCTGCAAATTAGTAATCCGGTTCGGCAATTCTTCAGGCTTCGCCTTAAATCGATCGCCCAAATCGCGCACCACCTTATCGCGCACGTTCAAATAGTCCAAAACAGCTTGACCGGAAACCGCTTCAATCCTGCGAGTGCCCGCCGCTACCCCCGCTTCGGAAACAATCTTAAACAGCCCGATTTCTGCGGTATTGCTGACGTGAGTTCCGCCGCACAATTCCATCGAAACGCCGGGAAAATCGATCACCCGCACTACGTCGCCGTACTTCTCGCCAAACATCGCAGTCGCGCCTTTTTCTCTCGCAAGGGCGATCGGCATTTCTGCAACGACCGCAGCGTGGGCTTCAGCAATCCAACTATTAACTAAATCCTCAATTTTCTGCAACTCTTCTGCTGTGACAGCGCGCGGAGAATTGAAATCAAATCGCAATCTTTCTGACGATACCAGCGAACCAGCTTGCGAAATCGAATCATCCACAATTTTTCGCAAAGCTGATTGTAATAAGTGAGTTGCGGTGTGGTTAGCCTGAATTCGGCGGCGACCGCTGTTGTCAATTTTCGCAGTAATACTATCGCCCACTCTCAGCGTTCCCCGTTCCACAAAGCCGAAATGCACGAAGAAATCCGATTCCTTCTTCACATCATCAACTCTTACTAACAAACCATCACCATTATCTCCGCTTTTCAAATAACCTTTATCCCCAATTTGTCCGCCGGATTCAGCATAAAACGGCGTTTGGTTCAACACAACTTGTACCTCGGTACCGGCGGCTGCTTCCTCGACAGATTTGCCGTCAACTAAGATAACTTCCACCTCAGCTAAACTCGACAATTCAGCATAACCAACAAACTCAGTTCCCTGGATTGTTTCAGCCAACTTATCCAAAGAACCCTGCACCGTCAAATCGATTGTTTGGCGAGCATCTTTAGCGCGAGTTTGCTGTTCCTTCATCGCCCTTTCAAAGCCGTCCAAATCCACAGAAATTCCCTGTTCCTCAGCAATTTCTTGAGTCAGTTCTAAGGGGAAACCGTAGGTATCGTAAAGAGTGAAAGCATCTTGACCGCTGATTTGTTGGTTTGCTTGCTGTTTTGTGTGATCGACAATTTCCTCCAGCAGCTTCTCTCCGCGTTCCAAAGTCTTGAGAAACTGCGCTTCTTCCCTTGCCAATTCCGCCTTAATTTGAGCTTCTCGCTGCCGCACGTTCGGATAAGCTGCTTCCGAAAGGGCGATCGCACTTTCAGCCACCCGCACCGTAAATTCGCCCTGAATTCCAATCAGCCGCCCGTGGCGCACCACCCGGCGAATCAAGCGGCGCAAAATGTAACCCCGGCCCACATTCGACGCGCGAATTTCGTCCGCAATCATGTGCACCACAGCCCGAATGTGGTCGCCAATTACTTTCAGCGAAACCTTGACTTTTTCATCGCTATTGTGGTAATCAATCCCGGCAATTTCCGCCGCCGATTGAATGATCGGAAAAATCAAATCTGTTTCGTAATTATTGGGGACTTTCTGGAGGATTTGCGCCATCCGTTCCAGTCCCAAGCCAGTATCAATATTTTGATTTTGCAGCGGTGTTAAATTGCCCTCTGCATCTTTATTGTACTGCATGAAAACCAGGTTGTAGAATTCAATAAACCTGCTATCATCTTCGAGGTCAATATTGTCGCCTCTCTCTGGGTAGAAATCATAGTAAATCTCCGAACAGGGGCCGCAGGGGCCAGTCGGGCCGGATTGCCAGAAATTGTCATCTTCTCCCATGCGCTGAATGCGATCGCCCGGAATGCCAATTTCATCGCGCCAAATCGCAAAAGCTTCGTCATCTTCTCGGAAAACGCTAACAACCAAATTGGACGCTGGTAAACCGAAAACTTCCGTGGAAAGTTCCCACGCCCAGGCGATCGCCTGTTTCTTGAAATAATCCCCGAAACTGAAATTACCCAACATTTCAAAAAACGTGTGGTGGCGGGCGGTGCGGCCGACGTTTTCGATGTCGTTGGTGCGGATGCACTTTTGAGAAGTGGTGGCGCGCGGTGATTCGGCGGTGCGCTGTCCCAGAAATATCGGCTTGAATTGTAGCATTCCGGCGATCGTCAGCAACACCGTCGGATCTTCGGGCACCAAAGAAGCACTCGGCAACATCTTATGTCCCCGCTGAGCATAAAAGTCGAGGAAGGTTTGGCGGATTTGGCTGCCACTGAGAAACTTAGGAGAAATAGACATGACAAGAACTGTTAAGTATGTAAAGATGTAGCAACAATAGAATTTATAGGACTTACGCACGGGTGTCCAGAAACCCGGTTTTTCTACCAAAATACTTGCTTAAAATCCTCAATTTCGGTAGAAAAACCCGGTTTGTTGGTTAGGAGTGCGTGAGTGCTAACTTACATCTATTTGGAGATTCATATCATTATACTTAGTAATGTAAAGACCTATCAAGTTTTGCAAATTGTGCTTTACTCCTCCGAAAGGCCATGCTAACTTAATAATAGACACCGGGACAGGAAGAGAAAGGAGGTCGCTATATTTAGAAAGAAAGTTCGAGGATATAGACATGGTGTCTCCGGTCTAGATTCCCAGGCGCAGCAGAAATTAACCGAACACAACTTGGAATAGTGGCGAACTGCCGATCGAGCAGTCAAGCCAAACCGCAGTCGAGTCAGACTTATTGTGGTTGCGGATTAAAAGTAAAGCTGCACAAGTTGTAAACCCTAGTAAGTAAAAGTTCTCAACCGGAAACACATCTCGTTTGTTAAAAAAAACAAAGCTCTCATATTATTGGGTCTGATCGCTGTCGATCGGGCCCTACGCTTTTTTAGATGGCGATCGCATCAAGAGAAGGTTCGAGGGGCACAGAGGGGCCGAGTTCGGCTGTATAAGTGCTTTCTGCTCAAAGGCTACATCCCTCGGAGCCGATCGGGGAGCGATCGGTGCAGCTTTTGAGTTATATATTATATATAATGGCACCTAGAGCGCGCCCCGCTTTTTCCCGGGGATCAAGGGCTGTGGTATGAGGCACTGTCAAGATGCGATATCATTGAAGATGTCAGTAGAAGACATTAAAACCTACCCCGCTGTCCTGTAGAGCAGCAAATCTACGCTTCTCTGAGCTTGCTGCAAGCCAAGGATAGCAAACCGTCTTTTTGGTGACAAGATTAGGCTCAAAAATTTGAATCTCAGGATATTTAGAGTCACAACTCTAAAAAATCCCATCCCCGACGCAGGGATGAGAATTCAAAAAATAAAAGCCCCCCCACTCAAAAAAGCTAGTGCCACCAACAACGGTCTTAAATCACTAGCACAGTTCTTAAACTCACAATCTCCGGAGATTCTAGGTACAAGCATGGCCGAAATAACTAAAGAAGAAATGCGCGAACGGCTGGGAAATATCGACCAGATTCGCGATATAATTTTTGGAGCGCAGCTTAGAGAATACGATAATCGCTTCGATAAAATAGATTCCGACTTGTCCATGATGCAGCAAGATATGCAAAGTCGCATCGAACACGTGAAGACAGTTCTGTCTGCAGAAATGAAGGTGGCCGTTGATTCGTTAGAAAAGAAAGTTAAATCGCTCACCTCAAACACGCAAGAAGAAAGCGCCGACCTCCGTCAGCAAATCGATCGCGTTAACCGCAAATTCTCCAGCAACATGGAAGCCCTAGACGAGGCGATCGACAATCAAACCAGTTCGCTTCGCGACGAACTCTCCAAAACCAGAGATCGACTATCTGAAGAAAGCCGCACTTTGAAAACACAAGTGTTTGAAGAGCTCGATCGTCGCTTTTCCATGCTCAGAGATGTTAAAGTTTCTAGAGACGACATGGCAGAAATTCTGTTTGAACTCGGCATGAGGCTCAAAGGGACAGAATTTGTACCCGAACTTAAAGGCGCTGCTGATAATAAGTTAAATACCGAATTTCTGTTGCCGGAGCGCCACCATAACGGATAATAACGCATGGCTTTACCGAAAGAAAATCCGGCTGACGACAATGAGTTAGAGGGTTTTGTTTCTAAACCTGACGAGTCTGCTGCCGATGCAGCAACCCAGCTAGAACCCTTGCTGAATCTGTTAGTCGATCTCAAAATTATTGCAGGTTCCAACCAGCAAAATGCAGAGATCGAAGATGACAGCAGTGGCGAAAATAATCAAGCTGGGGCCCTCGGCGGGTTGATGGATTTGTTAGGTATTTCCTCAGAAAAGCAAGAGGAAGTTGCAGCGAGTGTGCCCGAAACTGGCGACGATCGCCAACCGGAGTCTGGCGATTCCCCGCCTGTTGCAGACGAGTTAAAAAGTTTGCTGTTGACTACTCACAAACTCAACACTTCAGAACTGGAAAAAGGCTATTCCTCAGCTAAAACTATAGATGTTTCCGCGATCGTCCAGCCGGATTTGGAGGAGGAATTACAGCCTGTCGAAGAATTGTCTAACTTGACAATAAAAGATTCTCTACAGGAAGTACAGGATCAAAAATCCCACGGGCTCGATCGGCAACAAGATGTTGCCCCTCCCGAAACCGAGTCACAATCCTCGGAAATTCCCGATAATCCCATAGTTTCCCCAGTCTCAGAGCCACCAGAAACTGCATATTTAGAGCCGGTGGTTGCTTCGCTTCAATCGATGCCAAACTTGGTAGAACAGCCCACACCGATATCGCAGCCAGGAGAAATATTAGGCCAAATTAAACAGGATTTAAATGAAGCCGACAGCGCGATGGAAAGGCTGCAAAATCTGATGTTTGGCGAGCAAATCTCCGATATCGAGCAAGTGAAAAATCTGCTGGCAGAAAACGATTTGCCGGGGGTGCGCCACCTGATGGCAACAATCGACGATAAATTAGGAAAATTGGAGCACCAAATCTACGAGCCCCAAGAGTTGATTGAGTTGATGCTGCCTTGGATCGCAGAAATTCTCAGCCGCAAAATTGCTGATTCGAGAGAAGAAGTTGTTAACGCGATAGTGCCAATTATTGACGAAGTGATTAGGGCAAAAACTCAGGAAAACAAGTCGGCAATGAGTGCGGCAATAGCTGAGCTGCTTCCCGAGGCACTGGCTCAACAAATAGTGAATTCGCCAGCGGATATTGCTAATGCGATCGCCCCAGAAATCGGTTTGGCAATTAAAGAGCAAATTCGCCTGGACAAAGAGTCGATCGTCCAGGCCCTCGCACCAGAAATGGGCAAAACGATTACAGCCCAAATAAAACTCGAACGCGACTCTATGGTGGATGCGCTCTATCCCGTAATTGGCAGTACAATTTCCCGATACATGGCAGAAGCTATCAAGACAATCAATGAAAAAGTGTCAAATGCCATCAGCGTCGAAGGATTCCAGAGAAAAATTCGCTCCAAAGTACAAGGAGTCTCCGAAGCTGAATTAATCCTCAAAGAATCAGTACCCTTTACCGTCCAAGCAGCCTTCTTAATTCACAAAGCATCTGGCTTGATAATTTCCGAAGTTCAAAACTCAGAAAGCTACCAGTTAGAATCAGAAATGGTAGCAGGAATGCTCACAGCTATTCGCAGCTTTGTTAACGACTGTATCGTTGGGCCGGGAGAAGTTTCCGAACTAAATCAAATTGAATACGGCGACTCCAAGATTATGCTAGAAGTAGCGGGATATTGCTACATGGCCGTCGTGATTAAAGGAGAACCGCCCGACTCTTTTATCAAGAAAACACGAGAAACCGTTAGTAATCTCATTCTTAATTACGCTAAAGTAATTCACGAGTTTAACGGCGATCCGGGTACTATACCGGAGTCGCTGCACCCGTTCATAAAAACTTTATTCGACCCGCTGCAAAAAGAAAAATCAACAAAACCCCCGATCGCCCTAGCGGGTATTGGTTTAGCCGCCCTAAGCTTAATCTTAGTACCTTGGGGAATTTATCAGTACCGCAGCAGTGTTGAGCGCCGCCTCGAAGCTAATGCCGTCGCAGCTTTAGCATCCACTCCCGAATTAGCAGTTTACCGCTTAGATGTTGCAGTTGATGGCAAAACTTTAAAGCTAACGGGAAAGTTGCCAAATCAAGAATTGCGGGCACAAGCAGAAAAAATAGCCGCATCAACTGCACCGAAATTGCAATTAGATAATAGAATTATAGCTGTAGATGTCCCCCCAGATCCAGTTTTGACGGCGGCTGAGGTGCAGCGGATTACCGCCGTTTTGAACCAGAGAGAGGGCGTTTCTATTTCTACGCGGTATGGCGATCGCAAACTTACAGTAGAGGGCCGAGTTAGAGACAGTGCCGACGCACAGAAAATAGCTGAGTCCCTGAAGCAAATTCCCGGCGTTCAGTCGGTCATCAGTACCGTTAAATTAGAGCCGGTGAAAATTACAACCCGCATCTACTTCGAGCAAGGAACGACAAAATTAGACTCAACAGATGAAGAAATCATCGCCCGTGTCAAAAATTTCATGGATCAATATCCTCAAAAACAGATTAAGATAATTGGGCACAGCGATCAAAGTGGAGAACTTGCTAAAAATCAACAGTTGTCGCTCAGACGTGCCACCGCCGTGCGAGATGCTTTAGTGCGGCAAGGTGCTAACCCGAAGCGACTCCAAACGGTTGGCGTGGCGCATCCTCCTGCCGACGTGGAACCCAATCAACCGCGAATTTTAAGCAGATGCGTGCTATTTGAACCAATAACTAAGACTATAAACAGTAAATAATTATGTCAGTTACTATATCTAAAAAAATGTGCATGATTGGCGATTTTGGCGTGGGCAAAACCAGCCTGATCCGCCGTTTTGTCGATCAGAAATTCAGCGACGAGTACCTGTCCACTGTGGGAGTAAAAATTTCCCGCAAAATCTTAGAATTAGAAGGCGTAAAACAGCCGGAAATAGTCACAAAAGCACAGTTGCTAATTTGGGACTTAGAAGGACATACAAAATTCAAAGGAATAGCACCGACTTACTTGCAGGGAGCTAGCGGCGTTTTAATCGTTGCCGATGTCACCCGCTCCGAAACAGTTGAGCGAATCTCCGAACACATTCAGCTTTTTTCTTCAGTCAATCCTAAAGGTTCAATAATCGTCGCTTTGAACAAAGTAGACTTGATTGAGGAGGAAAAATTGGCGCTGCTAGTGGAAATATCCCATGCGATATGTCAAGACAAAGTAATAGCAGTTTACACGACATCTGCTAAAACAGGCAAAGATGTTGACGAAATTTTCTATAAACTAGCTTACACAATGATAGAACCAGTATGAACCCCATTCTAAAAAAGTTATTGAACCCGCAACAAATAGAGTATTTTGTAGTAAATCACCATTTCATCATTCAGGAAACCTCCGCCAAAGTGCAGCATTATGCCGATACTCCGGGCGACGCGATACCCGGTGCAGATGCTCGCATGAGTTTTCCCGAACTGATTGGCATTGAAAATATCCTCATGTCTATCATTATGGGACGGCTGCCGGGTTTTGAAGTCAAAGGTATCGCTCGGTTTGCCGACCAAAACCGCCCTTTATACTTTGATATGTTGGCTATCAAATATGAAGACGAACAAGAAGATGTGCCAAGTACATTGCTAATTTTGATTGAAGATACCACCGAAAAGATGGTGATGAAGCAATCGTTGATTCAGAGCGCTAATGAAGCTAATCTTTTGGTTAGTGCCTTAGCCGCTTCTAAAGATTATATAGATAAAGTTATTCGTTCGATGGGCGATGCTTTGTTGGTGACAACAACATTAGGAACTATCAAAACAATCAATCAATCGGCCCAATGGTTATTTGGGTATAGCGAAGCAGAATTGATCGGTCGCCCCCTGTCTTTAATCTTACTCGAAGAAACATTAATTTGCCAAGGTCGCCACCGCTATATTTTGTCTCAGAAAGAGCTGCGTAGAGAACTACAAATAGTCTGCACTAATAAAGCAGGAGAAGAAATTTGGGTAGAATTTTCCTGTTCGCCAATTCAGACCGAATTAGAGGGACTTTACGATTTCATTTATATAGGCAGGGACATCACAGAACGCAAACAACAAGAAATAGAAATTCGCGGCTCTTTGGCAAAAGAGCAAGAACTCAGACAGGTAAAATCTCGTTTTTTCTCAATGATTGCTCACGAATTCGGCAATCCTCTAAGTACAGTATTATTTGCTACTAAAATCCTCCAAGACTACGGCGACGAAATCACCCACGCCGAAAAACAAAAATACCTGCAACACGTTAAATCAGCATCTCAACAGATGGCTCAGCTATTAGATGACGTGCGGTTGCTTAGCAGCGCCGAAGCCGGAAAACTCGAATTCTATCCCGCACCAGTTGACTTAAAAAAATTTTGCAGCGAGTTAGTAGAATCAATTAAAATTAGTTATGGAAAAAATCATACAATTAACTTTATTTGTCAAGAATTAGTCACGCCCGCGACCAAAAATGATAACGAGTCGCAGGAAACGCAAAACTTGCCCGCACTAGATCCAAAATTGCTGCGGCACATCTTAACAAATTTGCTGTCAAATGCTGTTAAATATTCGCCGATCGACAGCAATATTTATTTTGAATTAAATTGCCAGAATAATGAAGAAGCTACATTTAAAATTAAAGACGCAGGCATTGGCATTCCTCTAGAAGACCAAGAACAACTGTTTGAATCTTATTACCGAGCCAAAAATGTCGGAAAAATACCCGGTACAGGACTGGGTTTATCCATAGTCAAGCAGTGTGTAGACTTGCACGGAGGTCAAATCGAATTTTCCAGCGAGACAGGGTTAGGCACTACCTTTATAGTCAAAATTCCATTTTACCAACACAGATAAATAGATTAATTTTAGATAGTGCGCTACCGAGGGCGCATTCACTACTAAAAATTCAACATGAAAACCCTGTTAAAAAAGCTGTTAGTTCCCCCCCACTTGGAGTACCTAGCACTGGATAAAGACTTTTTAATCCAAGAAACCTCTATCAAAGTGCAGCGGTTTGGCGAGTGTCCCGAGGAAGTAGTCGCCGGCAACGATGTCCGCATTCCCTTTCCAGAATTGGTGGGAACTGAAGAAATTTTAATCGATATTTTTGAAAAACGTTTGCCAAATTTTGAAGTAAAAGCGATCACGCGGCTATTAGAAAATGGTTCGCGGCTTTATTTTGATATGTATATTGTCGATTTTGCCAATGACGAGAATTATCCGAGATTAATTATATTTTTTCAAGATGTAACTGATAGGATGGCTTTAGAACAAACTCTAGTCCAAGCTACCAATGAAATGGATATTTTATTGAGTACCTTAGCCACTACTAATAATTATGTTGAAAAAATTATTACTTCAATGGCCGAAGTTTTGTTGGTAACAACAGCCTCGGGAAAGATTAAAAAAGTCAATCAAGCGGCTCAAGATTTGTTCGGTTACAGCGAATCAGAATTAGTAGGTCAGCAAATAGACGCTCTTGCTGCTTTTGGCTCCTCTTTGCAAGCAGTCAGCCAAGAGGAGCCTCAACAATCTCAAACTCACACCGAAGTAATTTGCACGGCAAAAAGCGGAAAAAAGCTCACAGTTTCGTTTTCGTGTACGGCGATTTCGACTGATATTAAAGGCGTTTCTGGCTCTTGGCCCGCCGTTCAAGATTTCGTGTACATCGGGCGCGATGTCACAGATAGACAGCGCGCCCGCAAGCGACAAATAACTCAGTACGTCACCACTCGCATCCTGTCGGCATCCGAAACAATCAAAAAAGCTATAGCAGCAATTCTGCCCGTAATTTGTGACAGCTTGGGATGGGATACTGCCGAACTTTGGATGCCAGAAGCTGGGGAAAAACTGCTGTCAGAAACTAAGAGAATAACTGCGGTTTCCGACCCCAATTTGCTTCGGTGCGTCGCCAGTTGGACAAAACGCTCAGTTTCTATCCCCAAATTTGCCGAATTTACGGAACAAATGACTTGTGCGTTTGGCGAAGGACTACCTGGTTTCGTTTGGGCCAGCGGTTCCTCTCAGTGGATTGCCGATGTCACCAAAAGCGACAGTTGTATACGCCGCGAAATCGCTGCTGAAGAAGGACTGCACGGAGCTTTTGGTTTTCCAATTTTGGGCGACTACGACCCTGAAAATTCTGCCAAGTCTGTGTTGGGCGTGATAATTTTTTTCAGCCGCGAAGTGCAGTGTTTTGATGAAGAATTGCTCCCGATAATCGCAACCATCGGCAGCCAACTCGGTCAATTCATCAAGCGCAAACAAGCGGAAATAGCTTTGCGGGAAAGCGAAGAACAACTGCGAGACTTATTTGAAAATGCTACTGACTTAATTCAAAGTATTGGAGCAGACGGTCATTTTTTGTATGTAAATCGGGCTTGGCGGGAAACTTTGGGCTACACCGAAGCAGAAATTGCTCAAATGACTGTTTTTGATATCATTCATCCGAACAGTTCCCCCGAGTCTCTGGATATATTGTATCAAGCTCTTACCCAAAAAAGCGTCAATGAAAATACCTCGTATCCCGCCTCTATTGAAATAATATTTATCACGAAGACTCATGAAAAAATTTTGCTCGAAGGCAGCATAAGCTGTAAATTTGCGGCAGGTTCGCTAGTAGCGATTCGCGCTATTTTGCGAGACATTACTGCTCGAAAAATGACCGAAGACGCCCTAGCTAAATCTGTGTCTCTGCTGCTAGCAACTTTTGATTCTACTGCAGACGGTATTTTAGCGATTGACAGGAGCGGAAAAATCGTCACTTTCAATCGACAATTTGTGGAAATGTGGGGCATACCTAATGAAGTGATGGCACTGCGAGACGACGCCACAACGATCGCCTTTGTCCTGAACCAACTCAAAGACCCCCAAGCATTTCAAGAGAGAATACAATCACTTTACGAGCAGCCAGAAGCCGAAAGTTACGACTTGTTGGAATTTCAAGACGGCAGATTTTTTGAACGCTATTCGCAACCGCAGCGGCTGGGAGATACAATTATCGGCAGAGTCTGGAGTTACCACGACATTACGGAACGCAAGCAAGCAGAAGATGCCCTGTGGGAAGAACAAGAAAAATCCGAAAAGCTGCTGTTAAATATCTTGCCCAAGGCAATAGCAGAACGCCTCAAGCAAAACGAAACTACTATTGCCGAATACTTTCCGGAAGTGACTGTTTTGTTCGCCGATATTGTGGGGTTTACTGCTTTGTCTGCCGTCATGAATCCGATCGAACTTGTGGATCTCCTAAATAAGATTTTCTCAGGATTCGACCTTTTGTGCGAACGGCACGGTTTAGAGAAAATCAAGACCATCGGCGACGCATACATGGCAGTAGGAGGACTGCCTGAACCCAGGGCAGACCACGCAGATGCGATCGCCAAAATTGCCCTAGATATGCAAGCAGAAATAGCCCAATTTAATGCTAACAATAATAAATATTTTAGCATCCGCATCGGCATTCACAGCGGCCCGGTTGTTGCCGGAGTAATTGGTATAAAGAAGTTTATTTATGATTTATGGGGCGACACGGTAAATATTGCTTCCCGCATGGAATCTCAGGGTTTGCCTTGGCGGATTCAAGTGAGCGAAACTACTTATAAATTGTTGGATAATAAATATTTGTTTCAGGAGCGAGGAATGATTGAAGTTAAAGGCAAAGGGGGAATGAAAACTTATATTCTCCTGGGTAGAAAATCAGGCAGCTCATCAGTCATCAGTCATCTGGCTGATGACTAAAAGTGTTGCTAAAGTTAATTAGCAATACTTTTTGACCAAGACTAATGGAACTTGCTAATTTGTCGGCAAATTTACGATCGCCCGACGAAGCTGTCGATCGCCACCCTGCCACGGTTGGGTCCTCGACTTCACTCGCAGAGGCGATCGCCCTGATGCGGCGGACGAGCAACCCTTGCCCACTGCCTAATTCACCTGCATTTTCCGACTCAAACGAAACTGTAAAAGCATCTATTAGTTGCGTCTTAGTTGTCGATGAAAATCAGCTAGTCGGACTGCTAAGCCCGGAAGATGTGCTGAACTTAGCCGCGGCCAAATACGGATGGCAAGGCATGAAAGTTGCCGACGCAATGACGCGGAATTTAATTGTCTTAAAAGAATCAGAATTTACAGATCTTATTACCGCATTTAAGCTATTTTGTCAATACTCGATCGATTGCTTGCCAATTGTAGATGAACGGGGTCAGCCAGTAGGTATAGTCAGCGAAAAAAGGATTCGCCCAGCAATGTATAGCTGGATCGAGGCACGGCATCAAGAAATGGCAAAGCTCCAGGAACAATGGCAACTGTTAGAGGGCAATTGTGAACGAGAAAAAGTCAGCGATCGCCAAAATGCCGAAAGTGCCATGCAGCAGAGCGAGGCGCGCTACCTGGCGATTGTGGAAGACCAAACCGAACTGATTTGCCGCTACCTCCCAGACGGTAAAATAACTTTTGTCAATCAAGCTTACTGCCGTTATTTCGGCGTGCAGCCGTTGGACTTGCTCGGCAAATGCTTCCTGTCCCTGCTGCCAGAAGCAGACCGAGAAATTTTTCAACAGCAATATACTTCTGTGTCTCCCGACAACCCTATTTTTACCTGCGAACACCGAGTAATTTTGCCCAGCGGGGAAATTCGCTGGCAGCAGTGGATCGATCGGGCGATATTCGACGAGAGCGGACAAATCGTCGAGTATCAAGCTGCAGGCCGCGATGTCACGGATCGCAAACAAGCAGAAATCGCTTTGCAGCAGCTCAATGCAGAGTTAGAACTGCGAGTGCAGCAGCGGACACAATGGTACGAAATGGCAGTATCGGCCGGCAAAGTGGGGGTTTGGGACTGGAATTTGGAAACCGGCGAAATCTACATTGCTCCGTCTTTGAAAGCTTTGTTGGGCTATCAGGACGCAGAGATTCCCAACCGCATGGAAAATTGGGTGTCTCACGTTCATCCCGACGATCGAGTTGCTGTCGAGGAAGCAGTAAAGGCTTATCTAGAGGGTGTGACAGACATTTATGAAGTAGAACACCGGATGCTGCGTAAAGACGGCAGCACCTGCTGGATACTTGCCCGCGGCAGCGCGATCCGATCGGCTTGTGGCAAAGCATTACACCTGACTGGCACTGACACCGACATTACCGAGCGCAAATTGACCGAAGAAAAGCTCCAAAACTCCGAAGCAGAACTGCTGGCGCTGTTTAATGCCATGACGGATATCGTGCTGGTTTTCGACGCAAGCGGCCGCTACCTCAAAATCGCCCCCACGGCTCCCGAACTGCTGTACAAACCGGCTCCTGAAGTGGTGGGCAAAACCCTCGCCGAAGTCTTCCCAGAAGCGGAAGCTAATTTTGCCCTAGCCCACATTCGCCAAACATTGGCATCGGGGCAAACCCACAGAGTTGAATACAGGATGGAAATTGGCTGCAAGTTATTTTGGTTTGATGCCAGTATTTCGCCGCTGGAGTTCGATCGAGTGATGTGGGTCGCCCGAGACATTACCGCTCGCAAACACGCAGAAGCTGCACTGCAAAAGAGCGAGGAAAAGTTTCGCAACTTATTTGACGATGCTCCGATCGCGCTTGGTTTGGCAAGCGTGCGCGACTACCGCACGATCAAAGTGAATGAAGCTCACCGCCAGATGTTGGGCTACAGCGATTCGGAGTTGGCTACCATGACTTTTACTGAACTCACGCATCCAGAAGATTTACAAGGAGATGTGGAGCAAGTCAAGCAGTTGGTGGAGGGCCATATTTCTCGCTTCCAAAGGGAAAAACGCTTGATTAAGAAGAATGGCGAGCTGATGTGGGCCAACTTGACGGTAACGCTGATCCGCGATCGCGAGGGCATTCCTCTCTACAGCATGGGGGCGATCGAAGATATCAGTTATCGTAAGCGGGCAGAAATGGAATTTCAGCAGTTAAAAGAACGCCTGCAATTTTTACTGGGTTCTAATCCGGCGGTAATTTTTACAGCCGCACCGATAGGGGACTTTTGTACTACTTACATCAGCGACAACGTTCAGACAATCCTTGGCTACGACCCCCAAGAATTGTTAGCAGATTGTAAATTTTGGTCTAGCAGGATTCACCCTGAAGATCGGCCACAATTTCTAGTAAATTTTTTGGATTTGTCCGCAGAAAAAAATTGCATTTCCGAGTATCGTTTTCTACACCAAGACGGAATTTACCGCTGGCTAAGGACGGAACTAAAACTATTGGTTGACAGCAGGGGCATTCCGATCGAAATTATTGGTTACGCCGCTGATATCAGCAATTCTAAATACGCCGAACTCGCTAGGGGGCAGCAGTTCGAGCAAGAACGGCTTGTGGAGGCGATCGCCCGTCGTGTCCGCCAGTCTTTGCAATTAGAGGAAATTCTCAACACCACGGTTGCGGAACTCCAGCAAGTATTATTAGCCGATCGAGTTTTGGTTTATCAACTTTTACCCAAAAGGGGCGGGCGAGTCATTGCTGAAGCCGTGGCAGAAGGATGCAGCCAACTCGTGGATAGATATTTTGGCGAAGAGGTTTTTCCGCCCCAAAGTTATCAGCTTTATTTGCAAGGGCGAATTTCTGCGATCTCCGAACTAGATGACCCCTGCATTACACCTTGTGTGATGGAGTTTATGAAACAAATTCAAGTTAGGGCAAAGTTAGTAGTGCCGATTATTCAGCACAGCCAGGTTTGGGGATTGCTGATTGCCCACCAATGCGATCGGCCTCGTGATTGGCAAGAATGGGAAATCAATTTATTTCAGCAGTTGGTGAATCAATTGGCGATCGCGATTCAGCAATCTCTACTTTACCAGCAACTGCAAGCTGAACTGAGCGATCGCAAACAAGCGGAAGCAAATTTGAAAAACTCCCTCAAAGAAAAAGAAATTTTGCTCAAAGAAATTCACCACCGCGTTAAAAACAACCTCTGCGTAGTTGCCAGTCTGTTAGAATTGCAATCGAACACAGTTGCCGACCCGCAAGTAAGCAAAATGTTTGAAGAAAGTCAGAATCGCCTTTATTCTATGGCTCTGATTCACGAAAAACTATACCGCTCGACTAACCTAGCGCAAATTAATTTTGGCGAATATCTCGAAGATTTGGTAAGTAACTTGTTTCACTCTTACAATATTAGCAACAACCGAATTCAGTTGCAGGTATTAGCTGAGCCAATTTCCCTAAATCTTGAAACCGCTACTCCCTGCGGTTTAATTGCCAATGAATTGGTTTCAAATACCTTGAAACACGCTTTTCCTGATGGCACAACTGGTACAGTTAGTGTAGAATGCTATCAAACGGGCGATCAAGAAATCAACCTCTTAGTTAAGGACAACGGTATTGGCTTTCCTCAAAACTTAGATTTTCGGAAAACTCACTCGATGGGGTTTCAAGTTGTCTGCACTTTAACCGAGCAGTTAGAGGGAACTATCGAAATATCCAGAAAATTGGGTACATCTTTTCACTTAAAATTTAACGAGTTAAACTATTTTCAAAGATTGTAAAAAGATGAGTTGTGCAGAAAAATTAATTAATATTTTGATTGTCGAAGACGAACTC